>DASZPS010000108.1:0-22466 GCA_035549955.1 Lacunisphaera sp. | reverse complement strand
AGGAACCGCTGGCCGGTGCGGCGGATCCAGTCGGCGACGCGATCCATGGCGCGTTCGATGGGGGCACGGATGCGGGCGATGATGTCGCGGATGCGGTCGCTGATGCCCCCCAGGCCGCAGAGGCGGGCGAGGAAGCTGATCACGAGCGGCAGGATGCGGGCGAGGGTGCGTTCGACGTAGCCGATGGCCGCGGTGATGTTGCCCGTGGCGATGTTGTTGATCGAGTCGAGCACGCTCTCGACGAAGGCCATGATCTGCTGGGCGCGCTCGATGAGGAACATGACCGTGTTGTAGATGACCATGATCGCGTTGATGATCGCGCCGACGGGGTTGAACATCGTCACGATGCGCGCGATGGCCTGGCCCACGATGGTGCGGGCGACCCAGGCCTTGATGCCGTCGATGACCGTGTCGACCAGGCCAGTCGCGAACTCGAGGATGCGTTCCCACGCCGCGGCCAGGCCCTGGGTGACGAGGACGCGGACAAAATCGAAGGCGGTTTCCAGCGTGCGGACGGCCGGCTCGCCGACGATCCGGACCAGCCGGAGGCGCAGGGCGTCCCAGGTGAGGCCGAGGACCTGCAGGACGATCGAGAGGATGCCCGCCAGGTCGAGGCGCGCGGGGAGGCGCAGGCCGGCGCCCGCGAGCGCGCCGAAAAGCCATTCGAAGATGGCGGTGCGGAGGTGGGTGAGGATGTTGGCGCCGAACTGGCGGAAGCCGCCCATGACGGCGGCCAGGAGATTGCGGAGGAAACCGACCGGATCGTTGACAATGAGCCGGAAGGTCGCGCCGATGCGCCGGAAAACCGCCAGCACCCGCTGGGCCGCGCCCCCGGCCAGCGCCAGCGCGCCCTCGAAAATGAATTCCAGGATCCTGGATCCCGCGGCGCTCGCAAAGGTGAGAAGCCGCTGGAGGATCGGGCCGAAGATCGCTCGGGCGCGGTCGAACACGCCACCGAGGTTGAGCAGGTCGCCGGCGCCCAGCCGGCTGATGAAGGCCTGGATCGCACCCCGGATCACGGCCCAGGTGAGCTGCAGGCGCGTCAGTTCGCCGTCGACCCACGCGAAGGCCCGTTCGATCACGCCCGAGCGCTCGAGGTTCGTGAACATCTCCCGGCCACCCGGGATGAGGCCGGTGATCGCGCGCAGGAGGTTGCGGGCGTTGCGCTCCACCGGTTGCTGGGTGACGGGATCGCGGCCGAGCACGAAGGCGAGCACGTCATAGCCGGGGATGGAGGTGACGCGTTCGCGCAGGAAGTTGAGGATGCGTCCAAGGAAATCGCCCGCGGCCTCCACGACCGCGCTGGCGGCGCTGCGGACGGCCCCGGCGGCACTGCGGACCGCGCCGCCGACTGCGCTGGTGGCGCGGTCCCACCACGACGAGCGCTGGATCGACCCGGCCGGCGCGCGACCCGCCACCGCGAAGCGCCGGCCGCCGAGGACGGCCGCGGAGGCGGCGGCGGCCTCGGCTTCAAGATGCCCGGCCCCGCCGCCCTGCAAGGGCGCCCGCTGCAAGGAAGGAAAACCGCGGGATTGTTGGACGACGTGGGCGGACTCATGCGCCATGAGACCGAGATCCGAGGCCCGTTCGCCCGGGCCCAGCACGATGGCGGGACCGGTGGCGAAGGCGCGGGCCTGATAATTACCAGCCAGCGCCGCGGCGGCCGGGCCTTCGTGAACGCGCACCTCGGCCAGGCTGGTGCCGAAGCTCTGCTCGATCGGCCGGCGCACCGAGGCGTGCAACGGCTGGCCGGGTCCCAGGGCGGCCAAGCCCGGCGCGCGGGACGGCGCCGGCACCGCCGCCGGCGCGACCGGCTGCGGGGCCGGGGCGGCGGTGGGTGCGCGGAGGGCGGTGGCGATGGCCATGGTCAGGCGATTCGCTCGATGGTTGCCGGCCGGAGCGGACTGGAGGCCCCCAGCTTGTGGTATTCCCGTTCGACGGCGGCCTGCACATAGGCGGAGGTGACGATGCCGCCGTTGTCGAGGGCCAGGACGCGCGCGTGCAGGGCGGCATTGCGGATCTGGCCGCCGGTCAGCGAACAGCGGCCGGCGACCCGGCCGAGCAGCGCCTCGTCGACCCGGTGGTCGGCCGGCAGGTGCAACTGCCAGAGGCGGTGGCGCTCCGCCGCGTCGGGTGGACGAAAGCCCACGACCACGTCCATGCGCCGCTGGAAGGCGTCATCGATCCGGTCGCTGGCGTTGGTCGTGACCACGATGATGCCCTCGAAGGTTTCCAACCGCTGGAGCAGGTAGCTGGTCTCGAGGTTGGCGTACCGGTCGTTCGCGTTGGCCACGGCGGTGCGCTGGGTGAGCAGCGCGTCGCCCTCGTCGAGCAGCAGGACGATGTCCAGCTCCTCGGCCCGGGACAGCAGTTGATGCAGGTTTTTCTCGGTCTCGCCGATGTACTTGTTGATCACGGCGGACAGGTCCACGCGGTAGAGGTCGAGGCCGAGCGCGCCGGCGAGAGCGCGTGCGGCCAGCGTCTTGCCGGTGCCGCTGGGGCCGGAAAACAAGGCGCGCACGCCCGGCCCGGGAGAATAGGCGCGGCCCTCGCGGGCGAGGGTTTCGCGATGGCGGCAGCGCGCCTCCAGGGTGCGCAACTCGTCCAGCGTGGCATCGCTGACGGCCAGTTCATCCCAGCCCGAGCCCGTCGGGATGGACGTCGCCAGCGTGTCGAGGATCTGGCGGTTGAGCAGCCGCCCGGCGGTGCGGATGTCACCGAGGATCGGCTGCGGCCGGCGCGCGAGGGCGGCCTGCGCGGCGGCGAGCGTGCCGAGGCGCGTGATGTTGCCGCTCGTGAATCGATGGTGGCGGCTGACCTCGGCGAGCACCGGTTCGGGCAGGGCGGGCAGCGCGCGGAGCCAGAGCTCGCGGCGATGCGCCGCATCAGGCACCGCCAGGTCGATGGTGATGGCCGTCGAAACCCCGGGGCCGGCGATCCCGCCCTGCCGCGCCACCGTGGCGCCGAGGACGCCTTGATAGCCCGTGAGAACCGGGACGAGGGCAGTTTCACCCGGCGGCAGGTCGCACACCACCACTGGCAACGCGTGCAGCGCGGTGGCGAGCGGGCCAAACAGCACCCAGCGCGGATCGTCGGGCTTCGGAGGCAGGGTGATGGTGAGCATCCCCCGACCCAGGCGATGGGCAAGGGACCGCAGGAACTGACGGCGGCCGTTGGCCTGCGGCCCCCGCACCGCCACGGCGCCGACCGCGCCGGTGGCGATGAGGTCGGGCAGCTGCTCCAGTGCCGTGCCCACCGCCTGGTCGACAATCAGGTCGGGGGGCGTGGCCGGACGGGACGTGAATTCATAGCCGTCGGCGGAAAAGGACACCGGGGTTTCGCTCAAGGCGTCCCAAAGCAGGGGCGGAACATGCACCGGCCACAGGTGACGGGAGGAAGTGCCGGGCGTGACCCGGACGAAACCGAGCTGCTGCAGCTGGCGGACCGAAGTCGTGCTGCCGTCATGAAACGGCAGTTCCCGCCACCACGCATTGAGCAGCCCGGTGGGCGGGGCCGAAGGCTGGGATTGTCCCTGCAGGTAGGCGTACACATCGCCGAAGCGCGGATCCTCCTCCGGCAGGGCCGTGGCGAGCAGCATGGTGATTCCGGCGTGGCCGCAACCGGACACGCGGCGGAGTTCCCGGAGGGGCAGGTGTCCGGGCAGGCCCCGTTCCCACGCTTCAAGTTCGCCGAACCAGGCGGTCACGGTGGCGCGCTCGTTCCAGCGAAAACCCGCCTGGTCCAGCCATTCCGCAAGATCCCGCAGGAACGGAAACTTGGCCAACACGCCCTCGGGTCCCTCGAGCGTTTCGGTCAGGCGTTGGAGCACCACCAAAATCGTGCCGCGCACATAAAGCCGGAAATGCCCCGCGGCATCGCGACTTTCGGCGGTGAAGAGGGCAAACGCGCTGGCTGGGTGGGGATCAGTCATAGTGAAAGCGGACATCCCGGCCGGCGGCCGGGATCCAGCCCGGATCGCGGTCGAGGCCGGCGAGGCGAATTGGAATGGGATGGGAGGAAAGGGAGAAATGCACATCGACCCGCCCGGCGGTGAGCACGACGCGGGCGAACCCATCGAGCAGCAGCGGGAACGTGACGCCGGCAGACTCGAGCCGGCGGGACAGCACGGGAATCAGCCAGGTGAGGAAGTCTTCGACGGAGGAACGCGCCGCCGGAGGGAGAGCCAGTCGCTGGTCGCTCCAGGCAGGGTCGGGTTCCCAGTCTGCCGGCAAGATCGGCGACTCTGGCAATTCGTCGGGCGGACCGGCGAGTTGCTCCAGCGCGAGCCAAAGGGAATCGTTTGCCGCCCTGGGATCGTCCCGCAGCAACCGCCGGCCGAGGCGGCCCAGGAAATCCCACGGCGAAAGCGCCAGGGCCGACCGCAAGGGTTGCGTGAAATCGCCGTAGAGCCCGAGCGCCAATGCCAGGTTCAGCAGGTAGAAAACCCCGCCATGCGCGGTGGTGACGGTCATTTCCGGACCCGGCAACAGAGACTCGGTGCTAACCGGCGGTGCGGTCGGTGGACGCGGTGAAGTGGCAGGTTTATCGACGCGGTGGGACGAAGGCATTTCCGGCGGCGACCCGGCATCGTCCTGCCTGCCGGGGGCGTGGGATACCGCCGGCGGGTGCGCGCGAGACCCGCTCGGCGAGGGCAGGGCGGGTGCCGGTCGAGGCGATGCGGGGTTGGCTCGGAGGGCCACGTCGGGCCGGGCATCCGCCGCCGCTGCCGCACACCGCAACAGAAATTGGGGTTCGCTGAACACGTGGCGGACAAAAGCAACGAATGCGACGCGACGGGCACGCGCCGGATTCCTCGCCAGCAAGAGCCCGAACAGCATGAACAAGCCCGTTTCCACCGGCAGGGCCGCGGCGGCCGTTATTTCCGACGCGGTGATTTCGGGCGGGAAATCAGTGGACGCCACTCCAGGACCGGGCAGGGGCTCAGCCGTTGGCGTCCGGTCAGGGAACCGCGGGGCCACTCGAGGCGTGGCGGCGGCAAAAGGTGGCAGCGCGGTCGGGAGATGAGCGAGAACCTGATGGATTTCCGACAAGCCAAACGTGACGGCCAGCTGGCGAGTGAGAGAGGTGGCGGCGCCCGCGGACAAGGAGCGCAGCACGGCGGAAAGGTTGGATCCCAAGGCGAGGCCGTGCAGCGCGGAGGGAATGGCCGCGGGATTCCGGCCCCACAATCCGGGCCAGGCGCGACCGAGGTCGGCGGCGGACAGCGCGCAGCCCCACCACCATTCGCCGGCCACGCGGCCTTCCGCCTGCGCGAGCGCGAAGCAGGCGAGCAAGTCGGCCTCGGTGGGAAAAAGCACCGCCCCGGCCCGCGCGGGCAGGCGCCCGCCTTGAGGACGGGCGGCGGTGGCCATGATGGCCCCCAGGGAGTCGCGCGCGGCCTGCGACCAGCGGGCATTGGTTTCCACCTCTCGTTCCGTGGCTCCCAGCCGGCCGGGCAGGGGATCGCGCAGACGGCGGACGCACAGCAGCGAACCGGCGGGAAGTCCCGCCGGTTCGAGATCGGCTGAGCGCAGCGCCCGCTCCAGTCGGGGTTGGGCCGTATTCCGACCGCGGTGGCCCAATACCGCGCGCATGCGCAGGATGCGGGAGCTGCCTGGGATCAGGGGCATGGTCCTTACTTGACGGGGTACGGGCGGACGATCGGTTCCTCCTTGAGCGGCTTCTCCTCCTTCCCCCGGGCCAGCAGGCGTACCCTGATTTTGCGCCGGCCGAGGTTGGGCACCTTCATTTGATACAGGTTCGGCCCGATCCGCTCTGCGCCATCGATCGCGACCTGCCAGCCGGTGAGCGGGCCTTCATGGTAGGCTGCGATACCAAACGACGGCTGGGATCGCCAGACCGCCAGTCGCAGACCGCCGGGACGGCGCACCCGTTCGCCTGTATCGTAGTAAACATGAACGCGCATACTGGGGAAGATGCGCTCGATTTCGGCATCGGTCACCCCGGTGGCGGAAAACGCCGCCAACAACGCATCCAAGCGCTCACGTCCCTTGATCCACCGCGCCGCCCCGACCAGCCAGGAAACCAGGCCGGATTGCACCGGACCGTTTTTGAGATTCAGCGCGTCGCCGAGTTTCCGCCAGGACGACAGCATGGCGTCGGTGGGGCGGCTGGCGGCCAGGTACTTCTCGACTGCCTGCAGCGCGGGGACGAGGCTGCCGCCATAGGTGAGGAGCGGGATCCAGGCCTGCAGCGCCCGGGACAGTTCCAGGATTCGCTTCCGCGCACCCGAATCCAAGCGCGCCAAATTCAACCACGCGCCAAGGGCCGTCACGGCGGCGGCCAGCTTGGCGTCGCGCTCCGCCGGGGCAGCCAGCAGCCACTCGCTGAATCGTTCGAGGGCAAACGAGAGGGCGTCAGTCATGGGGCCGCGGTCCTTGCATGCGGTCAGCGACGCCTCGACCGCGACCAGCACCGCCTTCAACCGGGGCTCGGCGGCCCGGGCCTGCCGGCTGCGGGCGTGACCCAGCACGTCCGCCAGCAACTTGATCAGCAGAGCGAGCCGCTTGGCAGAACCCTGATCACCCCCGCGATCCAGCAGCGAGCGAACCTTGCCCAGTTTCTTGGCGAGGGGCCCGCCCGCCTTGATCAGGCTGTCCAGCGTGGCGGCCAGGTATTGCTTCTCGTCGTAGCCCGGCGGGGTTTGCGCCGGCATGTTGATCCGCTCGATGGCCAGGCGGATGTTCCGTTCGGCCGGGGAAAATGGCTTGAGGTTCTCCAGGTTGATCTCCGCTTCCCGTTCGATCAGGGAGGCACTATCGAAGTCCATGTTTCGGTACGCGCTTTCGGTCAGGATATTCAGGCTGGTGCCGGTGATCGTGACCAGAATGCACTGGTGCAGGCTTTGACCGACGCCGAGATTGAGCGCCGCCACGTCATGCCGGATGGGATCGGTGGCGGGCGGGTTGCTGCCCGCGACCAGCGCCGGAATGGCAGCATTGCTGAGCACCGGCGCGAGGGGGCTGTTTCCCGGCACATAGTCCCAGCTGCCGGAGGCAAAGTTGACCTGATGGGGATCGTTGGCGACGGAGCCCCAGTTTGCCATGCGGAAGGTACCTTCGATTTGGAGCGCGGGTATGGTGCTTCCCGAATAGTTGCGGGGACGCGCAATGAAGGAGTTGGCGAGTCCATTTTGGATGAGTGTGCCCACCCCAAGGGCATTGCTCACGACGATGTCATTCCAGCCGTTGCCGAAGATGCTCACCCCGCCCGTCGTGCCGGGTCCTCCGCCGGTGGCGAACGAATCCCAGCCGGTCGGCGGCGAGTTCCAGTCGGGGGGCAGCGGATAGTTGCCGTCGTCGAGCTCCAGCTGCGTGGTCGCCGTGGAGTTGTTGTCGCCGAGGATCACGGGCGACTGGTCGAGCATGCTCCCGGCGATGAGATACCAGAGATGAAACGCGCTGCCCAAGTTGGGCCCCGCGGCATCGAGAATGTTGCTGGAATTGGACAGGGGAACGCGTACCTGCACGGCCCAGCGATTGTGGGGATCCCCGAGCGGCGGCGGCCCGACAAAATCGGTGTCGGATTGGATCCAGACCCGCGTGTTGTTCGCAATCCATGCCGGGGGCATGGGCGGGCTCTGGACGGTCCAGTTCGCGGCAGTGTTGGCCCGGGTCGAGATCTGCACGGATTGGACTTGAACCGGGGGATGGCTGATGTCGTCGGGTTGGACGAGCGGGGCGCCGGCCCGGGTCACCGGCAGCGGTCCGTGCACCTGGAGACGGATCACCATCGCCGTGGTTCCCGAGACGTGCTGCAGGCCGAGGTAGACAAAGTCATTGTTGTCACCGAGGGCGGGGACGAAGTTTGCCTGAAATGAGAGGTAGAGATAGGTCTGGGCGCCACTGCGATCACAGATGGCCCGAAAGGTCGCGCTGCGTGAGGCCCCGCCACCGTAGGTGCGGTGGGTGGCGCCGAACCAGCGAAAATCGTCGAGCTGATAGTTACCCGCCAGGGGAGGAGGCGGATTGAGCCAGTCGGGCGGGCCACTGATTCCGGGAAGGCCCGTGACGGAGGGAATCTGGGTAGGCATGGGGATTGATCTCCTGGTGATGTCCGCGAGGCGGACGGGTTTGTTTGCGGAACAAATTCTGGGCGACGGGTTACGGCAGCAGCTCCACGGGAAATTCCTGCACCCACTCGACGGTGGCTCCCTGGCGCTTGATCCGGAACACTGCCACGCCGGTGGCGGACGAGGTGGCCGCGGCGGAGACACCGATCTTGATCAGGGGTGTTTGGGACGGGTCACCGGGAATCTGGGCCGGTGAATTGACGAGTTGCGGCGTCCAGTTGACGGTGGCCGTGTCCTTGGCCGTGAAGGACAGGTCATAGGTCCCCGCCGTCGAGGCGCGGACATTGAATTCCAAGGTGGCTTTGTAGCCGGCCCGGAGCTTGATCGTTCCGTTCTGGAAGGTCGCCTTCGTTGGGTCAGTCTCGAGGGACCCGGTGGACAGGTTGTAGAACTTCTCGCCGGTTTTTTGAACATCGATGGCCGGATCATTTTGCGGGGTGGTCGTCCCCACCGTGATCAGGCTGCTGGCGGAGTTCGTCACCGCGCCCGAAGTCGCCGTGAGCTGGAGGGTGAAGGTGGCGGAATTCCAGGTCGATGGGATCACGGGAATGCGCACGATGACGTTCCGGACTTCGCCAACCTGCAAATCGACCGTGGCCGGGTTGAGCCGGCTCGTGCCGGTTTCGTTGAAGAACTGCAGGGAGGAAACGAGCCCGGGCGGGATGGCTGCGCTGGCGCTGGTGAAGGTGGCGGACAAGGCGAAGGTGGCCCGTTGGTTGGTGGCCGACTGAAGGCGGAACGCGAAATCGGCCTGGCCATTGGTCAGGACGGGATTGGGATTGGGGTTCGTGATCCCGCTGCGCCAGCTGACGAAGATATCACCTGTCAGGGGCGTGGATGGCACCACGGCGGTCAGGGTTTGGACGACACTCTGCGTCCCGTTGTTGATCGTGAGGGTGATGGCGGTGTTACTGGTCGTGACGCCGGGAATGCCGGGAACCGCCAGCAGCAGCCGGGTATCGGAGGACCCCAGCTGCAAGTCGGCGGCAAGCAACTCGGCGCTGCCGCCGGAGGGTCCGGTGAAACGCACGCTGGTGCGTCCCAGGTTATAGCCGAAGTTCTGACCGACAATTTGCAGGAGCGCGCCGACCCGGATTGGTTCGGCAGCCGAGCCTGCGGGAACCAGGCCGGTGATCGTTACGCCCGGGGCAGGCCCGGCGGACGGCTGTTGCAGCAGCTGGTTGACGGCATCGACGACGAGGTTCCACTGGTCGGCGGTGATCATGTCACCGGGACGAACGCGGTTGAGCAGAGTGGGCATAAGATTCCTTGGTTGGGCGGGAGAAGGGGCGGAGGATGGTTCAGCTCACGACGTAATTGCTGTAGTTCCAGGCGGAGACGTCGAATTGCGGCACGGCAAGATAGGGCAGTTGTCCGCTGCCAAACAGCAGCAGGGGTGGCGTGGCGGTGGCCTGGACGTTTTCACGCACGAGGTAGCGCCAGATCATCTGGGGGCTCGACAGGTCGATCGGGGGAAAATCCCGTCCGAGTTGCAGGAAATGCCGCAGCTTCGCTCCTTCGACGTGGAGCGGATCGCGGACGGTGTTGCCCTGGAAGAACCGGTTCCGGTCGAAGCCGTCCGTCCGGCCCGACGGGGCGAGCGGCAGAAAGCCCAGGGACGGCAGATATTGGAAAAACCGCCGCGCTTCGACCGACGGCAGGTCGGACTCCTCGGCCTGGATGGACGCGAGGTGATCCTGGAACTGGAAAAACATCGCTTCATTGCGCGCGGCGTCGCGATCGGCCAGCAGGCCGCCCCAGTGGCCGCCGGCGTAGGGCTGGGTGAGCCGCCGCCGCGCGGCCCACATGTCGACAAAGCCGAGGCCGCTGGAGGTCCACTGGACGACGGCGAGGGGTACTTCGCAGCCGGTCAACAAGTCCCGCGGCACCAGCGCGGCGAGCGGATTGGCCGGAGCATAGCCGGGACCCCTGGGGTTGGCCAGGTCGCTCACGAGACCTGCCGCCGTGACGCCGAAGCATTGGTAGGCAATCTCGTTGCGGGCGCGATCAGGGGTGGAACCGGCGGTAACGTCGAGCGGCAGGAGGCTGAACCGCACGCCCTCGGCGATGTATTTTGCGTTGCACGGGGCCAGGCCGTTGCCCAGGCCGCTGACGGGCGCCGACCCTTCCTTCCGGTCGGCGGGGCCAACCGTCAGCAGGTAGACGCCGGCGCCGGTGAGATAAACGCTCGCCGGCAGGGTCTCGCAATCGGTGAAGTCGAGATTGCCTGTGCTCGCAGGTGCGGTCGACGGCGGCTCGACCACGGCCAGGTCGATGGGATGCTCCATGCGCAACGTGTGGCCGCTGGCGCTCAGCGCGAGCCCGGGGGCGATCGTCAGGACCGGAGCCGCCCGGTCCGGGTGGAGGGCGGTGTCCCAAGAGATCTCGAAGCCATGGGCGATACCGGACCCGAGGGCGCCGGCGAGGTGCCGCTGGCGCGTGAAATTGGCCGCGCGCTCATGCGTCAGGTCCTCGCCCGACAGCATCCGGCCGTTGAAGAAGTGCGGGAAGCGGACGCCCGGCTCGAGGACCGGTTCATCCAGACGATGAGTGCTCATGGCGGTGGGGTGGGAAGGGGCGGATTATCCGAACTGGCTGATTTCGAGCATGAATCCGGGCAGGGGCTTGGGGCTCGTGGGCGCTCCCATCAGCGCGGTGAAACGAATGCCGGTGGCGAGAGGACGGGCGGCGTCGACATGAATGGTGGCGGGAAACTCCACCTTGCCCAACGGGGTCGCCTTGAGGATGTACACGAATTTGGGATTCGTGGCCGGCGGCCGTTGGAAGTTGTCGAAGATGACGTCGTACACTCCGGCACTGACGGGCGTCACCTTGGTATTATTGTAAACCGGACCGGCAGCCGCGCCGGCTTGGTTGAAAATCCCGGCGCCGACAATCCGGTAAGCCATGCCGGGATCGGCGCGCTCCACGAAGTCGCCTGCGGTGCTGTTGGTCCCCGCGGGCCCCTGCGGCCCGACGAAACGCATGGGGGCAGTGAAGGGACCGGTGCCGATGCGGAGTTGCATGAACTGGTCGCCGGCGACGTAGGTGGCGTGCCAGCCGCCGGTCCCACTGACGGAGTATTCAATGGTGACCGAAGCGCCGGGCGCGCCCGGGGTTCCCGGGGCCCCGTTGGTCCCGTTCGCTCCCGGCGGTCCGACAAAACGCATGGGGATGGAGAATGAACCGCCGCCCACGCGGACGTGCATGAACTGGTCGCCCACGGCATAGACCGGATGCCACGGGCCCGTCGCGGTCCCGGAACCGTCGATCGAATACTCGATGGTGACCGAGGCGCCGGGCGCGCCCGGCGTTCCCGGGGCGCCATTGGTGCCGTTGGCTCCGGCCGGTCCGACGAAGCGCATCGGGGCGGAGAACGGGCCGCCGCCGACGCTGATGCGCATGAACTGGTCGCCCGTGGCGAAGGCGGTGTGCCAGGCGCCGGCGCCGAGGCCGGTTCCATTCGTCGAATACTGGATCACGATGGAGCCGCCGGAGGAAGCCGTCGGCGTCGTGATGCCCGAGGCATCGTTCAGCAGCCATTCCTGCAGGAATCGGATATGGAGCACGCAGGGCCGGATGGATTCGTCAATGACGATCAAGGCGGGATTACCGAGGGCGTTGGTGGCCGTCAACGGGGCGTGGATCTCGGCGAGCAACAGGTTGTAGCCTGCGGGCGCGGGGCTGGTCGCCCCGGTGCCGGACGCCTCGCCGCAGCCGCAGCTGGCGGCCGCCACGAGGCGGGCCTGCCACAACGGGCGGAGTTCGGTCACCCAGAGCCGGAACACCGCGCGCCAATAGGTGGCGCTGTCGGCGGCCGGAATCGCGAGGGCGCCGGGCGGACTGCCGAAAAGGAAATCCAGCGGGGGTGAGGTCGGCGGGGAACCAAGGTCGTGGGCCGCGGCGCGCAACGCGTCGAGCACGTCGTCGACGCTGGAAACCGGATCGCTCGCACCCACGGGAATCAGCCGGACCTGGCGAAGCCAGGCGACGACATCGCGGATGGCATTCTCCTCGCGCTGGTCGGGCGGATGGAAGGAAAGCTCGAGCACATAGTCATCCTTCAGGCGTGAGGGCTGCATCGCCTCCGCCTCGGTCCGGCACGGTTCTCCGGGGATGGGGACGGCGTCGACCGGACAGCTGCGGTAGGCGAGGGTCACGTAAAGCCGGGCAAAACGTTGCGGCGGCACGCTGGTGCTGAACTCATGGCCGGGAATATCGGCCGCGTGGCGGGCGAGCCAGTCGCCCAGCGAGGCGCATTGGTCGCGCAGGATGCGGACGAACTCCCCGGCGGGCGTCAGGGCCAGCCCGGGCTCGACGGCGATCGCGGTCTGGCCGGATTTCTGCCGGACGGACACGCGGAGCCCGCTGATGGTGCCATAGCCGCAGAGTTCGCGCGCGAGCGTCTGGTCGCGCCCGGCATGGTAGGCGAACTCCTGGCGGAAATCATCGACGCCCAGCACCATGCCGGGTGTGAAATTGACGTGCTTGGCGGGATCGAACGCGGAGGCGCTCGCCGGGTCGATGCAGGTGGCGAAGTTGCTCATGGGCAATGGAGGTTAGGAAAACGTCGGGGTGGAAGCGGGGGGCAGCGGATCTCGCCCCAGCACGAAGCGGCCGGTGGCATTGAATGGGTGAGCGGGGCCGAGCCGGCCTTCGCTGAGGTAGCCCTCACCAAGGACGAATTCCGGCTGCAGTTCGGGCGCGCGGCTGCCCTGGCCCAGCAGCGTATCCTCGCCGAGCCGGGCATCACCCACCCGGAAAAGCGCCCAGTAGAATCTCACCTCAAACCGCGTGTGCGCCGGTTTCTCGAGCTGGATGATCCGGTCGGCGAGCTTGAGTTGGTTGAGGTACAGGGCGGCGTTGCCGGTGGCGCCGCCGCGCACGGGCAGCAGCACGCGGAACTGGTGGGCCGAGTCGCGCGTCGGCAGCACGATGCTCTCAAAATGGTACCAATCGGCCAGCGCTTCCGGGTCGGAGGGCAACCGGTCGGGCAAAGCCAGTTCGGACATCGCCGCGGGGACCCGGCCGTAGCCGGCCGGCAGGCGGGCCGGCGAGAGATAGCGCCGCCCGAGGAACGAGGTCCAGAGTGGCGTGTCGTCGGTCGTTGCCGCGGGCACGAAGCCCAGCGTGGCCAGGGAGAAATCCTCCCACGCGGTCTCCGCAGCGGCCCCGGCCGGGGACCTGATGGGATACCGCACGGCAGGATCGGCCGTGCCCAGCGCCTGGCGATAGAGCTGGTGGAGCGTGTCGGCGCCCTGCGCGGGTTGCCAGCGTCCGCCGGGACGGATGCGGGCTTGCGGTCCCGACGAGACATCCCCCAGCAACACGCCCGGGATGCGCCGGGTGCGGAATTTTTCCACGATGCGAATGGCGCGGGACCCCGGGCTGGTGCCGGCGACGTCCGTGAAGATCGATTCATCGACGCAGCGGTCGAACACCAGCCGCAACGCGGTGCGCAGGCCGTGGGCGGTGCCGCGCCACCGGAAGAACTCGGACGCGTGGCGGATGAAAAACCGTTTGCGCTGGGCCGGCCAGTCGGGGTCCAGGGCCACGGCCCACCAGGATGCGAGCCAGTCCAGCGCTTCCGGCGGGGCGGTGCGGGCGTCGAGCAGCCATTGGACGGTCGCGATGCGATCCTCAATGCCCGTGAGGACGCCCTCCATGTTGGCGAGGAAGCGCTCGAGGAACACCGGGGAGCCGGGATCCTCGCGGTAGCAGGCGGGCAGGTACTCTTGCGGATAGGAGAAGCGCGGGCCGTAGATCCGCAGGGCCCGCAGGCGCGGCGTGGCACGGCGGTTGCCGCGCAGGCGCAGGCGCAGCTGGGTGTAACGGCCGCGGGCGTGCTGCAACAGCAACTCGTGCGTCGGCCGCGCGTCCTCGCCCGCGGCGTAAGGCAGCTCGGAACCGGGCCGGCGGCGGATCGGGACCGGTTCGTCGAGGAAGACCTCGGATTCGCGGGCGGCCTCGTCGTTGGCGGAACGGCTGGCGACCTCGATGACCGTCTCCGGCGGAATGGCGGCGTCGAGCATCACGCGATGGAAGACGCAGTCGGGCACGCCGCTGTCGAACCACGGGGTGCGCAGTTCGGCGAAGCTCCGGTGCCGCGGGCGGCGCTGCTCCACCAGGACCATCCAGCGCTCGGCGAGGTCGTAGTAGACCTGGTCGTTCCGGGTGACCAGGGCCTTGCCACTGAAGAGGCGCAGCGGGAAGTAGGTCTCGTGCGGCACGAGCACCAACTGGCGGGCCTCGAGCGCGACGCCAAAGCGGGCGGCCTGGTTGCCCTCGGTGGAAACCGCAAAGAGACGGCGGCTCGAGCGGACATACGCGAAGTCATGGGCAACGAACCGAAAGTCCGCCCGCCGGTCGTCCTCGACCAGCGCGGCCAGGCAGTCGAGCGACACCGGCGAGCCGGCGCGGGCGAAATCCGCATAGCGGGAGATCCGCGACGAGCCGGTGGCCGGATTTTCGAGGACGAGCACGCTGTTGTCCGCCATCACTTCGAGGGCAATGGGGTCGGCGCCATCGGCCGGCATGGCGATCGTGGCCTGCCAGGGCAGAGGGGCGGCCGACGGCGGGCGCGGAGAGCCATCCTCGGCATCGAGGAAGGCCCCGGCCGGGATCGAGGGAGACACCACGCTGCCGGGCGCCGGCACGAGGAGAAAATGACGGTCGAGTTCCCAGAGCTGGCGCTGGTCGCGGTCCAGAATCCACACCCCACCTCCCGGACGCGCGGCGAGATCGAACGGGGCAAAGGGAGCGCTGGCGGGCCAGGCCAGCAGGAGCGGGCGTCCGCCGGCGTGCAGGTCGAAGACGAGCAGATGGGCCGGCGTGGCGGAGGGAGCGCCTTCCGCCCGCGCGCCGACGACGAGGAAATGATCCTCGGTGATCGCCAGGCCGGCGAAACGACAGGCGCCGGGGGCGGCAGCTTCCTCCGGATCCCGGAAGGCGCCGTCCGGTCGGACCGGCTCGCGGTCCGCTGGGATGGGCGGCCAAAACCGCGTCACGTTGCCGGAACCGGCGGAAAGCACGCGGATTTCCGTCCGGTCGTCGGCAATCCAATACCAGCTGCCGTAGCGGTCGGCGGCAGCGCCCCGCCGGTCGGCGGGAGTGAACCCGCGGTCGCCAGTCGCGCTCTCAAACTGGTAGGCCAGCGGGGCGAGCGTCAGGTCCAAGGTCTGCGGATCGAGGCGCACCGAGCGGGCCTCATCGTCGGAAATTTCGCCGAGCGCGGTCCAATTCGATCCGTGGAGGACTTGGCAGCGGCCCCAGTCCTCTGGACCGAAAAGCAGGCGGAAGGATGTCCCGTTGGCGTTCATCGCGGCTCAGCATTCACGCGGGATGATGGGAACGGGCACGACCATCGCCGCCGCGCCGGTGGCCCCGGCGTCGGTCGTCCCGCGGAATGAATCGAGGTCCAGGGGCGGGCCGACGACCACGGCGATCCCGGCGATGCGCGGCAGTTCCAGGGCAAACAGCTCGACCTTGGGCGTGGCAGCGTCGTCGCCTTCGGCCAGCAGGAGACCCTCCACCGCGACGACGCCGGGGACCCGGGCGACGACGGCCTCGAGGGCCGATTGGGCCACGGCGGTGCGCAGCGGCCAGCCGCGGCTGGCCGGTGTCGCGGGTGCGGTCAGGAGCGGGACCAGCGCGTCGGTGTCTGGCGCATTCGCGGGTGGCAGCGGGGAAAGATGGGCGCGGAGGGCGCGTTCGACGTTGCGGCGGATCTCGGCGATGCTCGCCTGGTCCGAGGCGACATTGACGCCGACGGAGATCCAGATATCGACGTACGTCGGCCCCCGGAGGAAGACCTCGGTCGTCACCAGCCGGCGAGGTTCGAGATGGCGGCAGATGGCCTCGAGAAACATCGGCGTGGGCAGGGGTGCTTCGGGATTCACGCGATCGAATTTCGGAATCACCATGAGGGTGACGGCTCCCGGGGCGTCGCCAGGTTCGTTGGGCAGGAGTTGGGGATTGAAGGTGGGCAGCACCTCGACCCGCCCGAGGTCGATCCCAGGCGTGCGCGCCGCGATGGCCTCGAAGTCGGATCGCGTGACGAGGCGGTCCACGTGCTGGATGTGGCGGAGGATGTGCTTTTCGCCGTCGGCGGCGGACTCGGCGTCACACCCGCCCCAGGTGCGGACGGGGTTGGTGGCGGTCAAGCCGGCCGGCAGGGCCGGGGCGGTGTTGATGGCGCCGGCGCGGACATTGCCTTTGCGGCCCTGGCTGAATTCGTAGCTGGCCCGCAGGGAGGCGCCGGCCGCCGGACGGCGGCCGCGCAGGCCGTCGCCGAAACGCAGCAAGCCCGCCTCGGCGTCGAGGGTGAAGACGTTGACGAGCTGGTTGAGCTCGGCTTTTTCGGCGACGGGGAGCTCAATGCCGGGAGGAAGGATCGGGTCGGGGACCGGAACTTCGGGACCGGCGAGGCCGAGGTCCTCGATTTCCTGCCAGGTCACCGGGTCCGCGCCCGGCGCGGTGACAACCAGCCGGACGGAGCCGGGCACCACCGGTGCGCTGGCCAGTTGGACCACCTGGTCCGGGTGACCGTTGCCCGCGGGCAGGAGTTCATGGGCAATCCGGGCCCGTTGTTCGATGGCCACGGTGTTGATGCCGGCCCAGAGGATGCGGGCTTGCAGGCTGTCGGGCCAGCGGATGCGCAGCCAGGTCAGGATGCGGTCCTCCTGGTCGGTGTCTTCCAATGTCGGTGGCAGGTTGCCCACGCCCTTTTCCAAGGGTTCGAGGTTGTCCCACAGGATCAGGCGGTCGGCGGTCGGCAGCGTGACCTGGATGACGGTGGGGGTTTCGGGCGGGGCGGCGGTTTGCAGGACGCGGTATGACGGCAACCGGCTGGCCGGCAGGCCGGGAGCCGCCGGGTTGATGTCGGGGATTTCGACAAAGATCCGGGGTTTGACGGCGTCGCCATCGGAGACCGGCGCGAGCCGGCGTTCCCCGCCGGGGGCATCCAGCATCGGGACGAGGCCGAGGCTGACGGTCTTGCCGCCGATCGCATCGCGCATGGCCTGCGGATCGTCCTTGGGCCCGGCGAGGAGCGCGATCCACACGCAGTGGTCGGTGGAATCGCCGGCGAGGTCGAAGCCGGCGTCGCCCAGGGTGGCCAGCGGCCGGCTGCTGTAGAGCACGGGCTTGGTGGGCGGGGCCTCGCCCTTGTAGGAAGCGTAGAGCTGCTCGTAGTAGGCGACGACTTCCGGCGATTGTCCGGTGACCTTCACCTTGACGTAAGCGAGGGATTCGACCGGCAGCACGTCCAGCCCGAGGGTGGTGTGGAACGGGATCGGGCCGGCGCGGACTTCCAACCCGCGGTCCAGGGTGACGGTTTCGCGCGGACCACGCAGGTTGCTGATCGTCACCAGGCCCGAGGCGGAAGCGGAGGACTGCAGCGGCAGCCCGAGGAGCTGCAGGAATTTTTTCCGGTTGCGCTCGGGAATCTGGTTGGCCCGGTAGAGCAGATTCTCGGTGAGGAAAGCGAACATCTCGACCAGGGTGACGCCCGGGTCGCTGGCGTTGAAGTTGGTCCACTCCGGCGTGTGCACCGGGATGCGCGCCAAGGTGTCGTCGAGCAGCTGCTGGTAGCGGCGGTTGTCGAGGTTGGGGACGGTGATGGGCATGGCGATGACGGGGACTGGATCTTCAGGCGGGGGGCGCGACGGTGAGGCTGAGGCGTTCGCGCGCCTGCGTGGCGACGAGGCGGTAGTTGAGGGTGACGATGGCGCCCTCGCGGTTGTTGGGATCGGCATCGACCTGGACGGATTCAAGCGCGATGCGGGGCTCCCAGCGGACGAGGGCGGCCTGGATGCGATCCTGGAGCAGACGGTGGCGGGAAGTGATGTTGGGCTCGAAGAGCAACGGCTGCAGGCCCGCGCCGAAGTCGGCCCGGCGCAGCCGCTCGCCCGGGTCGGTCATGAGGATCAGGCGGATCGATTCGCGGATGTTCTCCTCGCCCGTGGACCAGGCCATGCGACCATCCGGTCCGACCCGCGGGGGGAAGGACAGACTGCGTCCATAGATGTCAGCGGCACCGGGCATGGTCAGGGCGCGGGCGGCTTCGGCTTGGCCCGGAGGCCGGGGATCGGGAAGCACATGATGAAAAACGGGAGCCAGCGGAAAATGTAGTCGAGGATGGAGACCATGATGATCAGCAGGATCAGCGCGCAGATCGTGACGATCGGGATGGAGATCGAGCAGATCATGCCGAGGTTGGTGCCGCCTTTCTTGCAGGGGCCGCCGTCGGGCAGGGAGAGGTCCTTGTGGAACGGCCAGGGCAGCACGGACAGCACGAGGTCGGCGAGGCTCATGCCCTTGGCCCGCTGGACCTGGCCGCAGAGCACGTCGGACATGATGAGGGCGGTGTTCTTGTCGAACTTGGCGAGGCCGGCCGGCGTCGTGTCGACCGGCAGGCCGATGCGAATCGGCCGGGCCGGCGCATCGGGATCGAAGAAGGCCGCCATCTGGAAAGCATCGGAGCGGACGCTGACGACGTCGTCGTGCAGCGGCCCGCAGCGGGGCCGCTCGTACACGCAGCGGATGACGAACCACGCCGGGCGGAGATCGACTTTGTCCTTGGCCGACAACTGGGCGGCGAGGGGAACGGCCGGTTGGGATGCCGGTTCGGGCGCGGGCAGCGCCCGGAGGACCAGGGCGGCGAGCCGGTCGATGGCGGCCTTGGCGGCGGTGGGACTGACCGCGTCGTTGGTCGGGATCTCCGGATCTTCCTCGGGCTTCTGCGCGGGATCGAGGGTGACGCCGGGCAGCGCGCTTTCGTCCGGATGCTCCGGATCGGCGAGCGGGAAAAGAAACTGCGGCCAGTCCGCGTTGGTGGCGTTCGAGCGCAAATAGGGGTTTGTCGTCGCGTCCATCTGGCCGGCCACCGTCGATTGCAGCGTGGTCCGGTCGAATTGGAAGCGGTCCAGGGCGTCAGCCAGGGACGAGGCCACGGTGGCAGGCGAACCGATGCCGGCGGTCAGTTTCCCCTGCAGGTTGGTGGTGCCGATCTGCACGGCTTGCAGGGCCGTGAGGAGCTTGCGTTGGGCGTCATCCAGGCCGGCGGCCGAGGCGGCGGTCACGCCGAGTTTTTCCGCGACCTGCGGAATGTACTGCGCGAGGAACCGGGCAAAATCGGCGAGGATGATCCAGGACGAGGTCTGCAACTGATCGCGTTGCAGCCGCAGAGTCTCCGCCTGCTTCCCGGCGAATGCCGTCGTCGACATGCCGTCGGGCTTGACCGATTTGTCGGCGGCGTCCCGGAAGCGGGCCGCGGTGTCCACCAGCGCCTTCCACGGTTCGGAGACCTTGGCGCGGAAATGGATTTTCCGCGCGGTGGCGGGGGAGGCGCCGGCCACGAGGCCGTTGGCCGGGGCCAGGCGGCCAGTGCGCGGGCCGGTTCCGGCATTGTCGCCGCGAAGCGCGGTGACGTAGACTTCCCGGCGGCCCACCGGGATCAGGCCCGCCAGCAGGCGCCGGTCGCGTTCGTCGGACGCGGTGTAGTGAACCGGGAAGAGGGGCTGGAGTTCCTCGCCGCGCGCGAGGACGGCGCGGTCGCGCTCGGCGTCGCCCATTTTTTCCCAGGCGAAGGTGCCGTCGGGCTGGGCGACGAAGGCATGTTCATCCCAGGTCTCGGGGGCGGTGGCGGGCAGATCGTCCTCGACCGGCGAATTGCGCGGCAGCAGGCGGCGAATGACATAGGAAGCCTTCTCTTCCGCGGCCGGATCGATGCGGCGGTCGGGCAGGCCCGGCGTCTGGCAGACGAGGCAGGTCGTGACGAGGTAGTAGCGCTGGTGCGCCGGTTGAAAGAGCTTCAACGGCAGGGGCAGCGGGCCGGCGGTTGCGCCCCCGTCCGGGGCGTGGCCATTGACTTTCGGCCGGCGGTTGAAGAGCCCCCGACGCTGCAGGGCGCGCGAAAACAGCCGGTCGGTCGGTTCGAGCGTGACGGCCTGGCCGATGCCTTTCCACGTTTCCGGTCGCGCAGTCAGTTCGGCCAGGCGATGCGGCTCGGTCGAGAGCAGGCCGAGGAACTGATCCATGAAGTTGTCGGCGGCGAAGCGCAGGATGGCGGGCCGCCGGATGCCGGGTGGCGGCGTCGCGGCGCCGTTGCCAGGGGTGGCGGCGGAGGCCAGCTCGAGGGAGTTCTCCCAGAAGGGAGCCGGACCGGTCCAGGCGATGACGTGCTTTTCCATGGCGGTCACCAGATGTTGCCGGCCCCCGGGGTGTAGGAGGAACTCACCACGCTGTTGCTGATCAGGGTGTCGCACTGGATCACCCCGCTGAACTTCGACATGCCGGCGTCGACCTGGACCATCCCGGCGGAAATGGAAACCTGGCTGGCCTGGACGTTGACCTTGGCCGAGGCGGTGACGGTGACGCCGGAGGACTCGAGCTTGATCGAGTTGCCGTTGCTGTCCTCGATTTTGACGGAGCCCGGGCCGTCCTGCAGGGTGATCTTCTGGCTGCCGGGGGTTTCGACGATGAACTTTTCCTGCCCGTCGTGGTCGTCGAGCGTGATTTTGACGCCGTTGCGCGAGCAGAGGACCTTTTCGTAGTTCTGGCCGCCGCCATCCATCGTGGCCGGCGGCTCGTCGGTGCCGTTCCACAAGCCGCCGACGACGTAGGGCCGGCGGGTATCGCCCGCCTCGAACACGATGAGCACCTCGTCATCCACGTCGGGAATGAACCAGCTGCCTTTTTTCGGCCCGCCCATGAGCGTGGCGATGCGGGCCCAGGCCTCGTAGCGGGCGCTGCCGGTGTCGGGCGACCAGGGAAGCGTGACCTTGATGCGGCCGAGGCCGTCGGGGTCCTTGATGTCCGAAACCAGCGCCGGATAAACCCCGTAGAAGCGGCCGCCCAGGCCGGAGGAAATCCGGCCGTCGACAAAGTATTCGTGGGGAAGCGCGGGCTGCATGGGAGCGGGGTTCAATTGGGGCGGCCGAGGGCGGCGCGTTCGGCGGTGAACTCGACGCGGTAGCCGGACTTCCCGTCGAAGAGATGGCGCACGGATGCCAGGTAGTATTTTCCGCTGAAGAGCGGACCGAGGCCGGAGAGATCCACGGTGCGGCCGACGCGGAGGTCGGCGCGGCCCTCGGCCCGGCCGTGTCCGACCACGAAGCGCCGGGCCGTCATCTTGAAGTAGGCTCCCGCCACCGCCTCGGTTTCCTGGGCGCTGAGCGGCAGCGTGTGCACCAGGGCTTCCTTCCGCGCGCCGAAGGCCTGTTCGAGGATCTGCGCGCCGCCGTCACCCCCGTCGAGTTCGCCCTGGACCAGGGAACTGCCGGCGGAATGCGTGAAGGCGCTCTTGCCCGAGACGTCCCAGCCCGAAGCCGTGACCGTGGTGCGCTGATGGGCCAGGTCGGCGAGGACCTTGAAGGCGAAAAGATCGCGGCCGAAGGAGAGTTCGAGGGGTTCCCCCGACCGGTCCGCGCGGGACTTCGCGTGCAGGGTCGAGCCATCGACCCAGATCTCGGCCTCGAGGCTGCGACACCGATCGCGCAGGAAGGCAAGGTCGCTTTGGTTGACCTGGGCGAGGATCTTGTGGGTCGGTCCCGAAAGGTCGATCTGCGGCGTCAGGCCGTGCTCGCCCGCGATCGCGCGGACCACGTCGGCGTCGCTCTGGTCGGCGAAGGTGCGCGTGCGGCGGGTCATGCGCAGGTCCTGCAGCCGGTCCTCGGCGAGCACGGTGACCCGGGGCGGGGCGCCTTCGGGAAAATCCGCCTCCAGCGCCCCGATGCGGCCGTCGAAGATTGTGTCGGCGCCGCATTTCACGGCGAAGGTTTTGCCGAACTCCAGCAAATCCCGGCCGAAGTAGAGGAAGCCGATCCGCCGGTTCAGCGCACCCCAGTTGCCGAAAGCGGCTTCGCAACGGCTGAGGCCCTGGGTGTCCTCCGTGACGGCCAGTTGGAGCAGGCCCTCGGCGAGTCCGGGCTGGTCCTGGCCGTCAACGACAAACGTCGGTCGGGCGACACGCAGGAGGGTTTGGTTGCTGGCCGGCATGGACGGAATGGTCAGTGGGCGCGCACCCGGGCCTGGCGTTCGGCGGCTTCACGGAGCAGTTGGGCGACATCGGGTGGCGGCATGGGGCGCGGGGCGGGCTCGCCGCGCTCGGAGGGCGCGGGGGGTGGCGCGGGGACGACTTCCACTTCCTGGATGGAGACGGGCATGGAATTCAGCGGAGGTTGAGGTCAATGAGCTGGCCGGGAAGGAGCAGGCGGGGGTTCTCGATGCCGTTGGCCCGGGCGATGTCCTGCCAGTCGCCGCCCACGCCGGCCTGGTCGGCCAGGGACTGGAGCGAAGCGCCGGCCGGGGCTGGCGTGAGCGGTTTGGTGCCAGCCGCCGCGGGCGTGGCGCCGGCGCCGCCGGCGCCGGCCGG
>DASZPS010000107.1:0-17178 GCA_035549955.1 Lacunisphaera sp. | reverse complement strand
CTCTGGCGCTGCTGGAAGGACAACGTGCCTTACGACGACACCCACTACCTCGCCGCCCTCACCAGGCGGCGGTCTCCCTTGCCCACCGGCGTCTGAAAACCTGCAAAAAAGGCTTGCGCGGACCACCTCAGCTTTTGGCTAAGAAAACGCGATGCCGCGCGTGGTGATCGATGGAGACACCCCAACATGAATATCGAGCGCTACGCCATCCCGGTCATTGCCGCCATCGGCCTGCACGGCCTGCTTTTTGTCAGCTCAATTGATCCCGTCGTGATCTTCCCGACCAGGAAACCGATCCGGGACAAGACGACGGAAATGCCGATCGAAGTCATCCAAGTGACGGCAAGCGATCCAGTCCAGGGCGAGAGCGCAGGCGGAGGCGCCCCAAATCCCCTGCCGCCCAGCCCGGAGATGCCGCGTGAACTACCCAAGGAGACCATCTTTCGCGTCGACGTCCAGGAAAGCATGGTGCCGATCAAGCCTGTTGCGTCGCTCGCGAAGATTCCCGCAACCGTCGGCCTGCCGGATGGAGATGGCAGCGGACTGGGTAATGGATTGCGCGGCGTGTTTCGCTCGGGGGACCTTGACCACATCCCGCGGGCCACGGTGCAACCGGCGCCGAATTACCCGGGCAGCATGCGCGAAATCAACGGCTCCGTGACCGTGGAATTCGTCGTGGACACCGCGGGCCGCGTGGTCACCGCCGAAGCCGTGCGGTGGACCCATCGCGAGTTCGTCGACCCCGCGGTGCGTGCGGTGCTGCGCTGGCGGTTCGAGCCCGGAACATTGAACGGGCGCAGAGTCAGTTTCCGGATGGCGGTGCCGATCGAGTTCAACGCCGAACGGTGACTCCCGCCGGCAGCACTTCAGCCCGCGCGGGCCTCGACGAGCCGATTGACGCGCTCGACCAGCTCATGCGGGCTGAAAGGCTTGGTCAGGTAATCGAGCGCGCCCAGCTCGAGCCCGAGATTGCGGGAATCTGGCGACGACCACGCGGAAACAATCACGATGGGGATCGTGGCGGTTTTTGGATCACGCCGTAGAATCTCGCAAACACCGAAGCCGTCGAGATCGGGCAGCATCAAGTCCAGCAGGATCAGGTCCGGTCGCTGCAGCCGGATCGCATGGATGGCCTCCCAGCCATTGGCCGCGGTCGTGACCTGGTGACCGGCGCGGGCCAGATGATATTGCATCAGGTCGATGAGATCGGGTTCGTCATCGACGGCGAGAATCTTGGCGGATCGGGACATGCTGCAGGGTGTCTCACTGTGGTGACGGAAACGTTCGCGTCCGGTCACGATTGGGTTACGAAAGCGGCTTACCACTGGTGATAAGCGGGATGACCGGGCGACACCGCCACGAACGTGCCCCGGCAGGTGGCGCGGGATTTGCCCGCCGAGGACAGTACGGCCTCGATGGTGGCTCGATTGGCATCCGACGCCACCACGCGGGCAACTAGTTCCAATGGAGAATCGAGCGGGGTGGGGCGGAGCAGCTTGATCGAATACTCGGCCGTCACGGTGCAGGGCGGTTGGTCGAGTCCGCCCGCCTGGCCGAGATGCCAGGCAGCGGTCCAATTGCTGTGGCAATCGAGGAGTGTGCCGATGATTCCGCCGTTAAGCATGCCGGGGAAAGCCTGGTACCTGTCCGATGGATGCCAGGAGGCTACGACTTCCTCATCTTGGACGTGGCTGCGGAGCCGCAATCCATCGGCATTCGCAGGGCCGCAACCGAAACATTTCCCTTGGGGCGAATAAAGTTCTTGCAGGCAGGCTTGAGTCATGAGCGATGATGTCGTGTCATCTTTTTCTGCTGGGCCGGCAACTTAGTAAAATTTTTATCTGGCACCTGTTGAGCCATGTGCCATGTTGATTTTAGATATATAAAATACCTATGGCACGCAAGATAGCCTTCCTCAATTACAAGGGCGGTGTGGGCAAGACCTCACTCATCGTGAACACCGCAGCGAGCTTGGCGAGACGTGGAATGCGGGTCCTGTTGATGGATTTCGATACGCAATCGAACGCCAGCATTTGGCTGATGAAATTGGAGAAGTGGAACAAGGTTAACGCCAATGGGGTGGGATCCATCTATTCCATCTTCGACCCGGGTACCGCCCGCCTGAAAGACTGCGTGATCAAGGACGTGGTAGAGGGCAAGGACGGGGAAAAGTTGTTGCCGGGCCTCGACTTGGTGCCGACGACCTTCAACCTGGTGGACTTGGAGGGTGAATACAAACCCGATCCCAAACGCCCTTCGTACGTCATCTTCCAGGAGCAGTTGGCGGAAATTGAGAATAATTACGATTTCATCCTCTTCGACTGCCCGCCGAACGTCCTGCGCGCTTCCCAGAATGGCGTCTATTGCGCCGGCGAGATCTACGTGCCTTCCAATCCGGACGCATTGAGCCTCATTGGCTTCACTTTGCTCGTCGAGAAGCTGCTTCGCTTCCAGCAGACTTCCGCCAGCTTTCGCACGACGGCGATGGGCCCGGCGGCGCAGGTTTACGGCATCGTTTTCAACTCGATCAAGACCAACACCGACATCGAGGTGCCGAAGATGCGCATGCAGCTTCGCCTGAACCAATTCAAGACCCAGAAACGCGGTTGCGCGCCCGCGGCGAAGATCTGCACCACGCAGATCCGCGACGCCATGATTGTGCGCCGTGCCGTCACGCTGGGCCTGCCGGTTTTCCTTGTTGGCACGGAGGGTGCGGAAGCCGACGGTGTCGCCAATGACTATATGAAGCTGGCGACCGAAATCATCGAGAACGCGCCCCCGTCCTGATCTTCCAACCTTACGAATCCACCCCCACCATGGCCAAGTTCACTGCAACCGAATGGGATGATATCCGCAAAAAGTTCCGCCACTCCATCATGGCGGACACTTCGCTCGTCAGCCTGGCTCAGAACCTCGACACCAAGGAATGGCCGCACAAAGGCGAAGACGAGAAACCCTCCAAGTACATCGATTTCGACTATAACGAGTTGATGATGTTGCCCGAGATCGCGGGCAACGCGGGGAAGGCCGACCACCTGATCGGAATCCTGAAGGAAACGCTGGCATTCGACGATCCCTTTGGCGACATGGTCAGCCAGGTCGAACAGTCCTCGTCGAAGGAAAATCCCATCCTCAAGACGCTTTCCCGGCTGCACATTCCCGATGACTATCCGCTGACGCTCTGTAATTTCAGCGAAGGCACGCGTGTGGTTTGCGCGTCGGAGGGCATCAAGACCATCGGGGCCTTCGCGAATCTCGGCCAGCAGATGTCCACGCGGGTGGTGCTGGGTGGCGATTTTCGCAACGCCCTCAACGCCCTCACGCACGGTGACGACGAGGGTATCGCGGTGTTCCTGCCTTACCGGAAGGGTTCATCCGGCATCCATCTGCCCGAGGCGATCGGCCTCATCCCCGCCGGCCTGCCGCGCATCGACCAGGTTTCCCTGGCGAAGGCCTATGGCGCCAAGCTGTCCAACAGCGACGGTGCGGTGGCAAAGGCCCTCACCAAGGAGCAGATTCAGAAACACGAGGCCATGATGCTGCCCACGGTCAATGCCGCGCTGGAGTGGTTCAAGGACGGCAAAGCCGCGTTGCTCAAGCACCTCGCCGACGGCGGCACCTATGAGCGCTATTTTGTCGTACTCAACGATCCCGTGCGCGAAGCAATCGCCGTAAGGCTGCTGAGCCTCGCGATGAAGGACGCGCCCAAGGGCGCCGGTGCCACCGCCGCGGCGGCCACCAGCGAGCCCAAGAAAGGCGGGTTCTTCTCCAAGATGTTCGGCAAGCGTTAGTCCTCACCTATTTCCGTGGACAATCATACGCCAGCTCCGCCTGGAGCGCCCTTTCCGCCTGCCTTCCCGTCGCCCGTGGCGCCGCCGCCCGGTCCCGGGCCGGCCGCCGGACCTTCGTTTCCGCCTCCGGGTAGCATCAAATTTCCACCCAAGAATCCCGCCAGCGGGGCCAAGCCCTTGGTCCTGCCTCGCCGGGCCAGTCCATTGCAGCGAGCGCAGGAAGCTTCCCAAGCAACGGCGGCCGCGCGCAAATCGATCGACGCCATCATGTCGCAATCGCGGGCTCCATGGGGCGGCAATACCGCGCTCAGCGGCAGTCAGGTTGAGCAGCTGGAAAAGGCCTTGCGGGCACTCGAAGCGAAGGCCAGCGAGCGCGAGATGGCGCTGGCCGAGTTGGAAAACAAGCTCGCCGAGCGCGATCGGGCGCTGGCGGAAACCGATGCCCTCCTGCAGGCGCGCGAAAAAGTCATCGATGCGATGCGCAAGGAAAAACCCGCCGGGGGCGGCGGCAGTGGCAGCGCGGAGGAACTGGCCGCGCTGGCCAAGCTGAAGGAGGAACTGGACCGCCAGGAGGCGTCCATCAAGGAGGGCCGGGCCGCGTTGCAGGAACGCGAGGAATTTCTCAACCAAAGCGAGGCGGCACTTTTTGAGAAGATGCAGGCCCAGCAAGAAAAGGAGACCGAACTTGAGCAGAAAGCCGAAGACCTCAAACGGGCCATGGAGAGGGCCGGGCTGGCCAAAGCCGAGCCCAAGGAACCGATTGAGAAAGCCTGACGGAACAGGGACCGAAATCCCCTTTCCAAGAGCCAATCCTGCCCCTATGCCGATTTCCCTCATGACCCTGCGTCTTCTTCGCTTTGGCTCGATCATTACCCTCGGCTGCCTGCCGGCTTTCCTGGCCGCCCAGGTCGACACCACGGGCAAGGAGGAGGAACGACTCGAACAACTCGCCCGCAGCCAGGGCGAGTGGGCGACTCCCCTCCGGTCCAAGCTCAGCGTCGGTTTTCGCATGCTGACGTCCGGCGGCCGGGTCGATTTCCAGAATCTCGGCGTGGTTTCCTCGGGCTTGGTCATTTCACCGGCGTCGGACGGCCCGGTGACGCGGAATTATCTCAATGGCAACGTCCGGGTCGACTCGCCCCGCGCCTCTGAGAAGGATTCGGCGGGCAACGTGATATCCACGCCGGGCGGGCGATACGATGTCTATTCCACCGTGACGATCAGCATCTACGACGAAGCCGGCAATGTGACCGGATCCCAGGACGTTTCCCAACGGGTCGGCGACCTGGTGAGCTATACGCCCGGCCTGACGCGAGAGTGGACGGCCAAATCGGAGGCCCAGCTGGCGCAGCCCGGCTATGTTTCGTTCAGTGACTACAACGCCACGTCCGGCGGCGGCAGCGCCACGCACAAGCAGGGTCCCACCGGCGGGGTCGAATTCCAGTTTTCGCGGGATTTTGGCCGCGGCTCCCGTTATGTCCATTGGGGCATGGTGGCCGGTATCACCCTGAACGACATCAACAGCAAGTCGGCCGGCACCGTAAGCTCGACGCTGCACGTTCGCACCGACTTCTACTCAACCGGCGGCAAGGTGGTTGCACCGGAACGGCTGGATAACCCGAACTTCACCACCTTCTTCGATTCCAACGGCGACCCCATCGCCAATACCAGTTACGAGACCACGACGGCAATCAGCGGCGTGCCGGAATCCACCACCAACGATGTCATTGCCAATGGAGTGAACGTGGACGGTCGCTGGCAGGTGAAAGGTTCCTATTTCATGTTCCGCTTCGGGCCGTCGATGCGGACGCAAATCACGGATCGCCTGGGTCTGGTTGCGAGTGTCGGTCTCGCCGGTGCCTATGCCGGTACCCGCTATACGGCGTTTGAGACCTTTGCGGTGCCCAACCTCACCGACGCCACCGTGGAAGCCAACGAGACGAGCACGACCGCCAAGTTTCTTTCGGGCTATTTTGCCGATCTCAACGTCGAGTGGGCGGCCAACGAAGTCCTCGGGCTGTTCGGCGGCGTGACCGCGCAACAACTCAGCGACTACGAGCAAAAGCTCGGGGATCGCACGGCGAGAATTGACCTGGGTACGTCGGTCGGCCTGCGCGGCGGCATTTCGATCAAGTTTTGAGATCGGCCAGGACTTCCTCGCTGCTGCGCAATTGCGCGGCCGGAAACAGGGAGTTGATGCGGGTGATGACCTGCTGGACCAGGCCGTCGGGGCACGACGCCCCGCCGGTGATCAGCACGGTGCGGGCCTTCGGGCCTTCATGGGGCCAGAGCGGCAGTAACTCGGTGTGGCCGCCGGAAGCGCGGCCCGCGGAAGGGAAAACATAGTGCATGATCTGGTCCCGCGACAGGATGCTCTTCTCCGATTGGATGAAGAACGCCCTGGGGCCGAGCTTCTGTTCGCAGAGGCGGTAGAGCTGGTAGGTGTTCGAACTGTTTTTGCCGCCGACGATGAAGGCCGCATCGAGGGGTTCATTCAGGGCGCGTTGCAGGGCGTCCTGGTTGACCTGGGTGGCGTAGCAGAGGGTGTCCTTGCGGCCGGCGCCGCCCACATGGTCCGGGCCGTGTTCGGGACCGAACTTTTCGGTGAACACCGACTTGAAATAGTCGATGATCGCCGCGGTTTCGTTCATCAGGAGCGTGGTTTGGTTGACGATGGCAATCCGGTCGAGGTGGCGGGCGGGGTCAAATCCGGGAGTGTACAGGCCGGCGAAGCGCTTGAGGAGGGCGGCGGCTTTTTGTGGACTCGGACCGGTGATGTAGTCGCCCAGGAGGTGCGCCTCCTCGAGGTTGCGGATGATGAGGGAAGGCGCATGGCGTCGTGTGTTGGAAAACGTGGCCTTGGTTTCCTCGTGCTCGCTCTTGCCATGAATGACCACGGTGTAGCCCTCGCGGCCGAAGGCCCGCGCGGCTTTCCAGACTTTTTCCACGAGCATGCAGGTGGCGTCATACTGGGCGACGCGAATGCCCTTGCGCACCAGCTTTTGCTTGTCCTCGTCGGTGGCGCCGAAAGCGGGGATGATGACCACGTCCTCGCTGGTCAGGGTGTCCCACAGCAGCGGTTCGCTGCTGCCGGGGGTCGCCGGGACCCCGCGGATGTTGAAGGGCACGCCCTTGTCGCTCTGGAGGTAGCGAAGGCCGCGCTGGAGGAGGTCTTCGTTGACGAAAGGGTTGTGGATCAACTCGCTGAGCATGAACACCCGCCGGCCCGAATTCTCGGCCAGCGATTCGTAGGCGCGCTCGATGGCGTTTTTCACCCCAAGACAAAAGCCGAAATGACTGGGAATCACGTAACGCACCGCGCCGAAATCCAGCATGGCCGGCGCACTCGCCGTCCGCTCGTTCGTGCGTGCCAGGGTCTTGATCGCCTCGCAGAGGCGGCTTTGGTACAAGGCGCGGGCGGCGTCGTCCTGCTCATAGATATCGCGGTTGCGGTCACGCTCGACGCGGAACTTGTAGATGTAGTCGCTTTCGCCGAGATGCAGGTAGGGAATCTCGATGAGATGAGGTTCCAAGCCGGCGAGAACGGCGGCGAGGGAGGGGGCCAGCGCGGCCCCCCGGGCGTCCAGCTGCTCCAGCGAGTGAAATGAAACTTCATTGTCCCGCGGCTCCATTCGAACCTGACAGAAGAAAACCCGGTAACAGAGGGCGCCGGCCGCGCAGGTGAAGTACTCCACGGGAGGCGTGTGGTCCGGAAAGCAGCTGGCGAGGCGGGTGCTCGCCATGGCCTCATCCGCGCCGACAAACGCGAGGCCCAATCGCGTGCCAGCCGAGCGGACAGCAAGCTGGTTGCTGGGGTTGAAAGCCAGCATGACGACTTGGGCGGGAACAGCCATGGCTACCAAGGAATCCGCGCGGAACGACCAGTCAACGCCACGATGCGGACACCGTAAATTCGCGTACGCCCGGGAACTAGGTTTTTGCGGGGCGACGCGTGAGTCGCGCCATGGCCAAGGCCCCCACGACGTAGACCGCCGCGGCCAGGTGGGCGCCGGTTGCAACATGGACGTCGGGATCATCGAACCGGATGGCGCCACCGCCCTGGCCCCCGCGGTAGTACTCGAAAATTATTTCGCCCACATAGATGGCGATCACGGCGGGCCAGAACCAGTCCGTCCAGTCGCGGCGCCAGCCTTGGGCGGCGATGTAGAGCAAAACGCCGAGATTGAAGGCACTGAGCCCACCGTAGCGGGCCATGCCCGGTTCCAACCAGAACATGCAGCCGGAAATAAACGCGGGCATCGCCACCAGTCCGATGCGGGTAAACCACGGATGCTGGTTCTCGGAAATCCAGCCCACGATGAGCAGCAACCCGGCATCGACGAATAAATGCGCCCAACCGAAGTGCACCACGTGCCCGGTCCAGATTCGCCAGAATTGCCCGGCGGCAATGTCCGCCCGGTCATAGACGAGCGTCGGGCGCCACTCCGGGAAAAGCTGGACGATCAGCGAGGCCAGCGCGACCAACAGCACGAGCGGCGGCGGATGCCGCAGCAGGTGGGGGATGTCCAAGGCGGGCGGATTCGAGGCCGGTTGATTCATTCCGGGCCGGCTTTATGCCGGCCCCGGGCGGTTTGTCACTCTCGCAGTGAGACGACCAGTGCGATCCAAATTCAACGAGAACGATGTCGGACCGCCGACCGGGCGCCACCCAGCCCCGCGAGCATGGCGACGAACCAGATGCTCGGTGCGCCGCCACCGCCGCCCCCTCCGCTGGACGGAGTCGGAGCGGGCGTGGGTGTAGGTGTGGGAGGTTGAACTGGGGCGGAAGCTGCCACGGTCAAACTCGCCCCGTTGCTGGTGACCGACCCGGCGGAATTTGAAACCGTTACGGAATAAGTGCCAGCTTGGGCCGCGGTCACGGAAGTGAGCATGTGACTCGTGCCCGTGGCGCCGGCAATGGGATTGCCATTGAACAGCCATTGGTAGCTGAGGGGGGCGCTGCCGGCGGCGATGACCGAGAATGCGACCGTGCCGCCGGTGGCCGCGAGCGCCACCAAGGTGCCGATGTACCGGTGTGCCGGTCGGCTTGGATCCGGCCGCCATTCGGTGCGGACCGACTGGACGACCGCGCGGACGATGTAGTCGGAGGAACTGACCAGCGAATCGAAATCAGGGGCAATGACCGTGGTGGCGCGAGCCACCGGGCACAGGATCAGCAGCGCGACCAACGCCACCCAGCAAGGCGGAATACAGTTCTTCATGCGATGCCACGACAGTGGCCCGCTGTCACGGCCCCGCCACGCTGGCGCACGGCCAGGTTGGGGCAATCGAATACACGAAACCCGGCGTCAGCCGCGGCGGCGACCCAGCAGCCGGGCAAATCCGATTGCGGCCAACAGCGCGGTGAACCATACGCTCGGCGCGCCTCCTCCTCCGCCTCCTCCTCCGCCGCCGGTGCTGGGCGTGGGCGGGGTGGGTGCGGCGGTGACACTCAGCGTCGCCGCATTGCTGGTGACCGAGCCGGCGGCGTTGCTCACCGTGACCGTATAGGTGCCCGCGTTGGCGCTCGTTGCGCTGGTGATGTTGAAGGTGGAACTGGTGGCGCCGGAAATTGCCGTGCCGCCGAACGACCATTGATAGCTCAATGGGGAGGAGCCGCTGGCGGCGACCGAGAAGGACGCACTGGAGCCGGAGGTCACGGTAAGACTGGACGGTTGCGTGGTAATCGCGGGTGCCGTGCCGAGGGATCCGTCGAAAGCCAGGTTCAGGACAATTCCGCCGTTGTCCGCGCCGTTGCCATCGTCGGCGTTATAGCCGTCGACACAGATGTGATACGTGGTGCCCCCGGCGGCGGCGAAGGTCAGCCGGCTGGCTTGGACCACGCCGGGATTGATGTCGTCGTTTTCCCCGACTTTGGTGAGACCGTTGACGCTCGCACCCGTGTAGACGCCGAGGGTGGTGTCGAAGTAGCTGCTGCTCCCCCCTGCGACGTTGATTCTTTGGTTCTGCCCGGTGCCCGTCGTCTTGCCGGTGTCGAGCGTGACATTGCCGCTCGAGGGCGCGGTCCAGGCCCACCAAACCGAGTGGCCGCCAGGATTGTCGCCTTGGGTGGGTTCACCGGATTCCTTCGTGGCATTGGTGTTATAGCCCTTGGCGGAAAGCGACTGGCTGCCGCTGAGGTTGAGGACCGTCGCATTGGAGAAACTGTCGTTGGCTGGCGTTCCGGGCGGTCCATAGAGCGACTGGGCGCCGTCGATGTCATCGGATGCGACGGTATCAAGGCTGCCGACCGTGCTGCGCATGATGGCGGTGACGAACTGCGGGGGATTCGCCTGGTCCGGGTGATTCAAGCCCAGCAGGTGACCCAGCTCGTGGATCGCCACGCGCTGGAGATCGACCCCCAACTGGGATTGGGTGGGTCCACGATAGGAATTCCATGTGACCGCGCTGTTGAAAAGGATGTCGGCCTCCGTGCGCTCGTTGCCGGCGCTGAAACCGGTCGTGACGGCCAGGACACCGGAATCGAAGGGCCGGCCGAATACAGTCGACGAGAACCCCAGTTCATTCACCGGCGTCTGGTCGTTGTTGGTCTGCTCTGCCGGCGTCCCCGTGGCAAAGGTGCTCTGGATCTGGGCGGAGCCGATGACGGTGTTCCACGTCTGCGCCGCGGCGCGGGCGCTTTCGTTGAAGGTCAGGCCATCGGACAGTGTGGTCGTGCCGCCCAGCATGATGCGGATCGTGATGGGCTTGGCCGGCCATTTGATGGGCAGCCGCGTGCTATCGTTAAAGGTGAAAGTGAATCCCATCCCCGCGGCGGCCAGGCCAAGGGTCAGCAGGGTAAGGCCGATCCGACGAACCGGGTTACTCGAGCTTTTCACGGGTGTTGAACTTGCCGGACTTTTTGATGCGGGCGATAAACTCGGCGGGCGTGAGCGGCTGGGCTTGGGGATTGCTGGCGGGCGCGGTACTGAGGGCGGTTTCCGGCAGCGCGACTTCCTTTTCGCTGTAGAGGGGATTGCCGTTGTTGCGCAGGACTTCGTCGCGGCCCGTGGCCTTGTTGCGGCGGACATTGTATTTGCCGTGCATCATGCCCACCAGCGGGACGATCTGCCGGCCGTTGCCGCGCACGAACAGGACGCTTTCCTGACCGACGGTGAACTTGGGCGCGCCTTCGATGGTCAGTTCGCGGTCATCGATCCTGCCCCCCACGAGATCCAGCACGAGCGGCGAAGGCGGCGTGCCCTTGATGACTTCCTTCACGTCGAGTTCCACCATGGTAGCGATGTAGCGCTGGCCGGGCTTGTCGGGATTGTTGCGCCATTCAGGTGTCACCGATTTCACGACCGCGCGGACGATGTAGTCGGACCTGCCGACCATGCTGTCGAAATCGGGCGCAATGACCGTGGTGGCGTGAGCCACGGGCAGGATCACTGACAGGGCCAGAAGCGCCAGCCAGCGAGTAGGGCGGCAACGTTGCATGTACGAAATGAGAAAGAGATTTGTGACGTTTGTTTCCTAAAAAATCGCCCGGAATCGGGCTTCTGCAACCCTTATCCAAGGGACGCCCGGCCCGGCGATGGCGGCCTTAATCCAACCTTAACCCCGGACCGTGCGCAGGAGGTCTTCCATCGAAAATGGCTTGCGCAGATGGGGCGCGGATCCGCCTTTGGCGCCGGCGATCTCGCCCGGGTCGTAACCGCTCATCGTGACCACCCGGAGGGAGGGCTTTTCGGCGAGAAGCCGCTCGGCGAGTTCGTGGCCGTTGAGTTGGCCCGGCATCACGATGTCCGTGAGGAGAATGGCAATTTCGTCGCGATGGCGTGCCCAACGATCGAGGGCTTCCGCCCCGGAACTGGATTCGATCACGCGAAAGCCGTTTCGCTCGAGCATATGCCGGACCACGCTGCGCACCGCGGATTCGTCCTCGGCGAGCAGGACCACCCGACTGTCGCCACCGCCGGTGACCGGCGGGTGGGAACCACCCCGGGCTGGCGATGCGTTGGCGGCATGAAGAGGCAGAAAGACGTGGAAGGTAGTGCCTTGGCCAATACCGGTCTCGACTTCGATCCAACCCTGGTGTTGCTGGATGATGCCATGGCTGATGGCGAGGCCGAGCCCGGTGCCCTTGCCTGGTTCCTTGGTCGTAAAGAAAGGGTCGAAAATCTGGGGGAGGACGTCGTCCGGGATGCCCGACCCCGTGTCGGTCACGCTCAGCCGGCTGTAATTGCCGGGCGCCGCGCCCGGGGAGCGTCCGGCTTGTTCCGCGGTCACTGTTACCCAAGTGGTCGCCAGGCGGAGTCGGCCGCCTTGGGGCATCGCGTCACGCGCGTTGACCGCCAGATTGAGCAACACCTGTTCGAGCATACCGGCATCGGCGAGGGCGCCGAGGCTGCCCGGGCAAAGCTCCGTTTGCAGCGTGATGCGTTCGCCGAGCACATGGCCGAGCAATTTGGCCACGCCAATCACCACCTGGTTGAGATCCACCGCCACCGGGTTCATTTCCTGGCGCCGGCTGAAGACCAGGAGCTGCCGGGTCAGGTTGGTGGCCCGTTGCGCCGCGGCCTTGATGTCACGGACCGCTTCGTTTCGCGCGTCCGGGGAAAGGTCGGAGGTGGTGAGCAGCGTGCTCTGGCCGAGAATGACCGTGAGGAGGTTGTTGAAATCGTGGGCGACGCCGCCGGCGAGGCGGCCGACCGCCTCCATTTTCTGCGCCTGGCGGAGTTGGGTTTCGACCTGCTTGCGGCCTGCCATCTCGGCCTGCAGGCTGGCATTGCTGCGGGCAAGTTCGAGCGTGCGGGCCTCGACCCGGCGCTCGAGTTCCGAATGCGAGTCGCGCAATTCGGCTTCCGCCTGTTGGCGCACCCCGATCTCGCGCTGGAGTTGTGCGGTCCGCTGGGCAACCTGCTCCTCGAGCCGGACATTGAGGGTGCGTACCGCCCGCAATCGTCGCTGCACGATGAAATAGAGCAACGCGGCCGCAGCCAGGGCGACGGCAATCCGGAACGACCAAGTCTGCCAGAAATGGGGCGCGATGGTGATCTGGACGGAAACCCCGCGTTCGTTCCAAACCAAGTCCGGATTGCTCGCCTGGACGCGGAACGTGTACGAGCCTGGGGGCAGCGCCGTGTAGGTCACGCTGCGCTCCCGCGCGGTGGTATCGTGCCACGTGTTATCCCAGCCCTCGAGCCGGTAGCGGAAACGATTCTTCTCCGGGGCGGTGAAGTCGAGAGCGGAGAAGCGCAGCGTGAAGCCGGGCTGGCCGGCGGGCACCGTCACCGCTTCCGGCACGTGGTACGCGGACTCCGGCCGCAGGGTCGCCACGGGCGCCGGCGGCGTGCCCAGCCAGCGGAGTTCCGTCAGGACGACCGGCGGCGGATTCGGATTGTCCTGCAATTCCGTCGGGGCGAAGTCCACGATGCCGGCACGGGTGCCAAGGTAGACGTGGCCATCGGGACCGAGGGCGCCGGCGCGCTGGGAAAAGACGTTGGAGGGCAGGCCGTCGGGCTTCTCATAGTTGCGAAACCGGCCGCTGACCGGATCAAAATGGGAGAGTCCATTCGCAGTGCCCAGCCACAGGTGTCCGCGCCGATCCTGGACCATGGTCATGACTGCGGCGTGCGGCAGGCCATCGGCCACCGTATAGTGCCGCAGAAAACGCTCCGATTGGGGATCGAATCGGAACAAGCCATCGGCGGCACCCAGCCAGATGTGGCCATCCTCGCCCCGCGCGATGCAATGCAGGCTGTGGGTGATGCCGGGCGGCGCGGGCGGCTGAAAGGCCGTGAATTTTCCCGTGGCAATGTCGAGACGCACCAAGCCGCTCGCTTCCGTTGCGTACCACAGCTGGCCAGCGTCGGTTTCGAAGCCGAAAATGGCGTTGGTGGTGGGTTGCGCGGCCCGCCCGGGGCCCTCCTCCTGCGGGGAATAGTGCTGGAAGCGCCCATTCGCATAGTGATCGAGCCCGTACGCTCGCGCCCCGAGCCAGACGCCGCCGCGGGCATCAGGCAGCAGCGCGTTTACCTGGCCACCGGTAAATTCATGGACTCCGTTCGGGGCAGGCACATTCGAAGGTGAAGTGGGGAAGGTCTGGAAGCGGCCTTGGACGATGCGGGCCGCGCCGCCGTAGTTCGAACCCATCCAGACTTCGCCGGCCGCCGTGATGGCCACGGTGGAAACATCGTTGGAGGGCAGTGAGCCGGGATTGTCCGTGTCATGCAGGAACCGGGTCCATCCGTCCTCGTCCCGCCGGTTGAGCCCGCGAACCGTCCCGGCCCACAGCCGGCCGTCCCGGTCGAAGGCCAGGCTGCTGATGCGGTCTTCGCTGATGCTGCGCGGGTCAGTCGGGTCATGCTGTTCAACCCGGAACGGTTTGGCGCCCAGCCGCAGGAGATTGGTTCCCCCGGCATAGGTTCCGATCCAGAGGTCGCCCGTCCGGTCCATGAAGATCGTCTGGGTCAGGTCGTCGCCCAGGCTCGAGGGATCATGCGCACGCCGGCGGTAGGTTTTGAACGTGCCGGCGGCACGGTCAAAAAGTTGCAGGCCACCGCGGCTGGCAATCCACAGCCGGCCCAGGCGGTCGATCAGGCCGGCGCGCATGAATTGGCTGCCGGGGCTTGGGTCGCGCAGGTCCGGGTGGTACCGGAGAAACTTCAGGTTGTCGGCGCGCACGCTGCTCTCACTGATTTGGGTGAGAGCCGGGCGAAAACCGTCCAGGCCATTCTCCGTCAGCGCCCAGAAAGTGCCTTCGGGGTCGCGCACCACGGCGTTGACGGCGTTGTTGCTCAGGCTCTGTGGGTCGCCGGGATTGTGCAGCCAGGTCGCAAAGGCCCCGGTGCGCGGATCGAATGCCGCGAGGCCGTCGGACGCCCCGAGCCAGAACAACCCTGTCGCGGTGTCCTCGGTGATGGAACGATACGTGTCGTTTTGCGTGCTGCCGGGGATCACCAGCGGGCGCCGGAAGGTCGTGAATGTGCCGCGTTCGCGATCGTCGAGGCGACAAAGCCCGTTGCGCGTTGCCGCCCAGATCCGGCCGGTGGAATCCTCATAGACGCTCACCACGATGTTATTGGGCAGGCTGTCGGCCCGGGTCGGGTCGTGGCGGTAATGCAGAAACGTCCCGGTGGCACGATCGAGCCGATCCAGGCCGCCCTCGGTGCCGATCCAGAGCGTGCCGCCGCGGTCCACCAGCAGCGACCATATCACCCGGCTGCCGATGGTGCGCGGATCGTCGGGATCATGCTGGTATGACTTGAGTTCGTAGCCGTCGTAACGTGTCAGGCCGCCGAGGCGGAGGCCGAACCACATGAAACCCTCGTGGTCCTGCGTGATCGTGCGAACGTCGGAGTGGGTCAGGCCTTCCTCGTCGGTGATCCGGAAAAAGCGGTCGGGTGGGGGCGCCTCTGTCGCCCCAAAGCAAGACAGGACGGACGCGCATAGCACGGCCGCCGCGAACCTGACCACGAGGCGGGGCGGGTGGAGCCTCCCGGACTGGACAGTTTGAGGCACGAAATGAGGCAATCGCTGCTGTATCTGATACCAGATCGGCCCATCGGGCATCAACTAAAGTTGGAACGGCTGGGCCGCTGGCGGGGCGATCAGCCCGCCACAGGATCAATGGCCCTTGCGGGTGGCGACCTCGATCACGTCGTGCGGGGCCGCCTCCTTCTGGCCGGCGGGAGTCACCCTCACGTAGCGGGCCTTCTTGCGCAACTGCCCCAGGTCCCTGGCGCCGAGGTAACCCATGCCGCTTTGCACGCCGCCGATGAGGGCGTTGAGCACGTCATCAACCGAACCGGAGACTTCCTTGAGGGCCTCGATGCCCTCCGCCGCGACCTTGCGCACCGTGTCGTTCTTGTCGTGGCCATAGCGGGCGGCGGAGCCGGCCTTCATCGCGGCGTGCGAGCCCATCCCGCGGTACTGTTTGTAGAGCTTGCCGGAGATTTCCATGATCTCGCCCGGTGCCTCGCGGCAGCCCGCGAGCAGGCCGCCGAGGATCACGGCATCGGAGAGGGTGAGGGCTTTGACGATGTCGCCCGACTTCGTGATGCCGCCATCGGCGATCAGGCGGACGCCCTTCTTCGCGGCCGCCCGGCTCGCGACGTGGAGGGCCGTGAGCTGCGGAATGCCGACGCCGGCCACGATCCGGGTGGTGCAGATCGAACCGGGACCCTGGCCAATTTTGATCGCGCTGGCGCCACAGTCCGCCAGAAACTCGACGCCCTCGCCGCTCGTGACATTGCCGGCGATGATGGTGAGGTGTTTGAACGTGCTGCGGATGAGCTTCACCATCTCCCCGACGCCCGAAGTGTGGCCGTGGGCAGTGGAGACGGCGACGGCGTCGACGGACTCGCGCACCAGGTCGCCCACCTGGTCGAGGACCTTGGTGCGATCGAGTTCGCCCGTGGGCTTGCGGATCGGGGCGATGGCGGCGCCGACCACGAGTCGGAAATGGGCATCGCGGGCCGGCTTGCGCCGGGATTTGGCTTCGCCGGTGATCCGCTCGACATCGGAGCTCGTGATCAGGCCGCGGAGCCGGTCATGGGCATCCACCACCAGCATCTTGTGGATGCCGATGTGTTCGTTGAAGAACCGGTCCGCCTCCTTGATGGGGTCGCCGGAAATGCGTTTCTCCTCGGTGGTGATGAGCTGCTGGCGGGGCGTCATCACTTCGGAAACCAGCCTGGCTTTGTAGCGCTCCTTGACGACATTGCCGGGCAGGAGGCCCGCGAGCTTGCCCTTGTCGTCGACGACCGGGAATGTGCGAAAATCAAAACGCTTCTCCTCGATCATCTGCAGGATCTCGCCGATGCTGGCTCCCGGGGCGACGGTCATCGGGTCCTGGATGAGGCCGTGAATGTGGTGCTTCACCCGCGCGACTTCCTTGATCTGCTCCTTGGCCGGCAGGTTGTAGTGGATCAGGCCCAGTCCGCCGTTGAGCGCCATGGCGATCGCCATGCGCGATTCCGTGACGGTGTCCATGTCCGACGAAATGATCGGAATCTGCAGACTCAGGCTTTCGGAGAGCGTGGTCGCCAGGTCGGTATCCTTGGGCAGGATCTCCGAGTGCAGCGTGGCGAGCGAAACGTCGTCGTAGGTGAGCGCGTTCGGCAGATTGGCGGCGAAGAAGCGATCCGCCGGCAGATAGAAGTCCGAATCGCGGGTGGGTTTGGCAACAGGCTTGGGCATCGTTGCCGGGAACGAAATACTCCCGGCTGTGGAAACCACAAACAAAAACTACGTTTGGTAAATGCCCTGATCTGAATCAGGCCTTTCGCTGGCACACGAGTTAGGGCACGTCTTCAAAATCACATGAGCCAGAGACAGACGCAGGCGAGGGCGACGAACGCCATATAGGCCGTGACGTTCTGCTCGTAGCGGGTGGCGATGCGACGGGCTGATTTGAGTCTGGCAAAGGCGTTTTCGATGA
>DASZPS010000106.1:0-18720 GCA_035549955.1 Lacunisphaera sp. | reverse complement strand
TATCCCGAGTCCGGCCGCCTCGTCACGCTCTACCACAGCTACCCTGGGGCGAACATCCCGCGGGATATGGCTTCGCTCACCACGTACTACGAGCGTCGCGGCAACCTTCCGGCCCTTGCCTCCCTGTCGGCCATCAGCCAGTCGAGTTCCGTCATCGGCGAAACCGGCGCGACCACGCTCGAAAACGTGGGCCGCGTCACCCCGGAGTTTTTCGCGACCCTCGGGATCGAGCTTTTCCTGGGCCGCGCTTTCACCGACGCGGAGATGACTTATCAGACCGATCATGTGGCCATCATCAGCCACGAGTTTTGGCGCAACCATTTCAATTCCGACCCGGAAATCCTGCACCGGTCCGTGCGCCTCGCGGGCATTCCCCGCCGGATCGTCGGCGTGCTGCCGCCCGGCTTCCGCTTCCTCTCCTTCACCGCGCCAATTTATTCCCCGCTTTCCTCCGAGAACTCCGAGCGCAACCTCACCGCCCGCCACAACAACACGGTGATGCAGGTCGCCCGTCTTGCCCCGGGCGCGACGCTGGCCGACGCCCAGGCGCAGGTCGACGCTTACGACGCCGCGAATGCCTCCGCGTATCCCGAAGCCAGCATGGTGGCGGACGCGGGTTTCCGCACCCATGTGGTGGCGTTGCACGCCGACCACGTCGCATCCGCCCGGCCCTTGCTCCTGCTGCTGCAGGGCGCCGCGCTCTGCCTGTTGCTCATTGGCGGCGTCAACCTGGCCAACCTGCTCCTCATCCGGGCCAGCGGGCGCGCGCGCGACCTCGCCATCCGCCAGGCCCTGGGAGCCGGCGCCCGCCATATCGTGCGCGAGGTCATGGCGGAAACCATCCTGTTGACCGCCGCCGGCGCCCTGCTGGGGCTGCTCGTCGGCGCCTTCGGGCTCCAGCTGTTTGTCGCCCTCGGGGCGAACCGTCTGCCCTTGGGCACGCAAATCGTCCTCGATGGACGCCTCGCGGCCATCACCCTGCTGGGCGGCGTGATCACCGGCTGCCTGCTCGCCGTGCCCCTCATCTGGTTCAACCTGCGCGGCCGCCTCGCGGTTACCCTCCAGGGCGAATCGCGCGGCAGCACGTCAAACCGGAAGACCCAACGGCTGCGGCAGGTTTTTGTCGTCGCCCAGATCGCCCTGGCCTTTGTGCTCCTGACCGGCGCCGGCCTGCTCGGACTCAGCCTGCGGCGCGTCATGGCCGTTTCGCCCGGATTCCGGACGGAACAGGTGCTCACCGGTCGGTTCACCCTGCCCTGGAGCGGCTACAACAACCTGAAGTCCTTCCATCTCTTTTTTGACCGCCTCGAGGAACAGGCCCGGGCCCTGCCCGGGGTGGTGGCCACCGGCGCGGTTTCCAATCTTCCCCTGAACGGCGTCGGCAATGGCAGTGTGATGACCATTCCCGGCCATGCGCCCCGGCCGGGCGAATCCGCGGTGGCCCATGACCAGCTGGGCGTGGCCGGCGACTACTTCGTCGCGATGGGCATTCCGCTGTTGTCGGGACGCTACCTGAAGGCGTCTGATGTGTCGTTCGACACGCGCAGCTGTGTGGTGGATGCGGCTTTCGCCCAACGCTACTGGCCGGCCGGCGGAGCGGTCGGTCAGCCGATCTTCCGCGATGCCACGGTCGGACCGGAGGACAAGCCCTACACGATCGTCGGCGTTGTCGGCACGGTGAAGCAACAAGGCCTTACCGAGCGCAGCCCGGTCGGCACCGTCTATTTTCCCTACAGCCACATCCAACTCCGCGACTACTATTTGGTGGCCCGAACCAGCCTGCCGCCCGAAGTCCTGGCTCCGACCTTTGTCCGGCTTCTCCGCGCCATTGACCCCGAGTTGCCGCTCACCGATGTGCGCTCGATGGCGGGGCGGATCGATCACAGCCTGGCGGCCACTCGCACACCCGCCCTGCTGGCGGCCCTCTTCGCGGCCACCGCCCTGCTGTTGTCCGTCATTGGACTCTACGGCGTCATGTCCTATTCCGTGGCCCAACGTACCGGCGAGTTTGGCATCCGAATGGCACTCGGCGCCCAGCGCGCCGACGTGCTGGGCCTCGTTCTCGGCCAGGGCCTCCGGCTGGTCGTACTCGGCCTGGCGGTGGGCCTGACCGCCGCGCTGCTCCTCACGGACGCGATGTCTTCCCTCCTGTTCGACGTGCGGGCCAACGATCCGCTTGCCCTGGGCGGCATCGCCGCGCTGCTGGCCATTGTCGCCGCCTTCGCCTGCTGGCTGCCCGCCCGACGGGCCACGAAGGTGGACCCGATGGTGGCGCTGCGCGCTGAATAAAATTCGTGAAATCCAAAATCATGAATTTCACGGATCCGATGCCCTTCTCTCCCACCTACCGATTCTAGTTTTCACGGTTTTCAGTTTACCCGATTCCAACCCCCATGACCTCCCAACTCGTCCTCGGCTATCGCTCCCTGCGCCGGACTCCGCTCCTCGCGCTCACCATCATTGCCACGCTCGGCCTCGCGCTGGCCGCCGCGGTCCTCGTCTTCACCTTCCTGCATTCCTTCCTGCTGCGGCCCCTGCCGTACGGCGACCCGTCCCGCCTCCTCGTGGTCTATGAACAATCGCTGAAGGGCGGTCGCGAAAACTTCACCCGTGTCACCTATGGCAACGTTGTGGCCATCCAGGAACGCAGCACCGTGTTCTCCCGCACCGGCATCTTCCGCAATGAATCCGCCACGATCCACGGCGGTGAATCGCTGGAGACGGCCTTCATCCAACGCGTCACAGCCGACATCTTCCCGATGATGGGCGCCCGCGCGGCGATCGGGACCGTCATCACCCCGGCCAACGCCGAGATCGGCGGCGTCCGCACCATTGTCCTGTCCGACGCACTCTGGCGCCGGCGTTTCGGCGCCGATCCCAGCGTGGTCGGCCGGGTCATCCGGCTCGATGACACGCCGTACCATGTCGTCGGCGTGATGCCGGCGGACTTCGTCGTTCCCACCGGCGACGACAACCCGCAGGCGTGGGCCACCCTGCTGCGTTCCGACTACAACCCGGTCGAGCGGACCCAGCGCCGGCATCATTTCTGGGGCGAACTGGCCCCGGGCGCCACCGTCGCGGCCGCCACGGCGGAGCTCACCGGCCTCGCCGCGTCCCTCCGCCGGGAGTTTCCCCGGGAGAACGCGGATCGCGGCTTCCTCGTCCTCACCCAGCGGGACAACCTGCTGGGCAATTTCGGACGCCAGCTGGTCCTCCTCCAAGGCGCGGTGCTGCTCGTGCTGCTCGTCGCCTGCTTCAATTGCCTTTGCCTCCTCATAGCCCGGGCGATCCAGCGCCGCCGGGAACTCGCGCTGCGCCTGGCCCTCGGTGCCTCGCGCCGCCACCTCATCACCCAGCTGTTCGCCGAGTCGCTCTGGCTGGCGCTGCCGGCCGCCCTCCTCGCCCTCGCAGTCGCGGCGGTCGCGCTGCCGGCCGGCGTCAACCTCCTGCCCACGAGCACGCAGGTCACCTTGCGCGCCCTGCCCGCGCCGCGACTCGACCTCACCATCGCGGCCACGGTGACCGCAGTCGCCGGGCTCATTGCCATGACCTTCAGCGCCATCCCCCTGCTGCAAAGCCGCCGGCTCAACCTCGAGACCGTGCTGCGCGAGGGCGGACGCTCCGCCGGCTCGCCGGGCGGGGCCCGCGCCGCGCGCTGGCTGGCCTCCGGCCAGATTGCCGTGGCCCTGGCCCTGCTGATCTCGGCGGCCCTGCTCATGCGCAGCCGGGCGGAACTCGGGCGCGTCGACCCGGGCATTCCGATCGCCGAACTCGACCAATTCCGCGTCGGGCTGCGCGGCGACGCCTTCCGCGACCCGGCCCGCCGGGTGCAATTCTTCGAACAACTGCGCGACGAAACCGCGACCCTGCCCGGCGTGAAGGGCGTTGGGGTGTTCAGTTTCCTCTTTGCCCAGCCGCCCGGCGGCTACCAGGGCTTCACGCAGGAAGGGGACGGCCTCGAATTGGACGACACCCCGAAGCGGGCGCTGCCATGCTATGTCCTGCCCGGCTCGCTGGAGACGATCGGCTTCCGGCTGGTCGAGGGTCGCCTGCTCACGAATGACGACGTCATGGGCCGTCCGCCGGTCGCCGTCATCAGCGCCTCGCTCGCCGCGAAGTACTGGCCGGGCGCCTCCGCGCTGGGCAAGCGCATCCGCATCGAGACCGTCCGCGCGGACTGGGTTGAAGTCGTCGGCGTGGTTTCCGACCTCACCGGCACCGGCAACCAGCCGCGCAGCGTCGATACGTTTTACCTCACCATCTCGCAGGGCAACCCGCCGGGACTGGGCATGGGTTTCATCGTGCGCACGGCTCCCGCCGGCCAGGGCCGGCCCGACGTCCGCGACTACCAGCGCGTCCTCGGCAAGTTGGATCCGAACCTGCAGCTTTTCGCGCACCTGGCCCCGTCGGAAATCTACGCGGCGTCCGTGTGGCAATCGCGGCTCGTCACGCAGCTGGTTGCGATTTTCGCCATCCTCGCCGTCGGCCTCGCGCTGGCGGGCATCTATGCGGTGAACTCGTTCTTCGTGGAGCGGCGCGTGCAGGAATTCGGCGTGCGGGCCGCCCTCGGCGCCACCGCCCAGGATCTCCGCCGGCTGGTGCTTGGTGACGCCCTCCGCCTGACCATGTTCGGACTGGCGGCGGGCGTCCTGCTCGCCGCCGCCGCCAGTCGCGGCCTGGTCACCCTCCTCTACAATGTCACCACGCTCGATCCGATCATCTACGCCGCCGCGGCGGCGGTCATGACCGCCGCGTGCACGGTCGCCGCGCTGGTGCCGGCGCGCCGGGCCAGCAAGGTTGATCCGATCATCGCTTTGCGGTCGGAATAGGTCCGCCCAAACCATTGCCATCTTCCCCACATCGCATTCTACCCATGAACCATCCCCAAACCCGCCGGACCTTCATCCGCGCCTCCACCGGGCTTGTTGCGTCCGGCCTGCTGGTCGGACTTGCCTCTGCCCAGGAAACGAAAGCTCCCCCCGCCGGCGTGCCCAAGGCCCCGCCCAAGCCCCCGGCGCTCCCGCCTGACCAGGTGCGCGACACCGTCGGCTTTGCGCATCGCAGCCTCGAGAAAGTCCGCGAACTCGTCGAGGCCACGCCCCTCCTCGCCAACGCCGTCTGGGACTGGGGCGGGGGCGATTTCGAGACTCCGCTCGAGGCCGCGGCGCACACCGGCGGTCGCGAGATCGCCGAATACCTTCTCAGCAAGGGCGCCCGGCCCTCGCTCTACGCCGCGGGCATGCTGGGTCAGCTCGGGCTCGTGCAGGCGTTTCACGCCGTGAATTCCAAAGCGCACGAGATTCCCGGCCCGCACGGCTTCACCCTACTCCACTGCGCGCGCCAAGGGGGCGACGCCGCCAAGCCCGTGCTCGAGTGGCTCCTGGCGCAAGGGGTGCCCGACGTGAAGCAGCGCCCGCTGCCCTTCATCTGGCCGGAAGGCACCAAGCCACCGGGCGCGTAACAGCCATGACGGCAATTGCCTCCCATGTAGGGTCGACGCTTATCCTGTGATCGCACGACAACGGAACGGGTCGCCTCACCGTGCCTTCCTCGCGTTCCTGCTTCTCGCCGGAGCCGCGTTCGCGCAACCCGCTCCCGCGCCCTCCGCCCAGGCCCTCGTCGAGGACTTTCTCGCGGCGATGGGCGGCCGCGAGGCCTGGGCCAGGGTGAAGTTTGTCCACGTCGAGGCCACCCATGACGACCTCTCGATCCGCGACCCGTTCACCAACCGCATCTGGAACGACTTCGCAACGTTTCGGGTCCGCTTCGAGGCGCAAAACGCCGCCCTCGACAGCCGGCGCGGGATTGTCGGCGACACCGGCTGGCGGTGGCGCAACGGCCAGCAGACCGCGCTGACGCCGGACCAGATCGCCGACGAGAAAAAGTGGTGGGAAGCCAATGTGTATCGGACGCTCCATCGCCTGGCCGTCAACGATCCCGAACTCACCGCCCGCGTCGCCGGACCGCACCGGCTCGAGATCTTCCGGCGCGACGGCGTCCGCCTGAACTGGTTCATCCTCAACCCGCGGGGCGAACCCATGATCTTCGGCACGTGGGACAGCGAGGCCGGCACCGTCTTCGGCCCGCTCTCCAGCAACGGCACCGTCAAATACCCGCGCTGGGGCGGCCGGCCCGACGGGGATTTCCGGTACGAAATTGTCCGGCTGGTGACGGCGGAATCCGTGCCCGAGAACGTGAACTTCAATGCGCCGTGACGGGCAAACCAGAGGGATCGAGTATGGGAGGGGCTTTACGCCCCGACAGGTTGCAAAGGGTGGTCGCCGGTTTCCATACCGGCGACAGCGTCGGTGTGGAAACCGACGCCCACCATTTTCGGGGCATAAAGCCCCTCCCACATTCCCGAACAGAAACGATATCGGAGACCGAGGAGCGTGGTTTGGGATTGGGGTACCAGGTGGAGCGCGTCGCTCCCCAACGCGCTTTGGCCAGGTTCTCTCTGACGCACCCAAACCATCCTGGCGAGACACTGCACAGGGTTAGCTTGATGGAGGGCCCACGTCCCCGTGGGCCGTGCCTTGAGGTGGAGCGCGCTGACCCCAGCACGCTTCGGTCAGGGTTTCTACGACGCAATGAATCTAGATTCCGCAGAAGGAATGGCCACAAGAACCATCAGCCGTCGCCAAAGCTATGGCCCAGGCAATAAACACAAAAACAGCAGGTAGGGTGTGGATCCGGCCAGCGTTCTCCGCGTTTCAACTGCGTTTCCACGATCATAACCATCCTGGCAAGCCACCGAACCGCGGGTTGCCCTACTCCCGACCACAGACCACATGCGCTGGGCCTCTTTGGCTCGGCCGCAGACCACGCGTGCCGGCATCGTCGGCGCGACCGACCCAACTATTCGCAGCATGACCCCTTCCGTCCGTCCCCGTTTTTCGACCTGTCGGGGTCCGATGAATGGGTATGTAGGTGGGGAATTGGGCAACCTGATCACTTCAGCAGTCAATTTCGGTGTTCCGTCTGCGATGCCCGCTCGCCAAATTGCTTCAGTGCACCCAGATTTCCTAGCTCTCACGGCTCAGCTCGATTTGAAGTTTAGCCGCCTCATGGCGCTGAAACCGATTGTAGCCGAACAAGTCCCGACTGACACACCGTTGGGCGGCGTATATCTGTTCTCTGAGAACAATGTCGCGCTCTACGCCGGTCGCACAAAGCGCAAGATCGGCGTCCGCATCCGGAGTCATTTCAACACCGCGCCCGACTGTGCGTTCGCATGGCTGCTTGCCCGCGATGTGACGGGATTCAAGGCAACCTACCGTACGGCAGATTCCCGCATCGAGCTGCTGAAGCGTCCAGCTTTTCGCGCCGCCTACGATGCCGCGAAGCTCCGGATTCGCAAAATGCACGTGCGCTACGTTCACGAGGCCGACCCCCTTAGACAGACACTCTTGGAGGTTTATGTAGCTGTTGTCGCCCAGGCAAAGCACAATGACTTCGAAACACATTGACCGGACACCATGACCGCGCCTGCGACTTCTTTGCTCGAAGAACGCATGATTCGATTCCTGGAGGCCCAGCCGGGCGCCGAGAACGTCGAAAAGCTGGTGCAGACATCAGCACAAAAGCTAAGCAAACAAGTGGATTTCTTTCTCAACTACCGGGAGGTGCTCTGCGAACTGAAATCGATCCAGACGAGCACGGCAGAAAAGGTAGATGCCCTCATCCAACCAATACTCGACCGCCCAAATGCTCCTGTGTTTTACGGTTCCGTCCGATTCGACAAGCTCGCCAAGCATTTTCCGGATGGCGACGAAATCCTGCGTGAGGCGTATAAAGTGCTCGTTTCGTCCGTGCAGACGTTCTTCCGCAAAGCCAACCAGCAAATCCGGTCGTCAAAGATAGCCTTCAATCTTCCTGCGGCCTCCGGTGGGTTGGTGGTGGTCAACGACCGGGTGAGTGCCTTGTCGCCCGAGGTAATGTTTGCGCGCATCTCTGAGTTGTTGCGGAAACGAACGCCTGAAGGAGCCTTTGCGTTTCCCGAAATCGACGCCGTCCTCTTGATTGATGAAACTCATGTCGGGACGGCGGGCGAAGGAGTCAAGGGTCCCCTGACCGCACTCGTCACGAGAGAAGCCTCCTCCAAGGCGGAAGCGGCATTGGAGGCGTTGATGCCCGCATGGGCCAAGGCGAACGGGTACGCTTACCAAGAGCTGGATCCCGCCCTGCTAGCCACCCTGCCCATGCAGGCCATTCCAGCGCCGGCTACGGACCCGCGTAAGATGACCCGCCAGGGGTACTGGGAGAAACAGTATCGGAAGTATCCGTACCTACGGTGGCACACTAAAGCTGAACTGTCGGCCTATTTTCGCGTACTCATGGAGTCCTTTGCCGCAGGGGCACTGAAAGGCGCGACCCCGACGGAGAAAGCTTTGTTGCAGACGATCCTGGAGCACCAAACGCATTTCATGCAGGAAGCCGAAGAGCGCGGGATCGACTATCGTACCCTGGGCCCAATGCCTCCACTGCCTGTTGATCAGTCGGGGCGGCCCCGATTCCGGCAGGCGACCATTGCTGAGTTGCAAGCATTGATGATAAAAGCGCCCTTCTTTGAGGCCGGGCGTTTCTATACGAATGAAGCTGGCGACTGCTTGCGTTGCGTCGCAGTCACACCCGATCAAGCCCAAGCGATCAGGCTCGTTATTCGCGACGGAAAAAATGTCGGCGTGCCCTTGAACATTCCACGGGCTGCATGGAGCCGCCATTGGCCAATTGTGGATGAACGCTTAATCGGCGACTTGGAGAAGCGGTATAGCTTATTGAAGCAGGCTTCCTGAATCTCATGGCCGCGCAACGCGACAAATACACCTGGCATTTGCGGGCGCCTTTCGCCCTGGAATTCGATCGGCTTCGGTGGTGGGAAAAAGTGAACCCGAAGCAGATTCACCCGATCGCCGCATTGTATGAACTGGTCCGGCGGCATCCCCGCGTGGGCGAACTGCGGGGCAAGTTTCGCCACCGCAGTTGGCATGGCATTGAATTGAATCGTACCACTGACAATCGAAAATTGGCCGACAAGGTAGTCGATGACGCCTTTGAGGATCTTGGCGCGGGGCCGAAACCGCTCCACTGCCTCTGCCTCATTGGGCTAAAATCCTGGGGAAAACTCGACGTTCGGGACCGGGAGTATTGGGCGATGAGCGGAGGCCGGCTCAAGGGTGTGGATTGCCGGTCCGCGATTGAACAATGCTCCTCCGTTACCTATGAGGCGTTGACCGACCTGCTGATGAAGCGAATGCGCGAAGTGAAACCTCCTGCAGGTGCCATGCAATACAAGGTTTCCGTCACCCCACCGGGCGCGCCGGAGGGAGAACCCGTGATGGCCAATCCCAAGGCGTATCAGCAGGCGCAGGAAATGCTGGCCGAGTCGATCAAAGCGAAGCCGCTGACACCGCCGGAGATGGAGGATGCGATCGCCTTGAATGCGCGGCGGGCGCATCAGGCAGGCAACTTCGTCTTTTCTGTGGCGCCCAACCTGTCGCTCGAGCGGGCGGCGGAAATTCTTTCCGCGCTATATCGCAAACAGCAGGAGTTGGACTACGGCACCCAAGCCCGGGCCCGTTGGACCGACTGGCTGCCAGCCATCTCGGACTTTGAATCTGGCGAGACCGAAGCAGACGGCGCGAAATCTGCGGTTTTCACGCGCTACCGTCGCATCCTCGATGGCATCGACTTCGAATTGCTGCTCTCGCAGACCCAGAAGTTAACCGGGTGGTCCTAAATGCAGGGATCGACACTTTCCGAACGCGAGGCGATCGGTAGGTTCCTGGCATCCGCCCATGAACCTGCAGGATTTCGCCGAACTCTCCGGAATTGCCGCCGATGTCGCCATCGTGCTCAGCGCGGCGGCGGCTATCCGCTGGCCTCCGCGGTTTCTGCGGAGGAAGCGACGCCGGGCGACACGCCGATGGAAAACGCGCCGGCATCAGGCAACCACCCCGGCCACCTCGAGCCGAGCCAGGCGGTCAGGCCGCGTATCGGGAGGTGAGCTTGTGCAACAACGAGTGGATCGCCCGAAGCGCCGCCGTTTCCGTAAACAATCCACCTCCGAGTATGCCTCCTGACTCTCTGGCTCGGCTTCCAGGCGGGGCTCATTTCCCGCTTTCGGCCAGAAGCTTCAGGAGTTCGGCCCGACATAAGGCGGCCAGGGTGTGGCTGCCGTGGCCGCGGGTCAAGAAGGGCCGAGAAGGGGTCATGCTGCGAATAGTTGCATCCCTTCCGGGGCTTACGCGGCCGGTTGGGCGGTTGGAGCCGCGCTTCGCGTAGTAACAACTCCACCTGCTATCGCCGCTGTATTCAGGCTACCGACCTGCTCGGGAAACGACTCACCCAACAATTCGCAGCATGACCCCGTCCGGCCAACCCCAAAAGCAAGCGGTGACCAAGTCGGATGTCGAAACGTGATTGGGGTTGGACATTTCCGCTTGGATCAAGATCTGCTCCCGGCGACCCATTTTCCTGCCATGTCGAAGCTGGGCGATCCGAGCAGGCCAAAGGCGTTCCAAACGTGGTCAAGATAAGGCGCAGGGCCGCGTCTATCGCATCATCATCGTCGGTCTCAATGATCTGTTCGGGAATGATCAGAAGCTGCTGATCATAGATCTTGGCATCTTCAAAGCCGCCCGCCGTCGGCGATTGATACATCGAAAAACCAGAAACATTGACGTGACTGACCGCGAGGGCGAACGGGGGAAGCAACCCCAATTTGGCAAAAACCTTTCGGTAAGTCCTCACTGCATCCCTAAGAACGACTTCATCCCCAGGGCAGCCAGAAAGGGGTCGAGCCTCACCTTGCACCGTCGGAGTCAGCAACCCGACAGTCTTCCGTGCCGTCCGGGAGCCAGGAAAGGAAACGGCCCGATACACGAATCCCCGGGCCAAGCCCAGGGTCACTTCCCGCTTTCGGCCAGCAGCTTCTCCAGCTCGGCCCGCCACAAGGCGGCCAGGGTGTGGCTGCCGTGGCCGCGGGTTGCGGGACTGAGCCGAACTCATGCAGTTGAAACCGACTTTCAGAGGAAAAACGAACCCACCAAAAAGTGGAGCGCGTTGCTCCCCAACGCGCTGAGGACGTCCGCTGCGTGAAAAGCGCCCTGGGGAGCAGGTCGCTCCACCATCAACTGCATGATCCCGGCTGAGCGGCAGCACCAGCGCGCGGCCGCGCGGGACGCGCTTGATCTCGCGCTCGAGGATGCCGAGCTCCGGCGGGTTGATCAGGTCGTCCGCGGTGTTGAGCGCGAGCAATGGCGCCTGGATCTTTTCGAGGCCGGGGTTGGGATCGTGGTCGGCCGAGGCCTCGAGCGCGTAGACGAGGTCGTTCGCGTCGCCGGTCTTGAGACAGTTCGCCACGAGGGCGGGGAGATACCCGTCACGTCAGGAATTTGGAAAGGTTCGTTTCCAAGTGGGGGTTTTCCAAATTCCTATCCCGACCTGTTCGGCTCGGCCTCACGGAGTCCGGATTCTGAACCGCCAGGGCGTATTCAAAATTGAATTAGCCACGAGGTTTGGCTGTAGGGCGGGATCGATGATCCCGCCTGCACTCGAAAGCGATATCACCTTCGAGGCGGGATCCGCGATCCCGCCCTACAGAATCGGCTACGTCATTGTTTAATGTGCCCTATTGAGGATTACCCAAAGCTGTTACGCCGTCCTGTCATTGCGAGGAGTGCAACGGCGAAGCAATCCAGCTGGATCGCCACGGCGCGCTTCGCGCACCTCGCGATGACAAAAATGGTAACATCTTTGGGTAAGGCTCAATAATGGGTTTCGCCAACAGCGAAACCTTGTCGCACCCTTCCGACTAGTCGTCTTCAGCACACGGCTCGGGACCTGCCAATCGCAGGCTGGAACAGGCAGGAGACCGAAAAAAGGTCTGCGATTGGCAGACCCCTCGATCAATTCCGGAGGCGATTAGCCGGAGGGGACGCCGCGAAACCCGTCCTCGACTGGCTCCTGGCCCAAGGTGTGCCCGACGTAAAGCAGCGGCCGCTCGCCTTTGTCTGGCCGGAGGGCACGAAACCGCCGGCGACGTGAGGCTCGGCGCGGCTTTATCGCGCTTCGTCGCGCCAATGCGACGTTAGGCCGGCGCCACCTGCCCGGCGCAGCCGCGCGCGGACGGATTTCCCGCAATTTTCGGCGGCCCCGCCCGCCCCGCGGGACATCCGCTCATCCTGATTCAGTCCAACCCGGCTGATTCTTCCGTCACACCAAGGACGAACTCAACCGGTGACGGGGCCGCCGTCGCCACCCCCACCATGCACCATGCCCTCCGCTCCCTCCTCAAGACCCCGGGTTTCACGATCGTCGCCGTCCTCACCATCGCCATCGGCATCGGTGCCAACACCACGCTCTACAGCATCTTCGACCGCCTGATGCTGAACCCGGTTTCGCTGCCCGATTCCGGGCGGCTCTACGCGCTGTGGGCGGTGAACAACGAGCGCGGTTTCGTCGCTCCCGCGCTTTCCTGGCCGCGCTACGAGGAGATCCGCCGCCAGGCGACTTCCTATGAGAGCCTCGCCAACAGCAGCTTCGACAGCCACACGCTCACCGGCAATGGCGAACCCGAGCAGCTCACGGTGTTGCGCGTGACCGCGTCGTTCTTCCCGACCCTGGGCCTCAAGCCCGCGCAAGGGCGCAACTTCACCGCCGCGGAAGACCAGCCCAACGGACCCGCGGTCGCGATCCTCAGCCATGAGTTCTGGCAGACCCGCTTCGGCGGCCGCGCGTCGCTCGTCGGCGAAAACATCATGCTGAGCGGCCGGCCCCACGAGGTGATCGGCATCATGCCGCCGCGGCTGACGAATCCCATCGCTACCGTGCAGGTCTTCGTGCCGCGCGTGTTCGAGACTGCCGGCCTCACCGCCATGCAGGTGCAGGTGGGCGCCGGGTATTCCCAACCCGTCGGCCGGCTGAAGCCCGGCATCACCGCGGAGCAGGCCAACGCCGAGCTCATCGCCCTCAGCCGCGCCTACAAGGAGCAGTTCGCCACCCGCCTCGACGCCGACAACCAGATCGAGGCCCGCCTGTTGTCCGACACGCTCGTCAGCGGCATCCGGCCCACCATGCGCATGCTGCTCGGCGCCGTGGTCTTCGTGCTGCTCATTGCCTGCGCGAACGTGGCCAACCTTTTCCTCAGCCGCCTCTCCGGCCGGCACAAGGAGATCGCCGTGCGCCAGTCCCTCGGCGCCAGCCGCGGGATGATTATCCGGCAATTCCTCGGCGAAAGCCTCGCCTTCAGCCTGCTCGCCGGCGCCGCCGGTGTCGTGCTCGCCTACTGGGCGCTGGCCGCCATCCAGCGCGTGGTATCCGCGCAGCTTCCGCCCAACGTCGAGCTGAACATGAGCGGCCTCGCGCTGGCGGGCACGCTCGCCGTCACCCTGGCGGTCTCGGTGCTCATCGGCCTCTTCCCGGCCCTGCAGGCCTCGCAGCCCGACCTGGTCGATGCGCTCAAGGACGCCTCCCGCGGCAACGCGGGCGGGCCCCGCAGCCGGCACTTCCGCGCCATCCTGATCGTGGTCGAGGTGGCGCTCTCCGTCATCATGCTCATCGGCTCCGGGTTGCTGCTCCAGAGTTTCCTGAAACTCCAGCGGACGCCGCCGGGGTTTGATCCCGCGGGCCTCGCCTCGGCCTTCGTCGGCATCCCCGCCCAGCGCTATGCCACGCCCGAGGCCCAGGAACGGTTCTTTGCCGATGTGATCGAACGGTTGCAGGCTGCGCCGCAGGTGAAATCGGCGGCCGCCGTCATCGGGCTGCCGCTCAGCGGTTTCCTGCCTCAGGCGCCCTACACCGTGGGCACGGCCGCCGCCCTGCCGCTCCCGCAGCGGCCGCTCGCCGGCCTGCGCATCGTGAGCGAGGACTACTTCGCCACCGTGGGCATCCCGCTCCGCGCCGGCCGCAGTTTCACCCGCCTGGACCGCACCGGGGCGCCGCTGGTCTGCATCATCAGCGAGTCGTTCGCCAAGCGCCTCTTTCCCGGCGAGTCGGCGCTGGGCAAGGTGATCCGCCGCGGCCGCGACGCCGAATTCGCCCACGAGGTCGTCGGCATCGCCGCCGACGTGAAGGCCGTCGGCCTCGCCGCCCCGGCGCCGGAAGAAATCTATTATCCGATGCGGCAACTGCCCCGCGGCGGCATGGCCATCGTGGCCCGGACCGACACCAAACCCGAAGGCCTCCAGAGCATCATGCGCACCGCCGTGGCCGCCGTGGACCAGGACCAACCGCTGTCCTTCTTCGCCACGATGGATTCAACCATCGGCCAGAACCTCGGCTTCCAACGGATCGTCGCAACCCTCACCGCCATCTTCGCCGGGGTGGCCTTGCTGCTCTCCGCCATTGGCCTGTATAGCGTGCTGGCTTACAGCGTGGCGCAGCGCACCGCCGAGATCGGCATCCGCATGGCCCTTGGCGCCCAGCGGGCCGACGTGGTGCGGCTGGTCATCACGCAAGGCATGGCGCTGGTGGTTGTCGGCCTGGCCGCCGGCCTCGTCGGCGCCTACGGCCTGGCGCGGTTGCTCTCCTCCTTGCTCTACGAGGTCCAGCCCTTCGACCAATCCGTGTATTCGGCGGTCGCGGTGCTCTTTGGCGTGGTGGCCTGCCTGGCCTGCTGGCTGCCGTCGTGGCGGGCCTCGCGCGTCGACCCCCTGGTGGCGCTGCGCGCGGAGTAGCGGGCTCCGCGGACTACCGTTGCCTCCGGGATGCCGGCACGTCATGTTTTTTCCGCCCCATGAAATCCCGCACCATGCTCCTCACGGTGGTCGCCTTGCTCGCCGCCGCCTCGCTCTTCGCCCAGTCCGCCGCCTCATCCGGGCCCGCCCATCTCAAGGAGGAGATGCGAGTTCCGTGGACGCGCAGCCAGGAGCGTTTCATCCGGCAATGGCAGCTGCTCGACGAATTTCCTCTTGGCTCCGGCCCCGGGGCCTTCGCCGTTGATCCGTTTGCCGGCCACGGCGGCGAGGCTGCGCTCAAGCCGGGCGACAAGCCTGTCACGCCGGACAAGGGCCCGACGGCGAACTGGCGGCCCACGACCTCGTGGGGCGACGCGGTCAACCTCGGCAACGGCGGCGGCCTCAAGCGCGATCTGGTGGGTTACGCGGCCACGACGATCTATCGCAAGGAGGCGGGGAAGGCCCGCCTGTGCCTGGCCAGCGACGAGAGCCTCCGCGCCTGGGTTAACGGCAAGCTCGTGCTTGAGCGCGCTGGCGCGCGTCCCCTCACCTTCGACCAGGATCAGGTGGAGGTTGAATTTGCCGCCGGCGCCAACCTTCTCCTCCTCAAAGTCGAGCAACGCACCGGCCCGTGGATTTTCGCCGCCCGCGTGCTGGAAACGGGTGCCATCCCGCCACGCGTCCAGGAGATCGGGCCCTCGTTCGCCCTCGAGGGCTCCGTCCTCGTGCTTCGCACCGATGTCGATGCCACGCACGCCAGCGAGGCGAAGGTAACGGTCCGCATCGTGGGCCCCGGCGGGCGCCCGGCTGCCGACGAGCAGGTCGCCGCCCGCGGGGCCGCCGTCCGTTTTGACACCGCCCCCTGGCCGGACGGGCCCTACGAGATCCGGTGCACGACCACGCGCGCCAACGGCCTGCGCGCCGCGACGCACCTGCCCTGGTACAAGGGTGACGCCATCGCCGCCGCGCACGAGGTGGTCGCCACCGCCGCCAAGGCCGACCCCGCCACGCCCGCGGGCCAGACGATCAAGATGCTCGGTGACCTCGTACTCGAACTGCTCGGCAAGGAGGGCCTGGACGTCACGGGCAACCCGTGGTGGGCCATCCACTCGCCGCTCATGGAGTATGCCGAATTGCAGCAGGAAGCCGCCGGCAATGACCGGGCCCGGCTCCGCCAGCATGGCTTCTACCGCCTGGCCTGGCGCGACGACACCGACGGCTCGCCCCAGTTTGCCCGCGCCTACCTGCCCATCGGCTACGATCCTGCGAAGCAATATCCCCTCGTCCTGCAGTTGCACGGTTTCAACCCGGCCAACCCGGTGTATGTGCGTTGGTGGGGAGTCGATTCCCGCCACAGCCTGGCCGACTCGGAGTACGGCAACCACGAAGGCATCATCTACATCGAGCCCCACAGCCGGAACAATACGTCGTACCTCGGGCTCGGTGACGCCGACGTCGTGCGCGTGATCGCCCTCGCGAAGCAGCGATTCAATGTCGATGCGGACCGCGTTTACCTGCGCGGCGATTCCATGGGCGGCTGGGGAACCTGGCATGTGGGCACCCGTCATCCCGACCTGTTCGCCGCGCTCGGCCCGATCTTCGGGGGCGTCGACTATCACGCGTCACTCAGCGAGGAAGCGCTCGCCAGCCTGACGCCGGTCGGCCGGTTCCTCGCCGACCAAGGCAGCTCGTGGTCGATGGCGGACAGCCTGCTCAACCTCCCGATCTTCGTCCACCACGGGGACGCCGACCAGGCGGTGCCAGTCGACTGGTCGCGCTATGGCGTGAGGATGCTCCAGCGCTGGGGTTACAACGTGCGCTACTTCGAGATGCCGGGCTATGGCCACGAGGACCTCAACATCTTCCCCAGCCTCATTGATTGGTTCCTCCAGCAGCGGCGAAATCCGGCCCCTCGCCAGGTGCGGCTCCGCTCAGCCGAACTGCAAAACGCCTCCGCCTACTGGCTCGCTCTCACCCAGTTTGACCGGCCCGACGGCTTCATGGCCGCCGATGCGGCCATCATCGATGCCAACACCATCCGCTTGGATACCCAGAATGTCCGCTCGGTGCGGCTTACGCCCGGCGCGTCGCTCATCGATCCAAGCCAGCCCGTCCGCATCGTCTGGAACGGCGTGACCCACACCGCGTCGCTGCAGGCGGGCGCCATGGCGCTGGGTGATGCGATCGCCGCCGACGCCAAGAACTCCCGGATCGCCGGCCCGCTCAGCGATATCCTGAACACGCCGTTTGCCGTCGTCGTTGGTACGGCGTCGTCGGATCCCGAGATGAACGCGCTGCTGGCGCAGAAGGGCCGTGAGTTCGCCGACTACTGGCAGGACTGGCAGAAACAGCCGGCGCGCCTTTTCAAGGACTCCGAGCTTTCCGACGTCGATGCCGCGCGCTATTCCTTGATCCTGATTGGCGGGCCGGAGGCCAATCTCATCTCCCGCAAACTCGCGGACCGCCTGCCGGTCAAGGTCGCGTCGGATGGCATCGAGCTGGCCGGCCGGAAGTTTCCCGCCACCAACGCCCGGGTCCACGTCATCCGTCCCCACCCCCTGAATCCCGGGCGTTACGTCGTGCTCAATGCCGCGACCTCCCTTCAGGGCCTGCGCCACTGGTCGCCGAGTTCCCTGCAATTCTCGACGTTTGGTCCCCGCCAGGGCTCCGCCTTCGATTTCTTGATCGAGGACAACCACGTGTCGGTCGACAGCGGGACCAACACTCCGCCCGATGCCAGCCGACTGGCCGTGGCGAGCGGATGGTTCGACCGCAACTGGGGTTGGGATGATTCCCTGGTTCACCTGGGCGATCCTGGCAGTCGCACCGCCGCCATCCTGCTCGGCGCGCCGCCCGCCGACGGGATCCTGGATACGCTGGCTGGCCGCTACCGCGTCGGCGAAGGGCTGGAAGTGCAGGTCACGCTCGAAGGGCATCGCCTGATGAACGAACTCCCGGGCCGTCCCAAGACCGAGCTGCTCCCCATTGCCGGTGACCGCTTTGTCCTGCTCGACGACGGGTACCTGGTCACCTTCGTGCGCGACGGCGCCGGAAAAGTAACGGGCGTCAAGGCCACCCGCGGCGCCCAGGAGTTTGTCGGCCAGCGGCTCCCGTAGCCGGCCCCCATTTTCGAAACAAATGCCCGTTTTCGCGTACTAACCCCGATGCTCCGCCCCGCCCTCCTCCCCGCCTTGGCCGCCCTGCTCGCCCTGAGCCCGTCGCATGGGCCCGCCTTGGCCGCCGACAACGCGCTTCGCGACCAGGTCGCCGAGCTCCTCAGGCAGCGCAACTGGACGGAAGCCCGGACGGTGCTGGAGCAAGCGACGGTGTCGGAGCCGGGCAATGCCGAGGCCTGGCAGTCCCTGGGCCAGGTTTGTGTCGCCATGGGCGACTTGGAAAAGGCGGTGCCGGCCCTCGAGAAGTCCACCGAGCTCGCGCCCACCAACAGCGAGTATTTCCGCAAGCTCGGCGACAGTTATGGCATGACGGCCCAGAAGGCGGGCCTGCTCTCCAAGTTCGGCTGGGCGAAGAAGTGCAAGGCGGCCTACGAAAAATCCGTGGAGCTGAATCCCGCCAACATCGACGCGCGCTGGAGCGTGATGGAGTACTGCCGCCAGGCGCCGGGGATTGCGGGCGGCGGCATGGATGGCGCCTACGCCCAGGCCGAAGCCATCAAGAAGCTGAACCCGGCCCGAGGGCGCGCGGCGTATACCTCGCTCTATCTCCACGAGAAAAAGTATGCCGACGCCTTCGCCCAATACGAGGCGGTGCTCAAGGAGAACCCGGAAGATGGAGACGCCCTGTTCCAGATCGGCCGCATTGCGTCCGTTTCCGGTGAGCAACTCGACCGCGGCCTCGAGACCCTGCGCAAGCTCCTCACGCTGCCCGGCGGCGCCACGCCGCGCTCCTACGGCCGCATTGGCACCATCCTCGAGAAAAAAGGCGACAAGGCCGGCGCCAGGGCCGCCTACGAAGCCGCGCTCGCGCTCGATCCCAAATTCACCCCCGCCCTTGAGTCACTGCGGAAATTGTAGCCCGTCCT
>DASZPS010000105.1:12500-74569 GCA_035549955.1 Lacunisphaera sp. | reverse complement strand
CGGCCTGTTGCTTGTACTCCTCACTGTAGGGGGTCCTGCCCGCTACCGGTTTCGTGATCTGCGTCTTCATGTGGACTCCTTGGGTTTTGATCCCCAGTCCACTGTCCGTCAAATCAGGGCAACCTCAAGTCGCTCCACCTTTGCTGCATAGTTTCGGCTTACAACAGGTCTGCCGCGAGCTCGGCCAGCTTGGAACGCTCACCCTTCGAGAGTTTGACGTGTGCGGCGAGGGCATGGCCCTTCATGCGGTTGTGGCAATATACCAGGCCATTGCTGCGCGAATCCACGTACGGGTTGTCGATCTGCGCCGGGTCGCCGATGAGCACCAGCTTGGAACTCTCCGCAATGCGGGTGATTACCGTCTTTACCTCGTGGGGCGTCAGCTGTTGCGCCTCGTCCAGGATGAAGAAACGACGGGCAATGGACCGGCCACGGATAAAGCAAAGGGCTTCGATTTCGACGATGCCGTTCTTGATCAGTCGCTCGTAAGGCTTCATCGGGGGCAGGCCGTTGTTGCCGCCGCCGTGGGTGGGCTGGGGTGAAGTCATCATGGCCAGCGCTTCGTCGTGCTTCTTCTTTTTCTTGCCCGTCTTCTTGCTGGCGAACTGCGGCTCCTTTTGCGGCTTGGCGGGCATGAGTACCTCGAGCGCGTCGTGGTAGGGTTGCAGCCACGGCTTCATCTTCTCCTCCAAGGTGCCAGGCAGAAAGCCGATGTCCTTGCCCAGCGCCATCACCGGGCGCGAGATCGACAGGCCGTCGTAGCGCGAATTCTCCTCGGTGGTCTGGAAAAGCGCGCATGCGGTGGAGAGCAGGGTCTTGCCCGTGCCCGCCTTGCCGAAGCAGGTGACCAGCGAAATGGAGTCGTCCATCAACGCGTCCACGAAAAACTGCTGCTCCAGGTTGCGGGGGCGAATCGGGATTCCGCCGGGAGCCTTCACAAAGTCCGGCAGGCGCAGGCGGCGGACGATGTGGTTGCCGTAGAAGCGCCCGGGCATCGTCTTGCCCTCGGGCGTCATCAGCAAAACGTATTCATTCAGGAAGAGTTTCTTCGCCACGTCCGCACCCACCTCGAATTCGCCTTCCGAACAGAAGCGCTGCATCTCGTACACATCCAGCGTGACGGTCTGGTAGGAATCATCGTCGCTGACGGCTTCGGGCACCTTGTCGTTGAGGTAATCTTCGGCCTCGAGGCCAACCGCGCGGGCCTTGAGCTGCACATTGACGTCTTTCGTGACCAGGATGGTCGGCGGCGGAAAGGTCTCCTGGACGAACAACGCCGATGCGATGATGCGATTGTCCTTCTTGGTGAAATCCGAAACCACCGCCCGCAGGCGCTGCATCGCGGGCGACGACCAGTTGTTCTCCACGAGGTAGCGATTGATGATGACCGAAAGCGTGCCGCCGCAGGGAAGCTTCACGCCCTCGTGCATGGACCGGGAATCCGGCAGCAATTCCTGGAGGATCCGATGGACCCGGCGGGCGTTGCGGCCACGCTCCGTGGACTGCTCGCCTTTAATGGCGTCGAGTTCCTCCAACACCTCGACGGGGATCGCCAGGTTGTTGTCTTCGAATTTGAAGATGGACTGCGGGTCGTGCAGCAGGACGTTCGTGTCCAGAACGTAAGTCTTAGCCCTTACTTCAACGCGCCGCTGCGGTGGTTGCTCAACCGAGCTAGGAGTGTTTTCCATCGAGTGGATAACTTGTGAATACCAAATGTATCCTCTTGGCCGCTTTGTAAATGCAGTAATTGCAACTTTCTGAAAACATCGGGTTACGACATTAAGGAAGCTTGGGAGATCTGGGTGCCTTCGGAGATAGACCCCAGAGACGAAGCAAGTGCTCGGCCAAATTCAACATGCTGACGCGGGATACACCCTGCAAACCGAGTGAACGCAGTTGCGGCACGTGATCTTGGCGCTCGAGGAGGTAAGCCCACAGTTCCCGTTCCAACGGACGCGCGGCTTCCAACCCCGGCTGGGCGCGACTCATGTCGGCAACCTTCGACACCCAATAGCGGCGTTCGTCCGGCTGCTGCTCCCAATAATCGAAGATCGCTTGTTCGTAGCGGTTTAGGCTCATTTGAGGACGTCCCAAGCTGTTAATGGCGGCATTGCTTTTGAACCAACTCCTGCTAGGCATGTCGGAAGCACACCTCAACCCCGTTACTCACCATGTGGCAAAAGTTAAAAGAACAAATACCTGCTGTCATTCTCACCGCCGCCCTGATTCTCGGCATCGCGTTCTGGTTTAACCAGAAGATGGCTGCGGAGATGGCGACCAAGCAAGCGGCCGAAATCGCGGCGATGCGCGAGCAGAACGCCGCCGAGCTGAAAGCTTCCGCCGAGGAAACCCGGCGCCACATCGAATCGGTCAACCAGCTCCTCAAGGACGCCATCTCCAAGCGCGCCGCCGACGTTTTCATGACCGAGGAGGAGGTTGCCAAACTCAACGCCGAGAAAGTCAACGCACTCGCCGAAGCCATCGCCAAGAAGGTCCAGCCCTACAACCCGCTCCCGAAGAGCGCCGAGGAAGCCGAGAAATTGCAGAACGAACAGGTGGACAAGGTCTCCGGTCGCATGGCCGAGAAAATCCAGCCAATCCTGGCCGAAATGTCCAAGGATCAGAACCTCACCCGCGAGTCCATCCAGGCCTATAGCCAGCGCATCTCCGACCAGATCAGCGGCGTGCTGACCTCGGAGATGTCCCGCAACCAGGAACTGAACAACCAGCTGCTGGCCTCGCAGACGGTGGCGCAGGACTCGATGAAGCTCTCACACGAGATCACCGCCCTGTACCTCAGCAGCTTCAAGGACCAGGGCCTCATCACCCGCCTCCTCACGCTGCCCGCCAACATCGTGCGCGACGCCTCCAACCTGAGCATCGTGAACAGCACCGAGCGCAAGAAGATCGAGGAGCGCCTCGTCAATGAGATGAACGCCCTCGACAAGCGCCTCGCCGAAATCCAGGCGAACACGCCCAAGAAGTAACCCGGGGCCGCCGCAATTGCCTTCTGGCCGCACTTCCGGGTGCGGCCTTTCTCTTGCCCGCTTCAGGGTATGTGGCGTCATCCCGCGCTCATTTCCCGGCGCATCCCTGATGAGGTCGGTCGCTCGCGAAGCCGGCTTGCTCCCGGCGCGCAATGAAAAGACATTGCCCGCGTCGCATGACCCCACTCCGCCTCGATTCCGCCACCGCCCGCCGATTCATGCGTCGCGCGCAGCTCCTCGATCAACCCGCGCCCGACATCGCCACCGCGCTCAGCCACCACGGATACATCCAGATCGATCCGATCAATGTATGCGGGCGGATGCATGACCTGATCCTTCGCAACCGGGTGCGCGACTACCGGGAAGGAGGGCTCATGCGACACCTCCATGGTGATGAAATGGTGCTGCCCCCCATCGCCCGCACGGCCTTCGAACACCACCTGCCCACCGACCACACGCTCGTCGCGCTCACACTCGACGCCTGGCCGCACTTGCAGGCCGAAATGCGGCATCGCACCCGCCGCAATGGCGCATGGTCGGGCCGACTTTCGCCCCGACAGGAGGAAATCGCTTCACGCCTGCTCGCCGACATCGCCGCCCGCGGACCACTCTGCTCCGAGGACTTCGCCGACACCGGCCGGGCGCGTGCTGTTTGGGGCGCAGCCACCCTGGCCAAGGTCACATTGCAAAAGCTATTCTTCCACGGCCGATTGCTCATCGCCCGTCGCGGCCAGGGCAATCGGCGCTACTACGACCTGCCCGGACGCGTCCTGCCACCGGCAATCCTGCGTTTGCCCGAGCCGTCCAAAGCCGAAACCGCCCGTTGGGCCGTGCTGCTAATGCTCCGGCAACGCCGGCTGACCGTGCTCAAGCGCACTGAACTTCCGCATGTCGAGGACCTGGTCCAAGCCATCCAGGTGAACGACTGCCCCACCCTCCATTGCCTGAAGTCCGACTTGCCGATGCTGGAGGAAATCGAGAAGCCATCATCAAAATTCAAGCATACGGTGCCCCTGCTTCTGGCACCGCTGGATCCCCTCATCTATCATCGCCGCGTCACTTCCACGCTCTGGCAATTCGACTACACGTGGGAGGCCTATATACCTCCGGCGAAACGCGTTCGCGGCTACTACGCGCTGCCGGTCCTGGCCGGAACGGAACTCGTCGGCCATGTCGATTCCAAGGCCGACCGGCTCGCCCGCCGCTTGCGCGTCATGCGCCGCTCCCTGAGACGCGGCCACAAGGCGGCAGTCGCTGTTCTGGGACTCGCCCACTGGCTGGGACTGAAATAGGGCCGGTCTCCAACTGGCCACGTGCAGTTGCGGAGGCGGCAGGGGCTTGATGCCCCGGGAATCGCCCTGGCCGACAATCAAGTCAGGCACGAAGCCCCCACCCAAACAACGTCGCGGCCCCAAAGAAACTGCTCGCCTCCGCACGTCCCTGCAGGCTTGCTGTGGGCGCGGGCCGTCACGCAATCTGGATGTTTTTGTGGACGCCCTCTCTTCCTCTCTCCAAGCCACCTTTGGCTATCGCGCGTTTCGCCCGCTGCAGCGCGAGATCATCGAAGCCCACCTTGCCGGTCGCGACGTGTTCGCGCTCCTGCCCACGGGCGGCGGCAAATCGCTCTGCTTCCAGCTCCCCGCGCTTGTCCGGCCGGGGCTGACCCTGGTCGTTTCCCCCTTGATCGCCCTCATGAAGGACCAGGTCGATCAGCTGCAGGCCGCCGGCGTGTCCGCAACCTACCTGAACTCGTCCCTTTCCGCCGAGGAATCCCGCTCCCGGCTCGCGCGGCTCCACCGCGGGGAGTGGCGGTTGCTCTACGTTGCCCCCGAGCGCCTGCTGCTCGACAACTGGCAGGAGAACCTCAAAGCGTGGCAGGTCGCCGCTATCGCCATTGACGAGGCCCATTGCGTGTCGGAATGGGGCCACGATTTCCGTCCCGAGTACCGCCAGCTGGCCAAGCTCCGCGACCTCCTGCCTGGCGTCCCGGTCATGGCCCTGACGGCCACCGCGACCAATCGCGTCCGCGCGGACATCATCAAGCACCTGCGGCTGCACGAGCCCGCCACGTTCGTCGCCAGTTTCAACCGCCCCAATCTCACCTACCGGGTCGTGCCCAAGGACCAGCCGCTGAAACAAGTCATCGACTTCATCCGCCCGCGGGAGCACGAAAGCGGCATCATCTATTGCGCCAGCCGCGCCACGGCCACCCGCCTCGCCGAGGCGCTGGCCGGCAAGGGCTACTCCGCGCGCCCATATCATGCCGGACTCGATGCCGCCGAACGTTCGGCCAACCAGGAACTCTTTCTCCGGGATGAAACCCGCATCATCTGCGCGACGATCGCGTTCGGCATGGGCATCAACAAACCCAACGTCCGCTGGGTCATCCACCATGACCTGCCGAAAAACATCGAGGGCTACTACCAGGAGACCGGCCGCGCCGGGCGCGACGGCCTGCCCGCCGACTGCCTGCTCCTCTTCAGTGCCGGTGACATCGCAAAGCAGACCCATTTCCTCGACCAAATCACCAACGAGCAGGAACAGCAGGTTGCCCGCACCCAACTCCGCCAGATCGTTCACTACGCCGAAAGCGCCGGCTGCCGGCGCGCCGAACTGCTCGCCTATTTCGGTGAAAGCTTTGCCGGGGAAAATTGCGGCGCGTGCGACAACTGCCGCGAACCACGGGAGACGTATGATGGCACCGTCGTCGCCCAGAAATTCCTCTCCTGTCTCTATCGCATCGCGCAGCACGGCGGCTTCAATGTTGGGATGACCCACGTCACGGAAATCCTCACCGGCGCCGACACCGAGAAAATCCGCCGCTGGGGCCACGACCGCCTCACGACCTACGGCATCGGGCGCGAGCTGACCCGTCCCGCTTGGGCCGCGATCGGACGCGAGCTGGTGCGCCTGGGCCATGTGCGGGTGGCTGCGGGTGAATTCGCCACCCTGGAATTGACGCCCGAGGGCCGCCGCATCTTGACCGACCGGACACCTATCATGCTTGCCCGATCAATGGATGTTCCAAAGGCGAAGCGGGTCCCACGCCGCGAGGGTGACATTCCCTGCGATGAGATTCTTTTCGACCATCTCCGCGCCGTGCGCAAACGGCTGGCCGATGAACGCGGTGTGCCGGCCTACGTGGTATTTGGCGACACGACGCTGCGCGCCCTGGCCCGGGCCTATCCCACCCGCTTGTCGGAACTCGGCGGCATTACCGGCATGGGGGAAAGAAAGCGCGCCGAGTTTGGCCAGATCTTCGTCGAGGCCGTTGCGACCTACCTCGAGACAAATCCCCGAATCGCTTTCAACGACTGATCCGGGCCCGTCGGCACCGGGTTTACCTGAAAAGCGGGCGCGAGCTTTACGCCCCGGCACGAACATGACAGTTATGCCGGGTGGGACGCAAACCGCTCCCACTCCAGACCTTGCCCATCCACGGACTCAATTCGCTGCCCGAAAATGTCGGCCTCGCTTTCCTGGGCGAGGAGGCGTGGCCGCCCGTCATGCTCCAGGCGCGACAGGCGGAGAAGCTGGCGGCCGCGTGCAATGCTTGCGGCCGGCCGAATTCGGACGTCCTTCGCCGGCGGCTTGGGGTCGTGGACGGTGAGCCCGCCGAAAGCTGGCAGATCGACTTTCCCGCGCATTTCACGCCCCAGGAAGCTTCGCTCTATGAGCTGCCTTCCGCCTGGATTCGTGAGCGCGTCCGCGATAACGCGTGGCTCAATCCCAAGGCCAAACCTGACCTGCGCCGGGCCCTGGCGCGGGTGTCGCGCTTTCTCGCCCTGCCAGCGGATGCGGCCGTGCCCGATTGGCGCTGGATCGCGGACGATCTGCTGCCGGATGCGAGCCTCGTCGTCGTGGCGCGGGATGAGGACTTCATTCACGGGGTGTTGGGTTCGGGGCTTTTTTCGGTGTGGTGGCGCGCAGGCCGCACGCGCATCGGACCCGTCCAACGTGTGGAATCCTTTCCTTTTCCGTGGCCGCCAGCCACGCCATTGAGCGCATTGACGTCGAACCAGGAAGAACAACGACATGCCATTGCCCGGGCGGTACGGGCCGGGGAGGTGGAAAGGCTCAATGATGTCGTCCTGGCCGCGTATGGCTGGACGTCCGGCCTCACGGACCGCGAACTGCTGAAGAAGCTGACCGAATTGAACCGGGCGCGCGGTGGTTGAACTTCCGATAGGGGTTCGGTCTGGTCTCAATCGTAGCGGCCTGGTTCGACCAAGCCCGGGCGCGCATTCGATCAAATTTGCCCAGACCAAACTTCCCGTTGAATGGATTCAATCCTTCGTCTTGTCGCCCAGGCGGAGGGTAAGATTCGGAATTTCTGATCGTCCGCGACAGGAGCCAAGGTCAGCCAAAATCAGCTCAGTTGCCTTCCGGCAACCAAACCCTCATCGGCGCCAGCCCACGATTGTTCCAAGCATAGTAAGGTACCGCCGTGAGGGCGAGGCCGGCCTTGGTCGTGATTTCGAGCTCCGTAATCCCTCCCAGCAGTTCCGGCTTTTCGGCTGTCGCGACGGAAAAAGGCGCGGTCAACCGTGCGTCGGCGACCTGCTGGTCCACGTCCTCGAAACAATATACCACCGGGCCGCGCTCGAAGGCCACCTGTCCGCGTGTCGCCTCGATCTTTTCGTTGCCGACCACCACCTGCACCCGCATCGGAAAATCCAACTCCACCGCATCGCCACTGTGCCAAGCCCGCTGGATTGAAACGTAGCCGTTGGCGTCCGGGCTCGCATCGACTGGCCGGCCCGCCACCAGGATCCGGACACCGGTCCCACCCGTGTTGCGATAGTGATAAAGGTCCGACGGCAACGCCCGGCCCCGCGTCCACCCGGGAACGCGCACCTTGACGGCAAACTTCGCGGGCCCCTCAGGGGAAATCGCCAGCTTCACCTGGCCGTCCCAGGGGTAATTCGTCGTTTGGGTCACCTTCACCTTCGTGCCGGCCACCTCCGCTTCGCCTTCGCTCTGCGCGTAGAAGTTAACGTAAAGCGCATCGTCCTTCACGGCGTAGAAATAACCGGTCAGGGACGCCAGCGTGCGCATGAGATTCGGCGGGCAACACGCGCAGCCGAACCATGGCGCCCGACCGGCGTAGCTGTGGTTGTTCTTGGCCTTGCCGTCGTAAACGAGGGGATTCGGGTAGAAAAACCGGTCGCCCGACAGGGAGACGCCACTGAGGAAACCGTTGAAGGCGGTGCGTTCGAAAACGTCCATGTACTTCCCATCGCCGGTTTGCGCGAACATCCGGTGGTTCCACATCATCAGCGCCAGGGCGGCGCAGGTCTCGTTATAGCCGTCGTGCCGCAGGTCATAATCGGCGCCGTAGGCCTCGCCCTTGGCCAGCGCGCCGACGCCGCCCGTCAGGTAGAGCTTCTTCGAAACGACATTGTCCCATATTTTTTCGATGGCGGCCTGGTAACGACGGTCTCCCGTCAACGCCGCGACATCGGCCATGCCGCAATAGAGATAGTTCGCGCGCACGGCGTGGCCGACGGCCTCATCCTGGTCCACGACCAGCTTGTGCCGTTGGTTGTAGGGATCTTCGCCGGGTCCGCGGGCATCGAGGAATTCCTTCGCGAGCGCCAGCCAGCGCTTGTCCCCTGTCGCGCGGTAGAGGCGGACGAGTCCCATCTCGACGATCTCGTGGCCTGGCGCGAGCCGGCGGCGGCCCTCGCCAAAGGTCTTCCAGAGCAGTTCCGCGTTCTTGAGGCAAATGTCGAGAAACGCCCGCTTCCCCGTTGCCTCATGGTAAGCCACGCCCGCCTCGTACATGTGTCCCGCATTGTAGAGCTCGTGACTCAACACGGGATCGAGGTCCCAACGCTCCTGGCCGACCCATTTGTGCCCGGGCGAGCCGGGGTGCATGGTTCGGAACGTATAGAGATAGCCATCCGGCTCCTGCGCCGCGCCAATTCGTTCGATCCAGGCGTCCAACTTCGCCTCCAGCGCCGGGTCCCGCTTCATGCTCAAGACGTAGGCCGCCCCCTCGATGGCCTTGTACGCGTCGGTGTCGTCGAACGGGTAAATGGTAGGCGGTTTGATCTGGAAGTCCTTTTCCCCGGCGGCGCGCCGGCGCATGACCTCGGCCGCGAGGTCAAAGTTCTTCAACCGGCCCGACTCCTCGCACTGTTGCAGCGCGAAGGGCACGGTGACCGCGCGATTCACTTCCTGTTTCTGCGCCCAAAACCCGCCAGTCACGCGCACGGCGGTGAATGGCACCGGCTGGAAGGGATAATCAGCGGCGGGCAGCGCGGAAATCGTGACCGAAAGCAAAACGACGCATCGGAATAGTCGATTCATGGCACACTTTTTCCATCCCGCAAAAAAGCCGCAAGCGTGCAGGCTGGCGGCTTTGCATGACAGTTAGATGCCCTGGAGGCGGGGTGCCCCCCACCCCGCATTCGACTCAGCCGACCGCGGGGTGAGGGCACCCCGCCTCCATTTTGTCAGAACTTCCACTCGATGCCGCCAAAGGCACCGACGCCAAGCTGGGGGTAGCCGTGGACCTGTTCGTAGCTTTCATCGAACAGGTTTTCGACCCGCGCCTTGACGGTCAGTCGCTCGGTGGCCTGCCAGGCGCCGTAGATTCGCACCACGGTGTAGTCCTCGGCGGCGATCGTGTCGAAGGTTGCCGCGTGCACGTCCAGGCGGTTGCTGGCAAAAACCAGGCCGGTCCCGGCGCTGAAACCATGGCCGAAATCGTGCCACAGGTCGAGCGAGCCGCTCTGCCTGGGCCGACGCAACAACCGCGTTCCAGCGGTGAGGTCGTCCGCCTCCAGGTTCGTGTAAGCCAGCCGGACGTCGACGACGCCGGGCAGGGTGAACTTGCCCGACACCTCCAAGCCCCGGGTGCGAGCCCGACCCACGTTCTTCACCGTGCCCGGGAACACCGCGAAATCGAAGGCGATAAGGTTGGAAATTTGCGTATCGAACCACGTCGCGCTGAGGACGCCCTTTTTGTCGGCCAGGAAATAGTCCACGCCGGTGTCCCAGCCCTTGGCCTTCTCGGCATCGAGCTTCGGGTTGCCCACGTAAAACGAGCTCTGCCCATACAGGTCGAGGAAACTCGGTGAGCGGAACGCCGTGCCGTAGCTCGCGCGAAGCTTCCAGCGCGAATTGCCCGAGAGCCATGCCGCCGTGGCCCGGCCCGTCGCCGAGCGGCCGTAGGTGTCATGGTCGTCGCTGCGCAAGCCGGCCGTCAGGTAGAGATGCTCCATGGGCGTCCATTGGTCCTGCACGAATACCGCCAGCAATTGCTGCCGTTCGTTGATGCTGCCAAAGCCGGTGTTGCGCGTATGGTTGGCCTCGGCGGTCAGTCCCCCGGTGAACTGATGCTGTTCGTTGGCCACCCAGGTGCCCTGCCAGTCGAGGACCACCCGGCGGTTCTTCACGATGGTCTCGGAGGTGCCGTTGAATGACACGTACCGCCGGTCCTGTCCGCCGAGCACGGCTTTGTGGGTGAATTCGGGCGACGGCGTGAATTCCGCGAAGACGGTCGCGAGCTGGTTGCTTTCACGCTCCTCATTGTCGGGATCGTTGGCCCCGAAGCCGATCGCCGCACCCGGCGAGCCGTAAACGCCGACGAAACCGCGCCAGGTCCCACCGACCGCGACCTTGGCGGAGAGCCGGCGATCGAAGCGCATGACGTAAGTGGCGCTGTCGAAGGAATTGTTGGGCCGCTCATTGTCCGTGTGCCCGCTGTTGATCGAGAAGGAAAAAGCCTCCCGCTCGCCGCCCCATTGCACGCTGGCTGCGCCCTGGATCGTCCCGAAAGCGCCGGCATCAACCGCCACGCTGCCATGCGGCTCTCCCGTGCCGCGCTGGCCCCGGATCGCGATGACACCACCCACGGCCTCGCCGCCATACAGCGTACTCTGCGGGCCGTGGGAAACCTCGAGATTGTCGCAGGCGCCCAGGCACGCGCCACCGAGCGTCGCTTGGTAATCCGTGTTCGGATCGTTGGCCCGGATGCCGTCCACGAGGAACAGCGTCTGGTTGGAATTCGAACCGCGCAAGAAAAGCGAGGTCACGCCGCCGGGTGCCCCGGACGCGGCTGAGGGGACGCCCGGAAGCCCCCCGAGGGCGGACTGGATGCCGCTGAGCTGCATGCGCGCCAGTTCGGCGGCGCTGAGCGAATCGACGGCGGTGCCGGTGGTGGTGAGCGCGGCGGGAGTCCGCGTGGCGGTGAGCACGTAGTCGGGCAGGACCACGGTCTGGTCGCTTTGGGCGGGGGCATTGAGCGCCACCAGGAGGCCGGCGGCGGGAAGGAAGCATCGCAAGGACGCCGAACAAATGGTTTTCATGATCTGCTGCTGCTATCGGCAAGAGCAGACCGCCGCCCTGATGTAGCCGGGGCGGCAGACCCCCGGATCCGGCCTCAGCGAGGCCGGCTACAACCAAAGCACGTTCCTACTCTCACGCTTCATTGAGTGCGATGAAGGGTTTCGCCGGTGCGCGCACACGCGCCGGCGGAGTGAGTTTCGGCAGACAGATGTTCGGACTTCGCATGTGTGCCCGGAGTGCAAGTATTCGTACTTGCGCATTCCGCGCGCCTCGCCCCCGCCTTCGCCTCCGAAGTTGGAATCGGAGACTGGCTTTGCTCCCGCCCTGAAGCGGGATGGGGGTCTGTGATGCGTTACCGCAGCGCTACTGTGGCCGATTTTCACGGCCTTCCCTGCGACTGCTGAATTGGCTGGAAAGAACTTCAGGAACGGTGCCCAGAACCGCAGCCAAGTCCCGTGCTCGCAAGCCAAAAGCCTGCGCATCAGTTGACTACGTTAACCCGAATTTTGCCTTTGGTCATTAGACAACCGTTTGACCAACAAAATACTTGCGTTATATCATTACATTCCGATATATAGATTATTGATTTCCGTGTCATCTCCCTTCCATCACCATCCAACCAGCGCTGAAATAGACCTTCGCCACACGCTCCGGGAACGCATTGCCGTGCTCGACGGGGCAATGGGGACGACGATCCGCACTTACAACCTCACCGAACAGGATGTGCGCGGCGAACGGTTCAAGGACGCCCCGAAAGATCTCAAGAACAATGGCGATATCTACTCCCTGACCTGCGCCAATGCCATCGGCGATATCCACCGTCGCTTCCTTGAGGCCGGCGCCGACATCATCGAAACCAACACCTTCTCCGCCACCAGCATAGGCCAAAGCGAGTTCTTCCTCGAAGACCCGCGCGAAAAGGGTGGGCGCAAGGATCCGGCATTCTACGAACAGGTCATCCAAGACAAGTTCCTCGCCGGCCTGGCCCACGACATCAACTACACGTCGGCCCGCCAATGCCGCGAATGGGCCGATCGGATTGCCAATGCCACGGGCCGCCGCCGCTACGTCGCCGGCGCGATCGGGCCGCTCACCGTTTCGCTCTCCAACTCGCCTGACGCCGATGATGCCGGCTTCCGCGTCGTCACTTTCGACCAGGTCAAGACCGATTATCGCCGGCAAGTGCGCTCCCTCATCGCGGGCGGCGTCGACCTGCTCCTGGTCGAGACCATCTTCGACTCCCTCAACGCCAAGGCCGCCCTCGTCGCGTTGCAGGAAGTCTTCGCCGAGGACCATCTCCGCCTGCCGGTCATGATTTCGGCCGCTGTCGGCCGGGGCGGCGAGACGATGATCTCCGCCCAGACCGTCGGCGCCTTCTGGAATGCCGTGCGCCACGTCAAACCGTTTTCGATCGGCCTGAATTGCTCGATCGGCCCCGACCTGATGCGCCCGTTCCTCGCGGAGCTGAGCGAGAAAGCCGACACGTTCGTCTCGTGCTACCCGAATGCCGGACTGCCCAATGCGCTTTCGCCGACAGGTTTCGACCTCGTGCCGGCCGACATGGCACGTTACATGGACGAATTCACCACCGCGGGCCTGGCGAATATCGTCGGCGGTTGTTGCGGCAACACCCCCGAACACATCGCGGCCATCGCCCAGGCCGTGGCGCCCAAGCCGGCCCGCTCGTTGACGATCGTGAAACCGGAGGTCGCTGTAGCCGGGGTAACTGACCCCGGACCGGCCTCAGCCAGGCCGGCTACATCCCTTCCCCTCCAACTCTCTGGTTCCCTTCCCTTTACCCAGCAGCCGGGTTCGTTCCTCATGATCGGCGAACGCACAAACGTCGCCGGCTCACCCAAGTTCGCCAAGCTGGTCAAAGCGGGGAACTACGAGGAAGCGGTCGCCGTCGCCCGGCAGCAGGTCGACACCGGCGCCAACGTCATCGACATCTGCATGGACGACGGCCTCATCGATGGCGTCGCGGCGATGACGCGATTCCTGCACCTGATCGCCAGCGAACCCGAGATTGCCAAGGTTCCCGTGATGGTGGACTCCTCCAAGTGGGAGGTGATCGAGGCCGGCTTGAAATGCCTCCAAGGCAAGGGCATCGTTAATTCCATCTCGCTCAAGGAAGGGGAAGCCAAGTTCCTCGAACAGGCGCGCCTCGTCCTGCGTTATGGCGCCGCAGTCGTGGTGATGGCATTTGATGAGCAGGGCCAGGCCGCCACGCTGGCGGACAAGATCCGCATCGCCGAGCGCGCCTACCGGCTGCTCGTCGATGTCGTCGGCTTTCCGCCGGAGGATATCATTTTCGACCCAAACATCCTGACGGTCGGCACCGGCATCGAAGAGCATGCCAACTATGCGGTGGATTTCATCGAGGCTGCTCGGTGGATCAAGGCCCACCTCCCCCATGCCAAGGTCAGCGGCGGCGTGTCGAACATCTCCTTCGCCTTTCGCGGCAACAATGTGGTGCGCGAGGCCATGCACGCGGCCTTCCTCTACCACGCCATCAACGCCGGCCTCGACATGGGGATTGTCAACCCGTCCATGCTCGAGGTCTACGAGGAGGTGGACAAGGTCCTGCTCGAGCACGTCGAAGACGTTCTCCTTAACCGTCGCCCAGACGCCACGGAACGCCTTGTAACACTCGGGGAAAAGTTAAAGGCCGAATCTGGAGGGCCCGCGTCCCTGCGGGCCGCCGCTGACACCACCGCCGACCAGGCTTGGCGAAAGGGCACCGTTGAATCCCGCCTCTCCCACGCGCTCGTCAAAGGCATTGATACCTTCATCGACGCCGATACCGAGGAAGCCCGCCTAAAATACGGCAAGCCATTGCTCATCATCGAGGGCCCGCTCATGGACGGCATGCGCGTCGTCGGCGACCTCTTCGGTGCCGGCAAGATGTTCCTCCCCCAGGTCGTGAAATCCGCCCGGGTCATGAAGAAAGCCGTGGCCTACCTGCAGCCGTTCATGGAAGCCGAGAAGGCGGCGACGGCCGCCGCAGGAGGGCCCGCGTCCCCGCGGGCCGCCGGTCGCATCGTCATGGCAACGGTCAAGGGCGACGTGCACGACATCGGCAAGAATATCGTCGGCGTCGTGCTGGCCTGTAACAACTACGAGGTCTTTGACCTCGGCGTCATGGTGCCGTTTGAAAAGATCCACGCCGCCGCCGTGGAAAAGGGCGCCGACATCATCGGCCTGTCCGGGCTGATCACGCCTTCCCTCGACGAGATGGTGCACAACGCGAAGGAACTGCAGCGCCTCGGCTCCAAATTGCCGCTGCTCATCGGCGGCGCGACCACGTCCGCCGCACACACCGCGGTCAAGATCGCCCCGCACTACGGCGAACCGGTCGTCCACGTGCTCGACGCCTCGCGCGTGATCGGCGTCGTTTCGCAACTCCTCAGCCCGGACAACAAAGCCAGGTTCGTCGCCGACACCCGCGCGAAGCAGGAAAAGTCCCGCACCGACTTCGCCGACCGCCAGGGCGCACGCAAGCTGCTCTCCCTCGCCGACGCCCGCGCCCGCGGCCAAAGATTCAACTGGGACGAAATCGACATCCCCAAGCCCGAGTTCATGGGAACCCGCGCTTTCTCTTCCGCCTCCCGAAATCCAGACCCTAAAACCCAGACCCTTGAACTCAGCGAGATCGCTGAGTTCATCGACTGGAGCCCCTTCTTCTCCACGTGGGAACTGCACGGCCGTTTCCCTGACATCCTGAAGGACGAGGTCGTTGGCGCCGAAGCCACCAAGCTTTACACCGAGGCGCAGGCAATGCTGCGGCGCATCATCGCCGAAAAGAAGTACACCGCCAAGGCCGTCATCGGCTTTTGGCCGGCGAACAGCGTCGGCGACAGCGTCGAGGTCTACACTGACGAATCGCGCTCGAAGGTCCTCAAGACTTTTCACTTCCTGCGTCAGCAGAACGAGAAACCGGCCGACCAGTTCAACCATTGCCTGGCCGACTTCATCGCTCCGAAAGACAGCGGCCGCATCGACTATCTCGGCGGCTTCGCCGTCACCGCCGGCCATGGCGTCGAGGAATTCGCCGCGGAGTTCCGGGCGAAGCATGACGACTTCAACGCCATCCTTGCCCAGGCCCTCGGCGACCGCCTCGCCGAAGCCCTCGCCGAGCTGATGCACAAGAAGGCCCGCGAGTTCTCCGGCTTCGGCCGCACCGAGAACCTGGAAATGAAGGATATCATCCGCGAAAAATACCGCGGCATCCGTCCCGCGCCGGGCTACCCCGCCTGCCCGGACCACACCGAAAAGCCCCCGCTCTTCGACCTGCTCAACGCCACCGAATTCACCGGCATCAACCTGACCGAGTCGAACGCGATGTACCCGCCGAGCAGCGTGAGCGGCCACTACTTCAACCATCCCGATTCGAAGTACTTCGCCGTCGGCAAGCTCGCGAAAGACCAAGTCGAGGACTACTCCGCCCGGAAACAACAGCCAGTTGCGGAATCCGAAAAATGGTTGGCACCGTATCTCGACTACTAGCCTGCCCGATTTTGCCTGAATTGGATGTAGGGTCGGACCTTGGTCCGACCTCGCAAGTGAGGTCGGCGCAAGCACCGACCCTACAGTTGCACCAACGCCACGAATAGTAGCCCGACGGAAATCCCAGCCTCCACCATGAAACTCCTCGGCGAAATCTCCCGCCTGCAGATCCAGCGATCGAGCCTGACCATCGGCACCGGCCCGTCCCGCTACTTCGATCCCGCGGCCCTGCTGGTCGTGGACGAAATCTGGCTCACGCCCGGCGGCGCGTGCGCTCCCGCGGCCGACGGGAGCTGCCTGATGGACGTGCACCATGCCGCACACCCTTTCTCCCGAAGTCGCGGCGAGAACACGCTCTGCTTCGGCTTTTCCCGTCACTACGAGGCTATGCGGGAGCGTTTCGGCGAATCCTTCACGTTTGGCTGCGCCGCCGAAAATCTCATCGTCGATGGCCCCGCCCCGCGCATCGAACTCACCGACGTTGCGGCCGGCATCGCCATCGAGACCGTCCAGGGCCTGGCGACGCTCACGAGTGTCATCGTCGCGACGCCCTGCATGCCCTTCAGCAAATTCGCCCTGCGCGACCGCGCCGCCTCCACCAAAGCAATCAAATCCACCCTCCAGTTCCTTGACCACGGCATCCGCGGCTTCTACTGCCAATTCGTGGGTCCCAAAACTGCAAGGATTCACCGCGGCGCCAAGGTCTTTGCCTCTTCCTGAAGCCAAACCGGCCACGAGGCGCCCTAGCCGCAATAGCACACTTGGAAACGAACCAACACACCCGCCCTGTCGGGCACCCCTCTCATCCGGAACTATCCAATAGGTGGGCGTCGGCTTCCACACCGACGCCAGTTGCACACGCCTCGTGAGTCCTTGTCGGCGATGTGGAAATCGCCGACCACCAAATGGTGGAGCGACCTGCTCCCGCGGGCGCTTTCTTCGCAGCGGACGTGCTCTGCGGCTTGAGGTCAAGTCGCTCCACCTTCCACTGAATAGTCCCGGCTTCATAGAGGGGACCTCGGCGGCGCAGAATTGGATTCCCCTCGATGAAGAGGGGTGGTGCGCAGCGCCGGGGTGTGTCGGTTGCGCAGGGAGGACTGTGAGAAATTTCCGGGCTAAGCAGCGACAAGATGGGAGCAATCGCCGCCTTTCCCATGTTCCGCAACGAATCGAGCTGTTTCATGGTTTGCATGGCGAGCCAAAGCTGCATCGTCGGACGCACCCCCATGAAAATCCGCCTCCTTGCACTCCTCACCCTGCTCATTGCTGTCCTGATTCCCGCTCACGCTGACGGACTCGTCGGCAAATGGACCGCCGAGTTCGACACCCAGATCGGTCCGCAGAAATACACCTACGAATTCAAACAGGAGGGCGACAAGGTCACCGGGCAGGCGACCTACGCCCACTCGCTCGGGCAGGGCACGGTGGCGTTAAGGGCGATCAAGGTGGAAGGCGACAAGGTGTCGTTCACCGAGACGTTCGCGGTCGACGGCAACGAAGTCCTCATCTCCTACCGCGGCGTGGTCGACGGCGATGAGATCAAGTTGACGCGCGACGTGGGCGACGTCGCCACCGAGCAACTCACGGCAAAGCGCGTCGTGGCGGAATTTACGCCCGAAGCGGGGTTTCTCCTGCTCTTCAATGCCAAGGACCTCACGGGCTGGTGCTTTCGCGAGGGTGACAAGGCCAATCTGGCCATCGTCGAACGCTTCGACGGCAAGGTGGCCACCCCCGACGAGCGCTATTCGGCGAGCGGCGGCGCCCTCGTCGTGCATCCGCACACGCCGCGGAAGATCCAGAAGATATTCACGCAACAGGAATTCCCGAAAAACTTCATCCTGCGGCTGGAGTTCCGCGCCGCCGTGAACGCCGACAGCGGCATCTACCTGCGGGGCCCCCAGCTCCAATGCCGCGACTACCTCGTGGCCGGGCCCTACAAAACGCTGACCAAGTATCGGCCCCAAGATTGGAACGAGATCGAAGTCGTCGTGACCGATGGCGTGGCGCGCTGCACCTGCAACGGCGAGGTGCTGGAGGAGGCGTTGAAGCTCCCCGCGACCGGCCCCATTGGGTTGGAAGGCGACCGCGACCAGATGGAATACCGGCACATCCGCCTCAAAGAGCTGCCGTGAGGCGCACGGTCATCAAATTCATCCTCGCGCTCGCGCTTGTCGTGGGGTTGCCGCTGGGTTTCTTCATGTTCCGGCTGGAAATGCATTCACGACACTACCAGCGGGTGGAAGCCGAAGTGAGGGCCCTGGGCCTGAAGCGTCCGGCCGACGTGTCCCGCGACCAATGGCAATTCATGATCGGCTGGACCGTGAAGGACGTCGCCAACTCCCTGACCTCTTCGAGCTACGTCAAATCGGCGAAGCTGGCCCAGTTCGCCGACGAGCTGCATATCCGGTGCGCGGGCAAGGTCGACATCCACACGATCGACTGGATCTGGGACCGGATCGCGGAGATCAGCCCGAAAATCGGCAAGCAGTATGACGAACGCTTCCGCCCGACGGTTCCCGAGCGCCTCGCGGAGGCGCCCAGCACCCATTTTAGCGGGATCGAGGTAAACTAGGGCGAGCCGGGCGCGTTCGGTCGGAACTTTGGAAAAGCACGTCGGAGTCCGGCCGGAAAGCCGACTTGGCCTCAATTCCTTACCTGCCATTTTTCATAGACCTTTCCTTGCTGCGAAGCCGAAGACACCGATCGGGCTAACAGGAGATACCGAAGGAAACAGGGTGGTCATCGAACTTTGTCTCCCTTCACTCTACTCCCTCCTGTGAAAACAACCGCCGACCTGCGATTCCACGATAACCCCTACGTCGGGACCGTCGGCAGCTTTGCGGAACTGCTCGCCGCTCGCTTTGCGCGCGGTGTCAATGCGATCTGTTGGCCGCGGAGCTTGCCCGGGGATTTTGGCGAGGTGACCGCGAGTTTGGGCCAGGGCGAAGGCGTTGTGCGCCTTGACAGCGACCACCTGCGAAATCTGCCCCTGGGCCCGGCGGGACGGATTGCCCGGGACATCCTGATCGCGGATTTCGAACTCCTGCGCGAACAGGGGCTGACGCCCGAGCTTAATTGCATCCACGCGTATCCGCGCGATGCCATGGCAACCGTGCCCACCGACGTTTATTCCTTCCATGCCGACCGCGCACCCGTGGAGACCGCCACGTGGCTTTGCACCTATTACGGCGCGCCGTCCGAAGGCCTGCGCAACGACGAAGCGCTGCGCCGGATCGACCACCCTGCCACGCGCGCCGCCCTGCTGCGGGAATATGGCGGAAACGACGACGCGGGCTTTCGCGATTTCCTCCGGGAGCACTGCTACGACCTCCACTATGTTCCCGTCCCGCAGGCGCAGCCCTGGTCGTTTGAGGTCGGCTGTCTCTGGCGCATAGCCATCGACTGGCCGGGCAGCCCCGTCCCGCCCTGCATCCATCGCGCGCCCGTCCAGTCCGCCGGTGGTACACCCCGACTGCTGCTAATCAGCTAGGGATGTTCTCAAACGATCTGCGCATATCACTGCTGCTTGAATGTGGGAGGGGCTTTACGCCCCGACGGGATTGCGGCAGCGCCTACCGTCGGGGCGTAAAGCCCCTTCCACACTCAAGTCATCCGACCAAGGTCGGTCCCTACCTGACGGAACCAACGGAAAAAGCGGGTTTCTCAGTTTGACCCGTTCCGGCGTTTGCCGGAAATCTATTCCCATGACAAAGGCCCCACTTTTGACGCTGCTGGCTGTCGCGGTGCTGACATTGGCCGCCGGGTGCGCGTCGAGCCGGACTGCCCGGACCAAGCAGCGTTACTACACCCCGGCGGGCAGTTTCAGCGATACGTCCGAGCGCAGCACCTTTGTTGACCGGCGCACGGCGGAACTCGTCAAGCAGGGGATGAAGCCCGAAGACGCCGCCGGCCGCGCCTCCCGCGAGTGGTTCTCCCACGCTGGCGTCGCCACCGAACAGCCCACCAAGGCCGAACTCAAGCGCCGCGCCGCCGAGGCCGACCTGGTCAACTTCCTCGAGAAGGAAAAAGGCGACCGTAGCCGGTAGGTTGTCACGGAAGGCATCATGGTCTGGACCGGCGCGTTTACTCCTTTCATTCGGCCGGTCCTGGTGCTGGCCCTGCTGGTTGCATTGGTGCTCGGGATCGCCGGCTGCGGATCGGTGCAGCGGAAGCTGCTTTATTTCCCTTCACATCAGACGACAAGCAATTGCCTGACCGAATGGAAGTCGGGCGACCGCCTGATCGGCTTTGCCCGACTGGTGCCGCGACCGCGGAACGTTTGGCTGCTCGTCCACGGCAATGCCGGCCAGGCCGCCGACCGCAGCTATGCCTTGCCCTCCTTTTCGGCCGACGACTCGGTCTACATTCTCGAATACCCGGGCTACGGTCGGCGCGAGGGCTCGCCCTCGCTCACGTCCATCAATTTTGCAGCCAAGGAAGCCTACGACCTGCTCCGGGCGCAATTTCCGTCGACTCCCGTGTGCATCGCCGGGGAATCCATCGGCACCGGGCCTGCCTGCTGGCTCACGACGCAGGGCCGCCCGCCGGACAAGCTGGTGTTGATTGTGCCCTTTGACATCCTCGCCGCGGTCGCGAAGGGTCACTATCCGTTTCTCCCCGTCAGCCTCCTGCTTCACGACAACTGGAACAACGTCGAGGCCCTCAAGGGCTACGTCGGGCCGCTGGAGATTTTCGCCGCCGACCATGACGGCGTCATTCCCGGTAAACATGCCCAGGCGCTGGCCGCTTCGAAGCCGCAGGCCGTCTTCCACGAGTTTGCCGGCGGCCACAATTCCTGGTCCCACAACAACCGGGTGCGCATTCGCAACCCGTGACCGCGATGAAACCCAACGACCGGAACGTCGCCATCACCGCTGGATTTTCTGGTAACCTTTCGACCGACGGCGGGTTATAAGGGAAGCACCCCACACCATGCAGACCCTCGCCCAAGACGCCCGTTTCGCCGTCCGCACCCTCCTTAAGTCGCCGGGCTTCACGCTCGTCGCCCTTGCTACCCTGGCCCTCGCGCTCGGGGCCAACACTGCGATCTTCAGCTTCTTCAACGCCGTCCTTCTCAAGCCCCTGCCCTATGCGGAACCGGAGCGCATCGTCCGTGTGCGCGAAAAACGTCCCGACGGCGGTGACAATGGCATTTCGACCCTCAACTTTCTCGACTGGCAGCGCCAGAACGAGTGTTTCGAATACCTGGCGGCGAGCACGGGCGGCTCCGTCGCCCTCACCGGCATTGATGAGCCGGTCCAGCTGCCCGGATCCCGCGTCTCCGCGCATTACTTCGACATCTTTGGCGTGTCCGCGGCCCAAGGCCGGACATTTGCGGAAGGCGAGGACCAGGCCGGCAAGGACAAGGTCGTCGTCCTGAGCCATGCGCTCTGGCAGACGCAGTTCGGAGGCGACCCCGCGCTCGTGGGAAAGACGATCCAGCTCGAAGGCGAGCCATACACCGTCATCGGCATCCTGCCCGCGGGTTCCTTCGATCGGGGTTACTCCCGCCTGTGGCGGCCGCTGGTGTTCAAGCCCGAGAACATGACGCGCAACTTTCACTGGTTCGGGGCGCTCGCGAAACTCAAGGGAGGCGTCACGCTGGAACAGGCGCGGACCCAGATGGAGGCCATCGGCAAACGCATTTCGGACGACTTCCCCGACTCCAACAAGGACTGGAGCGTCAGCGTCAAACCCTTTGCCACCGGCGTCGTGAACCGGGAACTCCGCCAATCCCTTTACGTCCTGCTCGCGGCGGTCGGCATGGTCCTGCTGATCGCCTGCGCCAACCTCGCCAACCTGTCGCTCATGCGCGTCGTCGGCCGCGAACGCGAAATCGCCGTCCGCACCGCCCTCGGCGCCGGCCGGGCCGCGCTGTTGCGCCAATTCCTCACGGAGAGCCTGCTGCTATCGCTCGTCGGCGGCACGGCGGGACTGGGGCTCGGCTGGCTCACGATGGTCGGGCTGAAGGCCGTAATGCCGCCGTACACCTTGCCCTCCGAAGCCGCGGTCGCTCTCGACGGACGCGTCCTGCTGTTCTCCTTGGCACTCGCCGTTCTGACCGGTGCCGTCATCGGGCTGCTTCCCGCGCTGCAGGCGGCGCGAGCCGACCTGACCCACTCCCTCAAGCAGGGCGGGGGCTCGGGCACCGGACACCGCCATGCGCGTGTCCGCAGTGCCCTGGTGGTTGCCGAAGTGGCGCTGGCCTTTGTGCTGCTCACGGGCGCGGGCCTCCTCATTCGCAGCCTCGACAAGCTCAGCCATGTCGACCCCGGTTTCGACTCGACCAACGTCCTCACGTTCAACCTGCCGGTATCGGACCAGCGCTTCCCCACTCCCGAGGCGCTGATCAGTTACGTTCGCCAGGTCGATGCCCGGCTCCGTGCCCTCCCCGGGGTGACTGACGTCGCGGTGACGTCCGTCCTGCCCATGCAGGGCTGGGGTTACGGCATGCCTTTCCAGATCGCCAGCCAGAAGACCGAGGACCGTTCCAGGCGTCCGGGCGGCTTCTTCAAGATGGTTGCTCCCACCTATTTTTCGACGCTCCGCATGCATCTGCTGCGCGGCCGGCTGCTGGCCGACACCGATCGCCGCGGGGCGGTGCCCGCCATGGTGATCAACGACAGCATGGCCAGGAAATACTTCAAAGATGCCGACCCGCTCGGCCAGCGCGTCCTCGTCCAGGAAATCGTCCCGGGCAAAACCCAGCTCGGCGAAGAGATTCCCTGGGAAGTTGTCGGCGTCGTCGCGGACGAAGCCGTCGGCAGCCTGGACGACAAACCCGATGACAACCCGGGCATGTACGTCACGAACGAGCAGTGCCCGGTGTACTACAATTCGGTGCTGATCCGGAGCAACCTGGACCCCCTGGCGCTGCAGGAACCGGCAAAGCGGACCCTCCATGAACTCGGGCGCGACCAAACCCTGCCCAACATGAAGACGCTGGAAGCCATCAAGGCAGAGTCGCTGGGCGACAACCGCCTGCGCGCGCTCCTGCTTGGCACCTTCGCCGGGGTGTCGCTGCTCCTTTCCGCCATCGGCATCTACGGTGTGATTTCGTACTCGGTCTCGCAGCGGACCCGCGAGATCGGCATCCGCGCCGCGCTGGGTGCCAGCCAGGGTGATGTCCTCGGCCTGGTGTTGCGTCATGGCATGGGCCTCTCGGTCCTCGGGCTGGTCCTCGGCATCGCCGGCACCTTTGGCCTGACCCAGCTCATGCAAAACCTCCTTTTCGGCGTCGGAGAGCGCGACCCCGCAACCCTGGCCGCCGTTTTTGTCGTGCTCGGCGCGGCCGCCTTCCTGGCGTGTTATATTCCCGCCCGGCGCGCCACGCGAGTGGATCCGGTAATCGCGCTGCGTTCGGAGTAAAGTCGCGACCGCGTTGGGGAGACGTGTTTGTCATTTCTCCCGAGGCGATTATGGGTTGGCTCGCCCCTACCCCTATGAAGTCTCCCTTACCCGCCACCGGACTGTTCCTCGTCTGCGCCCTGCTGCCTGCGTTCGCCGCCGAGCCGCCCAAACCGCTTTTCAACGGCCGCGATCTTACCGGCTGGGAAAGCTATCTCGGCCCCCGCTACGACGTGGAGAAAAAGGACTTCGCGGGCCCGCACATCGGACTCAACACGGACCCGGACAAGGTCTTCAGCGTGGTCGAGGTCGACGGTGCGCCGGCGATCCGGATTTCGGGACAGGTCTTCGGGACCCTCGCCTCCGCGGACGAATTCGAGAACTACCACCTGCGCGTGCAGTTCAAGTGGGGCGAGAAACGCTGGGTGCCGCGCACGACTTCCCGGCGCGACAGCGGCGTCCTCTATCATTCGGTGGGCCCGCACGCCACCGGCTGGTTTTTTTGGATGCGTTCACAGGAATTCCAGGTCCAGGAACACGACTGCGGCGACTATTGGTCGGTCGGCGGCACGTCGATCAAGGTCCATGCCAACAAACAGGGTTCGGCGGAGAAACCCGACTACGTCTACTCGCCCGGTGGCGCCTATGAGGTCTTCCGCTCGGGTGCGAAGGCGGGCGGGCACGTCCGGCACTCCGTCGATGCCGAGAAGGAGCACGGCCAGTGGAACACCCTAGACCTCTACTGCCTAGGTCAGACCAGCCTGCACGTCGTCAACGGCGTGCTCGTGATGGTGCTGCGCGAATCCGAGCAGCCCGACGGCAACGGCGGTTGGATTCCCCTCACGAAAGGCAAGATCCAGCTGCAGTCCGAAGGCGCCGAGGTCTTTTATCGAAACATCACGGTCGAACCGATCGATCGCTTCCCGGATTTCCAGTTGCCGGTCGAAAGGTGATCATGAAATACCTCGATGCGGTTCGGCTCGAAGGTCTGGCTGTAGGGTCGGACCTTGGGCCAACCTCGCGGATGAGGTCGGCGCGAGCGCCGACCCTGCATTCAAGGCCTCGGTCGGACACTCCATGCCAATACTTTCCCCAATTAATCGCGCAATGACCCTTTTTTCCCGCCCGACCCCACTCTGCCTGTACCTGTCCGCCGTGCTGGCCGCGGCCGCCTATGCCGGCAACCCGCTGGACTTCGGCAGCAACATCAAGACCGCCGATCCGTCCGGGCACGTGTGGGCTGATGGACGGATGTACCTCTACACCTCCCACGACGAGGAATGCCAGGAGGACTTCTGGATGAAGGACTGGCATGTGTTCTCATCGGCCGATCTCGTCCATTGGACCGACCATGGCGCCTGCATGTCCGTCAAGGACCTCAAATGGGCCGACAACTACGCCTGGGCTCCCGACTGTGCGTACAAGAACGGGAAGTACTATTTCTGTTATCCCGTCGGGACCGGGGTCAAGGACCGCGCCAATCCCGGCAAGAGCACCAAATGGATGGGCATCGGCCTGGCCGAGAGCGACTCGCCGACCGGGCCGTTCAAGGATGTGATCGGCGGGCCCCTGTGGCGGACGCCCTACGCGAACGACCCGTGCCTGTTCGTGGACGACGACGGCAAGGCATACCTCTACTTTCCGTCGCGAGACTGGCTGGTGGCCGAGATGGCTGACGACATGCACAGCATCAAGGGATTTGAGAAAATGGACATGGGCGGGTACAAACCGCGGTATGAAGGCCCCTGGGTTTTCAAACGGAAGGGCGTTTACTACTACACGATGCCCGAGAACAACCGCACGCTGGCCTACTACACGGGTTCTTCCCCGCGCGGTCCCTGGAAATACCGCGGCGTCATCATGGAGCAGGAAAACGAAGCCAACAACCATCACTCCATCGTGGAGTTCCAGGGACGATGGATCCTCTTCTACCATCGCTGGCTCGTGGATGAAACTTCCGACTGCAAGAAGCGCCAGCGCAAGGTCTGTGCCGAATACCTGCACTTCAATGAGGACGGCACGATCCAGCCGGTCGTGCGCACGGCGGCCGGGGTCGGTCCATCGGGCGGACCGCTCCAAGCGCGGTAAGCGGCGGTGGCTGGGCGCTTTCGGGCGCGCCCACCGAGTGAGCTGGACCCGGCCACCGGCGTAAAATTAGGACATGACTGCTCCACGCCCGGCCTTGCCTGCCGGGTCGAATCCGCTATGGTTCGCCTCCCTATGAGCTCCACCCCACGCAAGACCAATGGCCAGGGCCGTCTCTATGACAGCATTGTCGACACGATCGGCAACACGCCCTGCATTCGCATCAACCATATCGCCCCGAAGAATGTCACCGTCTACGTGAAGATGGAGGCCTTCAATCCCGCCGCGTCCGTCAAGGACCGGCTGGCCATCAGCATTATCGAGGAAGCCGAGCGCACTGGCGCGCTCAAACCCGGACAGACCGTCGTCGAAGCCACGAGCGGCAACACCGGCATTGGCCTCGCGATGGTCTGTGCGTCGAAGGGCTACCCCCTCGTCGTGACGATGGCCGACAGTTTCTCCATCGAGCGGCGCAAACTCATGCGCTTCCTGGGCGCGAAAGTCATCCTGACACCCCGGGCGGCCAAGGGCATGGGCATGTACCTCAAGGCGAAGGAACTCGCCGACAAAAACGGATGGTTCCTGGCGCGCCAGTTCGAAACCGCGGCCAACGCGACCATCCACGAGAACACCACCGGCCGGGAAATCGTCACTGATTTCAAAGGCAAGAAGCTCGACTATTTCGTGACCGGCTACGGTACCGGCGGCACCTTCACGGGCGTCGGCCGCGTCCTCCGCAAGGAAATGCCCGCCACCAAGATTGTTCTCTGCGAACCCGCCAACGCCGCGCTCGTCACCAGCGGCACACCCCAGCCGCGCGGTTCGGACAACGGCCCGTCGGCGGGACACACGGCCTGGACACCACACCCGGTGCAGGGCTGGACCCCGGATTTCATCCCGCACGTGCTCCAGGAAGGCCTCGACAAGAAGTTCTACGACGAGTTGGTCACCATTCCCGGACCGGCGGGCATCGAGTGGTCGCGCAAGCTCGCGCAGAAGGAAGGGATTTTCGTCGGCATTTCCTCGGGCGCCACGTTCGCCGTCGCGATGCAAATCGCCGCCAAGGCTCCCGCCGGCGCCACGATCCTGGCCATGCTGCCGGACACCGGAGAACGGTATATGACCACGCCGCTCTTCGAAGGCATCCCGGAAAACATGAGTGCCGACGAGGAAGCCTTGTCCAAGTCGACGCCGGGCTACCAGATGCCGCCGCCCGCGCCGGCCACCTGAGGTCGCAAACGTACGATTTGGTTTGTCCAAGGGCCGCCATCGCGCGGCCCTTCTTGTTTGGATTGCAGGAGGGCCTTATGCCCCCCGAGATTTCCGGCCCGACCAGAATCCGAGAACCTTGCGCGATGCATTTGCCGTCGACGCGTTCCCGCGGCGGCGCTGAAATCGGGCCATGTTCCTGCGCTGCTTCTTCGCCGGCCTGCTCCTGTTGGCCGATGCCATGGCGGCCTTTCAGCCGCCCACGCCAGAAGACCGGCAGCGTGCGGTCGGAAACCTTGACGAGTTGCCGGCGGAGATTCGCCCGCTCTTCACGCCCGATGGCGATTTCCGCCCCGTCCCCACGCCGGGTACGACGGACTGGCTGTTCCAGCACAACGAGACCGGCCAGACCTTCAATCAATACCGGGCATCGAAGGCCAACCACCCCAGCGCACCGCGAAACGTCATCTACCTGTTGCCGCTGGGCGAGTTTCCCGAAGAAACCACCCCGGACTTGGAACTCGTCCGGAACTACACCGCGGCGTTCTACCAAATGGAGGTCCGCCTGCTTCCCGGGTATTTGCCCCATGATCTCGAGTTCACGCCGCGCAAGAATTCCCGCAGCGCGCAGCGCCAGGTCCTGGCCCCGGACGTCATGGCCTACCTCAAAACCAGGTTGCCGGAAGACGCCTATTGCCTGCTCGGGGTGACCATGGAGGATCTCTATCCGAAACCCACTTGGAATTTCGTGTTTGGCCAGGCATCACTTGTCGAGCGCGTGGGCATTTTCAGCCTCGCGCGCTACGATCCCGCCTTTTGGGGCGACGAGCGCGGGAAAGACTACCGCGATGTCATCCTGCAGCGCACCTGCAAGGTGCTCGTGCATGAAGCGGCCCACATGTTCGGCCTGCCGCACTGCATCCACTTCGAATGCGTGGTCAACGGCTCCAACTCCATGGCCGAAACCGATGCCCAGCCCCAGCACCTCTGCGTGGTCTGTCTCCGGAAGATTTACCTCGCCACCGGATTCGATCCCGTGCGCCGCTACCGCGATCTGGCCGCCTTCTACCGCGAGCGGAAATGGTGGGACGAACTGGATTTCGTGAACCGCCAGCTGGCGCGCCTGCCGGCTCCGGCCAGCCAATAAGCCGGGATCATGCAATTGAAGCGCCGTTTCCCTTGGTAGCGAACCGACCGAAAGGTGGTCGTCGATTTCCATATCGACGACAAGGACTCACGAGGCGTGCGAACTGGCGTCGGTGTGGAAACCGACGCCCACCAACTGTATGATCCCGGATAAGCCGTTTGCCCTACCACTCCCCGCTCGCCCCCCCGCCGCCGGACGACCCGCCACTGTCCGACGAGTCTCCTCCCTCGGAGGAGGTTCCATCGCCGTCTTGGTCATGGGCGAACAGCGCCACGGCCAGGACCGCCAGCCCGACCACAATCCAGAATAGCACCAGGATTCCCAGCAAACCGCAGCCGATGGCGACATAGTATTTTCGACGATGGGGATGAAGGACCGCCATGAGGAAGGCCACGGCGGCGGCAATCACGAAGGGCAGTGCCACTTTCGGACCGAAAAACGACTTCAAGGGGTTGTCATGCACCAGGTATTGGGCGGCCTGGCACATGAGGAATCGATCGAGCGCCGAACCCGCCGGCGGTTCCGCTTTTGGCCCGAGCACCGCCATCCGGGCAAGCGATTCCACTGCCGCCCGGATGCCCCCTGCGTAGTCGCGATTCCGGAACTTCGGCACCATCTTGAGTTGCATCACCCGGTCCGCATAGTCGTCCCAGCGACGGCCCCAGTCGGACCCGAGTTCGATCCGGGCTTTGCGCTCGTCCACGACCACCAGGACCAGGATTCCGGTATTTTGACGCGCCGAACCAATACCCCAGCCGTTGAACCAATCGCGGGCATAGGCCTCGACATTGCGCGCGCCGGTGTCGTAGCGACCAAAGTTCGAAACCGTGACCACGACCAGGGGCGTGCCTTGTTCCCTGAGGACCTGAGTCTGGATCTCCCGAATTTCCTGCTGCGTGGATTCGGGGATCACCGCCGCGTAGTCGTGCAGGAGCTCGCCAGTTGCGGGCTTGGGTGGCAGGCCGGCAAAACTGCCTGCCGCCGGGACAAAAACAAGCGACCACAGCACGGCACGTTGAAAAAGGGCAAAGGGCAGGCGCATGAAGTAAACCGCTGCTCCCAGCCTGGCGGTCGGGCCCGACACAACCGCATCCGCCGCCCGGCGCAAGAGAAAGCCCAGCCGCAGCCCAAACTGCGCGACTGGTCCGGTTTCTCAGCAGCGAACAACAGGACAACTCGATGACGGCGGCGTCGGAGTGGAAACCGTCCCCGCTTCCTCAGCGGTTCCGGCCTCATGGCGGGAAATTCAGGCCTGGATAGCCCCCGCCATTAAGAAATGGCGCTACAGGGCGGCTGGATGGTTTAGTTCCGCGGGCGATTTATTCGGGCTGGGGCGTCAGTTTGATTTCGACGACCTTCCGCTTCCCGTCCCGCTTCTTCGCTCCTTCATCTTTCCTGCTCTGCGCAGCGGCCTCCTCCGTCCAAACCGCAACGGTCTTACGCCGACGGACCCAGCGCTCTTCGACGCCGGTGACAACCTCCTTGTCGTCCACCAGGAACCGGATCGTCATGGTACCATCCTCGTTGACGAACAGGCGATCGCCCGCCGCGTAAAACGTCCGCGGTTTTTGATCCCGGTAGTTCCACTGGAAGGAATCGCCCTCACGCTTGAACCGGTGGGTGACCTCCGGCAGGTGGTCGGTGTAGTCGCCCTCAAAAATCGCGTACGCGGCCGGATCAAAGTTGGCGAGGCGCGCGGGCTTCACAAAGGGATCCTTCGCGTACTCGGCATTCATTGCCTTCTGCTTTTCGATCGCAGCCAGGGCCCGCTTCCTTTCGTCGCCGTTGCCGGGCTTGAGATCGGGCATCAGTTGCTGGACGTACGCCTCGCTCACCAATCGGATGTCTTCCTGGCTCCAACCGCTTTTCGCCTCCAGGATCGTGTGAAACAGCATTCCTTTCCGGAGTCCTTCAATGGCCTTGTTGATCACCGGCTTGAAGGTGAAAATGGCCGTGCGGATCAGCCCCCGCGTGACCAAGCCCAGCTTTTCCTTCTTCATCCCCTTCTCGACGACTTCATTCAATACCGGCCCGGAGGCACTCTGGGGCGGGAGATAGAAGACCCAGTCGAAGCGTTTGAGTTCATCGCGTTCGAGTTCGAGCCGGGTCAACGTTTTGAGCTTCTGCTCCACCCGCGCCTCCTCGAAGCGCTCGGCCCAAGCCAATTGGTACAGCCGGGAGGTGACGCCCGGCAGCGGCAAAGGCATTGCCGGCAGGAAGGTGTCGAAGGTGATGCCCATCGCTTTTGCATCATTGTCGTCGATCTTGAATTTGTCCTCCAATTTCTTCAGGCCGGCCTCGACCTCAGCCGCGGCGTCGCCAAGGCTTGGATCAAGCTGGCCCGCCTTGGCCATGGCCATGAACTTCCGAAAGAACGCGACCGGGTGCGGTTCACCCTTCTGGCCCACGATCACGAGGCCCTTGAACGTGGTGTCGCCGAGCGTTTCGTAAGCGATCTCGACGACTTCATCGGCAAATTTCTCGCCGTAGCGCCGGTCGCCCCGGGTCCGCGCATGGATGGCCACGGTCAGCGGTTTGCCGTTCACCACCAACGGAGCGAGCTGGATGTCCTTGCCGAATTCACCCGGCACCGGGGTCTCGGCACCGGCCAAGCCTCCAGCCAGCGTGAGCCAGGCTACCCCGGTTCGAAACCAGCCGAAGGCCCGAAGGGCGAAATTGGGGGGGCGAAAGAACGGGGCGGTGCCGGGACGGCAGGCGTCGACAGTCATGGAAAGGCAAAGTGTGCACCTACCTTACACCGCAGCCCGGCGGATGTTTCATCCTTTGTGACCTTCGCGGTCAAATACCTCCGGCTCAGCGCGGGGCGGAATTGTTGGTTTTCACGGTGTCGAGAAATTCCACCGGCGCGAAGTCGTCGGTCAGCACTTTTACATCCCGGAGCTCCGCCGCCGGCACCTCGATGCGCTCGGCGCGGACGGCCGCCAGGTCCAGCCGGGCTGCCATCTCCGGGGGCAACAGCCCGGCGGGATTTGGCCAGTGCGCGGGGTCCGTGACCCGTGGCTCGCGGTATTTGACCGCGCACAAGATGACGTTGCCGCGTCCCTCGGTGGCGAAGAGCACCACCTGCGGGAAAACCGCCTGGATCGTTCTAATGTCCGCGAAGTAAAGTTCCGTGCCCGAATGCAGGTTGCTGATGAACACACCGCGGTCGTCGAGGCGGGCGGCGCATTCCCGGTAGAATTCCTCGGTCTTGAGATGCGCCGGCACATATCCGCCGCGAAAGGCGTCGAGGATGATCCAGTCCCAATGCGCGCGGTCCCGCTTCACGAACATCCGGCCGTCAGCCAGTGCCACGGGCGTCCGCTCGGTCGGGGCAAAACCGAGCCGGGACTGCGCCAGTTCGAAGACCTTGGGGTCGAGTTCCACTGTCTGTAACAGCGCCTTCGGAAAACTCGCCGCAAAGAAACGATGGAAGCCTGCGCCGCCGAGGCCGATCATGAGGACGCGGGTCGGTTTCGGCTGGAAAAACAAGCCGGCATAGAGGCTGCGCGTGTAGGGCACGACCAGTTGCAGGGGGTCGCTGAGATCGACCGCCGATTCCAGCGCCTCGCCGCGCCTGGACCTGGCCCGCATCTCGACCAATGTGCCCTTCCGTTCAATCGTCAGGCTGTTGTACGGCGTGTCGAAATGTTCGATGGCATCGCGCTGCTCGGCCGCGACCGACACGGCGGGGAGAATGATCGCCAGAGCGAAGAGTCGCCGAAGTTTCATGGGGCAACCGGCCGCAGCAGCAACCGCAACAGGCTGGCCAGCCCGACGGTGGCGACGATCAGCCAGCCGAGCAGCAGCGTGGAAACTTTGAAATTCGGGATCAGCACGAACGCCGTGAGCATCACCCCGGCGATGTTGCCGAGCGTGCTGACCGCATAGACGGCTCCGGAGGCCCGGCCGGGCGGCGTGCCCTGGCTGGCGAGATATTGCACGCACTGGGGCCCAAAGGATGAGAGCGCCGTCACGGGCAGGAAAAACAAGCCAAGGCAGGAAACAAACAGCGCCGGGCCCGACTCGGTGAACATATTCTCGATGCGATCGAGGGCCGTCCGGCCAAGGAACGCCGTGAATGCCAGCGTCGCCACCGCGACCAGCGCGCCTGCCCATTGCGCCCGGGTGCGGGACGACGGCGCGAGACCGCTCACCCAGCCCCCGGCCATCGACCCCACGCTGAAGGCGGCGAGAAACGTGGAGATCAGCCACGCCCACACCAGCAGCGACGACCCGAAATGAGGACTCAGGAGCCGCGAAGCCAGCAGTTGGAAGCCCATGCTCAATATGCCCAAGGTCAGGACCACGGTATAGAATGCAAGACGAGCCACAGGGCAGCGAAACTTGGGGAGCGAGCCGGCGCTGTCAAATGCCGCGCCGACACCCGAAAAACGATCGTGCCGGCGTGTTACCGCGGCCACGCATGATGGCGGCGCCCGCGGAGCGTCACTACAACACCGATTTCAGCACCGCCAGCATCGCGCCGTGAATGCGGCCGTTGCTGGCAACAAACCGGCCGCGGTCGAGCCGCTGCGGATCGGAGCCCCCCGCATAGTCGGTCACGGTCCCGCCGCCCTCACGGGCGATGAGCATTCCGGCCATCACATCCCACGGCTTCAGGTCCTTTTCCCAGTAACCATCCAGCCGGCCGGCACCGACGTAACACAGGTCCAGGGCCGCGCTACCCAGGCGTCGTTCGCCGCGGATGCGAACGACGAACGCGGCCCATTCCTTGAGGTTGTTGTCGGGATTGGTGTGCCGGTCGTAGGGAAACCCGGTGCAAATGACCGCATCGACCAATTCGGTCGTCTGGGTGACCTTCACGGGGGCGCCGTTCAGGTGCGCCCCACCGCCACGGACGGCAGTGAATAGCTCGCGCCGGCCGGGATCGTAGACCACGCCGAGCAACGGCTGTCGGTCCGGCGTGGCGAGGGCGATGCTCGTGCAAAAATGCGGGAGTTTGGCGGCAAAGTTCACCGTGCCATCGATGGGGTCCACGAACCAATGATAGGGCGCCGACTGCGCCGCCGCGCCCTGGCCGCCACCCTCCTCGCCTACAATGTGGTGCGCGGGAAAACGGCGGAGGAGTTCGCGCACGATGTAGGCCTCGGCTTCCGTGTCCGCTGCCGTCACGATGTCGATTCGCGTGCCCTTGGCCGTGGTCCGGATCGGCGCGGCAAAATGCCGCAAAATGATCTCGCCCGCGCCCCGCGCGATGGCGGAGATTTCGGGCAGGAGCTCGGCGGGCTGGAACATCAGCCCGCACCTTGCGGAGGAATTGTCCGGCGCGCCAGCCTATCCCGGCTCAGCCGGAACCATGGCGTCGGTGGGCGTCGGTGGGCGTCGGTTTCCACACCGACGCCAAGTTTGCACGCTTCGAGAGTCCTTGTCCGCGATCTGGAAATCGCCGACCACCAAAAGGTAGGCTCAGTGGCGCCAGCCGCCTCGCCCGTGACCGTAGCTCCAGCCGTGGCTCCAATTCGAATGGTAGTAGCCATGGTTGTGTCCGGTCACCCAACCAATGCCGACCCCCAGCGTCAGCGGCAGCCAGAAATCGTCCACGGGATCGCGATAGACGACCCGGGTGCGCGGATAGCTGGGTTCATAGTAAACGACCTCGGGTTCGCGGGTGACGACAGTTACCGGGCGCTGTTCGACCACGCGGGTTTCCCGCACCACTTGCTTGGGAGCGACCCAGTCGTTGTTGCCGACTGATGATAGCAAGGCGTAGCCCATTGTGGCGGTCTGACCACCCGGATAGCTGTAGGTCACCACGACGCGGTCACTGGTGCGGTCAAGGCGGGTAATCGTGAGGCCGTTGGCGGCGGCATTCTTCATCAGCTCGGCTGATTCGGGTAATTCGCCAAGAAAAACCATATGGTCGGCTACCGGAAGCTGGGCGGCCGGAACCGCAGCCGGTGCCGACGTATCGGCAGCAAACAGGGGTGCCACGGCGAGGGAAACGACGGCGAGCAGGGAGAGGTTTTTCATGGGTGAAAGAGGGGCGATTTTGCTGTGACATATACTTCAAATCTTTGTGCCGTCAAAAAGGCCCGCCGGCCAAAACAGGCGCTCGCCGAGCCTGGTCGGTCCAACCCGCCTCAAAACGCGAATTTCCCCTGGCCCAATAGGCTCTGGCTTGGGTCCTCGCGCCGGGACACAGCTCCCGTGCGTTGGTTCACGATCGCCGCGACGACCTCAGGCTTGGCGACCTGCAGGAGGTCCTCCGGCTTGGCCTGGGTCAGGATGAAACGCTCTGGCTGGCCGAATCTGTTAACGATCTCCTCCTCGGTCTTTTTTACACCGGCACTGTCCGAGCTTCGGCCCTCCACTCCGGCAATGAGCCAAGCCAGCGGCCGGAGCATCTCAAAGGGAGGTGTTTTGGCTGGCCAAGCAGGATGTGCCCGGATCCCAGCCAACCCACCCATCCGGTCACGGGACCCCGTCGTCAGCGTTTGGCCGCATCGCGGGCATTCGTGGGCGTCGAACGAGGCTTGGCACGGACTGCACCAGTTCAGGTAATGGCGGGTGGTCGCCAGCGGCACCTTCAGGATTCCCTTCACCTGATCGTTCGTGCCGGCTCGCAACGCTGCCATGAGAAAGTCGTAGCCAGCCGGGATGTCCAGCAGGGTGCATTCTCGCCCGAGTTTCTCCAAGGCCGGCGCGTCGGAACATGAAAACAAGCCGAAGCGATCCAAGCCGGGCACCCGGCGGCACATGCCCGGATCCGCCGTCAGGCCGGTCTCGACGGCCCACAACCGGGGCAGATCGTCCCCATAGATTTCTTCCAGGCTGGTGCGGCCGCCAACCACGCCAAGCACCGAAAACCATGGGTTCATAACGTGGGCGGCCACTTGGCGGATGCGGTCGAAACGAGACGTTTCTCGCAACAGATCCCGCGCTGAAAGGGCGAACGTCGGCCGGCCTTCCTGCAGATCCCCCCATCGCGACGCCCGGAGGGCAAATTCCCGGGCCACCACCACCGACGGGAAGTAAAGCAGCTGATGCAGGCCTTTCACGGGGTCGGTACCCGGCGGCGCGCAATTCACCTCGGTGGTTAGGACAAACCGGAGCGGGCGGCGCAAAGCACGCTGCAGCCGGGCATGGACGGCCCGCTCGAACGCCGGCTTCGGCATGCGCCAGCCGGGCTCGGTCTCCATCGTTAGTTCTTCGATCTCCGCCAGCCATTGCGGCTGGAGACAGTCGCCCGTGCCAATCAGGTCCAGGCCCTTGCGCTGCGCCCAATAGGCGATATTGTCCAAGGTCATCGCTGGCGACACCCCGGTGGCAAACCTTGAATGAAGATGGAGATCGACGGCTAAACGCACGTGCCTCACCATAAGGATCGCCAAGGAAACTCAATCCAGTCCTGCGCCGGGCTGAATGTTTTCATGAACCCTTCACCCCATCGGAACCCGCGGCAAACCGTCCGGTCTTCCCTCGTATGATCCCGTTCCGCGTCATTCGCTCGGGCGTTTTGCTCGGCGGCCTGCTGGCCGCACTGACGAGCCTGGCACCAGCGGCGGTGGCGGGGTTTACCGCCAAGCTCTCGGATGAGCAAAAGGCGGAAGCCGGACTCAATGGGTTCACGAACTCCGAACTCTCGGCGCTCGACCACCTGGTCGCCATCGATATTGCCCGGGGACGCACCACCCCCGCGCTCACCGACCCTTATTCCGAGCGCTATTCGGCTGCGGAAACCAAGGAAGCGGGCCTGGACCGCCTGAGTCCGGAGCAACTGGCCAAGCTCGACGGGTTGATTGCGGCTGCCGTCGCCGCCGCCCCGAAACGTCCCCAAGTGCAACCGCGCGAGCGTCCGCGCCTGCGGGGCGATGAGATCTTGAGCGAAAAGGGCCGGCTTCAGGTCCACGGCGGTTTCTCCCTGACCTACGGGTGGGCCGGCGGCGGCCGCAACTTCCGCGGAACTGGGGCTTGGGTCAGCTATTTCGATCCGGTCACCGGGTTGGGACTAACCTTCGGTTATTCCCGCTATTCCGGGGACATGTTTGGCGGCTACTACGGCGGCAACTACGGCAACTATTACGCCGATGCGGCCTACGTTTTCCCCGCGTCCCGCCCGGCTTACGTGGGCTACGAGCGCACGCCGTTCGACCGGAACGAGTTTATCGCCAACGATGCGGTGTTGGGAAATTCCTCCATGTTGTCGGCGCCATCCCGTGGTTTCCGACGTTGAAGCTCCACCGCTGGCTCAGGGCAGTGGTTTGATGCGAAGGCGCCGATAGGCAATGGCCCCACGGTCGGCTTCAATCGCAAGCGCGCCGGGCTCGGTGATCTTCAGCGCCGTCTCAAGCACCTCGCCATTGCAGGTGCAACGTGCGATGCCGTCCTGTACGGTGACCTCGATGGCATTCCAGTCCCCGGCTTTGTAGGCCTTGCATTCCTTATAGGCATAGCTGCCGTAGTCGCCGCACTGGAGCTGCGTCTTGTTGAAGAAGAATCCGCCGTCGGTCTTGGGCGCCGCACGGAATTCGAACCGGAGGACAAAGTTGCCCGTATGATCCTGGGTGGTCCACAGCAACACGCGGCCGTGGGTGGCTTTGTCGGCGTTGCCCGTTATCGCGCCGTCGACGACCGTATACCGCCCGTCACCGGCATCGGCCAGGCCGTCGAGCGGCGGGCCATCCTTGTGGTGCCAACCGGTCAGGTCGCGCCCGTTGAAGAGAGCCTTGAAACCCGGTTCGGGGCTGAATTCCTGGGCCGATAGCACCGCACCGGCCAGGACAAGGAGAGGCCAAAGGGGATATTTCATGCCGGCAGCATGCCTGACCATCGTCCCGCCTGAATCCCAAAATTCATTCGCACCCGCCCAAAAAAAAGGCCCGCGCCAAGCGGGCCCGTTGACTGTCAAGGGTCTTCAGCAAATCTCCGCATCAAGCACGGCGGCGATTGACGAAGAGCAGCAAGCCCATCGCGCCGGCGACGAGCAGGGCACTGCTGCCCGTGTCGGGAATCGTCGTGGCCGAATTGACGTTGAGGATGTCGAACGCCCAGTGGCTGTCGCGCTGATTGCCCGGTACCACGCCGGAAACATCCACAAAACCGACCGCACCGGAGCCCTGAAACCCGTTCGATAGGTTCGGCCCGATGGCGAAGTTGTCATACTGCGCGACCGAAACCGTATAGGTGCCGGGATCCAGGAGGGCCGTCAGGAACGTATCCCAAGGCATGCCCGTGAGTGCATCGGCCGCGACGTTGGCGAAGCCACCGTCGTCGTTTTGGTTGATCAAAGCGCCGGTGCTGTCGAAGAGGGCGAGGATCGTATCAAACCCGCCCCGGGCGATCACCTGTCCCGCCGCGTTCGTACCACCGGCATAGCTCCAGGTACGGAGCGTCACGTTGGACGTGGCGCCCACCGTGAACGTGAACAACTGGACATCGTCGTCATTGGCCAGATTGCCCGTGAACGAGAAATCGTTGGCGTATACCGCGGCAGAAATCGCCATGCTGGTGGCCGCGACCGTGAGGAATTTGAACGCTTTCATGATAGGTGGATGAGTTGGGAATATCGAAACACCTTTTTTGCAGCCTTATGCATGCCAGTCCGCCAGCCTGTAACTCAAAATACTACATAACAAACGATTAGACTTGTGGGCCAAAAGTGACGAATTTCGAAAATCGCTAAAAACGTCAGGTTTCCCGACAACCCACGCCTCCCCTGCCACTTGTGGCCTGGTCAAACGCGGCCAATCCCCGCGCAAAACCGATCCCACGCCGCGATGAGTCGATCGTCCGGCATATCCTCGGTCAAAGGAGCCACGGGCCGGTGCCGGTCGATCCAGTCCACCGTCAGACGGACTCCATCCTCGTAAGGGGTGGTGAGTCGGAATTCCGGCACGTCCCGCTTCAACCGGGCATTGGAATAAACTCCGTGGAACCGGGTGATCTCTTCGAGCAGGACAAAGCGGGCGCGATCGTGGGCCAACAGCAGATCGGTGGGGAGGTGCACCAAGCGCGGCACCGGCGCCCCGATCGCCGCCGCCGTGCGCAACACATATTGATCCCATGTGGCCACCTCATCCGCCACGGCGTTGTATGCCTGGCCGAAGCAGCGTGGATTGCCCGCCGCATGGGCGAAGGCGCGACCGACGTCGTCAGCATAGGCGCTCTGCCAGAGGCCGTGCCCGTCACCGCTCACGATGATTGGGCGCCCCGCGCGCAACCGGGCGAGGAAGGTGGGTTCGATGTGGAGATTGTTAATGATGCCTCCTCCCGGCCCAAATGTGTGGGAGGGACGGATGATGGTGACCTGCACATCGCCGGCCGCATCGGCGCGGAGAAACAGCTGTTCGCAGGCTAGCTTGTTGCGGCCGTAATCCGAGTGCGGCCGCTGCGGGGTTTCCTCGGTTGTCGGAATCACCGTCTGGGTATCACCATACGTGCAAACCGTGCTGCAGAAGATGAAGTGGCGGCAGCGGCCGGTGCAGGCGCGCAGCACGCTTGCCGCCTCATCGGGTCGAAAGCAGATCATGTCGATTACCGCGTCCCACGGCCCCGATGCAGCCACCGCCCGTTCGAAGGCGCCAAAATCCTGGCGGTCGCCCACCAAACGCCGCACGCCCTCTCCGAGCCGATCATCGGTCCGCCCGCGATTAAAGACCGTGATGTCCGCTCCACGCGCCCGCAGCGCCCGCACGATGCCGGTCGAGATCAGGCCGGTGCCGCCGACAATGAGGACATTCATCGCGCCGTTAAATTCCCCGCCCGCGACGCTGTCCACCCGCAATTCCCGGCCGACCGTCGAACCTATTCCGTGGCCGGACGCAGGAGCGGATAGATGCCTTCCTTGTCCGGCCCCGTGTAGTGCTGGTCCCAGCCGTTGAAGAATGCACGCAGGTCCTTGCTGGCGGTCGCCTCCGGCGGGACCATCCGGCCGGACACGTGCGCCCAGCGCACGAATTCCAGCGGTGCGCGCGCCATCCCGAGGTGGAAAACAGGACCCTCTTCGCTGGGATTGGCATTGGCCCAACTGATCGTCGTGGCGGAGGATTTGCCGAGCAGCGCAAGGGACAGGCTGTCGAGCTGCAAGGCCGCCAGGGCCGTGTCCCGACGGACCGCCGCCGCCGCCCGTTGCGCCTCGTGCAATTTCGCCCGCAATGATTCCGCGGCCGCGTTTTTCTGGGCGACGTAGATCGGGTCAACGGCGTCCGCCAGTTGGATGCTGCGCGAGGCGCGCGACATTTCCTGCTGGATCGAAGTCGCCGCCGCGCGGATGGAATTCGGCGTGATGATATACAGGTCCTTGAGCAGGAACGGCGAATTCCGGACCAGGCTCGCTTCCATGTCCGTCAGGGTCAGGTGCGGCAGATCGACCGGAATCTGGATCGCGGTTTCATCCTCGGGCGCCTCCTGCATCACCCACTCGAGGTAGGTGTTGGTGTAAGCCAGAATTGCCCCGGTGACCTTCTCGAATTCCGGCGACGGACATTCCTCGCCGAAGCTGTCCGGCACCAGATCGGTGTCGGGGGCTTGGGGCAGCATGCCCTCCTTGCAAATGTTGCTGTGCGTCCGTTTGCCGTCGATCACGCGAGCGACGATCTCGACGACGAGCACGTCGATTTCAAAACTTCCCGCGGGGATCGTATCCTTGACGCTCTTCACCTGCGTATACGTCACCTTGCGCACGCCATACGCCTTGCTCGTCAGCTTGAAGACTTTCCCGATGGCTGCCTGCCACAGGCAGCGCACCGAATCGTCACCGGCCGGCACAGCATCAGTGGGCTTGGGCAAAGGGGTGCTCATTACAGGTCATTTATCGCCACTGGACCATTAGTCTCAACCAATTCCATGCCATTTGGGGGTATTTTTTACACTCTTTAAGATTAGCAGCAAGGGACAATCAGTCGTGCTTAACGTGAACGGCGTTGCTGCAACTGCGCCAACAACTCCGGAAATGCCTCGCGCACGGGCGACGTGGCGAGGAATTCCTCCGCCCGGGCCTTCGCGCCGCGCGCGCGCAGGCCGGCATAGACGTGCAATTCGAACTGCAGGCGAAGCTGGGCCTCCGCTTCAGCCAGACCCAGCGCGCCCAGCAGGATCAAAAGCGATTCGACGGTGGAATACCGGCCCTCATGCTCATGCGTCCGCAATTGAAAGCGCGCCGGTCCGGCCGCCGGCAGCCGCACCAGGCGCCCCCAAGACGCGGCGGTTTGCGCCATGTGCGCCGACTCGCGCCAGCTGCCATCCAGCAACAGCACCTGCAGGGTCTCCGGCGCTGCCCCCGGCGGAAGCGGCTCGCCTCGCGGATGCAGGATCCAGAGCGTACGATCCGCCGCCACGATTGAACCGCGCGGAGGCGGCTGTTCCCGTCGGAACAGATGACAGCGCGATGCGGGCATCACCCGGTTGATCAAGCGGCCCGTGCTGGTCGGCCGGTTGTATTCCCGATGATGAATCAGCACATCCACCCGAAGTGGACTCGTGATGGCGCGAAAGCCGGCACAGATGCACCAGCGCGGGGAAAACCGACAGGCTTCACACCTCGGGGCACCAGCCAGGACAACGCTGCGGGACATGTTGCCAGCAGGCCGCGCCGGCCGCCCGAGGTCAACGCCGACCGCCTGACTTGGCGCTCGCCGCGACACGGCATTTTGTCCTGACTGCCGGCCGGGCCATTCTGCCTTTCGCTGATCAACCATCGCCCCTCATGCATCGCCGAGGCTTTCTCCTGATCGCATTGCTTGGTTTCCAATGGGGGGCGGCGTCCGCCACCCCGACGCCCGCCCCTGCCGGCGAGCCCAGCCCGCTGGAAACCAGCGCCAGCGAGGTCATCCGACTCCGCCACGGCATGCAGGCCATCACGGCTTACCTCGCGACCCAGCCTCAGCTTTTCCCGGCCAAGCGCGGGGAGGAAAAACTGCTCCCGCGCGAAGACAAGGAGGCGGTCTGGGGAGCCTGGCAGCGCTTCCTGGATATTGCGATCGCCCTCGAGGCGCTGGAGAGCGCGCATCGTCCGTGGACGACGGTGGAGCCGTCCAGCCGGACGGAACACACCCTGGTGGGCCATGCCGCCTTCCTCGCCCAGTATCGCGGGGCGCTTGAATTCATCAACCGGGCCGACAAAAACCCGGCCCTCGACAAAGTGCTCAACGAGCCGGTGCCTGAGCTGGGTCTTCCCGGCGGCACCTACGCAAGCCTCAAGCTGCATTTCCTCAATGTCGCCATCGCCACCGAGTTTGCCGCCCGGCGTGCGGTGGCCAGCAACCTGAAGCCAACCGGGCTCTCGGACCTCATGAAGGCGATCGATGAAGACTCCGATGCCCTGTGGCGCGCCGGCCGCGGGTCAGGGGTCAAACTTACGGCCCGGAACGCGTGGAAAGTGCTCCAACGCACCGCGAGCTCGGCCTGGCTGCCGGTCCAGGCCGGGGTCTCCGAATGGATGGGCGATACGAAGGTCTATCGCCCGCACCGCGACCTGATCCTGCCCGCCCAAATTGAGGCGATCGCCGGGCGTTTTGAGCCGGGTGATATCCTGTTGGAGCGTCGGGAATGGTTTCTGTCCAATATCGGCCTGCCCGGCTATTGGCCGCATGCCGCCCTTTACATGGGTACGCCGGAAGAGCGGCGGCGCTATTTCGACACGCCGGAAATCCGGGCGTGGCTGGCCACGGAGAACGCCGCATCAGGCGAACTCGAGGCAATGATCGCCGCCCGGGAACCTCGCGCTTACGCGACTGCGGTCGCGGCCGACCCGGCCGGGCATGCGCCACGCGTCATCGAGGCCATGAGCGAAGGGGTGAGCTTCACGACCCTCGAGCATTCGGCCAGTTGCGATGCCCTGGTGGTCTTGCGGCCGCGCGTGCCGCGCTTGGAAAAAGCCCGCGCCCTCCTTCGCGCGTTTCACTACGGGGGCCGGCCATACGATTTCGATTTCGATTTCGCGACGGACTCGTCGCTCGTCTGCACCGAACTGGTCTATAAAGCCTACGAACCGGCGACGGGCTTCGGTGGCGTGCGCTTCGTGCCCGGCAAGGTTCTCGGGCGACTGGTGTTGCCGGCGAACGAGATTGCGCGTCAGTTTGACGATGAACACGGCAAGCCCAGCCAGCAGTTCGACTTTGTGCTCTTCCTCGATGGGAGCGAACGCACCAAGCAGGCCATGGAAGCCACGCTGGACGACTTTCGGCAGAGCTGGCGCCGCCCGAAATGGCACGTCATCACGGCCGACCGCGCCCCACCGTCCACCTGAGGTTGATTTTTCGCCCCAGCCGGGTGCCGGTCTTGACGGCTCAATGGCATGGAAGAAGCTATACCCCGAACCCCGGAACCACCCCGCCCATGAAGATCCTTGTCGTCTCCGACCTGCACTTCGGCCTGAAGCAATTCGATTGGGTGGTGCAGAACGCCTGGCGCTATGACCTCGTCGTGATCGCCGGCGACCTGCTCGACCTCGGCGGGCACCTGAACCTCGATTCGCAAATCACGGTCGTGGTGAAATACCTCCGCACGATCAGCACGACCACGCGGCTGCTCGTTTGCTCGGGCAACCATGATGGCGATGAAAAGAACGAGTCCCAGGAATTCATCGCCCGCTGGCTGCAGCGGGTAAGGGGCGCCGGCCTCGTGGTTGATGGCGGTAGCAGCATGATCGGCGACCTCCGGGTATCGGTCTGCCCTTGGTGGGATGGCCCGGCCACCCGGGAGGCCATGCAGCAATTCCTGCGCCTTGAACCCGCCTCGTCCGCAGGCCAATGGCTGTGGGTGCATCATGCGCCCCCCGACGGCCTGGGGGTCAGCTGGACGGGTAAGGAACATGCCGGCGATGCGTTCCTCGGCAACCTCATCCAGGAACTGGGGCCGGATTTCGTGATTTCGGGCCATATCCACAATTCGCCATTCCGCGCGGGGGGAGCCTGGGCGTCGCGCATCGGCCGCACCTGGGTGTTCAATGCCGGCCGCCAACTGGGTGTGCCGCCGGCCTATATCGAACTCGACCTCGATAAACGCACCGCGCGCTGGGTTTCCCAAGCCGGGGAGGAAGAAATCTCGCTGGACGCGTCGCCCGTGGCCACGCCGGCGTGAGTTTTACCCAATGGGAGCCTGCTTGCAGGCTTCTGCGCCCACGCCTTGGAGGAGCGGCGCGGCGACGAGCCGCCATGTTCGCCAGTTCAATCGCCTGCTTCGCGCGGCGGAATATTGCGCGGATGCTTGTGCATCAACTCGTCGAGCACTTCGTCAATGATGCCGAGGTGGTCGGCCCGATCCTGAAACTGGTGCTTGATGTCCACGAGGTACCGGTTGAGCGAGTCCAGCCGGCGGGCGAGAATCTCCGCCATATGCAGGGCGAAAGCGGGATGTTCGCGAAAGAACGCCGAGGGATAGGCCACGTGCCGGAAGATGCATGGGGTGATCGTACGCACGGTGGCGGTGGGCTCCGTCTTGAGCAGGAAGGCCATTTCGCCAAACACCGCCCCGACTTCGTATATTTCGGCGATGAGGACACCGCCTTTGCGCACCTCGAGTTCTCCGCTTTCGAGAAAATAAATGCCGGCCACGGGCCGGTCTTCTTCGATAAGAACGTGTCCGGCGGGGCAATCAATCCGGGGCAGCGTCTGAAGAAGCGATAGGTCCATCTGGGGCAGATTGGTAAAGGATTCGTAAAGTGGAATGAAAGCCCGGCAGGTTTCAAGCCGATAGGACGCTCCGAAAGTGACAATTTCGCAAGGCTGCTGGTGGGCGATCCCGCCACGCATCCGCCTTATGCGATTTTCCCCGGCCAAGACGCCTGTCATGATCGAAGCTTTCCAATCGGTTTCGAGAGGGGATACCTTTTGGCATGGACGCCGCTTCTGGCCCAAGTGCCGTCAATCCCGGCCGCACTCCCTATCTGGATGGTCTGCGGGGCATTGCCATCCTGGTGGTGCTGGCTGCGCACTACCTTTATGTGCCCTTTAATCCAGGACTTCACCCGGGCAGCTGGTTTTTGCCCATCCATCATCTGCTGGGCGCCGGGTGGGTTGGCGTCGACCTCTTCTTCGTCCTTTCAGGCTTTTTGCTGGGTGGGATCCTGATGGACCATCGCACGGCCACCAATCTCTTCCGGGTGTTTTACCTCCGGCGTGCATGCCGCATCATTCCGGTCTATTTCCTCTTCCTTGCCCCGTTGGCGCTCGTGCCCTTCTTAAGCGCCCTGCCCGCCCTGCGAACGCTGCTCGATACCCGGGATATTCCGCCGTGGTGCTATCCCTGCTTCTTGCAGAATGTCGTGATGACCCTCAAGGGAAGCTGGGGCGAGCAATGGATCTCGGCCACCTGGTCCCTAGCCGTCGAGGAGCAGTTCTATCTCATCCTGCCGTTCCTGATCCGGTTCGTTCCTGTGCGGCTGTTGCCGCCCTTGTTGCTGGCACTTACCCTGCTGGCTCCCGTGCTGCGTACCATGCTCCATGCGTGGGCCCCCCTTTCACAGGCGCAGGTGGGTTCGTACACGCTTCTTCCCTGCCGCTGGGATTCCCTTTTGCTCGGGGTCCTGGCCGCGTGGGCAATCAGGGACCAGCGAACGTCCGCATGGCTGCAAGCCCGTCCCGGTTTGCTCCGAGTGGCTTGCCTGCTGCTGGCCGCGGCACCCTTGGCGCTGGCTTGGTATTCCCCGCGGCTCTATTCCATCCCGATGCGGACCGTCGGCTATACCCTGTTTTCCCTGCTGTTCGCATGTGCGGTCGTCTGCGGGCATTTCGGCGTACTGCCGGGGCAGCGAGTGTTGGAAGGCCGGTGGTTGCGCTGGATGGCCCGGATCTCCTATGCGTTTTATCTTGTGCACATCCCGATCGCCAACCTGGTTTTCCATCTCACGGTCCATCATACGCGGACCTTGGATTCGCCACGGGATGTCGGTTTGATGGCTGCCAGTCTCGCCGCTTCGCTGACCGCTGCCGCGCTCTCCTGGAAAATCCTGGAGAAACCCATCCTCGATTTTGGGCGAAGGTTTTCCTACCTCGCGCCTGAAAAATCCCTCGGCGGCGAAACCCCGCCCCCCCAAGCCGCCGTCATCCAGGCATGATTCCGCTGTTACGCTGCCTGTTGCCCGCAATCCTTGTCCCGGTCGCCGCCCAGGCCGGGGAGTGGTCCATCTCGACCTTTGCCGGCACGGGCACCATGGGCTTCTCCGGGGATGGCGGTCCCGCCACCGCCGCGATGATCAACGACCCTTACGGTCTCGTTCGGGGCCCGGATGGCGCCCTCTGGTTCTGTGAGCATAACGGCCATCGCATCCGCCGGATCGCTCCTGATGGCACCATCACGACCATGGCGGGCACGGGCCAGCCTGGCTATTCGGGCGACGGTGGTCCGGCGCGGGCCGCGCAGCTGAACCTGCCCCACGAACTTCGCTTTGACCGCGCGGGCAACCTCTTCATCGCGGACACCGGCAATAACGCCGTGCGGCGCATCGACGCCAAGACGGGGCTGATCAGCACCGTCGCCGGCGGTCCCAAGCTGAAAGGCTATTCCGGCGATGATGGTCCAGCCACCGCCGCCGCCCTGCGGGGGCCCCACAGCATCCAATTCGGTCCCGATGGCACACTCTTCATCTGCGACGTGGGCAACCACGTGATTCGCACGGTTGAAGCGCACACGGCCCTCATCCGCACCCTTGCCGGGACTGGCAAACCCGGTCCCACGCCCGACGGTTCCCCCATCGCAGGCACTCCCCTCAACAATCCGCGTTCCGTCGATGTGGATCGGGACGGCAACCTCTGGATCGTCACCCGCGAGGGAAACCAAGTATTGAAGTTCGATCTCCAGGCCGGCGTGATCCGGCACGTTGCCGGTACCGGGACTGCCGGATTCACCGGCAATGGCGGACCGGCGAAATTGGCCACCCTCAGCGGACCCAAGGGCATAGCCCTCGACGCCGCAGGCAACGCCTGGCTGGCAGACACCGAGAGCCATACCGTGCGTATGATCAATGCCGCCACTGGCAACCTGGAACTCGTCGCCGGCACCGGCAGCAAGGGTGACGGTCCGGATGGCAATCCCCTCGGCTGTGCCCTCAACCGCCTGCATGGCGTCCTGGTCGACACCGACGGCTCCGTGTACATCGGCGACAGCGAGGCAAATCGTATTCGAGTGCTACGGCGAAAGTGAGCCGGCGGTCCGGTCCCGATTCACATGACGGCCGGGCCGGACTGTCTGGTAGCCGGCCTGCTCGCTCGTGAGGGATCAGTCTGTTTCGGATCAGATGCCCCGCATCGTCCTTCACTCCTCTCCACCCCATGTCGAACGGTCGTTTCCGCCTGCCTCTTCTGGCCATTCTCACCACGAGCGTCTCGATTTTCGCCGCCGCTGCAGACGAGGCGCCCGTCGCATTGTTCAACGGCCGGAATCTTGATGGCTGGTCGGTCTACACGCCGGATCCCGATCCCGCAGCGGCAAGGAGCCTCTTTGTTGTCAGTGACGGGACGATCCACACCTATGCGGACGCGGTGGATGGCTCCAAGCAGCCAATGGGCTACGTCGCCACGACGGCGGAATATGCCAATTACCGCCTCTCGCTCGAGTTCAAGTGGGGGACGAAGAAGTTCATCCCTCGCGCCGATCCTGACATGGCCCGGGACGCCGGGGTGTGCTACCACGTGCAATCCCCCGACGTCATCTGGCCCGTATCCGTCGAGTGCCAGATCCAGGAGGGCGACACGGGCGACGCCTGGCTGATCCATACGCAGGCAACGGCGCGGATCCATCCCGACACCATGGGCTATTGGCCGAACGGCAATGATGGAGGCGTGGAAGTAACCAAGGGCGAAAAACCCAAAGTCTACCGGCGCATCCCGCGCTATTTCTACCACGAACAACCCGGCTGGAACCGCGTCGAGCTCGTTGTTCGCGGTGACCGCGCCTCCTATTACGTCAACGGCCATTTGGTGAACGAAGTCACCCAGCTCAAGCGTTGGGATGAAACGGCCAAGGCGTGGCAACCGCTGGCCAAGGGCCGCATTCTCCTGCAGGCGGAAGGTGCGGAAATCTTCTACCGCAACGTCACGATCCAGGCGCTGCCCGCCCAGCCGTCACCCTGACATTCGGCGGTCGGCCGAATTGTCGGTAACCTTTTCGTGGCGAAGCGTCTTGTAGGGACGTTCCGCGTTCTTGCAGCCTGTGCCACCGCCGGTTCCTACCCCCATGATGACCATCCCGAAGTCCGCTGCGGCCCCCCTTGTCGCCTCCCTGTGTCTGGTTCTCCCGGCATTTGCCGCGCCCCAGTCCGTCCAGCTCCACTGGGTCAACCAGCCTCCCGTCAGCATGTCGTCCGGCGTTAGCTGGGGAGTGCCCTGGCCACAGGGCGCCGTGCCCCGCGACACCACGTTTAGGCTGACCGATGCCACCGGCCGTTCCCTCCCGGTCCAAACCTGGCCGCTGGCGTTTTGGCCAGATGGTTCGCTCAAGTGGAGCGGACTCGCGGCCGTGGTCCCGGCCGGCCCGGCCGGTGAACTGACCCTCGCGACGGATTCGTCGCCGACTGCCGGCACACTGAAGCTTACGCAGGACGCCAAAGCCGTCGTCGTCGACACCGGCGTCCTCAAGGCCGTCATCCCGCTGGCTGGCGGAAACCTGATCGACTCCCTCACCGTTGTCGGCACCGAGGTGGCCCGCGACGGGCAGCTGGTGTGTCTCCTGCAGGATGGCCCGGTGACCGAAAACGAGGATGCGCCAAAGCGCGAAAGTTACCGCAGCCTGGTCAAGCAAGTCACCGTCGAACAATCGGGCCCGGTGCGCGCCGTGGTGAAATTTGAGGGCTTTCACCGCGGCACCGTGTCCGGCCGCGAATGGCTGCCGTTTGTGGTCCGCTTGTATTTCTATAGCGGTGAGACCGCGGTGCGCATGGTGCACAGTATCATTTACGACGGCGACCAGGAAAAGGACTTCGTGCGCGGCCTCGGCGTGCAATTCGCGGTGCCGCTCCGCGAGGAGCCCCGTAACCGCACGGTGCGCTTCGCGGGCGCCGACGGCGGCCTGTGGTCCGAGCCCTTGCAGCCCGGCGGGGGCAACGTCGAACAGGAAACCGGCCAGCCTTTCACCGGGCGCGGGCCGTTCGCGGCCAACGCCATATGGGATGACTTCAAACTAACCCAGCCAAACCCCGATGGCTTCACGATCGTGAAGCGCACCAACCCGAAGAGCACGTGGCTGTTCGCCGGCGGCGGCCAACGGTCCGCGGGTCTGGCTTTTGTCGGCGATCTCGGCGGCGGGCTCGCCGTAAGCGTGAAGAACTTCTGGCAATCCTATCCCGCCGGGCTCGAGGTCAGGCATGCCAGCAAGCCAGTCGCGTCGCTCACCGCCTGGCTCTGGTCGCCCGACGGCCCGCAGATGGACATGCGCCACTACGACCTCGTCGCACATACTCTCGCGGCCTCCTACGAGGATGTCCAACCCGGCATGAGCACCGCCTATGGCGTAGCCCGCACCAGCGAGCTCACGCTCTACCCGACCGCGGGTGCGCTGCCAACCAAGGCCGCCACGGCCGCTCAGGCGGAAAACGGCACGATCCGTCCCCTGCTTGCCGTCACGCCGGCCTATCTCCACTCCGTCGGCGCCTTCGGCACGTGGAGCCTGCCCGACCGTTCCACACCCTTCAAACGCGCCGTCGAGGACGGCCTCGAAGCCGTGCATGCCTTCTACGCCAGGCAGGTCGGTGCCCAGCGGTGGTACGGGTTCTGGCAGTTTGGCGACGTCATGCATTCGTACTCCGCGCCGCGGCACAAGTGGCACTACGACTGGGGCGGGCATGCTTGGGACAACACCGAGCTCGGCACCCCGCTGTGGCTCTGGTACAGCTACATTCGTTCCGGCCGCGCGGACTACTTCCAGCTCGCCGAGGCCCTTGCCCGCAACACCAGCGAAACGAACGTCTATTCCATCGGGCCGATGGCCGGGCTCGGTTCGCGCCACAACGTGGTCAAGTGGGGCTGCGGCGCCAAGGAAGCCCGCATTACCCAATCCGCCAACTGGCGGCCGTTCTACTACCTGACGACCGACGAACGCATCGGCGACATCATGCGCGCCACGCTGCAGTCCGACGCCGCCGCGACCCGCTTCGATCCGATGCGCGTCGCCGCCCCGCAGATCCCCGGCGAGCCGCAGTTCGCCGCCCGCATCCGCATTGGGCCGGACTGGTTCGCCTTTGCCAGCAATTGGATGACCGAGTGGGAACGCACGGGTGACACCAAATGGCGCGATCGCATCCTGGCCGGCGTCGACTCGATCATGGCGATGCCGTTCTGGCTCCAGACCGGCCAGAAGAACGGCCTCAATCCCGATCTCGGCGACGGCAAGATCGGCCCGCTCCGCAGCGGTACGCAGCTGGTGGGCTACGAACTCGCGACCGGCAAGCTTACCCCGATTCGCGATCCCCTCACCAAGACCTCGCTGCCCGTCAGCTACAACCTCGCGACAATCATGGGCGGCGGCGAAATCATGTTCGAACTGGTGCCCCTGCTCGGCCGCAAGGATTTCGCGGCCGCGTGGCTGCAATACTGCCGCATCGGCGGCGCCCCGGCGGAAGTGCTGACGCTCGACCAGCAGACTGGCAATGAAGGCGCCGATGCCCGCTACATCCTGAACGAGCAGAGCGGACCGCGTCTCGCCGCCTATGCCTATTCCCAAACCAAAAACGCGGCGTTCGCGAAAAAAGCCCTCGAAGGCCTGTTCAGCCGGGGCGGCGGTTTCGCCAATCCCAAGCCACTCCGCGGCCCCGACGTCCTGAACCCCACGGAGGAAGCCGCCGACATCAGCACCAACGAAGCCGCCCAGACCGGCCTGACCACCATCGAGCTGCTCGAACTCTGCAAGGACCAGCTCCCCACCGAGGCCCCCGTCATCCCCGAACGCCCGCGCTTCAACCGCCGCCCGCCGGTGCCGCCCCCGTCAACTCCACCGGCGAAATAGCCCGGCTTGGAGAGTCAAAAGCTCGGTCGGCGGCCGGAGGTTGCGGACATGCAAGCCATCGCTTTCGTCCTCCTGGGCACGGCAAAGCGGTGGACATACAGGGACCCACTCCGGCGAAAGAGACGCGCGTGACCCGTGGATCCTTCGCTGCGCTCAGGATGACGCTACGAAAGCGTCAAGTCATGCTGGGAACGGCTTTCTATTGCCGCCGCCTCGACAGTTGTCGGCCGATGCGGCCTCACATTTGACTGGGGCACGCCGTGGTTCGCCTCGGCTTCAGCCACTGTCGCCTGCCCGGCGTGGAGCATGGCGTCGAGCTGGGCGACAGCGGCAAACATGTTTTCCACCTGGTCGGCCATCTCAGTGGCAGCGGCGGCATTTTCCTCGGCCGTGGCGGCGGTGCGCTGCGTGATCTCGTCCACGCGGGCGATTGCCTGGTTCACCTGCGCGACACCATCCGTTCCCTGCTGCGAAGTGGCCTCGACGGCGCGGATGATCTCGTGGTGGTCGTTGGTGATGCGGCTGATTTCCTTGAATTGAGCCTCGGTCTGGCGGCTGAGTTCGGTGCCCTGCTGGCTGTTGCGCACGGCCGCCTCGATCTTCGTGGCCGTTTCGCGGGCGGCCTCGGCGCTGCGCTGGGCCAGCGCGCGGACTTCCTCGGCCACGACGGAGAATCCCGCCCCGGCCTCGCCGGCGCGCGCGGCCTCGACCGCGGCGTTGAGCGCGAGGATGTTGGTCTGGAAGGCGATGCCATCGATGGTTTTCAGGATGGTGGCGACGTCGCTGGTGGATTTCTGGATCCCGCCCATGGCGTCGGTAAGTTGACCCACGTATTGCTGGCCCTGCCGCGTGGCGGCCGCCGACTGGTTGGCAAGCTGCGAGAGCTTCTTCAGGTGACCGACATTGGCGGAGGTGACGCCTGAAAGCTGCTGGATCGAACTGTTGATCTGTTCGAGCGCGGCCGCCTGGTCACACGCGTCGCGGCTGAGACGCCCCGCGGATTCGGCAATAAGGTGCGAACCGTTGCGCGTCAATTCGCCTGACTGGTCCAGCCGCTCGTTCACGGCGCGCAAAGGCCGGGTGATGCTGCGGCTGATATGGTGCATCAGCAATGACAGCCCGACGACCGAGAACGCGCACAAGCCGGCCAGCCACCATAGTCGCGTGCGAGCCTGGGCCAGGCGTTCGGCCGTGTACGCCTGGATCCCGCGCGTCGCGCCGGTCGAGAATTCCGAGAAGGTTTTCTCCAAGCGCACGGATGGTCCGCTCTGGTAGCTGGCAAGGTCGCCGAATTCCTTGAAGCCCGCAGCCTTCGACCCCAAGTCACGCAACTTTGCCGCGAGCCCCGTGACCTGCAGATAGTCGGTGTCGCCCAACAGGCGCTCGACGGCGGCTGCGGTTTCCGGATCAGAAAGGCTTTTCAGGCGCGATACGTGGTCGTCGATGGCGAGCAGCTTCAGCTTGATCTCCGCATTGGAGGTGTCGGTCATCTTGTCGGTCCGCAGCGCCGTGGCAACGAGGCCCCGGACCTTCCAGAGGTCCTTCTGCAGCCGGGCCACGTTGTCCTGGGTCACGATGCGCCGCACCAACTCGGCGTCCTGGGTCTCGAGGCACAGCACGGGCAGGAAGCCGGCTTGGGCCGCGAGGGCGACGTCGTATACGGCCAGCGTCTTGGTTTTGAGATTCGAATTGATGTCCTGCACCTGCGGCCGGGCCGGATCGAGGATTTCGCGGCGCAACTCGTTCAGCGGTCCCTCCGCCTCGATGGCATGCGTCAGCCCCTCCCGGAAGCGCCGTGATGATTTTTCCTGCCCGGTGGCGGCGAGGGTCCGCAGGCGGGACAGGTGTTCCTCGCTGCCACGCACTTTCGCCTGGTAGTTCGCCAGTTGATCCGCGGGCGAGCCCTCGCCGAGGAAAGCCGACGCGTAATAGCCGGCCTGCCGTTCATCCGTGAGGCTCCGAGCCAAGTCATAAGCAGTCTGGGAAATCTGGCTGGTCCGCTGGAAGTTCGACAAACTGGTGAATTCGTCCCAAGCGGCGGCAATCACCACGCCGGCAAAAACCGCCACACACAGCACGGCGACAACATTGAGGGCGATCAGCTTTGTCTGGATCTTTTTCATGGCGAGGAGACGCCCTGCCGCCAAGGCGGCGCCGCCCTGCCGTCAAAGCGAGCAGGGAACGCGAACCCGAAGACCCGCGGGACCGTTTGGTGGAAAAGGGGCAATTCAAGCGACTTAATCGGCCGGCTGGGACTGCTTTTTAGCTCTTTCGCGGCGGAAGTCCGCGCAGAAGCACCGAAAAGCGGCAAAATTTGTTATTTTAGTTCTTGCTTAATTAAGTCATTGCTTAACTATCGCGGCATGCAAAGCCTCCTTGCCCTGGCCGATCCCACCCGCCGCCGGATCGTGGAACTGCTCGCCGAACGCGATCGGACCGCGGGAGAACTCGTAGACGAGTTTGACGTGAGCGCTTCTGCCATCTCGCAACACCTGAATGTCCTCCGCGAGGCGGGCTTCGTCACGACCCGCGCAGAGGGTCAGACTCGCATCCAGTCGCTCAATTCGCGGGGATTCGACGAGCTCGACGCGTGGCTGCATCGCACCCGCCAGTTCTGGAGCCAGCGCCTGGATGCCCTCGAACGAGAACTGAAGGCCGAGGACGAAAAAGCCGCCCCAAAGAAGAAATCTTCATGAAAACCAACGACGAATACGCGCAATTCCCCGCCCCCGGCGAAATCCGCATCATGCGGACGCTGCCGGGCCCGATCGAACGCCTCTGGCAGTACCTAACCGACCCGGAGAAACGCGCCCGCTGGTTCGCCGGCGGACCGATGGAGCTCAAGCCAGGCGGCAAGATGGAGCTGCTCTTCCAGCACAAGCACATCGCGCCCAACGAGGTGCCGCCTCCCGAACATGCCGAGATGCACGAACATGGCTGGAAAATGCCGGGCAAGGTCCTGCGCTGCGAGCCGCCCCGCGTGCTTAGCTACACCTTCGACGAGGATTCCGACGTGACCTTCGAGCTCATTCCCCAGGACAAGGAGAACAAGAGCGTGCTGCTCATCCTCACCCACCGGGCGCGCGGCGAAGACCTGAAGTCCCTCACCGGCTATGCCAGTGGCTGGCACACCCACCTTCTCATCCTGGTCGGCCTGCTCGAAAACTCCCCGCTCCCGCCATTTTGGGCCACGCACCGCCGGCTCAAGGAACACTACGACAAGCAAAATCCCGCCAACCCGAACTGAACTTCGCGTCCTTCTCCCATGAAAACCAAGTCATCTCCGATCCCGCCGAAAGTCGCCACCCCCGAAAAATGGCTCGCTGCCCGCCGCGAGCTGCTGCGCGAGGAGAAAGAGCACTTCCGATCCCACGACAAACTCAAGGCCCGTCGCCGCGCCCTGCCTTGGGTGAAAGTCGGCAAGCGATACACCTTCGCCAGCCCCGGCGGACAGCAATCGCTGGCGGATCTTTTCGCGGGGAAAAGCCAGCTGCTCGTTTACCATTTCATGTTCGATCCAACCGAGGATGAAGGTTGCGCCCACTGCTCATTTTGGGCCGATCACTTTGACAGCCTGGCGCCGCATCTCGGCCAGCGAGACACGACGTTTGTCGCCGTTTCGCGGGCTCCCCTGAAGAAAATCCGCGCCTTTCAGAAACGCATGGGGTGGAAATTCAAATGGGTCTCCTCCGGAAACGGCGACTTCAACTACGATTTCCACGTCTCGTTCACCCCCGAACAAATCCGGAGCGGGACGGCGACCTACAATTACGCGCCGGTTCCGCCCGAGATGGAAGACATGTCAGACCGCGAGGGCGCGAGCGCATTCTACCGCGACAAATCCGGGACGGTCTACCACACCTACTCGACGTATGCGCGTGGGATCGACCTGTTGAACAACACCTACAATTTCCTCGACCTGACCGCCAAAGGGCGCGCGGAAGACCCTGAAGCCACCCAAGACTGGGTCCGGCACCACGACCGCTATGAACATGCATCCGCCGCCCGTTAAAACCCATTCCCGTCCCGCCCGCTGGTTGGTCACGTTGGCGCTCCTCGCCCTCGCCCCCAAATGCGTGGTTTGTGCCGCGGCCTATGTCGGCTTGGGCGCGCTGCTCGCGTTTGGTGGTCCGGAGCTCTGCGGTGCCACCAGTGCCGCTCCCGGCTGGCCAGGCTGGCTGGCGGCGGCCGGAAGCGCCGGCCTGCTGTTCCAGCTCGTGCTTCACCGCATGGTCCGGACATGAATGACCAGTCGGTCAAGGCAGTCATCAGCCATCGCTTCAACGCCCCGGCCGAGCGCGTGTACCTCGCCTGGCTGGACCCGCAGTCGCTTGGCCGCTGGATGTTTGGTCCGGCCGTGCGCAACGAACGCATCGTCCGGCTCGGATTGGAGCCACGTGTCGGCGGCAGGTTTTCGTTCGTGGTCGACCGCCAGGGCACGGAAGTGGACCATGTGGGCGAATACCTCGAACTCGACCGGCCCCACCTGCTCGTTTTCACCTGGGGAACCCGCGATACCCTGCCCGCCTCCAGCCGGGTCGTGGTGGAAATCGTCCCGCGCGCCGAAGGTGGCTGCGACCTCACTGTGACCCATATCATGGGCGCGACGTGGTCCAGCTATGTGGAGAAGGTCGCCGGTTCCTGGAGCAAGATGCTCGCGGCGCTGGCTGCCAGCCTCGGGTGAGGCCGGGGCACCAGCTCCGATTCATTCCGCCAAGATTACCTCCAGCACCTCGACGTCAAAAGTCAGCCCGGACAACGGCGGGATGCTTCCTGCCTTCATGTTGCCGTAGCCCAGCACAGGCGGGATGTAGAATATTGCGCGACCGCCCGGCCGGAGCAGCCCGAGCCCCTCAGACAGACCGCGCACCACGTCGCTCACGGGAAAGACCCGGGGCTTGCCGGTGGCGCGCGTGTCATCAAATACCGTTCCGTCGGCCAGGGTGCCCGTGTAGTGGACCCTTACCTTGTCGGAAAAACCCGGAGACACACCCGTGCCCGGGGTGATTATCTTCACGCCCAGACCGGAACTGCGCCAATCGACCGACGTGTCCGCGGCCACCGCGGCGCCGAAGTACTTCACCCGCCGCAATTCGGTTTCGGATTTTGCCGGGGCCGCGGGGGGCGGCGGTTCGGCGGGCCCGCAACCCGCCAAATACATCGCCACCAAGATCAGCAGCAATCGGGATACCTGCTTCATGGGTGAAAATCGTGGGGCCATGCGCGGTGGCAGCCAAGCCGGGAGTTCGTGCAACTCAAGGCAGCCGCACCTGTTGGGGGCCCGCATGCAGGGCCACGCTCCGGCTGCCCCAAACGAAGACACCCGACACTCCTTCCGGTAACTGAACCTCGGCTTCAACCCCGGCACCTTCGCGTCGCAACCCAACCGAAATCTCGCCACGGGGATGCGGCATCCGCACGGAGGCCTGCCGGAGGTGGCCCAAGTGAGGTTCGATGCGGACCGTGGCGAATCCGGCTGAGGCCGGCTCGATGCCGGCCACGGTGGCCAGGAGCTCATACACCGGCGATGCGCTCCAGGCATGGCAGTCGGAGCGCGTCGGATCGGGCTTCTCCGCGAACGTCGTGAGTCCTCGCGCAAGCATGTCGTGCCACTGTCCAAGGCCCGCCAAATATTCCTCTCCCAGCCCGGCTTCCTTCATGGCCCGCAAGAGATAGAACCGGAAATAAGTCGTCGCCTGGATCAGCGACTTGTCGCGGGCCACGCGCTGCATCAGGTCCCGCGCGGCCTCGTCCTTTATCGCGCCCGCCAGCACGGCAAAGACATTGGCGTGCTGGCTGAATACGTTGCGAGCCGGCGTATCCGCGTAAAGCTGGCGCGATTCCTCCCAACAAAGCCGGTTAACGGCTGCGATCAGGCGGGAGGCCAACTGCTCGTAGTGCGTGGCCGATTCGCCCTGCCCAAGTGCCCGACTGAGTTCAGCCGCGCGGCGCAAGGTGCCGGCATATTGGAGCGTCAGCGTGCTTGACCCGCCGGTGTGCGCCCCGGTGGGCTCGCCGCCAGAGCCGACCTCGTCGTTCCAGGGCCATTCCGTTGCCCAATCGACGAAACTCCAATACGGCAGGGGCCCAAGCAACCCGGTGGATGGATCGATCCTGGCTTCGAACCAGGCGAGTACCGATTGCACGCCGGTCAGGCGCGCCTGGAGAAAAGCGTCGTCGCTGCGGTGCCACCAGAAGTCGCGCAGCATATCCACCCAGAATAGGGAAAAAGGACTGATGATCTGCCTGCTGAACGACGGGTAACGACTTTGGGTCAGGCCTTCGGGGATGCGCGATCGATCGTAGAGCTCGATGGCATTCCGCATCAGGCGCTCGTCGCCCGAAACATAGAGCGAGATCAGCGCCTGGATGCGCGTATCGCCCACGTATTGGAGCTGCTCGTAGTAGGGGCAATCGACATAGGTATCGATCGCGCATAGTCGCGCCGTGCGCCAGCCCACGTTCCACAGTCGGGCAAGCTCGGGATCGTCGCTGGCGAAGCTGGCGTTTTCCTTGAACGGATATCCGGTGAAAACGCCGCTAAGGTCCTCCACGGTCAGCGGTTCGGCGCCAGTCTCGACGTCGAGCTGCAGGTACCGGAAGGTGCGAAAATCCATCGGCGCGAAGAGCCGATGCAAACCGCCGTCCGGCAGGAACCGGTCGCCCACGCCCCGCAGTTCGCGGCCCTCGGTTTCGTCGCGGTTGCCTTTCCGGCCCTTCGGGTCAACCAAGGCTTCCGCGTAGCGCAAGGTCACGGCGCCTCCCCGTCCGCCACTCACGGTCAGCTGCGGGTAGGAATTCGTGAGATGACCGCGATCGAGGAGGATGCTCGCCTTGGCGCCGGCGGGAATCACGAACGACCCTGGCTTGCCCGGAAAATCTGCCGGCACCGTCACGCCGTTCGCCCGGACCACGCGCACCAAGCGTTCCGGCACCTCTTCGAGGAGCGGGATCGAACGTGGGCTCAGCCAGTAGTCGAGATCGGTGCCCCAACCGCGCGGCTTGCCATATTCGAACACCCGCGCCGTCGGCCAGGCGCGATCATCAAAACCGCGCTCCCGCCATCCCCAGGGATGCTTGCCCGCATCGAGTTGCTCGCCCGGGCCCACCACGATGAACGTCCGCAACGCCTCGCGGTCCCCTTGGAACGGCGTGTAGCCGTCAGCCCGCATCACTTTCCAGTCCGGCCCGGTATCGATTACGCGCTCGGCCGCGGTGTCGCCCTGCAGCAGGAATCCCGTTCGCCAACCCATGCTGGCAAATGGCGCGAGGTTGCCATAGCCACGCACCTGGGCGCAGATGACATTGGCGCCGGCTTCCAGCCAGGGCGCAAGATCAACGCTTTCGTAGCGCCATTCCTGCGGGTCGCTCGCCTGCGGACCCCGGCAGGCGGGATGTCCGTTAACCCACAATTGGTAGCGGGCATCGGCTGTCACGTGGACAACGAACCGCGCCGGCCTGGCCGCAAACTCCACGGTGCGCCGGAACAACCAGACACCATAGTCCGACCTGGGCGCGGTCGGATGGGTGATCCATCGCGCAGTCCATCGTTCGCGCAGCAAAGATTCCGCCACCAGCCGGCCTTCCGCGGCCAGTCGGCCGCAAACGGTCAAAGCCAGCAACCCGAGCACCGCTAACCGCCGCCCTACTCTGCAAACAGACATTCCAGACTGCATTGTCACAGTATGGCATGGGCCCGGGAGGAAACAAGTCCGCGGCTTCGCACCGGCGCCGGGGAAAATTCCGCCTTGCGGATAACTTTGCCCCGGTTCCTCTTGGTTTTCGCGCGGCCCAACCCCCGCGCAACCGCCCAAACAAAAAGACTCCAATGAAGAAGCTACTCCTCACTCTCGTTACTTCTGCCCTGCTTGCCCTCGGCGCCACCGCCGCCGACACTGCCCCGAAGTCCGTTATCCATGTAGTCACCGTTGCTTGGAAGGAAGGCACCAAGCCCGAGCAGATTCAGGCGGCGCTCGACGGCGCCAAGGCCCTGCCCGCCGCCTATCCAGGCATCACCCGCGTGTGGACCAAGGCGTTCAAGGTGCAAAATCCTCCCGGCACGACCCTGAAACGGACGCATGTGATCGTGATGGAATTCGCGGACGAGGCGGCCCTGAAAGCTTACACCGACAGTCCGGCGCAAAAGGAATGGTACAAGGTGTACCAGCCGATCCGGGCGGAGAGCACTACGCACGATATCACCAACTGAGCTGTCTCCAGCACGTATTCGACCAGGCCGCCCCGAGGGCGGCCTTTTTTGCGGACTGTCCCCCCGCAGCGGGGTTGAACGCGTGGTGCCCTCCCCTCTCCTCGTGGGCACCCCCGCATCGAGGCCGCCCCACCGCCGCATGTCCACCACCGCCCTGGTCCAGCTGTTCGTCTTTTTCGGCCTCAACGCCATCGTTGGCATCGTCACCTGGTGGCACTGCCGGAAAGCCGATCGCAGCGGCAATGACGCCAAGGAGTATTTTCTCGCCGGCAACAGCCTCAACTGGATCTTCATCGCCGGCTCGCTCACGCTGACCAATATCAGCACCGACACCCTGGTGGGATGGAACGGCAACCAAATGATGCTTGTCGTCTGCTGGGAATTGGCGGGCGTGCCCGGGCTCATCCTGTTGGCGAAAATCTTCGTTCCGCTGTACTACAAGTACAAGTGCACGACCGTGACCGAGCTCCTCGAGCGCCGGTACCAGAACATGCACATCCGGGCCACCGTCGGGTCGATCTTCCTGCTCGGCGACGTCTTCATCTTTCTGCCGGCGATGCTCTACACCAGTTCGCTCCTGCTGAAGTCGATGTTCGGCCTGCAGCTGCCGTTGGTGGCGATTGCCAGCTGCACGGCGCTGGTGGGCGCCACTTATGCCATCGGCGGTGGGTTGCGCGCAGTGGCAATTTCCGACACCTACAGCGGGGTCATCGTGCTTGGCATGTCCCTGTTGGTGGCAATTCTGTCCATGAATGCCGTCAACTGGGACCTTTCCACCCTGCCGCCCGAGAGAATGACCCTCATCGGCGGGCACGATTCCGTGTTGCCCTGGCCGACCCTGCTCACCGGCATGGTCTTTACCCAGCTGTACTACTGGAGCACCAACCAAACGATCACCCAGCGCATTCTCGCCGCACCCAACATTCGTGAAGCCCAGAAGGGCGCCTACGGGGCCGCGGTCATCCGCCTGCTCATCGTGCCACCGATGGTCATCCTGCCCGGACTGGCCGCCTACAAACTCTTTGGTCCGCTGGGCGACAAGACCTATGGAACGATCGTGGCGCATGTGTTGCCGACCTGGCTGCTCGGGGCCTTTGCGGCCGCGATGTTTGCCGCAGTCATGACGAGCTACAACGCCACGCTCAACTCAGCCGCTTCACTCTACATCTGCGACCTTCACCAGAAGTTCATCGACAACAAAAAACCGATCAAGTGGCTGAGCATCTGGCTGCAGGTCGGATTCGCGATCTTCTCCGTTGTGATGGTGCCGGTGTATGCCAACGCCGAAAGCATCATTCAAACGATTCAAAAACTGCTCGGCCTGTTCAGCATGCCGATCCTCGCGGCCTTCATCACCGGCCTGCTATTTCGCAACGTCGACGCCCGGGCGGTCATCGCGACTCTGGTTTTCGGCGCCATCTTCTACGCCTTGCTCTCTTTTGGCTGGCCGGCGTGGCATCACGCCAACCCGGCGATCCCGGACGCCCCGCATTTCCTCCACCTGATGTTCGCCACCGTATGGACGTGCGTCGGCTTCGCGCTGGCCCTCAACCGCGTGGCCTTCGGGCGCCGCGCGGAATTCGAACTCGGCACCCGGCAGGCGTGGCGGGAGGCATTCGCCGTGCTGCGGGGCTGAACGCCGCGGAAGGGTATTAAAGTCCTGGCGTCGCTGGCCGCGAGTCCGTGGTAGTTGGCAGAATTTCCTTCATGCCGCTTCGACGGGTGCCGATGAAAGGAGGATTCGCCCATGCTCCTCGCTGCGCTCATCCTTTCCGCCCTTTGCGCCGTCGTGGCCAGCGACGAACACACTGGACGCGTTACCGTTCGGCGCCGCCGGAAAGGCCGCGTCGACCGGCTGCCGTCCGGGACGCGGGGAAAAAGCTAGCGGGTAGGCGGAAGTGCGAAGGCCACATAGGCATCGCCGCTCTTGGTGCCCATTTTGCCACCGCCACAGGCGATCACGACAAATTGGCGGCCACCCACCTCATAGGTGGCAGGCGAAGCGTAGCCGCCCGCGGGCAGTTTCGCCCGCCAGAGTTCGCGGCCCGTCTTCCGATCGAACGCCCGGAAGTTTTCGTCCTTGCTGGCGCCGATGAACACCAGGCCGCCCGCCGTCACGAGCGGGCCGCCGTAGTTTTCCGTCCCCGTGGGCGGGATGCCTTTTGCGGTCAATTCCGGCAATTCGCCGAGCGGGACGCGCCAGAGATATTCGCCGGTATTGAGGTTGATGGCATTGAGCGTGCCCCATGGTGGCTTGACCGCGGGATAGCCGTCGGGATCAAGGAATCGGTTGTAACCCGTGTGCGCGTAAGGAGGAGGGGGTACGGTGCCGGGCGGCTTGTCCGGCATCCAAGTCACCCATGCCTCGGGCGTCCCGCTGCCATCCCGGGATTTCTCCGTATCGCCGAACAGATAGCCGACGACTGCCTTGCGCTGGGCTTCTGAAAGAAAGCCCCAAGGTGGCATCACCGCCCGGCCCTTCGTGATGACTTCCATGGCCTGTTCGCGCGTGAGGCGCTTGTCGACATCGAGCAGCGATGGGATGTTTGCCGCCTTGTTGCCGGCGCGGTCGATGCCGTGGCAGCCGATGCAGTTTTGCGTGAACACCTGCTGCCCCAGCGTGGTTGCCCCGCCGGTCTCAATCATGGAGAGAATCCAGGCCATTTCATTGCTGTTCACGTAGAGCACGCCGGCAGGATCAACGGCCGCGCCGCCCCATTCCGCGCCACCGTCGAAACCGGGAAAGATGATCGTGCCCTCCTTGCTCGGGGGCGCAAAGAGCGTGTGCGGCCGGAGCCGCGAAAAGCGCTCGAGGACCGCCCGATGGGCTTCCGGCGTGCGATTGGTAATCTCCTCGGCGGTGAAATGTTGGCGGGCAAAAGGGGCGGGTTTCAGCGGGAGTGGTTCGGAAGTCGCCGCCAGTTCGCCCGCAAGGTCGGAACTGGGTATGGCCACGTCCTCGATCGGAAACAGGGGCACACCCGTTTCACGATGAAATACGAAGACGTGGCCTGATTTCGTAGTCTGGGCCACCGCGGGAATATCATGTCCATCGCGCCGAAGGGTGAGCAACACCGGTGGGGACGGGAGATCCCGATCCCAGATGTCGTGTCGCACAAATTGATAGTGCCACACGCGCCGGCCGGTCGCGGCATCGAGTGCCAGCAGGCAATTGGCATAAAGATTGTCCCCCCGGCGGTCGCCGCCCCAGAAGTCAAAGGTGGCCGAGCCGGTAGGACAAAAGACGAGCCCCCGCTCCTCATCGACGGCCATGCCGCTCCAGACGTTGACGCCACCCACGCGCTGCCACGCATCAGGCGGCCAGGTTTCATAGCCGGGCTCGCCGGGACGCGGGATGGTATCGAAGCGCCAGACCAGCTTCCCGGTTCGCACGTCGAAGGCGCGGACACAACCGGGCGCAGCCGGTGCCGGCCCCTCGCCCACCCGCATGCCCATGATGATGAGATTGCGAAAGATCACCCCGGGCGTGTTGGCTTGAATGGCGAGTCCGGTGGCATCGCGACCCAAGTCACGGGAAAGATCCACTCGCCCATGGTCACCGAAGCTCTCGATCAACTTGCCAGTCCTGGCATCGAGGGCGTGCAGCCACTGGCCGTTGCCCAGGAGGATGCGGCGATCATTTCCGTCCGCCCAATAGGCGAGGCCGCGGTTGAGCCCGTTGGGATCGAGGGGCGCGAAACGCCAGAGTTCCCGGCCGCTAGCGGCGTCGATGGCCACCACTTTCGACTGCGGGGTCGTGGCATAGAGAACCCCGCCGATGATCAGCGGGTTGCATTGGATTTGGGTTGATCCTTCCCGAAGATCACCCGCGTGGAAGGTCCAGGCGACCTCGAGCCGGTTAACGTTCGCCGGCGTGATCTGCTTCAAGGTCGAATAGTGACTCGCCGATTTGTCGCCGAGGTAAACCGGCCAATCACGTCCAGCCGAACCGTGGAGGTTGACCATGCCGAGGGCCGCGGCCGCGAGAAGGGATAGTCGCATGAATCGAGTGGAACAGCCGCGTCCCAGTTTGCCAAGCGGAGAGCGGCCGCGAGGATCCGCCGTGGGCTTCAAGCTTTGTTTCACCGCGGCGTCCATCCACCAGGGAAGGCGCGGGCGAACCGGGAGGAATTCAGCCATCGCAGCCTGCTCGCCGTGTTGGTCAAATGCGCCTCCACCGTTCTGCCGGCCAGAATCCGGCTGGACAGCGCGTTCGTCCGGGAACGTTAATGCTGCACGTGCTCAGCTCCGCCGCCACCATTCGCCCGCCCTGGCTGACGTGGGCCGCTGCCGCGATGTTGCTTGGCGGGACGCTATTGGTGTTCAGCCGGTCCCTCGGCTACGATTTCATCAACTACGACGATCCTGTTTATGTGACCGAAAA
>DASZPS010000105.1:0-2500 GCA_035549955.1 Lacunisphaera sp. | reverse complement strand
ACAGCGGTTACTCCATCCCGCCTTACTACGACAGCATGATCGGCAAGCTGATTTGTTTTGGTCCAACTCGAAAGATCGCACTGCAACGATCCTATCGCGCCCTGAGCGAGTACCTCATCCGAGGAATCAAGACGACGATTCCCCTGCACAAGGCGATCATGAGCGATCCAGTCTTCATCGAGGGCAAAGCGACCACTGCCTACATGGAAGACTTCATGTCCCGCACCCCGACGGATCTTTTCACCTGACCTTCAGACACGCGCAAACACGAGCGAACTCCATTCGCCCATTTCGCGTTCGTCGGTCGCCATTGTCGGCGCAAGCGCCAAAAAAGCCGAGCGAACTTGGCCCAGTTCATTTGCCAGGATGCCGCTCAACACCAGCACGCCGGTCGGCGCCACCGCCGCCAACAGCTGCGGAGCATATTTGACCAGGATATCCGCCTGGATATTCGCCAACACCACTTCCGCTTGGCGGCCCGCGAGTCCGGTCACAAGGTCGCCCACAAAAAAATCAACCCGACCGGCCAGCGCATTCAACCCGGCGTTCTGGCAGCTGATTTCAACGGCAAGCGGATCGTTGTCGAATGCAATCACGTGCGCAAAGCCAAGCTTTGCGGCGGACAATGCCAGAATTCCCGAACCGCAGCCGGCATCGATCACCCGACCTCCGGTGCCACGTCGCGCCGCGATCTGTACCAGTTCCTCGACGACCAGCCGGGTCGTCTCATGGTTGCCCGTCCCAAACGCCATCCCGGGATCCAGCCAAAGGACCTCCTCGCCTGCCGGTGGCTTGAACTGTTCGCGCTCCCACACCGGCACCCAGTGCAAACGACCGAAGTGCCAGGCCTTGAAATGCTCTTTGTAGCTTTCCTTCCAATCCTTGTCCGCCAGTTCGCTCACCTCGGGTGCTGTCGCCAGCCATTCAGGATCCAAATCCTCTGCGAACCGTTTCCAGCCGGCTTCCGCTTCTGCTCGCGACTCGTAATATCCAGTCAGCCAAGCGCGCCCCGAAGGCTTGTCCTCTATCACCATGAACTGCTGTTCCTCGTGCTCGCCCAGCAATTCTTCAATTGCCGGGACGGCCCCGAGCGCGATCTCTACCTTGAATTCAAAAATCGCCATTGCTACGCCCTCGCCCTGCTCAATCGGGCGATCACGGCGGGGAGCAACTGATGTTCGGCTGCGTGCACCTTGCCCGTGAGCGTTTCCAACGTATCACTTGCGAGCACCGGCACCCGCGCCTGTTCGATGATCTGGCCCGCATCCACGTCCCTGGTCACGTAGTGCACAGTGCAACCTGTCTCGTTCACGCGAGCGCGGAACGCCTGGCCAATGCCGTCCAGGCCCGGGAAACTTGGCAGCAAGCTAGGATGCAGGTTGATGATCTTTCCGGCAAAGGCAGACAGGAAACCCGTCTTCAATACGCGCATGAATCCGGCCAGCACCACCAGATCAGGCAAGCTCGCCTTCACGGCGGCGATGAACCGCAGCTCGCCCTCCCCTTCCAACTTGGTTTTAAATGGCGCCGGATCCACAAACCGGGCCGGAACGCCAAACCGTGGTCCCAACGCCAGGATCCCAGCGTCGGGTTTGTCCGACAGGATCTGCACCACCTGCGCGGCACCCAGCTGCCCCGCCTGCTGGGCCTGCAGGATCGCCTCGGCATTGCTGCCCCGGCCCGAACCCAAAATTACGACTCGCATCGGATCAATTAGCCCGAGCCAGATTGCGGAAGCACGCATTATTTCCGGTCCAGACCAATCTCGCCGCCCCCCGGCTTGCCACGACGCCAAATGACCGCAGGCTCAATCCATGAAATACGGCCGGGGGTTCCTGGGCTTTTTCGACACCATCATCGACCGCCTCCTCTGCGTCTTCGGGGCGGTTTTGTTCTCCCAAGGTCCTGAATTTATGCAGCAGTACCTGCAAAGACTCGGGGGCCACCTCGACGAGGCCCGCCGCCATTTGGCTGGTTTTGAGCAGACGGCCGCGCAAGCAGGGCTAACCCTCGATCGCTTCATCAGTCAAACCGCGGCCAATGCCGATCCGGCGGTTGCCAAGCTCGGCGGCGTCATGGCCGCCGCGGCCGACCGGGTTGCGTCGCTTCAATCCGCACACGATGCACTGCTCCACGCTTCGCTGTGGCAGCGCCCTTTCCTGTTTGTCGGTCACCTCGACCTAGCCATCAGCCGGGCGACCATGGCGGTCTATCAGCCCGCGTTGCCCACCACGGCCGAAGGATTGGTTTATGCGCTGGTTGGAATGCTGGTAATCCTGAGCCTGTATCATCTGGGCGTGAAGGCGGCTATCGGCCTCCTTGCCCGACGCATTTCGAGCCGCCCGACCCCTGCTGGGACTCCCGCTTAGCCAAAAGCTGAGGTGGTCCGCGCAAGCCTTTTTTGCAGGTTTTCAGACGCCGGTGGGCAAGGGAGACCGCCGCCTGGTGAGGGCGGCGAGGTAGTGGGTGTCGTCGTAAGGCACGTTGTCCTTCCAGCAGC
>DASZPS010000104.1:0-2105 GCA_035549955.1 Lacunisphaera sp. | reverse complement strand
AATGTCGGATTTCGCAACGGTGGAGCGCATTGCTCCCCAATGCGCTGGTCTGCGGTAGGAGGGGCTTTACGCCCCGACCCGGCCCCGCGACTGACGCCGGCATTCCACAATGCACTCGGGGCATAAAGCCCCTCCTACGGCTCCCGCACGAACGCCGGCGGCACGGCCTCCACCAGCCATACGCCATTGGCCGAGAGGAAGAATTTGTGCCCGGCGCGATGCATGGCGCCGGACTGCACTGTCAAAACCACCGGCTGACCGCGGCGCTGGCCGACCTTGCGGGCCGTCGCTTCGTCGGGTGAGAGATGCACGTGATGCCTCTCGCCCTTGATCAGGCCCTGCGTGCGGATCGACGGCAGGAATTTCTCCACCGTGCCGTGGAAGAGCGTTTCCGGTGGCGCCTTGGGCTCGTAGGCCAGCTCCACTGCCACGGAATGCCCCTGGCTGGCGCGGATGCGCGTCCGCGTTGCATCGAAGGCGAAGCGTTGCTTGTCGCTGGCCGCCACGAGTTGTTCCAGCTTCGCGCGCGTCAGCGGCACGTTCTGCCGCGCACACGCGGCCAACAACTCGTCAACCTTCACCCACCCCGCCGCGTCCAGCGCGAGCCCGAGCCGTCCCGGCTCATGCCGCAGCACCAGGCTGAGGAATTTGCTGAGCTTGAGATCGTTCATGGTCCGGAGTTCGGCGTACGGCTCGAATGTAGGACGGGCTTTACGCCCCGACCGAACGACCGACACAAGCTTGATTAACCACAGAACACACGGAACACACAGAAAGAATACATCTTACAGAAGGAAACGGAGGTAACGAGGGGAGGATCGGGTCGAACTTGGTTCTCGCTGCAACTTTCTGTGAGCGGTTCGATTCCGTGTGTTCCGTGTATTCCGAGGTCACCCCTGTCTGCCGCCTTGGATCAATCGTTCGATCGCCGCCTTCAAGTTGGCCCGGGCCGTGGTTTCGTAGCGGTCGCGAAAGGCGGCCGTCTGATAGAGGGCGGGACGCAGCAGGAAGCCCCGCAGAATCTCCGCCCGCTTTTCGGCAAACGTAACCGCCGGCACCCAGGCGTATTCCCGCCGGATGGCCGCCTCGTACTCCCAGAAACGCTTCTCCGGCTGGCCGAGGATCGCGAGATCGATGTCGAGCAACAGCGCGGCATCGGCGGAGCCATCCGCGCGGTGGGTCTTGGTGGCCAGGATCAGCCGGCTGATCTCCCCCACCCGCGCCGCCGCCACGCCCGCCCCGCCCAGGCACTCATCGGCCAGCCGCGCGCTGTCCTCCTCGTTGGTCGCCGACCGCGGATCGTAGACCGCGTCATGGAACCACAGCGCCATGCCGATCGTCGCCCTTGACTCAGCCGCGACGTCCGCGGCTGCCAACTCGGCCAGACATTCCTCCAGATGCTGCAGGTTGTGATAGTGCCGGTGCGGTTCGCCATAGGCCGCCACCAGCCGGCGATGCCAGGGCGCTGGATCGCCCTTCGCGCCGAGTTCGCGCCACCGGGCAGTCCACGAGGCCGGGTCGATCTGGCTCATTGCGTACCAAGGGATGACTGGCTAGCGACGATCACATCAAGGGCCCGGTCGGGATCGCAGTAATACAGGCCGCTCGCCCACGCCTCGTTGAACTCGATCAATGCCCATTCCCCGGAGGGCAGCTTGCCGAAATCCATCACCACGCCCTCCGGCAGGCGCGCTCCGGCCACGGTGCGGATTCGACGCACCATGTCCGGAATGGCGCTCGCCCCGATGCGGTCGTCAAAGTTAAGCGCTTCGGGAGGAAGGCCCGAGTCATCCCATGCCACGCGGTCGACGCGATAGAGGCTCGCGGTCAGGATCTTGTCGCCCTGCACGAAGCAACGCACCTCATCGCTGAACGTCACGGGCGCCTGCACGTAGGTCGGGTCGTCCGCCAGCGGTCCCTCCGGCAGGTTCGCGCCGGCCGGATAGACCTTGGCCGTGAACCATTTTTCGGAGGTGGGCTTCACAAAGCAGGTGGTCGCGAGCGGCTGCACGATCTCCCCGAAACGAACAAGTTCGATCGTGCGGCGGGTCTCCGCCAGTTCGGCGAGCAGCGCCAACTCAATTTTCCCGAACGAAATGGGCCAG
>DASZPS010000103.1:0-108263 GCA_035549955.1 Lacunisphaera sp. | reverse complement strand
GCCCGTCGGCGAGACCGCCGCGCGGCCCGGCGCCGGCCCCCGCCACGCGAGGTTTTCCGCCGATGGCCGGTTCCTCCATGTGATCAATGAACTGGACAACACCATGGCCGTGTTTGCCGCCCACGCCGCCAGCGGGGTGCTGACGCCCCTGCAGGTGATCTCCACGTTGCCGGACGGGTTCTCCGGCGAATCCATTTGCGCCGAGGTGTGCCTCAGTCCGGACCAGCGCTTCCTGTACGGCTCCAATCGGGGTCATGACAGCATCGCGGTTTTTGCACGGAATACCGCGGACGGCACGCTGTCCTTGGTCGAAATCGTCGCCTGCGGCGGGAAGCATCCCCGCCACTTCAGCCTGTCGCCGGACGCCCGTTGGCTGGTCTGCGCGAACAAGGATAGCGACAATGTGACCGTATTTGCCCGCGATGCCGCGACCGGCCGGCTGAGCAGGGTTGGCCGGCCCGTGGAGGTGCCCCAGGCGGTTTGCGTGCTTTTCGCTCCTTAAACCTCACGCCTTCACCCGTTCGGAGTGCGCTGACTGGCGGCGGCCCGGAAGGGCTATAACAGCGGAAATAGGCTTAAGCGAAGTGCTTGCAGTGTCGATGAGGTGGAATAGCCTCACCAACACCCCTTCCACCCGTGAAATCTGCCATGCGCTCCTTTTCACGCTGGTCGTCCGGGAGCTTTGCCTTCGGCATCCTCGCGGCGGCGACCGCCATGGCCGCGGACGCGGAGGTGCGGGCACTGGTGGAGCAGAACCGGCAGTTGGTGGAGCAGGTGCGGGCCCAGCAGAAACAAATCGACGACCTCCGGGCCCGCCTCGACCGGATCGATGTCGGCCCGGCCCCGGACCAGTCCACTTCCTCGGCCGGCGAATCCGGCCGGCAAATCCGCCTGAGCGGCGAAGCCGGCGTCGGTTTTTTCAAGACGGGCGACGATGGCACCCTACCCAATTCGGAATTCAGGGTCGATGATGCCCGCATCTTCGTCGAGGCCCCGGTCTGGCAGAACGTCTACTTCTTCGGCGGCATCGAGCTGACGACGCGCGAGGCCAACGACGAATACTTTCACGTCGGCGAACTTTATTTCGACGTCGAAGACCTCTGGAGTTCCGACAAGGCCCACACCCTTTCCCTCCGCGCCGGACGCATGAACCTGCCCTTTGGCGAGGAATACCAGGTCCGGAATGTGATCGATAATCCCCTGATCTCCCACTCGCTCGCCGACGTCTGGGGAATCGACGAAGGCATCCAGATCTACGGGAAGCTGGGGCGCGTGCGCTACAACCTCGCGGTGCAGAATGGCGGGCATAAGTCCCTGCGGGATCTCGATCCCGACAAGGCCGTGGTCGGCCGCCTCTCCTTCGATGCCACCCCGCACCTGTCGCTCAGTGCGAGCGCGATGCGGACCGGCGACATTCGTGCCACCGACGCCAACGTCAATATCCCGACCGACACGTATTCCGAGGTGTGGTTTGCCAACGCCTTTTTCCGCGCCCTCGGCGCCGCCGCCTATACGAAAACTTTCCATGCCGAGCTGGCCGAGGTCGATGCCTCGTGGCGCTGGTCCACGGGCCATCTCAAAGGCACCGCCGGCTGGGTTACCTTCGATGACGACAGCACCACAACCTCATCGTCGCGCGACCTTTCCTACTCCAGTGTGGAAGGCGTGCAGCAGCTGGCGGGCAAGGCGTTTGCCGCCGCGCGCTACAGCACCATCGACGCCCCGGGCGGTTACCCGCTGGCCGGCCTGGGCAATGCGGGAAAGTACTTCTACAATCCGTTTGCGCCGCTCACCCAGGAGTTGCGCCGCCTGAGCGTGGGCCTCGGCTACCGCTTCGCTCCGCCGCTCGTGTGGAAGTTCGAATATACCTGGGAGGATGGCCGGCTCGTCAACGGCGCGAAGCGCAACGACGAGGACATGCTCTCGAGCATCCTGGGGCTGCGGTTTTAAGATGAGTTTCACCGATCGCCAATTTCCGGGTAGGGGCGCAGGCTTGCTGCGCCCAAGTTCGCACCACGAACTTCCCTTCCGATCAAATATTTCCCGTGGGAATCCGGCGTCGCCGGATTGGGCGCAGCAAGTCTGCGCCCCTACCGTCAAGGTTGTTGCCCGATTGGCGACCCTGCTTACGTGCCTTTTCTTCGCGACTTCCCTTCCCGCCGGCACGATCACCGGCACGGTGCGCGCCCAAGGCGCCGAACCCGCGGCCGGTGGCGCCAGCGGCGACGCGTATGGCAGCCGGCGCTACAAGTTTGTCGACCGGCTCGACTATGACCAGCTGCGCGACTTCGTGGTCTATGTCGACCAGACATTTCCCGCCGGCACCTTTCCCGTGCCGACCCAGGCCGCGGTTATCCGCCAAAAGGATGCCAGCTTCGTGCCGCATGTGCTGCCCATCCTCGTCGGCACGACAGTCGAGTGGCCCAACATGGACGAGATCTACCACAACGTCTTCTGCATGGCGGAGACCAAGCCGTTCGACCTGGGCCTGTACAGCAGCGATCAGCCCGCGAAACGCGTCGTTTTCGACAAGGCCGGCCAGGCCGATGTCTTCTGCTCCATCCACACGAAGATGCACTGCATCGTGCTGGTGCTGACCAACCCGTGGTTCGCCCAGGCGGACGCCAAGGGTCGGTTTGTCATCCGCGACGTCCCCGCCGGCACCTATCAGCTCCGCGCCTGGCATGAGCGCGTCCCCGGACAGACGAAGGAAATCACCGTGCCCGCCGAAGGTGAGGTGCAGGTCGACTTCACCCTCGGGATGGGCAATCTGCCGAAAATCAACTGACCATGCCCCAGCCCGGACATCAGGTGCGATTGAGCTTCCAGCTCAAGGTGCTGCTGCCGGTGCTGGCCGCGCTGGTGCTGCTGCCGACGATCACCTTCTGGATCGTGAACAGCTACATCAGCCGCCAGATGGAGGAGGAATCGCGACAGTCGCTGAATACGGCGGAAAGCGTCTTCCAGCAACTGCTCGAACTCCGGTCGCGCGACCTGCTTTCGCGGTTCCGGGGCGCCGTCAACGAGTCGAGCTACCGGTCCCTGGCCCCGCTCGTGGCCGCTCCCGAATCTTCCGCCCGGGAAACCATCCGCAAGTTCCTGAACGACCGGCTGGAGGCTTACGGCGACGATTGCGAGGCGTTGCTGCTCGTCGCCCAGGGTAGCACCGCGCCCACCGTGGCGCGACGTGGCTCGGCGTTCAGTGCCGAGGATTTCGCCCGCGCCACCGCCGGCCTCACCCACCTCGCCCTGCAAGGCGACGCCGGCCACGGATCGCTCAACCTCGGCGGCCACTCCTTCCTCGTCGTCTCCGTCCCGGTGTCGACGCAGGAAAACGGCGCACCGGTCGGTGCCCTCACCGTCGCCACCCGTCTCGGCGAAAACTCCGTGCAGGACCTCAAGGCCATTACCGGGACGGACATCGTCCTCCTCGACAACCAGACGGTGACCGCGTCCACCATCCGGCAGCCGGAACTGCGCGGCGAACTGATGGCCCTGACCGGCGGGGCCGCCACCGGGCGGCGCGTGCTCCCGGTCGTGTTGACGAAGCTTCACTTTTTCGCCCTGACCGGCAGCTACCCGGCCGCCGGATCGGCCCCGGGTTTCAACTACGTCCTGCTATCTTCCTATCAGCAACGGCTCGACGAGCTCGCGCGAACGCGCATCACCCTGCTTTCGGTCAGCCTGACCGGCATCCTGATCAGCGGCCTGGCCGTCTGGTTCCTGATCAGGCGCATCACCCAGCCGCTGCTCGTCCTCCGCGACCACGCCGAGGCGGTCGGCCGGGGCGATTTCAGCCGCCGCATCGACGAGGTTTCCAATGACGAATGCGGGGCCGTGGCCGTCGCGTTCAACGACATGACCGAAAACCTGCAGGCCTCCCGGGCCGATTTGGAAAAAGCGGTCACGACCCTCAAGAACACACAGGCGCAGCTGATGCAGAGCGAAAAGCTGTCGGCCGTAGGCCAGTTCGTCGCGGGCGTCGCCCACGAGCTGAACAACCCGCTGACTTCGGTCATCGGCTTCTCCGAGCTGCTGCAGGCCACGAGCAACGACACCAAGCAACAGGAGCAACTCGGCCACATCACCCGCAATGCCCTGCGCTGCCACAAGATCGTGCACAGCCTCCTCGGGTTCTCCCGCCAGCACGAGCCCGAGCGGAAGCTCGTGAACCTGCACGAGGTCGCGGACGCCGTGCTGGAGATCGTCAGCTACGATATGCGGGTCAACAACGTCAGCCTCGTCCGCGAATACGCCCCGAACCTGCCGCCCTTGCTGGGGGATTCGCACCAACTGCAGCAGGTCGTCCTGAACATCGTCAGCAACGCCCGGCAAGCCCTGGAAACCTTTCGGCGTGACGGCTGCATCATCATCCGCACCGGCGCGACCGACACCCATGTGTCGCTGCGGATCCTCGACAACGGGCCGGGCATCAGCGCGGAAAACCTGAAGAAGATCTTCGATCCGTTCTTCACCACCAAGCCACTGGGCAAGGGCACGGGCCTTGGCCTCAGCCTTTCCTACGGCATCGTCCAGGAACACCGCGGGAGCATCCGGGCGGAAAGCCAGCCGGGCGTGGGGACCGAGTTCATCCTGGAATTCCCCATCGCCGAGCGGAAGGCCGTGCCGTTGTTCCGGCCCGACTCCGTCCCCCCGGTACCCGTGCAGGCCCCCAAGCCACGCCTCCTGCACACGCTCGTCATCGACGACGAGGAGTCCATCCTGCGCCTGATCCAGGAAATCCTCCACTCCGAGGGCCATCGCGTGGAAACGGCCGCCAGCGGCCAGGCCGCCCTCGACCTCATCCTGCGGCACGACTACGATGTGATCGTTTCCGATTGGAAGATGCCCGGACTCGACGGCATGAACCTTTACCAGGAGCTCCTCGGCCGCAAACCGGAGGCGGCGCGACGGATGCTGTTCATGACCGGCGACGTCATCAAGGACAGCTTCCAGAATTTCCTGAAGATGCATGCCCGTACCTGCCTGCCCAAACCTTTTGCCCTGCGGGAATTCCATTCGGCCGTGGCGGGAATCATCAAACCGGCCGCCTAAACGGGCGGAGAAGCCGGGGTAATATCGTCACCAGCTGGGTTAAGTTCGGGCGACGCCCGGCGATTAATGGCCGGGCGAGTCGCATCCATATCCCGCCCTTGGACGGAAACGTCCTCCTCCGCATGAAGAACCTAACCATTGGCCAGCGCATCGCCACCGGCTTTGCCTTCCTCTTGATCATCACCGCGAGCCTCGGCGCGTTCGCCTATCTGCGCCTGGTCCACCTGCGCCAGGTTTCGACCATGGTCACCCAGGATGCCTTGCCCACGATCAGGGTGGTCGGCCAAATCCGTGCCCTCGTCCAGGCCAACGTCATCAACACCTACCAGCACGCCCTGACCGCCGACGGGGCGACCGAACGCTTTGACCAGATTGAAAAGGAAATGAAGGCAGGCTCGGCGACGATCACCGAGCTCTATAAGAAACTCGATCTCCTCGCGATTACGCCGGAGGACAAGGCATCCCTCGCCGCCATCCTGGCCGCGCGTGGCCGCTACACGGCCTTGCGCGGCGAGATCCTCAAGCAGAGTCGTACCTTGCCGGCCGAGCAGATGGACAAACTCATCACCGGACAGCTCATTCCCCTCTACCAGGACTACATCGGCGCCATCGACGTCCTCATGGCGCGCAAATCCGCGGAAGGCGACCAGTCCAGCACCATCGTCGACGCCAGTGTGCTGACCGGCACCCGGCTCATCATCGGCGGTGTGCTGGCCGCCCTGCTGTTGGGACTCGCCGTGGCCGCACTCATCAGCCGCCGGATTTCCCGTTCGCTGGCCCAGATCGCGCGGGAACTCGCGGAAGGATCTGCGGAAGTCACCGCGGCGGCCGGGCAAGTCAGCACCTCCAGCCAATCCCTCGCGCGCGGCGCGAGCGAGCAAGCCGCGTCCCTGGAGGAGACCAGCGCGTCCCTGGAGGAAATCTCCAGCATGACCAAGCGCAATGCCGCCTCGGCGTCCCAGGCGAAGGGCCTGGCCAACCAGACCCGTTCAGCCGCCGAAACCGGCGCCAGCGATGTCGGTCACCTGAACCAGGCCATGGATGCCATCAAGGCCTCCTCCGGCAACATCGCCAAGATCATCAAGACCATCGACGAGATCGCGTTCCAAACGAACATCCTTGCCCTCAACGCCGCGGTCGAGGCGGCCCGCGCCGGGGAAGCCGGCGCCGGTTTTGCCGTCGTGGCCGAGGAAGTCCGGGCCCTTGCGCAGCGCTCCGCCACGGCGGCGCGGGAAACGGCCGACAAGATCGAGGATGCCATCAGCAAGAGTGAACATGGCGCAACGATCTCGACCAAGGTGGCCGCATCCCTCGGCGAAATTGTGGACAAGGCGCGCAAGGTCGACGGCCTCATCGGCGAAATCGCCCAGGCTTCCCAGGAACAATCGCATGGCGTCGACCAGGTACTGACCGCGGTCACGCAGATGGACCGGGTTACGCAGACCAATGCCGCGGCGGCCGAGGAAGGCGCCGCGGCCTCGGAAGAACTCAACGCCCAGGCGCACATGATGGACCGAGCCGTGATCCACCTGGAACAATTGCTCGGCAGCCAGGCCGCCGGAAACGCCCCGGCCAGCGTCGCCCGGGTGGAACCGACGGCCGCTGCCACGCCGGCAACGGCCGCGGTTGGCGCGGCGCGCTAGCCCGCATATTTCACACGCAGAGGTGTGAAACATGCGCCCTGTCGGGCCGACCTTGTCGGGGCGCGCCGCGACAAAGTCGCTCCGCCCGGAGGGCGGACGGACATTTTGCTGATTGGATGGCTCATGAGTGTGAAATGTCCGGGCTAGCCCGGACATTTCACCGTCTTCCATGCGCAAGCTGCTCACCCCGGCGCTGCGCACCACCCCTCTTCATCCGGAACAATTCAGTTCGAGGTGGAGCGACCTGCTCCTCAGGGCGCTTTCTTCGCAGCGGACGTCCTCAGCGCGTTGTGGAGCAACGCGCTCCACCATGTGGCGCGATCGATTTAGCTCTGCAGATCGGCCCGGCTGCATGGTTCCGACGAAGAGGGGTGCCCAACAAAGCGGGGTGGTTGGTTCGTTTCCAGGTGGGAAAAATTGCGGCAAGCGCCGCAATTACGTCTCCAGCCGACAGCCGCGAGACTGCGGCAAGCCGGCCGGCTAGTACGCCGTTTCGCCGTCGGGCTTCGGGGCGAGCGGCCGCAGGGTCAGCACCAGGTAGTAGGTCACCGTGGCCAGCACGGCGCAGACGGCAACGAACCAATCGCCATGTTGGGTGTAGAAACTCTGCCGCTGCTCCCACCGACGATCCCGGCTGACCGTCACGGTCTGTCCGCCGCGGAAATAGACGGTGCCGGCGTCGTTCAACACCGTGACCCGGATGTTCCCATACTCGTCGATCCAGCCGCTCCATCCGCCATTGCCCACGCGGACCACGGGCCGGCGATTCTCGATCGCCCGCAGCACGGAATGGGCCGCGTGCTGGTAGGCCGCGCCTCCTTCGCCGTACCAGGCATTGTTGGTGAGCACGGCCAGCAATTCGGCCCCTTCCTGCGCGCTCGCCCGGGCCAGGTGCGGGAAAATGTCCTCGTAACAGACCAACACGCCGACCGGGACCGGGCCATCAACGGTGGGCACGGGTACCGGCGCCGCTGATTTCCCCGGAATGAAGTCGCCGCCGATGGGGACGAACTTCTCCAACCATCCCAGCACCGGACGCAGCGGAATATATTCTCCGAAGGGCACCAGCTTGCGCTTGGCATAGCCTTCCGGGCGCAAGCCGGTCTTGGGCTCGACCAGGAAGGCGCCATTGTACCAGTCCTCTTCACCCTTGGATCCGGGCCTGGTATAGACGGTGCCGAGCAGGATCGGCTTGCCGGCCTTGTTGGTCACGTATTCGAGCCAGGACTGGACATTCTTGTCCCGGAAAAGTGGCCAGGGCGTCACCGCTTCCGGCCAGATGATCAATTCCGGACTGCCGTGCTTGGTGGCGGTGAGTGTCACCGCCTCCAAAGTCTTCAACACCGTCGTCGCAAAGGCCTCATCCCACTTTTGGTCCTGGGGGATGTAAGGCTGGATCAGGGCCGCGCGGACCAGCGTGCGCCGCTCCTGGTTGAACGTCTCCCCCAGGAAAGGAAACGACCCCGCCATCAACACGAGCAATGCGACGGAGAATTCCGGCGTGCGTTTCTTGAAGCCGGTCACGCCTTCGAAAAACGCGCGGTGGACGTACGCGGCGGCGCCGAGATTGAACACGATCAGGATGAAGGTCGTCGCCCAAGCCCCGGCATAAGCCGCCACCTGCAACAGAAACGGGTGCTGCCATTGGCTCGCCGCCAGCGGCAGCCAGGGAAAGCCGCCGAAAAGCCAGCCCCGCACCCACTCCAGCACCACGCACAGGCCGGCCAGCCCGAGCATGGCCACGATGCGAATGATCGCGTGATGTCCCCTCACGCGCGGGATCACCCACCAGGCGCCCAGCAGCCACACGGAGGCCAGCAGTCCGGCAAACGGGCCGAGAATGAACAACCCCACCCATGTGACGTTGTGCAACCACCACAGCAGGACGGTCCAGGCCACGGCGTGCGATCCCAAGACGGTCCAGGCGAAGAGCTGGAACGCCGGTCGACGATGGATCCAGAGCGCCGCGGGCAGCGCGAGCACATAGGCGGCCTCGCCCTGGTTTACCGGCGGGTAGGCCATCACCGTCAGGCCAACCGTCACGCCGAAAACGGCCAGGATCCACGCCAGTTGCGGATGCCGCTGCCAGAGCGTCGGACGTGGTGCGTAGGGATCGTCTGCCGGCACGTCGTCCATATCAGAGATTTCGCAACGCCGCCGGGAGCTCGGCGAGGGAGGTCAGCCGGCGGAAGCGAGCCTGGTTGACCGGCGTTTCCTCGACGTGCTCATGCTGCCACGTCAGGTGATAGGGAATGTGCACCCCGGCACCCCCGAGCTGCAACACGGGCAGGATGTCGGATTTGAGCGAGTTGCCCACCATGACGAATTCGGGCCACGCAATGTTGTGGCGGCGGCGGATGAGGTCGTAGGTCGGCCCGTCCTTTTCGCTGACGATCTCCACGGCGTGGAAGTGCCCGGCCAGGCCCGACGCGGCCACCTTTCGCTCCTGGTGGTGCAGGTCGCCCTTGGTAATGAGCAGCAAGCGGTAGTCGCGCGCGAGGACGGGCAACACGTCCGCGACCCCGGCCAGCAGCTCCACGGGATGGGCCAGCATTTCCCGCCCCGTGGCAATGATCTCGGCGATCTCGCGGCTCGCCACCTTCCCTTCGGTCAGCTCGATGGCGGTCTCCACGCAGCTCAAGGTGAAGCCCTTGATGCCATAGCCATAGAGCGGCAGGTTGCGCATCTCGGTGGCGAACAATACGCGATCCACCTCGGCGGCGGGGTGGAAACGCGCCAGCAGCCGCCGGTAACTTTCGTGGGCGCGTTCGAAGATGTCCTCATTGCGCCAGAGCGTGTCGTCGGCGTCGAAACCGATGATGCGGATCATGGGAAGTTGAGCGCTGAGGGTTGAGAGTTGAGAGATCGCACCAGATCGAGGCTTGGGTCACTCAACTCACAGCGCTCAACCCTCAACTCGGCTGGGCTAGGCCCCGTGACAGTTCTTGAACTTCTTGCCTGATCCGCAGGGGCACGGGTCGTTGCGGCCCACCTTGGGGGTCTCACGGCGAATGGTCACGGCAGGGAGCTTGATCTCCTGTTCGGCAGGCGCAGCCGCGGGGGCAGCTTCGCCGGCCGGGGCCGCCGCCTGGGTGGCGGCGCCGAGCGCGGTGGGCGCGGCCGCCGGGCCCTGCAGGCGCGCGGAACGCGACAGGATGGCGAACAGGTTCTCGAACGCATCCCGGTTGGTCGCCGAGCGGAACAGGCTGGTGCAGATTTGCAGCCGGACGTTGTTCATCAGCTCCTCGAAGAAACGGTAGGCCTCGGCCTTGTATTCCGAAAGCGGATCCTTTTGGCCGTAGCTGCGCAGGCCGATCGAGCGGCGCAGTTCCTCCATTTCCGTCAGGTGCTCCTGCCAGTGGTGGTCAATGGCGTTGATGACAATGTAACGCTCCAAGCCACCGAGTGCTTCCTGGTCCTCGACCGACTCCTTGAGGGCATAGGCCTGCCGGATGCGATCCACGAGGCTCTTGAGCAGCGTCTGGGCGTCGCCCGTCAATTCGTCGACCCGGGCGCTGACCGGGAAGTGCGAATTCAACCAGCCGACGAGGCTCTCCAGCTTCGCCGCGCTGCTTTCCTTCCCGCCGTAGTCGGCGCCCTCGAGCCGCGTGGCGACCTCCTCCTCGATCATCTCGAAGATGATGTCCTTGGGCCGGTCGCTATGCAGCGCCGAGTTGCGGATGCCGTAAACAACCTCGCGCTGCTTGTTGAGGACGTCGTCGTACTGCAGGAGGCGCTTGCGGATCGCGAAGTTCTGCTGCTCGACCTTCTTCTGGGCCGACTCGATCGAGTAGTTGAGCATGCTGTGCTCGAGCTCCTCGCCCTCCTTCATGGAACCTTCCATGATCCGGGACGCGAGGTTGCCCTGCAGGAACAGGCGCATGAGGTCGTCCTCGAGGGACAGGAAGAACTTGGTCATGCCCGGGTCGCCCTGGCGCGAGCAGCGGCCACGCAGCTGGCGGTCGATGCGCCGGGACTCGTGGCGCTCGGTGCCAACCACCAACAGGCCGCCCAATTCACGCACCCCCTCGCCCAGTTTGATGTCGGTGCCGCGACCCGCCATGTTGGTGGCAATCGTGACGGCGCCACGCTGGCCGGCGCGGGAAACGATCTCGGCTTCCTGCTGGTGGAACTTGGCGTTGAGGACGGTGTGAATGACGCCGGAGCGCTTCAGGTACCGGCTCAGCACCTCCGACTGGTCGACCGTCACGGTGCCCACGAGCACAGGCTGGCCACGCTGGTTGGCATCCTTCACGTATTTCACGACGGCGTTGTACTTGTCGCTGCGCGTTTTGAAAATGGAGTCGTTCTGGTCGATCCGGATGCACGGCTTGTTCGTCGGGATCTGGGTGACAGCGAGACGGTAGATTTCGTTGAACTCGGTGGCCTCGGTCTCGGCGGTGCCGGTCATGCCCGCGAGCTTCTCGTACATGCGGAAGTAGTTCTGGATCGTGACCGTCGCGTAGGTGCGCGTCTCGCGCTCGATGGTGACGTTCTCCTTGGCCTCAACCGCCTGGTGCAGGCCGTCGGACCAGCGGCGGCCGGCCATGATGCGGCCGGTGTTCTCGTCCACGATGACGACCTTCCCTTCCTGCACCACGTATTCGACGTCGCGTTCGTAGATCGAATAGGCCCGGAGCAGCTGGGAAAGCGCGTGGATGTCCTCTGAGACCACCTCGTAGCGGGACTGCGCCTCGCGTTTCGCCGCTTCCTTTTCCTCGGGGGACTTCGCCGGGTCCTTCTCGATGTCGATGAAGATCGTGGCCAGGTCGGGCAGCACGAATGCGTCGGGATCGTTTGGCTGCAGCTTGCGGCGACCAGGCTCGGTCAGGTCGGCCTGGTGGTTTTTCTCGTCAATCGTAAAGAAGAGTTCCTCCTTGAACCGGTAGAGCTCGTCCTTGTTGAAGTCGCTGTGCATCTCGACGTCCGTCTTGTCGAGGAGCTTGCGCCACTCCGGATTCTCGAGCAGGCGGAGCAGCTGCTTGTTTTTCGGCATGCCCAGCTTGACCTGGAGCATCTTCATCGCGGCGGTCTGCTTCTCCTCGGAGGTGAGGCCGGGTTTCTCGAGCAGATCGGCCGCCTCCTTCACCAACCGGTTGATAAGGCGGAGCTGCGCGGCCACGAGTTGTTCGACGCCGGGCTTGAGCCGGGTGAACGGCTGCTCGCGCTCGATGGGAGCCGGGCCGGAAATAATCAGCGGCGTGCGCGCCTCGTCCACGAGGATCGAGTCGATCTCGTCCACGATGCAGTAGAAGTGGTCGCGCTGCACCTGGTTCTCCTTGCGGGTGGCCATGCCGTTGTCGCGCAGGTAATCGAAGCCGAACTCGGAGGCCGTGCCGTAGGTGATGTCGCGATTGTACATCTCCCGGCGCTGCTCGGAATGCATCTGCTGCTGGATGCAGCCCACCGAGATGCCGAGGAAGTTGTAGAGATGGCCCATCCATTCGGAGTCGCGGCGGGCCAGGTAGTCGTTGACCGTGACCAGCTGGGCGTTCTTGCCGGTCAGGGCGTTGAGGTAGAGCGGCAGCGTGGCGACCAGGGTCTTGCCCTCGCCGGTGGCCATTTCCGCGATGCGCCCCTCATGCAGCGTGATGCCGCCGATCAACTGGACGTCGAAATGCACCATGTCCCAGGTCAGCTCGTGCTCGCAGACGATGGCCGTGGAGCCGCAGAGGCGGCGGGCGGCATTCTTAACCACCGCGAACGCCTCGGGCAGGATCTGGTCGAGGGTTTCGCCTTGCTTCAGGCGTGCGCGAAATTCGTCCGTCTTGGCCCGCAACTGCTCGCTGCTCAACTGCTGGTACTGCTGCTCAAACTCATTGATGCGTGCGACGATCGGGCGGCATTTTTCGATGTACTTGCGATGGTGCCGACCGGCAAATTTCTTGAGGATGAAGCTGAGCATGGAAGGGGACGAGTGAAAGCAGGGGCCTCGGCCTTGGCAAACGACAAATCGCCAAATGAATTTTCCTAACCTGTTTGGCATCAGCCATCCGGGACATCCCGACGTCATCCGCGACCGAATGACCCAATAGCGTGCCAGCTTGGTCTGGCTCCTGCTATCGGGTGCCAATCGACATGCCCGCGAACGAGCCAGCCACCCCCCAGTCAAACCTCCCCACCCCGTTTCAAAACTACGACACCGGCGGCTTCTATGACGAGATGCTGGCGGCCAATGGCGAGGTGCGGCCCCACTACCAGCATTTTCTCAAGCACTTCGGCGCCGTCACGCCGGAGGAGTTTGATGCCAAGCGCAGCGCCGTGGATCTCTCGTTCCTGCGGCAGGGAGTAACTTTCAACGTCTATGGCGATTCGAAGGGTGCTGAGCGCATCTTCCCGTTCGACCTTGTCCCGCGCATCATTCCCGCGAGCGAATGGGAGCACCTCGAGGCGGGCCTGATCCAGCGCATCACGGCCCTCAACCTGTTCCTCCACGACATCTATCACGAGCAGAACATCATCAAGGATGGCACGATCCCGGCCCACTATGTGATGTCAGCGAAGCATTTTCGGCGCGAGTTCATGAACGTGCAGGTGCCGCGCGACATCTACATCCACATTTGCGGCACGGACATCATTCGCGACGACAAGGGCCAGTATCTGGTCCTGGAGGACAACGCCCGCTGTCCATCCGGTGTCAGCTATGTGCTGGAGAATCGCCGCGCGCTCAAGCGGACCTTCCCGGAGCTCTTTGAGGCCGGCGGTGTCCGGCCGGTGGAAAACTACGCCCAGGAACTCCTCAAGCTGCTCCAGCATACCGCACCCGCCGGCGTGGCGGAGCCGACCGTGGTCGTCCTGACGCCCGGGGCCTACAATTCGGCCTATTTCGAACATACCTACCTCGCCCGCCAGATGGGCATCGAGATCGTCGAGGGCCGGGATCTCCTCGTGCGCGACCAGCACGTGTACATGCGGACCACCAAGGGCCTGCAGCCGGTCCATGTCATTTACCGGCGCATCGATGACGATTTCCTCGACCCGACCGTCTTCCGGCGCGACTCCGCCCTGGGCGTGCCCGGCCTGGTGAACGCCTATCGCGCGGGCAATGTGTCGCTCGCCAACTCGATCGGAACGGGCGTGGCCGACGACAAGGTCATGTACTATTTCGTGCCGCGCATCATCAAGTACTACCTCGACCAGGAGCCGCTGCTGCCCAACGTGCAGACCTATCTCGCCAGCGAGGATGCCGACCGAAAGTACATGGTCGAGAACCTCGACAAATTGGTGGTGAAGGCCGCCAACGAGGCCGGCGGCTATGGCATGCTGATGGGGCCGCACGCCACCAAGGCCGAGCGCGACGACTTCCGGAAGCGCATCGAGGCGGACCCGCGCAACTACATTGGGCAGCCCATGATCTCGCTCTCGCGCCATCCGACTTTTTGCGACGGCGATGGCTTCGCCGGCCGCCATGTCGACCTCCGGCCGTTCATCCTGTACGGCGAAAGGACCACCATCATTCCCGGCGGCCTCACCCGCGTCGCCCTCCGCAAGGGTTCGCTCGTCGTCAATTCCTCCCAAGGCGGCGGCAGCAAGGAAACCTGGGTGCTGTACGGCAACAAGTAAGGAGATTCATGATCCACGATTCACCTGCGATGATGGACGCCAGAGCAACAAATGCCGCGCGATCCGGGGCAGTGGCAGAAAATCGTAAATCATAAATCGTCCATCGTAAATTCCCCCATGCTTTCCCGCGTCGCCACCTCCCTCTATTGGATGAGCCGCTACATCGAGCGCGCGGAGAGCATCGCGCGGCTCGTGGACGTGAACCTCCAGATGCTGCTCGATTTCAGAAACCTGGATGATGCCACGCTCAACGCGCATTGGATGCCGGTGGTCCAGAGCTCCGGCGACGAGGACCTCTTTCGGACGCTCTATCCGCGCGCCACGGGCAAGAACGTCACCGAGTTCATGGTCTTCAGCGTGGCCAACAGCAATTCGATCGTCTCCTCGATCAGCCAGGCCCGCGAAAATGCCCGCATGGTGCGCGACCAGATCACCATCGAACTCTGGGAGGAGATCAACCGGCTGTACCTCTTCCTGACCTCACCGCGCGCGCCCAAGCTCTGGCGGGAGAGCCCCTCCGATTTTTTCCAGACCATCCGCAACGGCTCGCTGCTCCTCCAGGGCCTGACCGACGCCACCGTCGTGCGCAACGAAGGCTGGTTCTTCATCCAATGCGGCCGGTACCTCGAGCGCGCCGACAAGACTTCCCGCATCCTGGACGTGCGCCATGCCTCGCTCCCCTCGCAGGGCGTGCCGACCGATCCCTCCCAGACCGATGCCCTCGGCTGGTCCGCCGTCCTGCGCTCCTGCAGCGCCTGGGATGCCTACAAGGCCCTGTATGGCGCGGAAATCCAGCCGGCGCTGGTCGCCGAGTTCCTGCTGCTTTCCGACGACTTTCCGCGGTCGGTGCGTTTCTCCGTGCGGCACTTTAATACCGTCCTGCGCCGCATCTCCGGGGTCCATGACGGCCGCTTCAGCAACGAAGCGGAAAAACTGGCCGGCCGGCTCCTGGCCGAGCTGCAATTCAGCACCGCCGAGGACATCTTCTCGCTTGGCCTGCACAGTTATATTGACGTGCTCCAGGGGAAGCTCAACGCCATTGGCGACGCCCTCTTCCAAGCCTACATTTTCCAGCCTTTCCAAACCCCCGACGACAACGAACTCCGCCAGCAGGAAGAACAACAACAGCAAGCCGGCTCCCGCGCCGGTTTGACTTGAGCCCACCCCCCGGGATTCTTCCCGCGGTCCCAGCCGGATCGCTGCCGCCCGCATGAAACTCCACGTTCTTCACCGCACCCGCTTCAAATTTGCGACCCCGGTCCATGAAAGCTTCAACGAAGCCCGCCTGCAGCCGACCAGCAACGGCGCGCAGGTCTGCCACAGCTTTGTCCTGAAGGTGCTGCCCTCCTCCCGGCTGCGGCACTACCTGGATTTTCATCGCAACTGCGTCCATCACTTCGAGGTCAACCCACCCCACAGCGAACTGACCGTGGAGGCCAACTCGGTGGTCACCACGGCGGACATGCCGGTGCTGGCGGTCAACGCCACTCCCGCTCCGCTCGAAAAAGTCGGGGAGTGCGCCCGCCTGGAGCTCTGCTACGACTTCCTGCAGTCGAGCACCTACGTCGACGTCGGCGTCGACCAATGGAAACTCGCCATTGACGCCACCGAGGGCCAGGCGGACGCGTGGCAGGCCGCCCAGGCCATCATGCGATTCATCCACCGCGATTTTCGCTACCAGTCCGGTTCCACGACCGCGCACACGCACATGCGGGAAGTGCTCCGGACCCGCACCGGCGTTTGCCAGGATTTCGCCCAGGTGATGATTGGCCTCTGCCGTGCCCTCAAGATCCCCGCCCGCTATGTATGCGGATACCTCTACAACGGCCCATCCGACCAGTTGAAGGGCGCCCAGGCCAGCCACGCCTGGGTCGAGGTCTATGTGCTGGGGCACGGCTGGTGCGGACTCGATCCCACCAATGCGCGGGTCGTGGACGGCCACTACGTCAAGGTCTCGACCGGCCGGGACTTCGCCGACGTTTCGCCCCTCAAAGGCACTTATCGGGGCACGGCCAAGCGCGAGACTTTGGTCGACGTGCTCGTTTCACGACTGGAAGAGTGCGAGCCCACCGCGGCGGCACCCGCGCTGGCCACCGAACCACGTTGACCGGAGCTGTGGTGGCGGTCTGCGATCGTCGGGCGCCAACCTCCCGGCCGGTGACGGAGGTCATGGACCCCCGCTAAGTTCCAACCCGCGCATCCCACCACACCCACTTGGGTCTCGCTAGGCCCGGGCGAAGCAGGCATCAACGCTGCCCATGCCCGCCGCCCCCGTCGCCGCGACTTCGCCCGCGCCCCGCCTCGAGTCGGTCGACCTGCTCCGCGGCGTGGTCATGATCGTCATGGCGCTGGATCACACGCGGGACTATTTCCATTTCGGCACGCTCCACGGGCTGGACCCCCTCGACCTGGACCGCACGTCCGTCCCGCTTTTCCTGACGCGCTGGATCACCCACTATTGCGCGCCGATCTTTTCCTTCCTGGCGGGGACCGGGGTCTTCCTCGCCATGACCCGCGGGAAGTCGAAGGCGGAGATGTCGCGCTTCCTCGTCACCCGCGGACTCTGGCTCGTGTTCCTCGAACTGACTTATGTGAAGTGGGCGTGGACGTTTTCTGTCGACCCGCACTTCTTCATCGGGGCCGTGATCTGGGTGCTCGGCTGGTCGATGATTGTGCTGGCGGCGTTGATCCACCTGCCGCTCCGGGGCATCGCGGCGTTCGGCCTGGGCATGATCTTCCTCCACAACTCGCTCGACGGCCTGAGGCCGGCGGACTTCGGCACTTGGAGCGGAGTGTGGAAGGTACTCCACGTGCGCGGCCCGGTCGCGCTCACGCCCACGATCACGCTGCGCGCCGGCTACTCGCTGATCCCATGGATCGGGGTCATGGCCACCGGCTATGTGTTTGGCGCCATCTATCGGTGGGACGCGGCGAAACGTCGGGCGTGGCTCGTGCGGGTCGGGTTGGCCTGCGTGGTGCTCTTTGTCGTGCTGCGCACCACCAATGTCTACGGCAACCTCCTGCCGCGTGCTCCCCAACCCACGGCGCTGCGGTCGATCCTGGCCGCCCTCGACTGCACCAAGTATCCCCCCTCGCTCAGCTACCTGCTGATGACCCTCGGACCGGGCCTGCTGCTCCTCGCGTGGTTCGAGCGCGGCACGCCCGGGTGGTTGCGGCCAGCCCTGGTGTTCGGCCGGGTGCCGTTTCTTTACTACATGCTGCACCTGCCGCTGATCCACGGCCTGGCCTGGGCGTGGTTCCGCTGGCACCATGGCCGCGCGGACTTCCTCGGGTTCCTGGCCGAGGGGACGCCGCCCGCGGATGCCGGCTTCAGCCTGCCCGCCACCTATCTCGTCTGGGCGGGTGTCATCGTCGCCCTCTACCCCGTGTGCCGCTGGTTCGCTGAATACAAACGCCGGCATCGCGACGTCGCCTGGCTGAGCTACTTCTGAACCCGTGTCCTCCCCCACCGCTCCGGCGCCGACCGCGCGCCTCGACTCCATCGACCTGCTCCGGGGCCTGATCATGGTCGTCATGGCGCTCGACCACGTTCGCGACTATTTCCATTTCAGCGCGGTCCAGGGCATTGACCCGCTGGATCTCACGCGCACCACCCCGGCGATTTTCCTGACGCGGCTGGTGACGCATTTCTGCGCGCCCATCTTCTCCTTTCTTGCCGGGCTCGGGGTCTACCTGGCGCTAAAGCGCGGCAAGCCCAAGGGCCAGCTCTCCGGCTTCCTCGTCACGCGCGGGCTGTGGCTGATCTTCCTCGAACTGACGGTGCTGATGTGGTTCGGCTGGGATTTCCAGGTCAACCTGCATCTCTTTTTCTTCGCGACGCTGTGGGCCCTCGGCTGGTCGATGATCGTGCTCGCCGGCTTGATCCATGTCCCCTTCCGGTGGGTGGCCCTCTTCTCGGCCCTTCTGGTCTTCGGCCACAACGCGTTCGATGGCGTCAAGCCCGAGAGCTGGGGATCGTGGGGGTGGATCTGGCAGTTCCTGCACGTGAGCAGCGTGATCCAGACCAAGTCGGGCTTCACGCTCTTCGCCTTTTATCCGCTCATTCCCTGGTTGGGCGTCATGCCCGCCGGCTACTGCTTCGGGCGGCTCTACGAGCTGGATGCCCGCGAACGCCAGCCGCGGCTGGTGCGACTCGGCTTGGGCTCCCTCGCGTTGTTTGTGCTGATCCGCGCGAGCAACCTCTATGGCAACCTGACCCCGTGGACCAAACAGCCCGATCCGGTGTTCACGGTCCTGTCCTTCCTGGACGTGACCAAGTATCCGCCCTCGCTGTGCTATCTGCTGCTCACGCTCGGAGTCGGGCTGGTCCTGCTCGCTGGATTCGAGCGTTGGAATCCGCGCTGGCTTCAGCCGGCCCTGGTTTTCGGGCGCGTGCCGTTTTTCTACTATCTCCTCCACATCCCGTTGATCCACGGCTTGGCGTGGATGACCAACCTGATTCGTTTCGGCCACGCCGACTTCGGCCCGGTGCACGGCACGCCGCCACCGGCAGCGGGTTTCAGCCTGCTGGTGACCTACCTTGTCTGGGCCGCCGTTGTCGTGCTGCTCTACCCGCTCTGCCGGTGGTTCGCCGGCCTCAAAAGCCGGCGGCGGGATCTGGCTTGGCTGGGTTACTTCTGATCTGCCGGCGGCGCGGCGGAAAACCTCGCCCAATCCCGGGCGATCGCGTGCACGACGGGGCTGCCGACACGCCAGGCCGCCTCCAGCGACGGGATCAGGCCCTGGTATTCCTCAACCATGCTCTCCGCGGCGATCTGACCCGCGGGCGGCATCGAGAAGTTCGAGCCGGTGCGCAGGACCAGCACCCGCTGGAAGTCGACCTTCTGGAGCGCGTCGAGCCGCTGCAGCGCGTTGGCCAGGCCGTGGTCTTCCATGTTGGTCATCGCGCAGCTGCCCTGCCCTTTGGTGTAGAGTTTGGTCCAGTCGTCTGCCCATTTCTGCATGCGCGCACCGTGCCAGTAACGACACGAGGCGAAGCTGTCGCCCATGAAAACCTTCGGCCCCGCCAGAGCCGCGGGAAACCCCACGTAAAGCGCACGATGCGCCCGGGCCGTGGCATCGTCATAAAGCTCCACTCCCTTGGTCAGTTCGTATGCCCATTGGACGAGCGCGGGATTGAGCGTCCAGGCCATCGGCTTGGGCGCCCAATCCGGGATGACCGGCGGGGTCAGCGGCGTCTTGTTGCCGAGTGCCATGATGCCGTAGGGCCAGTCCTTCGGCGCTTCGGCGGTGTCGATCTCATAGGCAATGTCGCCATCGATCACGTGCCGCGCCCAGGCCGCGCTGCCCTCCGTGGCGACGTGCGGGTTGACGCCCGCGATCCCGTTGATGAGCCAATACGACTGGGTCAGGTCGAAGCGCGCATCGAGGCCCAGCGCGAAAATCTGCAGCCCGGCCCGCACCGTCGTGCCCGACACCACGCCGTAAACTCCGTCGTCGTTGAAGCGTACCGGATGGTCGAGGCCCGGCACGGTCATCGAGTGCACCAGTTTCTCGCGCTCGACCCAGTATTGAAATTCTCCCGGCTTGTCGCCGGTGTCCGCGCCGACCTCGAAGGTCGCGACAATGATGACCTTGGGCCGGATGGGCTCGACCGCCAGTGCAGGTGCCACGATGGCGAGGAAAAGACAGGTCAGATGGCTGCGCATATCCGACCGAGAGCAGAGCATGTGCCACCCAACAAGCGATGCCTCGCGACCACCGGATCAAAGTACACAGTTGAATCGCAATTGGCCAAACCCAGTATCGCGACACCCCATGAAGACTTCGCATGCTGCATCCACGCTGCTGGGGATCGCGTTCACAGCATTCGCTCCAGTCAACCTGCCATCGGCTGATGGCGCGCCGCTGTCGCCCGCCTATGCGGAAGCCGCGCCCATTTGCGCTCCCGACGACCTGAGAACCGTATCCATTCCCAACACTGTTATCGAGTCCGTGGCGATCGATCCCGAGGGCGGTGCATGTCTCGTCACGGCCATTGTCACCCACCCGCCGGCCGGCGATCGCGTCAAAATCTGGATCGCCCTGCCGATGCGAAACTGGAACGGCCGGTTTCACGGCAATGGCGGCGGCGGCCTTGCCGGCGGCTATTTCGGCAGCCTCTGGGCGCCCTTGGCGCAAGGATTCGCCACGGGCGCCACCGATACCGGGCATGAAGGTGACCGCGGCGCGTTCATGCTCAATGCGAACGGCCGGCACAACTGGCAGGAAATCCGTGATTTTGCCTATCAAGGCATCCACGACATGACCGTCGTCGGCAAGGCGCTCACGCAAGCGTTCTACGGCAAACCGCCGCGCTACTCGTATTTTGTCGGCGGCTCGACCGGTGGTCGCCAGGGCCTGATGGAAGCCCAGCGTTTTCCGGAGGACTACGATGGCATCATCGCCTACAACCCCGCGATCAATTTTCACCGGTTGGTGGCAGGCGGAGTCTGGCCGCAGCTCGTGATGCTCGAAGCCAAACACCTTGTCCCCCGGGCAAAACTCGACGCGGTGACCGCCGCGGTGGTGAAAGCCTGTGATGCCGAAGACGGGGTCGTGGACGGGGTGATCGACGATCCGATCCATTGCCGATGGGATCCCAAGGCCTTCGTCGGGACGCAGGTCGGTGACGACGTCTTCACCGAGGCGGACGCCGATGTCGTCCGCAAAATTTGGGAAGGCCCGCGCGGCCCTGACGGGCGGGTGCTTTGGTTTGGCCTGCCGCGTGGGGCCAACCTTTTCGTGCTGGCCGGCACCGGAGGCGTGCCATTGGCGGGCCGGCCGACAGCTTATTCCTGGGATGTTCTTCGTTACGCGCTTGTCCAAAACGCCAATTGGGACTGGACGACGCTCACCCGCGCCGAACTCGAGCTCCTTTACAACCAATCGGTCGAAATGCTCGGCCCGGTCTGGGGCACGGACGATCCCGACCTCACCCGTTTTCGCGACCGCGGCGGCAAGTTGCTGCTGTTGCATGGGCTCTCCGACGAGCGGATCCCGCCCCAAGGCACGATCGACTATTTCGAACGGGTGCAGCACGCGGCGGGCGGCCCGGCGCGCACGGCGGAATTTGCCCGCCTCTTCCTCATTCCCGGCGGCGAGCACTCCTTTCGTGGCGCCGGGCCCAGTTCCACGGGGGAATTGCCGGCGCTTATCGAATGGGTCGAGTCAGGCCGCCCGCCTGCGCGACTGCTGGCAGAGACCCGGGATGGGACAGGCAAGGTGCTGCGCTCGCGTCCGTTGTTTCCCTATCCGCTGTTCGCAAAATATGGCGGTCAAGGCCGCACGGACGACGCGGCCAATTTCGTTTCAGCATCACCCCAACCGTAGGTCGGCACGTCGAGCCTGGCCGGCAAAAGCCAATCTCCTCACACCTTGGTCTTGAAATAGGCGATCGTCTTCTGGAGGCCCTCGGTGAGCGGGACCTTCGGCTCCCATTTCAGGTATTTCTTGGCGAGCGTGATGTCAGGCCGGCGCTGCCTCGGGTCGTCCGAGGGCAGCGGCTTGTGCACGATCTTTGACTTGCTCTTCGTCAACTTGAGCACCTGCTCCGCCAGCTCGAGCATCGTAAACTCCCCGGGATTGCCGAGGTTCACCGGGCCCACGGTCGCGGTCTGCGCCATCATGCGGATGAAGCCTTCGATCAGGTCATCCACGTAACAGAAGGAACGCGTCTGGGTCCCTTCGCCATAAACCGTCAGGTTTTCACCCTTGAGGGCCTGGACGATGAAGTTCGATACGACGCGCCCGTCGTTCGGGTGCATGCGCGGGCCATACGTGTTGAAGATGCGGACGATGCGGATATCGACCTTGTTTTCGCGATGGTAGTCGAAGAACAGGGTCTCGGCACAGCGCTTGCCCTCGTCATAACAGGAACGTTTGCCGATGGGGTTCACGTTACCCCAGTAGCTTTCCGGCTGCGGATGGACTGACGGGTCACCGTAGACTTCGGAGGTACTCGCCTGGAACACCCGCGCCTTCACGCGCTTCGCGAGGCCGAGGCAGTTGATCGACCCCAGGACGGACGTCTTCGTGGTCTTGATGGGATTGTACTGGTAGTGCGGTGGCGAGGCCGGGCAGGCGAGGTTGTAGATCTGGTCCACCTCGTATTTGAAATGGTCGATGATGTCATGGCGGACGAATTCGAAATTCGAGTTGCCCTGCAAATGGGCGATGTTGGCTTTTGAGCCGGTGAAGAGGTTGTCGATGCACACGACCTCGTGGCCTTCAGCCAGCAACCGGTCGCACAAATGGCTGCCCAGGAATCCCGCCCCGCCCGTGACTAGTATGCGCATGGGATCGATTTAGGTAAATGCGTCCAGGCTAGCCAGCAAAACTTCGGGGCGGACAATCAGCAGGGCAATCCTAGGTTCTCGGGGCAGCCGAGCCTTATCCTTTGGCACCGCAACCGCCGACCGATACAGGAGCAACGCCTTGCCCTGGAAAACCGTCAGGACGAGAAGAATATCCTGCCGCTGGAGCTCTGAGGCGATCGCCGCCTTGGACCCCGGGGACCTTATGTCGCATCGCCCGCTTCGTAGCGCTCGATCCAGGCCCGGCTCCAGGGGGCAAAGTCACCGGCCTCAATGTGGGCGCGCGCCTGCGCGACGAGGTCGAGGTAGAAATGGACGTTGTGCAGCGTAAGCAGCGTGCAGGCGAGAATCTCGTTCGCCATGACCAGATGCCGCAGGTAGGACCTTGAAAACCGCTCGGTGTAATTGCCGATTCCCGCCACCAATGGCTGGGCATCGGTGCGATACTTCTCATTGCGCAGGTTGATGAGCCCGTCCGGGGTAAAGGCGGCGCCATTGCGCGCCACGCGGGTCGGATGCACGCAATCGAACATATCGACGCCCAACGCGATCATCTTCAGGATCTGGGCCGGAGTGCCGAGCCCCATCGTGTAGCGCGGCTTGTGTCCCGGCAGGAAGGGCGTGGTCGCAGCCACCTGCTTCAGCATTTCCGGCTCCGGCTCGCCCACGCTCACCCCGCCGACGGCGTAGCCCGGGAAATCCAGCGCGGCCAGCGATTCAGCCGCCTCACGCCGCAGGTCGTCGAATGTCGAACCCTGCACGATCGCGAAGACAAGGTGACCGCCCGCCAGGAATCCATTGTCCGTGGCGATCTGTTTGCATTCGCCTGCCCATCGGTGGCTGCGGTCCACCGCCCTCCGGCATTCCTCGCGGGTACAGGGCCAGGGCGGACATTCGTCGAGGACCATGGCGATATCCGAGCCCAGATTGGCCTGGATGTTCATCACCTCACGCGGGCCGAGGAACAGCTTGGCTCCGTCCAGATGGGACGAAAACGCGATGCCGTCGTCCCTGATGTCGCGGAGCTTCGCCAGGCTGAAAACTTGGAATCCGCCACTGTCGGTGAGAATGGGGCCGTCCCAATCCATGAACTTGTGCAATCCACCCAAGTCCCGGACGAGTTCCGACCCGGGTCGCAGGTTCAGGTGATAGGTATTGCCGAGGATAATCTGGGCGCCCGTTTCCCTGATCTGCGCGGGCGTCAGCGATTTTACCGTCCCCTGGGTCCCGACAGGCATGAAAATGGGTGTTTCGATCGTCCCATGCAGCGTCCGGAGCCGCCCGCGCCGGGCCGCCGTGGCAGTATCCGTCTTTATCAGCTGGAAAGTGTCACTCATTCGCGCGCCCCAACCTGCCCGCAAGCTTGACCCCCTGTCAATGGCCGGCTATCTTTGCCAAAAGTGCTGCTAGTCATAGACAACTACGATTCGTTTACCTTCAACCTGGTCCAGTATTTCGGCCAGCTGGGGGTGACCATGCGGGTTTTTCGCAACGACGAACTAACCCCCGCCGAGGCCGAACGCCTCAACCCGTCGCGCGTCCTGATCTCTCCCGGCCCGTGCACGCCATCCGACGCCGGTGTCAGCCTCGACATAATCAAGACCTTTGCGGGAAAGAAGCCCGTGCTCGGCGTTTGCCTCGGCCATCAATCGATCGGCCAACTCTTTGGGGGAAAGGTCATCCGCGCCCCCCGGCAGATGCACGGCAAGCTCTCGCCCATCAGGCACACGGGTAAGGGAATCTTCCGCGATCTTCCCTCCCCTTTTACCGCCACGCGATACCATTCCCTGCTGGTTGAGCGCTCCAGCCTGCCCGATTGCCTCGAAATCACCGCCGAGACGGCCGAGGGCGAAATAATGGGCCTGCAGCACAAACAATTCTCGGTTCACGGGGTCCAATTCCACCCCGAATCCGTCGCCACCGACGGTGGCATGAAGATCCTCCAGAACTTCCTCGCCCTCAACTAAACCGCTTGGCTCATCGCCTCTAGCCCCTCGCCACTCGCCCTATTTCCATGCGCTGCCCAAAGTGCACCTCCATCGAGGACAAGGTGATCGACTCGCGCATCGCCCGGGACGGCAATTCCATCCGCCGGCGCCGCGAATGCCTCGAGTGCGGCCACCGCTTCACCACCAACGAGGAGTTTGTCCGCGACACCCTCGTGGTCGTCAAACGCGACGGTCGCCAGGAACCCTTTCTCCGCGAAAAACTCATTGGTGCCGTCCGCGCCGCCTGCCACAAGCGCCCGGTCGACACCGAGCAGATCTCGATGCTCGTCGAGGATGTCATCGATTCGGTCGAGGCGCGCTACGACAGCCAGGTGCCCACCCAGGCCATCGGCGAACACGTCATGCAGCGCCTGCGCAAAATGGACCAGGTCGCCTACGTCCGCTTCGCCTCGGTCTACAAGGAATTTCGCGATGTGTCCGAATTCGTCCACGAAATCAGCAGTCTTGCGCCCGGCGCGACCAGTGCTACATCGAAACCCAAGAAATGACGCGCTCCCCCCAACTGCGCCGGCTTCACTTTCTCAACGCACTCTTTGCGCCGCTCACCGGCCAGGACCTTTATCTGGCCCGGCAAATCGACGACGCGATCACCACCTCCCTCGGCGAGGCCGAACAACGGCCGCCGAACGATCCCGATTTCGTCGCCGCCGCGGCCCGCCTTTTTGAACGCCTGTGCGGCGGACAGCCCCGCCACGGTTTCTTCCACTGGGATGCCGGTATCGATGGCCATGGCGCTGCCCCGCTGTTTGCCCGCGCCGGGGTCATGGCCGGCCTGAAACGCCTCGCCACGTTTCCGGAATCCACGCTCCTGGTTACCAATTTGCGTCACGCGCATTGCCCCCCCGAACGGCGCTGGACCGAACGCCGCCAGCGCGAGTATGACGATTCACTGTCGCTGATCCGCGATCTTGCCTCGGCCCGAACCCGGCGCAGCGCGAACCTGAATTTGCTGTTCCTTTGATGGGGCGCCCGACTCGCGCCGGTTTCGGCCCGGGTGGACGTGAGCCTTTCGGTTACATCCATGAAAACCATCTTTCAAAAGATCATTGATCGCGAAATCCCGGCCAAGCTGGCCCACGAGGACGAGTTCTGCATCGCAATCCACGACATCAACCCGCAGGCGCCGGTGCACATGCTTGTGATCCCGAAGAAACCCATCGCACGCATTACCTCCGCCACCGCAGCCGACCAAGCTGTCCTAGGGCACCTGCTGCTCACCGCCGCGGCCCTGGCGGGCAAGTTGGGAATCGCCGATTCAGGCTTTCGCCTCGTCGTCAATAACGGCCGGGATGGCGGGGAAAGCGTCCCTCATCTCCATGTCCACCTCCTCGGTCAACGGCCCCTTGCATGGCCGCCGGGCTGAGCACCATCGGAACAAAGCTGGGGTTTCCCAGTCCCAAAAAATACCTACCTTTACCATGACCAAGCACGTTAAGTTCACCTCGATAGTCGCAGGTAGCACATTGCTTATCAGCGGCTTGCTAAATTCAGGTTGCGCGTCCGACACCAGCCCCAATACGGCCAACGGCGCCGTGGGAGGGGCAATTGCGGGCGCCATCATTGGCGGCATTATCGGACACCAATCTGGTGAAGCCGAGAAAGGCATGGCCGCCGGCGCCGCGACGGGCGCCATCATCGGCGGAATCGCGGGTAACGAAAAAGACCGCCGCGTTTCCGAGATCCAATACGAGCGCCGCGTCGCCGAGGAGGCCCTCGCCAAAGAGCGCGCCCAAGAGGAAGCGCAACGCCAGCGTCGCATCGCCCAAGGCAAAACCGTCGAGGACCAGGAAATCCTCGCCGCGCGCCAACGCGCGGAAGCCGCTGAAGCGGAAGTCGCCCGCCTGAAGGCGGAGGAACAAGCCGCCATCCGCAAGGCCAAGCAACTCGAGGAGTTCAAGGCCCGCGAAGCCGCGGCCAAGGCTGAGGCCGAACGTATCCGCACGGGCGGCCAGTAAGTGCGCGTCCCAGCGATCTCGAGCTCCGGCCCAACCGCCGGAGCTTTTTTGTGCCCGCGTGATTCGCGTCGGCCAGGCGCTGGCTGGCGTCGTCCCAGCTTACTGCGATGCCTCTGGCGATCGAATGCCGGGATCGACGAGGTTCTTGCCTTTCCACTTCGACTCCGCCGTTACATGGCCTGCGGCGTCGAATACGCGCCAGGTCCACTCCTCGTTCCCGGAGAAGATGCGCTGCCACTTCATGGTGCCGTTCCGATTCCAATAGGTTTCCGTGCCCGTCCGCTTGCCCGCGCGATAGTTGGACTCCCACTGCCTCCCGCCATCTTCATAGTAGAAAACCTGCGGACCATGGAGCCGGTAGTTCCCGTCGGCGTCAGTCCCACCCTGCCAGCGGGCCTTGAGCCTGCCGTTCGGAAACCGTTCCGTATCCTCGCGCGCGTCGCTAATTGCGGTCGAGACCGGCGTGGGTGCGCCACCCTGGAGGACCCAGGTTTCATTCAACTCGATATGCAAGAAGGCAGGCTTGGTTTTGGAAGTGACAATGTGGATCACGCCATTTGGGGCCTGCGTGGCGGTGACATAACCGACGGTGGAAGCGATCGGCAGGTCACGACGCTGCCAAGTCTTGCCGTCATCATCGCTCAACGCGACATAGGAAGCCTGGCGGCCGCCGGGCACCCTGCTGCTCAAGGTGTCGGCGACGAAGAACAGGCGGCCGGATTGGAGCCGGATGATGCTGGGGCGTTGCCCGCCGGCGAGTGGTTTGAACTCGGTCTTCGTCACTGCGTAGGTCTGGCCGCCATCGCGCGTGACCGAGAGCGGCATGGTGCCCTCGACATTGCTGTTCTTGCCTCCGTACCCGATGATCGATCCGTCCCGCGCCATTACAAAGGTGGTATGGCGTCCCCCGGAGCGCCCGCCGGTGTCGCGCCAAGTCTTGCCCTCATTACTCGTGGCCCACAGGCCGGTGGTGTTGCCATCGCCGTCCACCGGGACATAGAATGTCCCACTCGCGTCGCGTACGATGCTGTTTACCGGCTGCGGGGTATAGTCGCCCACTTTGCCTTCAAACACGGGCGTGGTCACGCCGCTCCAAGTCGCGCCGTTGTCGGTGGAGGTCATGAATTGGAACGGAGGGCCGCCAATCTGCGAGCGCAGTCCCCAGAACAGCCAGAGCTTGCCGTGATCGTTCCAGAACAAGGGCGCCGTGTCCGCGGCATCGACGAAATCGGGCCAGGGCTCGGGCATGTCCCACTCGTCCGCGCCATGGCGCAGCCGCAGGGTCGCGATCGACTGGTCCACTTCGTTTTCCCACTGGGGCACATTGTAGTACGCTGCCACCAGGTCGCCATTGTCGAGCACCTGCACGGCGGTGTTATGCCAGACCTGTCCCAATCCGGTCATGAAACCGATTTTCCACCCGACCGTGTGCATCCGATGCTCGCCGAGGTTCGGGAACATCGGCCGCTGCCGGTAGAAGGGCTTGGCCATGTCGGGACCGCGGGTCAGGTCGGGCCGGTGTTGCTTGATGGCGGTCTGGAAAAAATACTCGTCGGCGGCAGTGGGTCTGGTTGTTAGCAACGTCGCCTGCACCACCCGGAATCCGATGTGCCCTTCCGGAGAATGGAAATCAGGCGCGGCGCTCGCGCGATTGGCGGATCGGCGGTAATAAGGTTGTTCCGCGGGGAATTTTCGGCCGCCGTCGCGCCGCGGGCTGGCCCGATGGTCGTGTCCGCCCCCGCGCACGACTTTCGCATATCCGCTCGCCGGACCCACCGGATCCGTTTGCGCCGCGGCCGGGTAGCGGCCGTGCCAATCCAGGCACCATTCGGGAACGGAGGCCTGCATGTTCTTCACGCCCCAGGCATTGGCCACCCCGATGGGTGCCGGCTCGGCTCCCGCCGAGAACAGGGTGCGCGAGCCGGCCCGACAGACATACTCCCATTCCGCCTCCGTGGGCAGGCGATACGGTTTGCCTTCCTTCCTGCTCAGCCACTCGCAGAATGCCTCGGCATCCTGCCAGCTGATTCCCGCCACAGCCGGTGACCAGAATTTGTTCTCCTGGTAGTCCGGCCGGAACTGCCGGTACTGCTGAACGGTGACCTCCGTCTCGCCAATCAAGAACGGGCGCGTGATCGTCACCCGGTGAACCGGAACCTCGTCGTAGTCGCCCTGGCGGTCCGTCCGGTCCCATGAGGCGCCGCTGACGCCCTTGGTGAGTTCCAAGGGCAAGGGCGTTGAATCGACCCCCATGTCGAACGAGCCGGGCTCAATCTTGACGAGGGCCATGCCCAGCGAATTCGTTCCGGGCGCCGAAGGGTCCATCGTGGCGTGTGAAGTCGATCCAAGCGTGGCGGCCAAAAGGAATTTGAGCAGGACGGAAGAGCGGGGCGGTGGGGTGGCCATGGTCAACGGGGAGACGTTGCGCGTCCCTGCCGGTTTCAATCCCAGCCCCGCTTCCCTCGCCCCCGGCAGAGGCAAGCGTGTCCCGAATTGACGGGACGCGCGCGCCGGCATCCACGCTACCCCCGCGCCTCGAACGTCCCGTCCGCGCGCTTCGTGACCAGTTTTTTCAGTTCGAGCATCATCAGCGCGGCTGAAACGTCCGCTGCGCCCATTCCCGTCGCCGCCGTCAGCGCGTCGATGCCGAGCATGGATCCGCCCTTGAAACACTCGAACACGTGCCGCTCCCCGTCCTCCAATTGCGGCAGCAACTGTTCCAGGACGCTTGGCGCGCCGGCCGTCAGGATCGCGTTCGGCCGCAATCCGTCGAGGTAGTTCAGCTCGTTGAGGATATCATCCACACTGGTCAGCAGCGTTGCACCATCGCGAATGAGTTGGTGGCAACCGGCACTGGTTGCCTGGTCGATGCGCCCCGGCACGGCAAAAATCAGCCTTCCCTGTTCCCCGGCAAACCGCGCCGTGATCATCGCCCCGCCGGAAACGTCGCTCTCCACGACCACGATGGCCTCGGAAATGCCGGAAACAATGCGGTTGCGCATCGCGAAGGATTGCCGGTCGGCCTTTCGGCCGAACGGAAACTCCGACAGGATGGCGCCGGTTTCGGCGATCCGCCGGTAAAGCCCAAGGTTTTCCGAGGGGTAAATGATGTCGATCCCCGTGCCCAGGACCGCCGCTGTTTTCCCCTCAACAGACAACGCGCCTTCGTGGGCGGCGGTGTCGATGCCCCGGGCCAGGCCGCTCACCACGCAAAAACCCATCCGCGCCAGCTCGGCACCAAGTTTTTTGGCCACCGACTGGCCGTAGAGCGTGGTCCGGCGGCTGCCGACGATGGCGATGCAGGGCTGGTCGAAAAGATAGGCGCCCTTGCGGTAGAGACCGATGGGCGGATCGTGAATTTCCTTCAGCATTTTTGGGTAACCCGCGTCCCGCGGGGTGATGAATGCCGCGCCGGCCTGTGCCAGCCGTTCCTCCTCGCGGTCCAGGTCGAAGTGCGTTCGCCAGTTCAATAACGCCGCACTGGTTTCGGGTCCGACGCCGCGCACGGATTCCAATCGCCGTTTGTCGGCCGCGAGGATTTCCCGCGGATCCCCGCCGAGTTCCTGGAGCAACCGGTTGAGCGTGATCGGACCGATGTTGGGCAGGTCGTTCAGGATCATGAACGCCTGCCGCTCGGAGAATGGGTCGGGCATGTCAGGGTAGGAGCGCCGGCCCGAGCTGCTCGAGGATTTCCCCGATTTCTACGGCCACCTGTCCCCGAGCGCGAGCCAACAAATCGGCCGCCCGCCCGTGCCAGACCACGCCGCGACAGGCGGCCAGCCGCAAGTCGTTCGGCTTTTGCGCCAGCAATCCCCCGATCAATCCCGCCAGGATGTCTCCGCTGCCTCCGCGCGCAAGCACCGGCCCCCCGAACGAGCTGTAGTACGTCGTCCTGCCGTCGGTGACGCGCGTCAAAGGACCCTTCAACACGAGCACGCCCTTCGGGGCGGTGAACTGGCCATTCTTAAACAACCCGGGGGCGATGCGCTGCAACTCCCCGGCGTGAGGCGTGCCGATAAAGGGCCGGCCCTTCACGCGGGAGATCACTTCCGGGCGCAAGGCGTCGGCATCCAGCACCAGGGGAACCGTTACCTCGGCAGCCAGGTTTGCGACCCACGCCAGGGTCTCGGGCTCGGCGCCCAGGCCGGGCCCGATGAGAATGGCCGTGGCCCGGGAAAGTCGCTCGCGGATCAATGCCATGGTCTCGGGTGCGAGCCCGCCCGCCGTGGTCACCGGACATCCCACCCACATCGCTTCGGGGTGGTGGGCCGCGTATTCCGACGCCATCCGCTCCGGCACAAAGGCCGTCACGAGGCCGGCCCCGCTGCGAAGCGCCGCACGCACCGCCAGCACGACCGCGCCCGGGTAGCTGCGCGAGCCGCCGACCACAAACAAGTGGCCATAGGTCCGCTTGTCGGTCTGCGACGCCCGCAGTTCCCCCAGCGGTGATAGCACCTGCGCGGTCAAAATGCGTTCTGGTGTTTCGAAGATGCCCTCGCCGCCAAAGAATCCCAGGTCAAGGTAACGCAGTCGTCCGACCGAGGCCGCGACCTCCGGCGACAGCACCGGCAGTTTCACGATCCCGGTCGCGTAGGTGAAATCCGCCCGAAAGATCGTTTCGGCGTTCTCCTCTCCCACCCCGCTGGGCAGATCCACGGCCGCCCGAAACCGGATGTGTGCGTTCTCGTTGACCGCGGCGATGAGCGGGGCAATGCCGGCGTCCATCGGGGCGCGGAAGGAAAACCCGAAGATTCCGTCCAGGCACAAGGCGCAAGCTTCGCTGGCCGCCAGTGCCTGCGCCGATGGCACCACCTCCACCCGGCCGGGCGCATCGCGTTTGAGCCAGCCGAGCGCCCGACCCGCCAGCGGACGAAGTTGATCCTCCCCGAAGCAGAGCACCACCACCGCCCGGGTCTCCGGCCGCTCGGCGAGAATTGCCCGGGCCGCCAAGAGCGCGTCACCACCGTTGTGTCCACGGCCGGCCAGGACGAGCAACCGGGCATTCGCCGGCAAACCGCCGATCTCCCGGAAATCCTCCAGGATCGCCGACCCGATCGCGCGCCCGGCGTGCTGCATCGCCGTCCATTCCGCCGACTCGCCCCCCAGCATCGAGGCTTCCCACGCCCGGGCGTCAGGGCAGCTCAGGATCGGATGGGAGTTGATCGGATTCATAGAGGACGGGCGAACTATCGCGGTTTTGACTCCTGACCGGGCGAATTGATTTTTGTTTCCGGAGGAGGCACGCGCAGCGGCGACTTGTCGATATTAACCTTCAACCGGGTATCGTGGGGCGCCGGATCGATTGTTTCACCGAGGGCGGGCGGAGGCGGAACGGGCGTCGGAACCGAATAGTAAAATCGCACCCGGCTTTCCTCGATCGGTTTTTCCTCCCAAAAGTAATTGGGATCGTGCGGTTCGGCGATCTCCCGAAAGCGAACCCGCCCGTTCTCCCGCGTGGCTTCGAAGTAATAGGAGTAGTCCTTCATGACGGGATGCCAGTAGGAGAACCGGGTCTTGCCATCCTTCCATTCAGCTTTGTCGGCGACGATGGCGAAAAACTCCGGCAATCCATCCCAGTCCAGATTGTCCCTCAGTCCCACCGAGCGAAGTCTGGATTCGGCCTGCACGGGCGCCAGGGGCGGAGGAGATCCCTTGCGCTGCGGATGAAATTGGAAACCGATCCAAATGGCCAGCAACGCCGCAAGGACCAGGATCACCCGACCGGGAGAAATGCGGTCGTTGGCCCCCGCGCCCATGGCTAGACCTGCCGCACCAGGGCCGCCACGGCCATGGCATGGCTGTCGATATGGGAAAGACTCAGCCAGACATGGGTCGCGCCGACCTCCTTGAGCAGGGCCGCACCCTGCTCATCGAGGCGCACGAGTGGTTCCTTGCGCGAACCGTGGTAAACTGAAACCGAGGTCCACCCCAAGTGTTCGCCGATGCCCGTGGTAAATGCCTTGGACACCGCTTCCTTGGCGGCCCAGCGCGCGGCGTAATGTTTGTGCGGATATTTCAGGGAGTTGCAGTAGGCCTGCTCCTCCTCCGTAAAGACGCGCTTGAGGAAGCGATCCCCGTGTCGCCGCAGCACGCTGCGGATGCGCTCCGTCTCAATGAGATCGCAGCCAAGGCCAATCAGGATGCCACCGGGAGGAAGGACGATGCTCATGCAGAAGGATTGATTAGCGGTTGCCGGCTGGCGAGGGGAGCCTGAATAGCAGCATGAATCGCGGATGGCCCGGCTCCCATTTCGCTGCTCTGGGCTCCCTACTGGCCAGGGTTCATCATTGCTTTCATCGTCCGCACCGCCTCATCAATGCCGGAAAAGAGGGCCCGGCCGATGATGCTGTGGCCGATGTTGAGTTCATGCACATGGGGAATGGTGCGGACCTCCGTGATGTTCACGTAATTGATACCGTGGCCGGCGTTGACCACAAGCCCGGCGGCATGCGCCTGCCTTGCACCGGCGACAAGTCGCGCGAATTCGGCAGGCCGGCGGGCGCCGTGATAGGCGTTTGCATAGGCACCCGTGTGCAATTCTATCCAGGGCGCGTGCAGTTTTGCGGCCATCTCGATCTGGTCACCGTCCGGGGCGATGAAGAGACTTGTCTGGATGCCGGCGGCATTCATCGCGTCGGTGACGCGGGCAACCTTGTCGCGGTGCCGCACCACGTCCAGTCCGCCCTCCGTCGTGATTTCCTCCCGGCTCTCGGGGACCAGGCACACGGAATGCGGCCTCAACTCCAAGGCCAGCGCCGTCATTGCCGGTGTGCACGCTATCTCCAGGTTAAGCCGGGTGGATTTGGACGCAGCCAGCAGGCGAACATCCTCCTCCTGGATGTGGCGGCGATCCTCCCGCAGATGGACCGTGATGCCGTCCGCGCCCGCCCGCTCACAAAGTCCCGCCAGGGCGACCGGATCGGGCTCAACCAAACCGCCAAAATCCGGCTCGAGCTGCCGGTAGCGGGCCTGCCGCAGCGTGGCGGCGTGGTCGATGTTGACACCAAGGAGAATCATGAAGGGTGGTTGACCAATAAGGCCCCTACCACTCTCCTTGGCAAAGCGAAATGCCTTCCGCCAACGCCACACTGCCCCCCCAAGAAAACATCCTGCTGAACCTCGGTTGCAATGTCGCGGCGCCCGCGTTCATGCTGACCAAGGGGGCCAAATTGCTCAATTTGAGCCCGAAAACCGCGCTGGTCGTCGCCCTGGCGTTTCCCTTCGCGTACGGCATCTATGATCTCGCCCGCCGCCGCAACTTCAACGTGCTGTCGGCCCTTGGCTTCAGCAGCACCCTGGCCACGGGCGGGCTGAGTCTCCTGAAGCTCGAACCTTTCTGGTTCGCCGTGAAGGAAGCCATCGTGCCCACGCTGATTGGCCTCGCCGTGCTGCTCTCGCGACATTCCAAAAGCTCCCTGTTGAACGCGATGATGTTGAACGAACAAGTCGTCAACCGCACCAGGATATTGGATGCCCTGCGGTCGGCCAGCCGCGAGCATGACTTTGAACGCCTGCTCGATCGGACGAACTGGATGCTGGCGGGATCATTCGCCCTCAGCGCGGTGCTGAACTTTATCCTGGCGCGATCGATCATCACGGCCCTCCCCGACACGATCGAGTTCAACGAACAATTGGGACGGCTGACGTGGATCAGTTATATTGTGATCATGGTGCCCAGCCTGGGCATGATGATTTTCGCGCTCATGCGGATGTTCAAGGGCCTGACCGCCCTGACCGGATTGTCGCTGGACGACATGCTGCATGCCCCGCCGGAAAAGGGGAAAGACGCGGAACCGCCGACGCCCGGCGGCACGCCCTGAGCCGGAATCACGCAGGGGAAAAGGAGCGGCCTGATCCCCGCCGCGCTGAACCCCACCCGGCGTCCTAACCGCGCTTGGCGATCGGCACGTAGTCGCGTTTCGTCGGGCCCACGTAAACCTGGCGAGGCCGATAGATGCGTCCCTTGGGATTGGATGCAACCTCCCGCCAGTTGGCGATCCACCCCGGCGAACGGCCGATTGCGAACATGGTCGTGAAGAGCTCGGTGGGAATGCCCAGGGCGCGCATGATGATGCCCGAATAGAAGTCGACGTTGGGATAGAGCTTGCGCGAAATGAAATAGTCGTCCTTGAGCGCGGCTTGCTCGAGGTTGTGGGCGATCTCCAGCAACGGATCGGATTTGCCCAGCTTGTTGAGCACGACGTCGCACGCATGCCCGATGATGCGGGCGCGGGGATCAAAATTGCGGTACACGGCGTGCCCGAAGCCCATCAACCGGTTGCCCTTGGTTCCCGACTTGGCCGCCTCAATGAAACGCGTCCCGTCATCGTTCTCATCGTGAATGGACTGCAACATGTTCATGACGGCGGTATTGGCGCCGCCATGCAGGGGGCCGGACAGCGCGCAAATGCCGGCGGCCAGCGAGGTGAACAGGTTGGCCCCGCTCGAACCGACCATGCGCACGGTCGAGGTGCTGCAATTTTGCTCGTGGTCGGCATGGAGCAGCAAGATGAGGTTCAGCGCGCGCGTTATCTCGGGGATCGCGACGAACTCGCGGTACGGCTCCGAGAACATCATGTGCAGGAAATTGTCGCAAAAGGGGATGTCCCGCGGATGCATGAATGGCAGGCCGTTGCGATACCGGAAAATGCACGCCACGATCGTGCGGATCTTCGAGATCGCCATGGCCGCCGTCAGGTCGAAATTGGCGAGGTCTTTCTCGAAATTGTTTGTCGCCAGGCGGGGATAGTAAGCTGCCAGGGAACTCACGATCGAGGTCAACATGCCCATCGGCGGCGCCTCGCGGGGAAAGCCCTCGAAAATCCGGAGCATCTGCGTGTCGATCGCCGCGTTGGTGCGGAGCAAATGGCTGAACCTGTCCCGCTGCGCCTGGGTGGGCAGCTCGCCGTAGATCACAAGGTAGGAGGTCTCGACAAAATCGGACTGCTCCGCGAGGTGTTCGATCGGATAACCGCGATGGCGCAGGATGCCATTGTCCCCGTCAAGGTAAGTGATCCCGCTTTCGCAAGAGCCAGTGTTGCCATACCCTTGGTCGTAAACGATGTAGCCCGTGTCTTTGCGGAGATTCCGGGCATCGATGGCCCTTTCCCCCTCGCTGCCCACAATCACGGGATAGGTGAACTCTTTACCGTCAAATTTGAGGGAGGCGTCGTTGGGCATGGTGGGGTTAATCGTCAAAAAAGAGCAGAAAACGGGCCGGTTGCAAAGTAAAGCCGGGGTTGGGACCTGGCCTAAGCAATCAGTAGGCGATCGCTTCGCCAACGGTAGAAAATGTACAGGGACCTGCGGGAACCGTTGCCTATTTCCCTGGTACGGGCACGGAGGGGACCGCGAACACGTCGGCCGGGAAATGTTCCCCGACCGTGACCTTGTCAAAAGAGATGGTCGTCATCCGGCCGTCGGCCGTCTTGTTGTGCAGCTTTCTGGGAAACCGGATGCCGCTGGCCAAAATCTCCCCCTCCTCGCGAATCTCGCCCCCCCTTTCGATCTCGGTCTTCACCAAACGACCCGTGGATTTCTCGATGTAGCGGACGAATCCGATGTTGTTGCCGTGCTGAAACGCGAGCTTCACGCACGCGGTGCCGTCCACGGTTACGTCCCCGAGGAGACGCAGGTCACGGGCAAACTGACCCTGGGTTGAATAGAAGCTGAGGTTTTCAATGGTGGCCGCCCGCAACCGTTTGATGTTGTTGGAATCGAGCAAAAGGGTGCGCGGTACGGAGCCGGGCTTGGTCCGGTCGCTGATCCGCTCCCACGCGTCGTAGCCATCAAGCGTTGTGACGCGCTCGACCTTGTCAGAGCGAAGGATTTGGCGTTGCTGCATTGGTTTTTGGAAGACGATGTCGATCCCAAGGCGGACGGGTCCCTCGATGGTCTTGGACGGATCAGCGGGGTCTGGCACCTGGCCGATTGTCTCGACCGTGCCTTCAAAATGAAGGCTGTCGGCTGCATTGAGGGCCTTTTCCGAACCGAGATAGGCCCGGGCCTTGGCCACCCATTCATCCGTCGACGCGGCCTGGGCCGGCAGGGCGGCGCCCAGGGCGAGGGCTGCCCAAGCGTAAAGGAAACGAACTTTCATAACAGGGGTGACAGGGGAATTTGGTCCCGGTGCCGCCTTTCGCAATGGGAAAACTACTCCCATTCAATGGTCGCCGGGGGCTTGGAACTGATGTCCAAAACCACCCGGCTCACTCCCCGGACCTCGTTGGTAATTCGGCTCGAAATCCTCTGCAGCAAATCGTGCGGAACCTTGGCCCAATCGGCCGTCATGGCGTCCGTGCTTTCGACGATCCGGAGAGCGATGACGTAGTCGTAGGTCCGCTCGTCGCCGAACACGCCCACAGTCCTGACTGGCAGGAAGACCGCAAAGGACTGCCAGACTTTCCAGTATAGTCCTGAATTCATCATCTCCTCCTGGAGCACGGCGTCGGCATTGCGCAGGATCTCGAGCTTATCGGCGGTGATGTCGCCCATCACGCGCACCCCCAGGCCCGGGCCCGGGAAGGGCTGGCGCCAGACGACATCGCGGGGCAGGCCAAGGGCGGCGCCCACCCGGCGCACCTCGTCCTTGAAGAGCTCCCGGAGCGGTTCGACCAGCTTGAGCTTCATGCGCTCGGGCAGGCCGCCGACATTGTGGTGGGTCTTGATGAGGGAAGCCGGATTGCCCTGGATGGAGACGGACTCGATCACGTCGGGGTAGAGTGTCCCCTGCCCGAGGAACTCCGCGCTGCCCTTGATGGATTTGAGCGTCTTTTCGAACACCTCGACGAAGGTGCGGCCGATGATCTTGCGCTTGGTCTCGGGCTCGGTGACGCCCTTGAGGCGCTTAAGGAAAAGCGCTGAGGCATCAACCACGCGCAAGTCGATGTGGAAATGCTTTCCATAAAGGTCTCGGACATATTCGCGCTCGCCCTTGCGGAGCAGACCGTTGTCGACAAACACACACGTGAGTTGCCGGCCGATGGCCTTATGCAGCAGGGCGGCGGCCACGGACGAATCAACGCCGCCCGAAAGACCAAGCAACACGCGGCCCTTCCCCACCTTGGCCCGGATATCAGCCACGGCATGGGTGATGAAATCCTTGGTGGTCCAGTCCTGCCTCGCCCGGCAGACTTTCACGAGGAAGTTGCGGATCATGTCCACGCCGCGCTCAGTGTGGAAGACCTCGGGGTGGAACTGGATGCCGTAAAAACCGCGGCGAACATCCTCGATCGCCGCGTAAGGCGAGTTGTCGGAAACGCCGGTGGCGACAAAACCAGGCGGCAGCTTGGCCAGCTTGTCCCCGTGCGAGTTCCAGATGCGCAGCTTGCGCGGGAGACCGGAGAAGAGCTTGCCCGGTTTCTTGATGGTCAAGCGGCCATGGCCATATTCGCGCGCCTTGCTGTGCTCGACCTTTCCGCCGAGGAAGTGGCCCATGAGCTGCACGCCGTAACATATGCCAAGCACCGGCACGCCCAACTGGAAGATTGCCGGGTCCGGATGCGGGGCGCCCTTGGCGTAGACGCTCTGGGGACCGCCCGACAGGATGATCCCGATCACGCCTTCCTCGCGGAGTTTGGCGGCCGGCGTGCTGAAGTGGTAGATCTTCGAGTAGACCTGGCTCTCGCGGATGCGGCGCGCGATGACCTGCGTCAGTTGGGAACCGAAATCAAGGACGGCGATTGTCTGTGCCATGAGAAGTTATGGGGCACCAGCCGCGAGCGAATCAATCTCAATTCCAGTCACATCCGCACAGCCCGTCAGAACTTCAGGCGGGTGTTCACATGTCCGCACTTCGGGCAGGGCGCTGTCTCCGTGCCGCGTTTCTCGGTGTAGAGGTGATCGCAGCGGATGCAGTGAAAGGTGATCCGGCGGCGCTCGGCGTCGTAGTAGGCCCGGTCGCGGCGGTCGTAGTAGACCCACAGGAAGCCGAACACTCCCAGCACCAGCAGGCCGTAAACAACGACGTCGATGGAGTAACTCGGAGGCACCGCCACGTCCTACTTCTTGCGGGCCGGCAGGGCCCGGGTGTCGTTGACCGTGATGCCCCCGTCGACGAGCAGGGTCTGGCCGCTGACGTAACGGCCGGCCTCACTGGCGAGGAAAACCAGCGCGCCATCGAGATCCTCCACTGCGCCCGGCCGCCGGAGGGGAATCTTGTCGCTCAGATATTTCACCCATTCGGCGTCCTCGTACATGACCGCATTCTGGGAAGTTTTGAACCAGCCCGGTGCCAGGCAATTCACCGTCACGCCGTGCGGGCCCCAATCGGCCGCAAGGCTCATGGTCAGCTGCTTGATTCCCCCGCGGCTGGCGCCGTAGGGACCGAGCCCGGCATAGCCGGCCACGCTGGTGACCGAGCCAATGTTGATGATGCGGCCGCCCCCCTGCCCGATCATCTGGCGCGCCACTGCCTGTGCGACGAAAAACGGGCCGCGGAGGTTGGTATCGAGGATTGTGTTCCAGTCCTCCCAGGTAACTTCCAAGGCGGGCTTGCGGATGTTGCAGCCCGCGTTGTTCACGAGGATGTCGATCCGACCGAAATGCGCCCGGGCGGCCGCGACGGCGGCTTGGATGCTCGCCTCTGCCCGCACGTCAAGCTCCACCGCCAGGCAGCGTCGGCCGAGGCTCTCGATGGCTTGCCTGGTCTCATCGAGCGAGGCCCGCGTGCGACTGGTGATGGCCACATCCGCCCCGGCCCGGGCCAGCGTGAGGGCAAAGTTTTTGCCCAGTCCGCGGCTCGCACCCGTAACCAAGGCGATCTTGCCGGTGAGGTCGAAATGGGCCGAAGTGCTCATGGCTGCAAAATGACTTTCATGTACTTGCCGCCGTCCTTGGCGCTGAGGCGGCTGAACCACTCAATCCCCTCCGCCAAGGGTGCCACCTGGCTGATCATCGGGTCGACCCGGATTACGCCTCGCGCGATCAAATCGAGGCAGAGCGGGTATTCGCCGGCCGAAGAACAGGTGCCGTAGAGTGTCAGCTCTCGGGTCACGACGGCCTGCAGGGGAAAGTCTGTCTTGGGCGCCAGGTTGCCCACCAGCACCGCCGATCCTCCCCGACGCAGGCAGGCTAGCGCGAGCTGGAAGGTTGGCGAAACTCCGACGACCTCAAAGGCCAGGTCAGCCCCCTGGCCGCCGGTGAGCTTGGCCACCTCGGCGGGCACATCGCAGGCATCGGACTGCAAGGTATCGGTCGCACCGAGTTCCCGCGCCAGAGCGAGCCGTTTGGCTTCAAGATCGACCGCAATAATGCGTTTCGCCCCAGCCCAGCGCAGCGCCTGGATGACAAACAGGCCGATCATGCCGCTGCCAATCACGACGACTATGTCCGTCGGCGCAACTTTCACCCGTTGCACCGCGTGGATGGCGATGGACACGGGCTCAACCATTGCCGCGCGAGGGAAAGTCAGATCCCCCGGCAGACGGTAGAGAATGCGGGTGGGCAGCACGACATACTCGGCAAATGCCCCGTGCTGGCGGTATTCGGCCGGAGCCACGCCAAGTACCCGGCGGTTGTCGCAGAGATTGATGTGCCCGGAACGGCAATAGCCGCACTGGCCGCAGGAGATGGTGGAATCGAAGGTGACCCGTTCCCCCGTCTTCCAACCTGTGGCCGCTGAACCCAAGGCCACAATTTCACCGGAAGCCTCGTGGCCCATGATCAGCGGTGGCCGGCGGCGGCCCGTCGAACCATCCCACCCATGGATGTCGCTGCCGCAAATGCCGCACGCGCGAACGCGCAACAGGACCTCGTCCGGGCCGGGAGTCGGATCCGGGAAATCAACCAATTCCAGCTTCGAGGAGGCGGTGAGCAGCAGGGCTTTCACGGGGGAGTCGGAACATTCGCCGAATCCGCCCGGGACGCAAAGGGGAAAATAAAAACGCGCCGACCTGACGGAGCGGCGCGCTGAGAACCATCGGGTATTCGGGATCAGGCCTTCTTTTCGTCCGCCTTGGGCGCTTCGGCCGCCGGAGCGGTTTCGGCCGCCGGCTTGGCGGTCTTCTTGCCCTTCTTCTTGCCACGGGACTTGGAGTAGCCCGGGTCATCGGCACCGACGAACTCGATCAACGCCATCTCGGCGGCGTCGCCAATGCGCTGCGGGCCGAGCTTGTAGATGCGGGTGTAGCCGCCCGAGCGCTTCTCGAATTGCTTCACCTTGTCGTTGAAGAGCAGCGTGATCGCGGACTCGTCGCGGATGTCGGTGAGCGCGACGCGGCGCAGGTGGATGGCGTCCTTCTTCTCGGCGGCGACCGCGGCCTTTTTGGCCTTGGTGATGACTTTCTCGATGAAGGGGCGGAGAGCCTTGGCCTTCGTCAGCGTGGTCTCAATGCGACCATGGCGGATAAGGGCGGCGCCCAAGTTGGAGAGCATCGCCCGGCGGTGTTCGCGGGTGACACCCAGGGAGGCGTGATGTTTATTGTGACGCATGGGATGTGTTTTTTAAGCGGTTCCCGATCGGCAATCCGGTCGCAGCGTTGGGCGGCAGCGGACGGCGCGAGAACCGAATTAGTAGTGAGTATCGAGTAGTGGGGAGCGAGTAGAAGAACGGCGGGCGGAGCATGATGCTCGCTACCCGCTACTCTCCACCCGCTACTTCAGGATCAGGCTTCCTTCTTGGTGTCGAGGAGGCGCTCGTCGAACTTCATGCCGAGCGACAGGCCGAGGGCCTCGAGCTTCTCCTTGATTTCGTTGAGGGACTTCTTGCCGAAGTTGCGGTACTTGAGCATCTCCTGCTCGGTCTTCATCGCCAGCTCGCCCACGGTGGTGATGTTGGCGTTGTTCAGGCAGTTCGCCGCGCGGACGGAGAGCTCGATCTCGTTGACCGACATATTGAGCAGCTTGCGGAGCTTGTTCTGCTCCTCGGAGACCTCGGCGGCAACGCTCTCGAACTCATAAGCCTCCTGCGAAACGCGATCGAACACGTCGAGGTGGTGCTTGAGGATCGAGGCGGACTGCTTGAGGGCGTCGTCCGGGGTGATGCGACCGTCCGTCCAGACTTCGAGGACGAGCTTGTCGTAATCGGTGATCTGGCCCACGCGGGTGTTCTCAACGGCGTAACGGACGAGACGGACCGGAGAGAAGAGCGAGTCGATCGGGATAACGCCGATGGCCTGGTCTTCCTTCTTGTTGTTCTCGCCGGGGCAGTAGCCGCGACCCGTCTTGATCTCGATGTCGGCCTCGAAGGAGCGCTTCGTGTCGAGGGTGCAGATGACCTGGTCGGGGTTGACGATCTTGATGTTGGCATCGGGCTGGATGTCGGCCGCGGTAACCGGGCCTTCCTTGTTCACCTTGAGGTGGAGCTTCACCGGCTCGCGCTTCTCGGAGACGATGAGGATCTTCTTCAGGTTGAGCACAATGTCGGTGACGTCTTCGACCACGCCGTCGACCGACTGGAACTCATGGTTCACGCCGTCGATCTTGATGGAGCTGATGGCGCTGCCCTCGATGGAGCTGAGGAGCACGCGGCGGAGGGAATTGCCGATGGTGTGGCCATAACCGGCCTCGAAGGGCTCGGCGATGAACTTGGCGTAGGTGTCGGTCGCGCCCTCTTCGATTTTGGTGAGTTTGGAGGGAATTTCGAACTTTCCGAGACGCTTGGGCATGGGAGGAATGAGTGTTGGGTTGGAGAAGAAGGTTGGGAATGGGCCGGGATCCGGGTCGACCTGCCAGCATCCGGACGGACGCGGCAAGGAGACAATAAGGCGTCAGAAGCGCGAGTAGTACTCGACGATGAGCTGTTCGTTGATGGAAGGCTCCATTTCGTCGCGCGTCGGCAGGCGGGTCACGGTGCCCTTGAGGGCCTCGTCGTTGCGGACGAGCCAGCCGGGGACGACGCGAGCGCGGTTTTCCTCGATGGCGCGGGTGGCGAGCTGGCGCGAGGAATTCACCGCCTTGATCTCGATCTCGTCGCCTTGGACGACATTGGCGCTCGGAATGTCCACCTTGTGGCCGTTCACGCGCACATGCCCGTGGTTGACGAGCTGGCGGGCGGCGGCGCGGCTCTTGGCGAAGCCCAGGAGGTAAACGACGCTGTCGAGGCGGGTCTCGAGGAGCTGCAGGAAGCGCTCGCCGGTGACGCCGCGCTCCTTCTTCGCGATCGCGAAGGTGCGCCGGAACTGACGCTCGAGCAGGCCGTAGATGAAACGGAGCTTCTGCTTCTCGGCGAGGCCGACGGCGTACTCGGACAACTTGCGGCGGGACTTCGGGCCGTGCTGCCCCGGGGGAAAATTACGGCGTTCGAGCACCTTGGCCGAGCCAACAATGTACTGGCCGAAGCGGCGGCTGATGCGGGTGGAGGGTCCTGTGTAACGGGCCATGGGAGGATGCTTTTGAAGTTGGGGGGTTAGACGCGACGGCGCTTGCGCGGGCGGCAGCCGTTGTGCGGCACCGGGGTGACGTCGATGATGGAGGAAATCTCCAAGCCGATGGCCTGGAGGCCGCGGATGGCGGAATCACGACCGAGGCCGGGACCGCTGACGCGAATCTGGACTTCCTTCAAACCGTGGGCCATGGCGTTGCGGGCGGCGTCCTGGGCCACCACCTGAGCGGCGTAGGCGGTGGACTTGCGGGAACCGCGGAAGTTGCACTTGCCGGCCGAGGACCAGGAGATGACGTTGCCCTTCGCGTCCGTGATGGAGACGATGGTGTTGTTGAAGGTCGCGGCGATATTCGCGATGCCCGAGCTGATGTTTTTCGAGCCCTTGGCCTTGCGCACCTTGATGGAGGAAAGCTCCTCCTTGAGGAGATCCTCGGCGGTGACGGCCTTGGGTACGCCACCGACGGTTTCCACCGGCTTGGCATCGGCCGCGGGAGCGGCGGCTTCGCCTTCGGCGGGCTTGGCGGCCTTGGGCGCCTTGGCGGGCTTGGCTTCGGCCGCCGGAGCGGCGGCATCGGCGGCGGGAGCGGCCTTCTTGGGCTGCTTTTCCTTCTTGGGAGCGGATTTCTCTTCGGACATGGAGATAATGATTAAGAGGCTTTGGCCGGGGCGGCGGCCTTGGTGACGCCGACGGTCTTGCGCGGGCCCTTGCGGGTGCGGGCGTTGGTGCTGGTGCGCTGGCCACGAACGGGCAGGCCGCGGCGGTGACGAATGCCGCGGTAGCAATTGATGGCCTGGAGGCGCTTCAGATTGCCGGCGATTTCGCGGCGGAGGTCGCCTTCCACGATCCACTTGTTGTCCGTGATGACATGGAGGATCTTGTTGAGCTGCTCCTCGGTCAGGTCCGAGGCACGCATGTTGGCATCGAGGCCGGCGGCCGCAATGATCTGGTCGGCCCGCGTGGGGCCAATACCGTAGATGTACCGGAGGGAGTATCCGATCTTCTTTTTGGCGGGAAGTTCGACGCCGAGGAGACGAGGCATGGGAGGTTTGGTTGAGAGTTATTCGTTGAGAGTTGAGAGTGGGAAAAGTGCTTAAAAGGCCTTCGGGATCGTGAGGATCTCGGGGCCGGAATCCGTGGTGAGCACGGTGTGTTCGAAATGGGCGGAGGGCGAACCGTCGGAGGTCACGACTGTCCAGCCGTCGCTGAGCGTCTTTACCCGATGGCCGCCGAGGTTGACCATGGGTTCGATCGCCAAGGTCATCCCGGGCTTGATCTCCTCCGTCCGTTTGCGCGGCCGGTCGAGGAAGTTCGGGATCTGCGGCTCCTCGTGCATGGCCCGGCCGACACCATGGCCAACCATTTCGCGAACGATGCCAAAGCCCCGGGCTTCGACGTAGGTCTGGACAGTCTGGGAGATGTCGCCGATGCGGTTACCCGTCACGGCCTGCTTGATGCCGAGGTACAGGGCTTCCTCGGTGACTTTCAGGAGTTCGGCCGTGCGGGGGGCGATGGTGCCCACCGGCACAGTCGTGGCATTGTCGCCAATGTAGCCGTTGTATTCAACGACCACGTCGAGCGAGATGATGTCGCCGTCGCGCAGGATGCGCTTGAGGGAGCCGATGCCATGGACCACCTCCTCGTTGACCGACAGGCAGGTGTAGGCGGGATAGCGGCGCGAATGCAACTGGTAGCCATGGCAGGCGCTGCGGGCGCCATACGAGGCGATGAAATCGCGACCGATCTGATCCAAGTCATACGTGGTAATACCGGGACGAACCTGCTCCTTCAGCCGCGCCAGGACGGTGGCGGCAATGGCGCAGGACTCGCGCATCCGCGCGATGGCTTCCGAGTTTTTGATCGGGATCATCAGGCAGCGGCGGTCAGGCCCCCATAAAGGAGACCTTGAGTGCGGTAGTGGGTGGCGACAGGACCTGCCGAAAGCAGGCCGGACGCGAAGACGGCGGTGAGGTTCTCACCACGGGCTTCGAGCCATTCGTCGAACACCAACGCTTGGAGCAGCGTAGCCGGGAAGCCTTCAAGGAGGAATCCCGCATCGGGTTTGCGCGCCCAGAACCATTTACGCAGGAGCGCAAGATGGACCCGGTCAGGCACGGCGGAGCCGTGCGAGATCGCCTGGGCGGCCTGCTGGCCGGCCGGCGTGCGTCGCGAAATCTCCTGTTGCACAAGTAACGCAGGAGAGACGTGCTCAAGATTCAAAGAACGTCCTTGGTTCAGCCAGCCAGCGAGTTGCGTGTCAGCCAGACCAAGGAGAAGGAACTTCGCTTTCGCCGAGGCGAGAGCGGAAAAGGCGCTGGAGTGTTCAGGCCTCTTCACCGAAGTAAAGTGTTAAAGAGCCAGCTTCTTGATCGCGAAGGCGGTGAGACCGATCAATAGTATAACCACCATCACAGTAGTGAGTTGCATAACAGCCTTGTCACTGGCTGCCTCACCCAAGGCAACATTGGTGGTGCTGCGGCCCCGAATGCGGCCCTTCTTAAGGAATCCATCGTAATGGCGCTGCAGGAGGAACGTCTCGATCTGGCGCATGGTGTCGAGGATGACACCGACCGTGATCAACATGCCGGTACCGCCAAAGAAGTACGCCACGCGCGATGGCACCTGAAGCTGGAACAGCAGCAGGTCAGGCAGGACCGCGATGATCGTCAGGAAGATGGCGCCGGCCAGGGTCAGGCGCGTCATGATGAAGTCGAGGAAGCTCGCGGTCGGTTCACCCGGACGAACGCCGGGAATGTAACCGCCATACTTCTTGAGGTCATCCGCGATTTGGATCGGCTTGAACATGACCGACACCCAGAAATAGCTGAAGAAAAGGATGAGCAGCGCCATCAAGGCATAGTAAATCCAATGGCCTTGGATGAGATTGCTGGAGAATTCGACCAGGAACTTAAGGTCGAAAGCCGCACCCACTTGCGACATGATCATCTGCGGGAAGAGCAGGATCGACGTGGCGAAGATGACGGGCATGACGCCGGAATAGTTCACCTTGAGCGGCAAGAAGGAGCTCTGCCCGCCGTATACCTTCTGGCCCACGACGCGCTTGGCGTACTGGACCGGTATTTTCCGCTGCCCTTGCGTCACCGCGATGATGCCCATGGTGACGGCGATGAACAGGGCCGCCATCATGACGCCCTGGATGGGGCCGAGCTTGGCGACGCCGACCGGGGCGAAAAAGAGCTGATAGGTGGCGACCGCCGCGCTCGGGATGTCGGCCAGAATGCCGACTGTGATCAGAAGCGAGACGCCGTTGCCAATGCCACGCTGGGTGATCTGCTCGCCCAGCCACATGAGCAGCATGGTGCCGGCGGTCAGGAAGACGGTGGACAAGGCGAGGAACTGCCATTTCCCGACGACCACAATCTGGCCGAATCGGTTCACATCAAAGCCATGGAAGAGCTTGCTCGGGTGCTCCATGTTCAAGACCAGCAGCACTGCCTGGAGAATGCAGATGAACACGGTGGCATAGCGCGTGTACTGGGTGAGCTTCTGGCGTCCGACATCACCCTCCTGCTGCAACCGGCTGAGGGCCGGGACGATGGCCGTCATCAGCTGGAAAATGATCGATGCACTGATATAGGGCATGATGCCCAAGGCGCAGACGGAACCCTTGAGCAGCGCGCCGCCGGTAAACATGTTGTAGAGCCCCATGAGGGCGCCACCACCGTTGGCCGTCTGTTCGGCGAAGAAGAGCTGCAGCGGCTTCGGGTCCACGCCGGGCAGCGGGATATGCGCCCCGACGCGGGCCACGAAGAGCAAACTCAGGGTGTAGAGGATGCGCGAGCGGAGCTCGGGAATCTTCAGGGAGTTCGTGAAGGCAGAAAACATCGAGAAGGGCGGATTGGGGAGTGCGGAGTGCGGATTGGCGGCCGAATCACGGTGTCCGGAACCCGGTTCCGCAATCCGTGATCCTCAATCCGCGATTCATCAGGCCGTGATCGCCTGGCCGCCGGCCTTTTCGAGCTTGGCCTTGGCGGAGCCGGTGAACTTCTGGGCAGTGACCTTCAGCGCGCGGCTGATTTCGCCGTCACCGAGAACCTTGAGTGACGCCACACCAGGGCGGATCAGACCGGCCTGGGCCAGCACCTCGGCATTTACCTCGGTGATCTTGGCGTCAAGCGCGGCGAGATCGCCGACGTTCACGACGGCGTAGCTCGTGCGGAATTCATAATTGTTGAACCCGCGATGGGGCAGCTTGCGGTAAAGGGGCATCTGGCCGCCTTCGAAACCGGGACGGATGGACCCGCCGGAGCGGGCAGTCTGGCCTTTGCCACCCTTGCCGGAAGTCTTGCCGTGGCCGCCGCCTTCGCCGCAGCCGACACGCTTCTTGCGGTGCACCGCACCCTTGACGTTAACGAGATTATGGAGACGCATTTTCTGGATTCCTAAGTTTGGCGCCGATCCCGCGGACGCGAGAACGACTCGGATGGTTTCGGATGGATTAGCTGCGGAGGACCTTGAAGTCCTCCTCCAGGCGCAGTTTGCGCAGGCCGTTGAGGGTGGCGTGGACAACGGCGATGTGGTTCTTGGAGCCCATCGATTTGGTGAGCACGTTGTGCACGCCTGCCGCCTCAAGGACCGCGCGGACGCCACCGCCCGCGATCAGGCCGGTGCCGTTGGAGGCCGGGCGGAGAAAGACCTTGCCGCCGTCGTATTCGCCGAGCACCTCGTGCGGGATTGTGCCGCCCTTGAGCTTCACGGACACCATGCGCTTCTTGGCGGACTCGGTGGATTTCTTGATGGCGTCGGGCACTTCGTTGGCCTTGCCGTAGCCGATGCCGACATTACCCTTGCCGTCGCCGACGACGGAGAGAGCGGAGAAGCTGAAGCGACGGCCGCCCTTCACGACCTTGGCGCAGCGATTGATGAAGACGACCTTCTCAAACATGCCCGGCTCGGTCGACTCGGTGGGAGTGTTCGAGCGAGGGCCGGCGGACGACTTGGTGGAATTGTAATTCATGGGCGGAGATTAGAACTGCAGGCCACCCTCGCGGGCGGCGTCGGCAAAGGTTTTGACGCGGCCGTGGAAAAGGCGGCCGTTGCGGTCGAACACGACGGCGGTGATGCCGGCAGCCTTCGCCTTGGCGGCAAACGCGGTGCCGAGCGACTTGGCTCCGTTCACGTTGCCCTTCACCTTCGACTTCCGGGTCTCGGGGTCGAGGGTGGAAAGGAACACGAGGGTGGAGCCGGCATCGTCGTTGACGGCTTGCGCGTAGATGTGCTTGCCGGAGAACTTCACACTGAGGCGCGGGCGAGCGGCGGTGCCGGTGACCTTCTTGCGGATGCGCCATTTGCGCTTCTGGAGGAGCTGGGCCTTGTAAACAGTTTTCATGGTTGGGTTCTCGGTTAGGCGACGGTCTTGCCTTCCTTGCGGCGGACGCGCTCGGCGTGTTCACCCACGAGGCGGACACCCTTGCCCTTGTAAGGCTCCGGCGGGTAGTAGGCGCGGATCTCGGAGGTCACCTGGCCAACGAGTTGCTTGTCGACACCCTCGATCTTGAGCTTGGTCTGGTCGGTGACCGTGACCTTGATGCCCTCGGGGATGTCGTGGAGGATGGGATGGGAGTACCCGAGCGAAAGGTCGAGTTGCTTGCCCTTCAGCGCGGCCTTGAAGCCGACGCCCTGGATCTCGAGCTCCTTGGCATAGCCGACGCTGACGCCTTGAATCATGCTCGCGATCACGGAGCGCGCGGTGCCGAACATCGCGCGGGAAAAGCGGGACTCCTCGGTCTTGGAGACGACGACGGTCTTGTCCTTCTGCTCGATCTTGACGACGGGCGCGAAGGTCTTGGAGACCTTGCCCTTCGGACCTTCGATGGAGACGGTGGTACCGGAGATCGCGACCTTGACCTTGTCGGGAATTTGAACGGGTTTTTTTCCGATTCTGCTCATGGTGGTGGGCTCCTTTACCAAACGGTGCAGACAAGCTCGCCGCCCAGCTTCTGGCGACGGGCGTCCTGGTCCTTGAGGAGACCCTTGGAAGTGGAAATGATGGCGATGCCCAGGCCGTTGAGGACGCGCGGTATATCGGCGTAGCCGGCATAGAGTCGGCGTCCGGGTGTGGAGGAACGCTTGATGCCGGTGAGGACCGGGGCGTTGTCCACGTACTTCATGGTGACGACGAGGGTTTTGTGGCCCATCTCATCGGCGCCGGTGGCTACGTCGCGGACGTAGCCCTCGGCCTTGAGGATGTTGGCGAGGCTCTCCTTGAGCTTCGAATGCGGGGAAACGCACTGGGCGAGACCGGCCTTCGACGCATTGCGAAGGTGGGTCAGGAAATCACTGATCGGGTCTGTCATGGATGGATGTTGTTCGGGTTGCAGGCCGCGCGGGTCATATCCGACCCCCGTGGGCCAAAATGTTACCAGGACGATTTCGTGACGCCGGGGATCTTGCCGGCGAGCGCGAGCTCGCGGAGCGTGATGCGGGAGACGCCGAAGCGGCGGTGGAAGCCCCGCGGGCGGCCGCTCAGCGAACAGCGGTTGCGGATGCGAATCTTGGAGGAATTGCGGGGAAGCTTGGAGAGCTTCTTCTGGGCCGCGAAGAATTCATCGTCGGTGGTGGCCGGATTGGCCAGGATGGCCTTCAGCTCGGCGCGCTTGGCAGCATGCTTCTCGACGAGGCGGATGCGCTTCTTGTTGCGTTCGATGGCGGACGTTTTCGGCATGGTCGGAGGCGGGTTTAGGCGGCGGTGGTCTTGGCGGGCGCGGACTCGGTGCGGCGGAAGGGCATGCCCAGGAGCTTCAGCAACTCACGGGCCTCATCGTCGGATTCGGCCGAGGTGACCAGGGTGATGTCGAGGCCCATCTGGCGCTTGTTGCTCTCGACGACAATCTCGGGGAAGATGGTGAAGTCGGTGATGCCGATCGTGTAATTGCCCTGGCCATCCAGCTTGTTGGGCACGCCGCGGAAGTCGCGGATGGTGGGCAGCGCCACCGCGAGGAGTCGCATGAGGAAATGCCACATTGCTTCGCCGCGGAGCGTGACGTGGCAGCCGACGACCTGGTTCTGCTTCAGCTTGAAGTTGGCGATGGCCTTCTTCGAGCGGTTCAGCACGGGCTTCTGGCCCGCAATGAGACCGACGTCGCGGGCGGTGTCGGCGATCTGGTTCTTGTCGGCATCGGAACTGATGCCGGTGTTGATCACGATCTTCTCGAGCTTCGGGACCTGGTGCTTGTTCTTGTAGCCGCGGGAGGCCATCAAGGCCGGGGCGACGGTCTCGGCGTAAAATTTCTGAAGCGGTGCGGATTGTTTGCTCATGGTGCTAACCGGATTCCCGACCCGGATGCTGGATGGTGGTTAAAGGTGATGTCCCCTCGCCTGCTCAGGCCTTCGCGGCCGCGGCGGCCAGTTTCTTGGCGCGCTTCGAGGCGTCGTAGCGCGACTGCAGCATGAGATTCGACACGTGGATCGTGCCCTCGCGCTCGGCGATCTTGCCCTGCGGGTTTTCCTGGGACTTCTTGAGGTGGCGCTTGACCAGGGCCACGCCCTCGACGATGGCGCGATTCTGGTTGGCGCGGATCTCGAGGACCTTGCCCGACTTGCCCTTGTGGGAGCCGGCGATGACGACCACCTGGTCGTTGCGCTTGATGTGAAATTTCTGGGCCATGTTAGAGAACCTCCGGGGCGAGCGAAATGATCTTGGCGTAGTTCTTGGCGCGGAGCTCGCGGGCCACCGGGCCGAAGATGCGGGTGCCCTTCGGATTGCCATCCTCGCCTATGATGACGACGGCATTGGTGTCGAAGCGCAGGTAGCTGCCGTCCGGACGGCGGAGCGGGGCCTTCGTGCGGACGATGACGGCCTTGACGACCTCACCCTTCTTCACGGTGGCATCGGTCGTGCTCTCCTTGATGTTGATGGTGATGATGTCACCGACATGCGCGTAGCGGGAGGGATGGCCGATCTTGCCGATCATCGACGCGCGGCGCGCGCCGGTGTTGTCGGCAATGTCGAGGATGGAACGCATCTGGATCATGGTGATGTCTCCGGCGGAGGGTTATCAGGCCTGGTCGGCGGGAGCCGGGGCCGGAACGGTCTTCTTGGTGGTCTTGGTCGGCACGGCCTCGGCGACGTCCTGTTCGGACACCGCGGCAACGTCGAGGCCCACGGAGGCTTCGACGACGCGGATGACGCGCCAGCGCTTCAGGCGGCTGATGGGACGGGTCTCCATGACCTCGATCTTGTCACCTACCTTGGTTTCGTTCTTCTCGTCATGGACGTGGAGGACGGTCTTGCGGTTGATGACCTTGTGGTAAAGCGGATGCGGCGTCTTGTACGGGACGGTGACCTTGACGGACTTGTCGCCCATCTTGGAGCTGACGAAGCCGATGAGGGTCTTGCGGCGATTGTGGCGGACGTGAGTGGACATGGGAGTGAGAGATTAACGCCGGCCTCAGGCGGCCTTGGTGGTCTTCTTCTGCTTCTGGATGGTTTCGAGGCGGGCGATGTCCTTGCGATAGACGCGCAAGAGGTGGGGCTTCTCGACCTGGCCGGCGTTCTTGCGCAGGCGGAGCTGCAGGAGGGCTTCGCGGGTCTCGCGGAGCTTGGTGGTGATCTCGCTCGGCGCGAGGTCGCGGATTTCCTTGGAAGTCATGGTAAGTATCTCCGGTTGATTAGACGGCGACGCCTTCGCGAGCGATGAAACGGCAACGGAAAGGCAGCTTGGCGTCGGCCAAGCGGAATGCCTCCTTGGCGAGGGACGCCGGCACGCCGGCAAGTTCGAAGAGGACCGCGCCGGGCTTGATGACAGCCACGTAGAACTCCACCGGCCCCTTGCCCTGGCCCATGCGCACCTCGGCGGGCTTTTTGGTGACCGGCTTGTGGGGGAAGACGCGGATCCAGAGCTTGCCCTTGCGCTTCAAGTGGCGGGCGATGGTGACACGGGCCGCCTCGATCTGCTGGCCGGTCATGGGACCGCGGGAGAGCGACTGCAGGCCGAATTCGCCGAAGGCCAGCGTGTTGCCGCGCTTGGCATTGCCAGCGCGCGAGCCTTTCATCGATTTGCGGTATTTGGTGCGAGAGGGAGCGAGAGCCATGGGAACAGAGGGCGGTAAGCGTTACGCTTGGTGCCGGGTAAACAGGTTAGTTGGATTCTTCTTTTTTGCAGATCCAGCACTTGACGCCGATCTTGCCCCAGACGGTCTGGGCCTCGGCGAAGCCGTAATCGATATTCTCGCGCAGGGTATGCAGCGGGATGCGGCCCTGGCGCTGCCATTCGCGGCGGGCGATGTCGGCGCCGCCCAGGCGGCCCGAGCACTGGATCTTGATGCCGTCGATGCCGAGGGACATGGCGATCTGGATGGACTTCTTGATGGCGCGGCGGAACGCGATGCGGCGCTCCAGCTGGAGGGCGACGTTCTCGGCGACGAGCTGGGCCTCGACCTCGGGCTTCTTGACTTCCTGGATGTCGAGGAGGACTTCCTTGCCGGTCAGCTTGCCCAGCTGGACCTTCATGTTCTCAACTTCCTGGCCTTTCTTGCCGATGACAATGCCGGGGCGGGCGGTGAAAATCTTCACGCGGACGCGGTTGCCCGCACGCTCGATGAAAATGCGCGGCACCGAGGCCTGCTTGAGTTTTTCCATCAGCGTGTTGCGGATGATCTGGTCCTCGAGGAGCAGCTTGGCGAAATCCTTCTTGCGCGCGAACCAGCGTGACTGCCAGTTGCGACGGACGGCGAGGCGGAAGCCTGTGGCGTTGGTCTTTTGTCCCATGGGAGAAAGTTAGTTGGATTTGCCGTCGGTGAGGACGATGCGGAGATGGGACATGCGCTTGACGCGCGGCTTGGCGGAGCCGCGGGCGCCGGCCTTGAAGCGCTTCAGCACGGGGCCGGGTTCCACGAGGGCGCGGTGCACGGTGAGGGCGTCCGCGGCGAGGCTGTTGTTGTTTTCGGCGTTCGCCACGGCGCTCTTGAGCGTCTTGGCGAGGAGGCGGGCCGACTTGCGCGGGATGAGCGTGAGGAAGTCGATGGCCTCGGGCACGGGACGGCCCTGGATCTGGTTCGCGATTTCGCGGACCTTGCGCGGCGACATGCGCGCGTTGCGGGTGAGAGCTTGAATTTCCATGATAGTATTCCGGTTGGGCCGCGACCTCAGATTTCCTTGCGGGTCATGCCACCGTGCGCCTTGAAGATGCGCGTCGGGGCGAATTCGCCGAGCTTGTGCCCGACCATGTTTTCCGTGACGTAGACGGCGATGTGCGTCTTGCCGTTGTGGACGCTGATCGTGTGGCCGACGAACTCGGGCGTGATGGTCGAGCGGCGCGACCAGGTCTGGATGGGCTTGCGGGCGCCACCGGCCTTGGCCGCCTTCTGGATCTTTTCCAAGAGGTGGTAGTCGACGAAGAAACCTTTTTTGATGGAACGGGCCATGGGACGGGTGCGTTGGGATTACTTCTTGTTGCGCGGCGGGCGACCGTTGGCGCGAATGAGGATGAAGTTGCTGGAGAGCTTGGTGCGCTTGCGCGTCGGGAAGCCCTTGGCGAGCTGGCCCCACGGCGAGACGAGGTGCTGGCGGCCACCGCCGCCCTTGGACTTGCCCTGACCACCACCGTTGGGGTGGTCGACGGGGTTCATCGCCACGCCGCGCACGCGGGGGCGCCGGCCAAGCCAGCGGTTGCGACCCGCCTTGCCGAGCGAGCGCTTGTTGTGGTCGGGATTGGAAACCTCACCGATCGTGGCGCGGCAATCGGCGTGGATCAGGCGCGTTTCGCCGGAAGACAGGCGAACCTGGGCGTAGCCGTTCTCCACGGCGACGAGTTCGGCCGACGTGCCGGCGGAGCGGGCGATCTGGGCGCCGCGGCCGGGCAGCAATTCCACGGCGTGGACCTTCGTCGCGGGCGGAATGACCGACAGCGGGAAGGAATTGCCCGGGCGGTAGTCGTTGCTGTCGGTCTTCAGCGCGCTGTAGATCGAGTCACCGGCTTTGAGACCCTGGGGCGCGAGGATGTAGGTCTTCGAACCGTCGGCATAGGCCAGAAGCGCGAGCAGGGCGCTGCGGTTGGGATCGTATTCGATCGCCTGGACCTTGGCGGGCATGTCGAGCTTGCTGCGCTTGAAGTCGATGATGCGGTAGAGCTTCTTGTGACCGCCGCCACGACGGCGCGACGTGACGCGGCCGTAGATGTTGCGGCCGCCGGTCTTGTTCTTCGACTCGACGAGCGAACGCTCGGGGCGCTTCTTGGACACGCCGGCGGGGCGGTTCAGTTCAGTGAACCGGAGCGACGCGGTGAGGGGACGGAAGGATTTGAGAGGCATGGTGGTTTATCTCCGGTGCACTCAGGAAGTGAGCTCGATCTTGTCGCCCGCCTTGAGGGTGACGATGGCGCGCTTGCTGTCGGACTTGTGGATGGGACGACCCTGGCGCGAACGCTTCGGCTTGCCCTTGCGATTCATAATGTTCACGCGCGTGACGCTGACCTTGAAGGTCTGCTCCACGGCGGCGGCGACGGTGTACTTGGTCGCATTGGGATACACCTCGAAGGTGTATTGGCCGTAGTTGGACGAAAGCTTGTTGGACTTCTCCGTCAGGCGGATCGTTTTGAGAATCTTGTCGGCGTTGATCATGACTTACCTCCGGTGCGGGCGATGACCTGCTCGAGCGCCTGGCTCGACATGACGATCTTGGAGTATTGCACCAGATCGAGGGTGTTGAGCTTGGACGCCACCTGCAGGGTGACGCGTTCGAGGTTGCGGGCGGCGCGGGTGGCCTCGGTCGTGAACGGGGCGTCGACGAGGAGCACACGGCCTTTGGGGGCGATGCGCTCGATGACGGCATGCATGACCTTGGTCTTGGTCTCCTTGGGCGCGAAGGCCTCGATGACGCTGACGTCACCAGCCGTGGCGCGGTCGAAAAGGGCGCGGCTGAAAGCGAGCGCCTTGACCTTGCCGTTGATCTTCTTGGAGAAGTCGCGGGGTTTCGGGCCGAAGACGACACCACCACCGGACCAGAGGGGGGAACGGCTGGAGCCAGCGCGGGCGCGGCCCGTGCCTTTCTGGGCCCAAGGCTTCTTGCCGCCGCCGGAAACTTCGCCGCGGGTCTTGGTGGAGCGCGTGCCCTGGCGGGCGTTCGCGCGGTGAGCAACGACGACTTCCTTTACGGCCTGGAGGCCCTTGTCGCCCTCAAAGGTCGGGAGCTTGAACTCCTTCTCGGAGCTCTGCGAAGCGTCGGACGTGAAAACAGTGAGTTTCATGTGGGATCAGTCTCCGGTAGGTTAGGCTTTCTTGGCTTTCTTGCCGGAACGGATGATGACGTCGTCGCCGTTGGCGCCGGGGATGGCGCCCTTGACGAGGATCAGGTTCTTGTCGCTGATGATTTTCACGACGCGCAGGTTCTGCACCGTGCGGTGATTGCTGCCCATGTGGCCGGGCATCGACTGGTTTTTCCACGAGCGACCCGGGGTCTGGCGCATGCCGATCGAGCCGATGCGTCGGTGGAACATGGAGCCGTGCGCGGCGGGACCGCCGGCGGCACCGTGCTTTTTCACGACGCCTTGGAAGCCCTTGCCCTTGGAGATGCCGAGGACGTCAATGACCTGGCCTTCGGAAAAGGCCGCAACCGTGATCACGTCACCAGCCTTGCCGGAGAAGGCCTCCGTGAGGCGAACTTCGTTCAGCACGCGGGGCGTGGCCGCGAGGCCAGCCTTCTTGGCGTGGTTCGTTTCGGCCTTCGAGGCATTATTGGCCTTCTGGGCGCCAAAACCGAGTTGCACGGCATTGTAGCCATCGGACTCGACCGTTTTGACCTGGACGACCGGACAGGGGCCGGCTTCGACCACGGTGACCGGGACCAAGACGTTTTGCGCGTCGTAGACCTGGGTCATGCCGATTTTTTTGCCTAATATGGTAGCGATCATGGGCTAAGCGGTAGGTGGCGAGTGAGCGCCGTTTGTTTAGACCTACTTTAGCGAGGGCCGGGTTGAGGCGGCGTCTGCTAAGCTGGTTATGGGTTAAAGTTATACGTTGATGGTAATGTCCACGCCGGATGGGAGGTTGAGCTTCTTGAGTTCGTCGACGGTCTGGGCGGTGGGCTCGAGGATATCGATCAAGCGCTTGTGCGTGCGGGACTCGAACTGCTCCATGGACTTCTTATCGACGTGCGGGGAGCGGTTGACCGAGAGTTTAACAATGTGGGTGGGCAGCGGGATGGGCCCAGAGACGCGAGCGCCGGAGCGCTTGGCGGTTTCCACGATTTCCAAGGCGGACTGGTCGATCACCCGGTAATCGAAGCCCTGAAGTTTGATACGAATGCGTTGGCCTTTCATGGCGGTATAAAGAACGAGGGTTGAAAGTTAGGTGCGAGCAGGGCCCTTGGCGTTGGCTTCAACGATCTTCGTGAGCTGAGCGTTGGGCACTTGGGCGAAATGCGCGGGCGTGATGCCGGCGCTGGCGCGACCCTTCGAGAGGGACCGGATGTCGGTGACGTAGCCGAAGAGCTGTTCGAGCGGAACGTGCGCGGAGATAACGCACGCGCCAGCCTTGTTCTCCATACCCTGGATCTGGCCACGGCGACGGTTGATGTCACCCATGAGATCGCCCTGGTATTCCTCAGGCGTAGTAACCTCGACGCCCATGATGGGCTCGAGCAGGATCGGGTTGGCCTTCTTCATCGCGTCCTTGAACGCGAAGATTCCAGCCATCTTGAACGCCATTTCGGAGGAGTCCACCTCGTGGAACGAACCGTCGACGATGCGGATGATCGCGTCCACCACCGGGAAGCCGGCAATTACGCCGTTGTTGGCGCCCTCGAGAATGCCGTCGGTCGACGGCTTGATGAATTCCTTGGGGATAGAGCCGCCGACAGTCTCGTTGATGACCTCGATTCCCTTCCCCTTTTCATTGGGTTCCATCTTGATGACGACATGGCCATACTGGCCCTTGCCGCCCGACTGACGGATGAATTTACCTTCGCCATCGGCCGCCTTGGTGATGGTCTCGCGGTACGCGATCTGCGGTTTGCCCGAGGTGGCCTCCACCTTGAATTCACGCTTCATGCGGTCGACGATGATCTCGAGGTGGAGTTCGCCCATGCCGGCGAGGATGGTCTGGCCGGTATCCTGGTCGGTCTTGACGCGCAGAGTCGGATCCTCGGCGACGAGGCGCTGGAGCGCGATGCCGAGCTTTTCCTGGTCACCCTTGGAATTCGGCTCGATAGACATGGAGATGACGGGCTCGGGGAACGACGGCGGCTCGAGACGGATGTCGAAATCCTCGTCGCACAGCGTGTCGCCGGTGATGACGTCCTTCACTCCCACGACGGCGCAAATGTCGCCTGAATAGGCCTTGTCAATTTCCTCACGCTCGATGGCACGCATCAGCACGAGACGCGAAACGCGCTCGGAGCGGCGGGTGCGGGGATTGTAGAGCGACATGCCGCGGGTGAGCACGCCGGTGTAGACGCGATAAAACACGAGACGACCAACGAACGGGTCGTTCCACAACTTGAATGCGAGTCCCGCCAGCTTGCCCGCGTCGTTAACGATCGCATCAACCTCCTTGCCGTCGCTGTCCTGGCCGCGCATTGGCGGCACGTCGATCGGGCTCGGAAGATAATTAACGACGCAGTCGAGCAGGCGCTGCACGCCCTTTTTCTTGAAGGCGGAGCCGGGGAAAACGCCGGTGAACTGGAGCGAAATCGTGGCCTTGCGGACCGCGAGCATCAGGTCGTTGATCGCGATGTCCTCGCCGCCGAGGTATTTTTCCGCGATGGCGTCGTCGAAATCCGAAACCGCTTCGATGAGCTTGTCGCGATACTCGTTGGTCTTGCCGACCATGTTCTCGGGAATCGGGATGGTCTTCGGATTCATGCCGAGCGGATCCTTCGGGTCTTCGTCGAAGGAATAGGCCACGTTCTGCACGAGGTCGATGAGGCCGGTGAAGTTTTCCTCAGCCCCGATCGGGAGGTAGAGGGCGTGGGCATTCGCCTTGAGCTTGTTGCGAATGTCGTCGATGCAGCGGTAGAAGTCCGCGCCCACACGATCCATCTTGTTGATGAAGGCGATGCGCGGCACGCGGTACTTGTTCGCCTGGCGCCAGACGGTCTCGGACTGCGGCTGTACGCCGGCGACGGCGTCAAATACGGCGACGGCGCCGTCGAGCACGCGGAGCGAGCGCTCCACTTCGGCGGTGAAGTCGACGTGTCCGGGAGTGTCAATGATGTTGATGCGCTGCTTGATGCCCTTCCACGGACCCCAGGATGCATTCCAGGCACAGGAGATGGCGGCCGCCGTGATCGTGATGCCGCGTTCGCGCTCCTGCTCCATCCAGTCGGTCACGGTCGTGCCCTCGTGGACTTCGCCCATCTTGTGGACGGCGCCGGAATAAAATAGGATGCGCTCGGTGGTGGTCGTCTTGCCGGCGTCGATGTGCGCGGCAATGCCGATATTGCGCGTCCATTCCAGCGGGAAGGGGCGGTCCTTCGAGTTGACGGGCGAGATCTTCGCCTTGTCGGTAACGACAGTGATGTTGATGGGAGACGCGACGGACATGCGTGGAATTCCTTACCAGCGGAGATGGGCGAAGGCGCGGTTGGCCTGGGCCATCTTGTGCATTTCTTCCTTCTTCTTCACAACGGTGCCGGTGTTGTTGTAGGCATCGATGATTTCGGCTGCGATCGCCTCGCGCATCGGCGTGCCCTTGCGGGCGCCGGCGGCATTGACGATCCAGCGAAGAGCCAGCGATTCCTGGCGTTCAAATGAAATCTCAACCGGCACCTGATAAGTGGCGCCACCGACGCGGCGGCTCTTGACCTCGAGCTTCGGGCGGGCGTTTTCCATCGCCCCCATCAGCAGGTCGACCGGGTCGCCTTTCTGGAGCTTCTCGCTCACGCGCTCAAAGGCACCGTAGACGATGCGCTCGGCGAGCGTGCGCTTGCCGCTCTTCATGATGACATTGATGAGATGCGTCACCAGCGGGCTGTTATAGCGGACATCCGGGACGGTGGGGCGGTGCGTAGCTCTGCGACGACGGGACATGGTGCTAAAAAAGAACGATTGTTACTTGGCGGCCTTCGGGCGCTTGACGCCGTATTTGGAACGGGAACGGCGACGCTTCTCCACGCCGGTCGCGTCGAGGGTGCCGCGGACGATATGGTAACGTACGCCGGGAAGATCCTTCACGCGGCCGCCGCGCACCAACACAATGGAGTGCTCCTGGAGGTTATGGCCCTCGTCAGGAATATACGAAATGACCTCCGTACCGTTCGTGAGGCGAACCTTGGCGACCTTGCGGATGGCCGAGTTCGGCTTCTTCGGCGTGCGGGTCATGACCTGCACACAAACGCCGCGGCGGAAGGGGTTACCCTGCAACGCCGGAGCCTTGGACTTCGCAACGACTTTGCGGCGTCCTTTTCTCACGAGTTGGTTGATGGTTGGCATGTGGTTGATTGGAAGTGTTTGAAAAGTGGAAAAGGCGCGGAACCTACCGGAGCAAGAGCCCCCGGCAAGAACTATTTCGCGCTTAGGTGGAAAACACGTTTTCGGGAGGGAAATCCCGAAATCGCGGCGTCTCAGGTGCCTCTACAGTTTGGCTGCAGCGGCTGTAAGTGACGATAGGGACGGTTAGAAAAGCAGGTCGCGTGAGCGCACTTCAAGAGCTAAATCGATGAATTCTCCGAAAAGTTGTTCACACGCTATTCGCTGGGAAACCCAATTGTAAAAACCTTCCGCGCCTCATGGCTTATGCCCTCTTGGATAAGGTCATTTGCCCCCATCGAACGACTGCCGTCCTCTTCCCCCGAAGTTTTTTGGCGCTTCCAAACTACAAAAAAGAACGCCCGGCCGGTGAAGGCCGGGCGAGAAGACACCCGGAGCTAAGCTCTACAGGCATCTTTTGGCGGGAGGATCTAAAGGATTCGTGATTTCGCGGGGAAAAACAAGGCGAATTTCGGTTACAGACTGCAATCTTGCCGCCAATTCGGACATTTCGTCAGCGCGAGGACCACCCCACCCCCTTCCAATATCATACCCAAAGAAAAAGCCGCGGATTTCTCCGCGGCCTTGAAGTTTGATTGACGGGCCTTAGCTGGCCTCGGCGGTTGCTGCCTTGGGCGCCTCTTCCATCGGGATCTCACCGCCGAGCGGCAGCGTCACCCGGAGCTTCTTGTAAGCCGGGAGGCCGGTGCCAGCCGGGATCAGATGTCCCATGATGACGTTTTCCTTGAAACCCTTCAGGGTGTCGACCTTGCCCAGCGTCGAGGCGTCGGTGAGGACGCGCGTCGTCTCTTGGAAGGAGGCGGCCGAGATGAAGCTCTCGGTCTCAAGTGAAGCCTTGGTGATGCCGAGGAGGATTGGCTCCGCTTCAGCCGGCTTGCCGCCGGCCGCCTCGATGCGCTTGTTTTCCCGCAGAAAGGCAGTGCGGTCGATCTGCTCGCCCCAGAACCACTCGGTGTCACCCGGGTCACTGATGCGGACCTTGCGGAGCATCTGGCGGATGATGACCTCGATGTGCTTGTCGTTGATCGAGACACCCTGGAGTCGGTAGACTTCCTGTACTTGGCCGATGAGGAACTCGTAGAGGGCGGTCGGCCCGAGGATCTCGAGGATCTCGTGCGGATCAGCGGAGCCTTCGGTGAGGTGCTGGCCCTTGTGGACGACATCGCCAGCCTGCACGATGATGTGCTTGCCGTGCGGGATCAGGTGTTCCTCCTCGGCGCCCGACTCTTCCTGGCGGACGACGAGCTTGCGCTTGCCGCGAATGGAGCCTTCGAACGAAACGACACCCTCGATGCGGGCCATTTCGGCTGCCTCCTTCGGGCGACGGGCTTCGAAAAGCTCGGCTACGCGCGGAAGACCGCCGGTGATGTCCTTGGTGACGGACGCCTGACGCGGGGTCTTGGCGAGCAGCGCACCGGGCTGGATGATGTCACCCTCGGCGACTGCAACCTGCGCACCGGTCGGAATCGAGTAAGCGGCGACGGGCTTGCCGTGGTCGTCGCGGACTTCGATCTGCGGATTGAGATCCTCCTTATGCTCGATGACCACGGTCGCGATGCGGCCAGTGGATTCGTCAAGCTCACGCTTCACGGTCACCCCCGGGATCATGTCCTTGAAGTGGAGCGTGCCGGCCTTCTCGGAGAGGACCGGGATGTTGTAAGGATCCCACTGGGCGATCGTCTGGCCCTTGGTGACCTTGGCGGCGTCGGTGACCGAGAGGAAAGTACCGACGACGATCGGGTAGGACTCGAGCTCGCGATCGTTGTCGTCGAGGATCTGGAGTGAACCGGTCTTGTTGAGGACGATGTTGAAACCCTCGGCCGTCTGCACCAGGCGCAGGCCGCGGTATTTCACGATGCCGTTGTTGCGGACCTTGATCTCGGGGTTCTTCGAACCAGCCGAGGCGACACCACCGATGTGGAAGGTGCGCATGGTGAGCTGCGTGCCAGGCTCGCCGATGGACTGCGCGGCGATGATACCAACGGAGTCACCGATCTTCGCAACCTTGTTGGTCGCGGGATTGATGCCATAGGACTTGGCGTCGATACCCTGCTCGCTCGTGGACGTGAGCGGCGAAAGCACTTTGACCCGCTCGATGCCGGAGTCCTCGATGCGCTTGGAGAGTTCCTCGGTAATCAGTTCGCCGGCGTTGACGATCGTCTTGGTCGGATTGAGCGGGTCGAACACGTCGTCCGCCGAGAAGCGGCCCACGATACGTTCGGCCAGGGTGACCAGCATCGTTTCGCCTTCGAAGATGGCCTTCTTCCAGATGCCATCGCGGGTGCCACAATCTTCCTCGGTGACAACGGCGTCCATGGCGACATCGCAAAGCTTGCGGGTCATGTAACCGGCGTCGGCCGTCTTGAGGGCGGTGTCGGCGAGACCCTTGCGGGCGCCGTGCGTCGAGATGAAGTACTCGAGTACCGTGAGACCCTCGCGGAAAGAGGACAGGATCGGGCGTTCGATGATTTCACCGGAGGGCTTGGCCATGAGGCCGCGGAGACCGCACAGCTGGCGAACCTGCTGCTTGTTACCGCGCGCGCCGGAATCCATCATGATGTAGACGGGGTTCACCTCGACGCGTCCGTCGTTGTTCTCGAGTTTCGAGAACACGGATTTCGCGATGCGGTCGGTGGCGCCCGTCCAGATGTCGATGATCTTGTTGTAACGTTCGCCCGAGGTGATGATACCCTTCTTGTACTGCGACTCGACCTCGTCGACCTTCTTGCGGGCGTCGGACACGATTTCCTTCTTGTTCTCGGGAATGATCATGTCATCGATGCCGATCGAGATGCCTGCGTGCATGGCGGTCTGGAAGCCCAGCTCCTTCAGGCGGTCGAGCGTCTCCACCGTCACGCGGTCGCCGGCGACCTTGTAGGTGTTGAGGATGAGGTCGCCGAGCTTGCCCTTCGGCACCGGGAAGTTGATGAAGCCGAGGGAGGACGGCCAGATCTCGTTGAAGATCACGCGGCCCACGGTCGTGAGCAGCACCTTGCGCTCCTTGTTACCGAAGACGGTGTCACGCTTGTAGTCCGGATTGGGCACTTGGATCCAATCGTGCATCTTGAGGGCGCCGTCGGCCTTGACGTAGAGTACTTCCTGGAGGCCGCTCAGCATCGGCACGCGTGTGCCCTTGGCGGGCTTGCTGCGCGGCTCGACCGTGAGGTAGTAGGCACCGAGGACGATGTCCTGCGACGGCGTAAGGATCGGCTTGCCGGAGGACGGCGAGAAGATGTTGTTCGTCGACATCATCAGGAGCTTGCACTCCAGGATCGCTTCAAGGGAGAGCGGGACGTGCACGGCCATCTGGTCACCGTCGAAGTCCGCGTTGTAGGCGGTACAGACGAGCGGGTGAACGCGGATCGACGAGCCCTCGATAAGCACGGGCTCGAAAGCCTGGATCGAAAGGCGGTGCAGCGTGGGCGCGCGGTTAAGGAGCACCGGGTGGCCTTTGGTGACTTCCTCGAGGATGTCCCACACCTCGGGGGACTTCTTCTCGATCATCTTGCGGGCACCGCGGACGGTGTGCACGAAGCCGAGTTCCTTGAGCCGGCGGATAATGAACGGCTCGAAGAGCACGAGCGCCATCTTCTTCGGCAAGCCGCACTGGTTGAGCTTGAGTTCGGGACCGATGACGATGACGGAGCGGCCGGAGTAGTCGACGCGCTTGCCGAGCAGGTTCTGGCGGAAGCGCCCCTGCTTGCCCTTGAGCATGTCGGAGAGCGACTTCAAGGCGCGATTGCCGGCGCCCGTGACCGGGCGGCCATGGCGGCCGTTGTCGAACAGCGCGTCGACCGCCTCCTGGAGCATGCGCTTTTCGTTGTGAATGATGACGTCGGGCGTCTTAAGCTGCATCAGGTTCCGCAGGCGGTTGTTGCGGTTGATGACCCGACGGTAGAGGTCGTTCAGGTCGGAGGTGGCGAAGCGGCCACCTTCGAGCGGGACGAGCGGGCGCAGGTCCGGCGGGATCACGGGCAGCACTTCCATCACCATCCACTCGGGACGGGACTTGGAGCTGATGAAACCCCCGATGACCTTGAGGCGCTTCGAGAGCTTTTTCTTGATCTGCTTCGAGCGCGTGGCGCGCATGGTCTCGTGGAGCTCGGCGACGACGGCCTCCATGTCGATCTGGGTGAGCACGTCGCGGACGGCCTCGGCGCCCATCTTGGCGGTGAAGGCGTCGGCACCGTACTCGTCGACAGCCTGTTGGTACTCAGTCTCGGTGAGGAGCTGCTTGAGTTCGAGCGGCGTCTTGCCCGCGTTGGTCACCATGTAGTTCTCGTAGTAGATGACGCGCTCGAGCGAACGGGCGGTCATGTCGAGCAGGAGGCCGAGGCGGCTCGGCATGCTTTTAAGGAACCAGATGTGGGCGACGGGAACGGCCAGCTCGATGTGGCCCATGCGCTCGCGGCGGACGCGGGCGATGGTTACCTCGACGCCGCAGCGATCGCACACCACATCCTTGTACTTGATGCGCTTGTACTTGCCGCAGGCGCACTCGTAGTCGCGCACGGGGCCGAAGATCTTCTGGCAGAAGAGGCCACCCGGCTCGGGCTTGAAGGTGCGGTAGTTGATCGTCTCGGGATTCTTAACCTCACCCTTCGACCAGGCGCGGATGGTTTCCGGCGCGGCGACGCTGATGGAAACGTTGTCGAACTGATTCTCGTCCGAACCGAGGACGGATCGGACTTCTTCGCGGGCGTGTTCAGTACTCATTATGATTTTGCTCCCAGGATTGTGTTAAGGGTTAACGGCCGGCGCCGCCGAGGGCTTCGCCCAGGGCGGTGCGCTTCGCGAGTTTGATGTCGAGGCCGAGGGCCTGCATTTCCTTGACCAGCACATTGAATGATTCGGGCGTGCCCGCGCTCAACGTGTTGTCGCCCTTGACCAGCGACTCGTAGATCTTGGTGCGACCATTGACGTCGTCGGACTTGACGGTGAGGAGTTCCTGGAGGGTGTGGGCCGCGCCATAGGCTTCGAGTGCCCACACTTCCATTTCGCCGAAACGCTGGCCGCCGTACTGGGCCTTGCCGCCCAGGGGTTGCTGCGTGACGAGGGAGTACGGACCGACCGCGCGCGCGTGGATTTTGTGCGACACGAGGTGGTTCAGCTTCATCATGTAGATGTAGCCAACGACGACCTCCTGATCGAGTTTCTCACCCGTACGGCCGTCGAACAGCGTCGACTTGCCGGTGGACGGCAGCTTGGCCTCCTTGAGGTATCCACGCACCTTGCTCTCGGGAATGCCGTCGAACACGGGAGTGGCCACCTTGATGCCGAGCTTTTTGCAGGCCCAGCCCAGGTGCGTCTCCAGCACCTGGCCGACGTTCATGCGCGAAGGCACGCCGAGCGGGTTGAGGCAGATTTCGATGGGGGTGCCGTCCGGCAGGAAGGGCATGTCCTCTTCCGGCACGATCTTGGCGACGACGCCCTTGTTGCCGTGGCGGCCGGCCATCTTGTCACCGACCTCGAGCTTCTGCTTCGTGGCGATGTAGACCTTGACCTGCTTGATGACGCCGGGGCCGTTCTCGTCGCCGGTCTCGATCGTGGCGACCTTGCGCTCGCGGTCGCCTTCCAACTCGTCGAACTTCGACTGGAAGGAGGCGATGATCTCCATGATCTTGATGCGGACGGGCGAAGGATCGATTTCGATGTGCTTCGCGACGGCGGCCAGCTTGCGGAGGAGCGTCTTGGTGATCTTGCGATTCGCTGGGATGATGATTTCGCCGGTCTGGCCGTTGATGACGTCGAGCGGGATCTTTTCGCCGAGGAGGATGTTGGACAAGGCCTCGGTCAGCTGTTCGCGCAGCTTGTCCATCTGGGTCTTGTAGTCTTCCTGGATCTGCTTCACCTGGCGGCGGCGGTCGGAAGGGGACAGGCGGTCGCGTTCCGCGTCGAGGCGGCTCGTCGAGACCTTTACGTCCATGATGATGCCGTTCACGCCGGAGGGAACGATGAGCGAGGTGTCCTTCACGTCGGCGGCTTTTTCGCCGAAGATGGCGCGGAGGAGCTTTTCCTCGGGCGCGAGTTCGGTCTCGGATTTTGGGGTGATCTTGCCGACGAGGATGTCGCCGGGTTTCACTTCGGCACCGACGCGGATGACGCCGTTGTGGTCGAGATTCTTGAGCGCCTCCTCGCCGATGTTCGGGATGTCACGCGTGATTTCCTCGGGCCCCAGCTTGGTGTCGCGGGCGGTAACCTCGAATTCCTGGACGTGGATGGAGGTGAAGATATCCTCCTTGAGCACCTTTTCGGAGATCAGGATGGCGTCCTCGAAGTTGTAGCCATTCCACGGCATGAAGCCGACGAGCACGTTGCGGCCGAGCGCGAGTTCGCCGTGGTCGGTCGAGGGACCGTCGGCAATGCACTCGCCCTTCTTCACCTTCTGTCCTTTGCGGACAATCGGGCGTTGGCTGAAGCAGGTGCCGGCGTTCGAACGCATGAACTTCCGGAGTTCATAAACGTAAACGTGGTCCTTCGGGTTGTGCTTCGGGTGCCGCGGCAGGTCGCCGTCCTTGGTGACAATGATCTGCTTGGCGTCGACGGAGGCGACGACACCGGCTTCCTCGGCAATGACAACGGTCTTGGAATCGCTCGCGAGGCGGGCCTCGAGGCCGGTGCCGACGAGCGGCGCCTCGGTCTGGAGAAGCGGCACGCCCTGGCGTTGCATGTTGGAACCCATGAGCGCGCGATTGGCATCGTCATGCTCGAGGAACGGGATCAAGCCGGCGGCAACGGACACCACCTGTTTGGGCGAAACGTCCATCAGGTCGACCTCGTCGGCGGCGACTTCGAGGAAGTTGCCGGAGTTACGCGCGGTGACCTTGCCGATGAAGTTGCCCTTCTCATCGACCTCGGCGTTGGCCTGGGCGATGGTCTTGCCTTCCTCCTGGTCGGCGGTGAGGTAGACAACCTTGTCGGTGACGCGGCCCTTCTCCTTCTCGACGACCCGGTAGGGCGCCTCGATGAAACCGAACTCGTTCACGCGGGCATAGGTGGACAGGGAATTGATGAGGCCGATGTTCGGACCTTCGGGGGTCTCGATCGGGCAGATGCGTCCATAGTGCGAGGGATGCACGTCGCGCACCTCGAAGCCGGCACGCTCGCGGTTGAGGCCACCCGGTCCAAGGGCCGAAAGGCGGCGCTTGTGGGTGAGCTCGGCGAGCGGGTTGATCTGGTCCATGAACTGCGACAGCTGGCTGCGGGCGAAGAAGTCGCGGATTACGGTCGTCAGGGCCTTCGGGTTGATCAGCTTCTGGGGCGTGATCGAATCAACGCTCTGGTCGTAGAGGGTCATGCGCTCGCGCACCAAGCGTTCGGTGCGGGACAGACCGACGCGGCACTGATTGGCGAGCAACTCGCCCACGGTGCGCACGCGGCGGGAACCGAGGTGATCGATGTCGTCAACGATGCCGTCGCTCTTCTTGAGCCGGACGAGATACTTCGTGGCGGCGACAATGTCGGCGCTCTCGAGAATCCGATTCTCGAGCTCGATCTTGAGGTCGAGCTTCTGGTTGATCTTGTAGCGACCGACGCGGCCCAGGTCGTAACGCTTGGGGTCGAAGAACAGGCGCTTGAGCAGGGCCTTGGCATTCGCCGTGGTCGGGGGCTCGCCCGGGCGCAGCTTCTTGTAGATTTCCTTGAGGGCCTCCTCCTCGTTGCGGGTCGGGTCCTTCTTGAGCGCACGGATGATGGCACCCTCGTCGGCCGTCGTGTCGATGACGCGCATCGACTTGATGTCGTGCTTCTCGAAAGTGCGGACGATGGCCTTGGTGAGCGGCTCGAACGCGCGTGCGAGCACGACGCCCTTCTGGGCGTCGATCACGTCCTCGACGAGGACGAGCGTGGAGACGTTTTCGAGGTCGAGAGCCTTGGCAACCTTCAAGTCCTGGATCGTGTAGAACAGGTTGAGGATATCGAGGTCGTTGCTGAAGCCGATGGAGCGCAGCAGCGTCGTGATGAGGAATTTCCGGCGCCGGCGGCGGCGATCGAGATAGACGTAGAGCAGATCGTTGTTGTCGAACTGGACTTCAAGCCAGGTGCCGCGATCAGGGATGATGCGGAACGAATGCAGGAGCTTGCCGTTTGGATGCGTGGCCACTTCGAAGCAGATGCCGGGCGAACGATGGAGCTGGGAGACAACGACGCGCTCGGCCCCGTTGATGATGAACGAGCCGCGCTCGGTCACCATCGGGATATCGCCCATGAAAATTTCCTCATCCTTGATGAAGTCCTCCTCGCGCAGGCGGAGCTTCACGTAAAGCGGGACGGCGTAGGTCGTGCCCTCACGGAGGCACTCGATCTCGGAACTCTTGGGGTCGCCGATGGTGTACGAGACGTACTCGAGCGTCAGGCGCTCGTCATAGGAATTGATCGGGAAGACCTCCTTGAACACGGCCTCGAGGCCGTACGGCTTGCGCTGCTTCTCGGGCGTGTCCTTCTGGAGGTACTCGAGGTAGGAGCTGATCTGCAGCTCGATGAGGTTCGGCGGCTGGATGACTTCGCGGAGTTTGCCGAAGTTGATGCGTTCGGAATGAGTGCGGTCGGCCATGGAATTTCCCGTGTAGAGGTGGTCTGAAAAAAAGGAACGAACTCAGTTGCTCAGCGCGAGCAACCGGCAGTGGTGCGCCCGGACGCAAAATCCTGGGACGCGGAAAGAACAAACGAAACAAAGCCGAAAGACAGGCCGCGGTTGGACACGGCCTGTCTCGGTGAATTGAGCTGAATGGAAGGCGAAAACGCCAAGCGGTTACTTGAGCTCCACCTTGGCACCGGCGGCCTCGAGCTTCTTCTTGATTTCCTCGGCCTCGGCCTTGGCGACGGCCTCCTTGACGGGCTTCGGCGCGCCCTCGACGAGATCCTTGGCCTCCTTGAGACCGAGACCCGTGATGGCACGGACTTCCTTGATGACGCCGATCTTGTTCGCGCCGGCCTCCTTGAGGACGATGGTGAACTCGGTCTGCGCCTCGGCCGCCGGGGCGGCGCCGCCGGCGGCGGCTCCGCCCGCGGGAGCGGCGGCGACGGCAGCGGCGGCGGAAACGCCCCACTTGGCCTCGAGATCCTTCACGAGGGCGGAGAGTTCGAGAATGGGCTGGGCGGACAGCCATTCAATGACCTGGTCTTTGGTGATGTTGCTCATGGTATGTTCTCCTGAAGCGAATAGCGGTCCCGGGTGGAACGCGTTTAAGGGACGTATCCCCTAGCCGCTTCGTTGGATATATTGCTCCGGCTCGCGCCGGAAATTGTGGGTTGGCGTGGTGGGTTAGGCGGCCGGAGCAGCGGGCTGCTCCTTCTTGACCTTGGCGTCGAGAACGCGGACGAAAGCCGCGCCTTGCATCGTGAACAAGCCAAGCAGCATCGACCGCAAGGCCTCGAAGGAGGGCAGGTCAGCCAGCTTGGCGAGGTCGGCGGCCGTCATGAGCTTCTTATCCATGACACCCACCTTGACCTCGAGCTTCTGCTTTTCCTCGATGAACTTCTTGAGCACCTTGGCGACGCCAGGGGCGTTCTTGCCACCGACGACGACCGCGGTCTGGCCGCTGAGGGACGACTCCATGTCGGGGAGGCCCATGGCCTTGGCGGCGACGCGGAAGGAACTGTTCTTGACGACGTGGAACTCAGCCTTCTCGGGAGCCAGGCGCCTGCGCAGCTCCGCGGCATCCTCAACGGTGAGCTTGGTGAAGTTGGTGAGGATGACGTAATCGGACTTCTTCAGGTGCCCGCTGACCTCCTCGATCAGATATTGTTTTTCTGCTCTCATGGTGCGTGCTCCTTAGAATTTGTTGAACTCGGTGGTGGCGAGCTTCACGCCCGGGCTCATCGAGGACGAGAGGGTGACGCTCTTGATGTAGTGGCCCTTGAACGCGGCGGGCTTGGCCTTGCCCACGGCTTCGAGGACCGCGGCGACGTTTTCCGAGATCTGGTCGGGCGTGAACGAGCGCTTGCCGACTCCGACGCCGATGTTGGCGGTCTTGTCGACCTTGAACTCGACGCGGCCGGCCTTGACGGCCTTGATGCCGGCGGCGATGTCGTCGGTGACGGTGCCCGACTTCGGGTTGGGCATGAGCCCCTTGGGACCGAGGACGCGGGCAAGTGTGCGAACCTGCTTCATGGCTTCGGTCGTCGCGATCGCGACATCGAAGTCGAGCCAGCCGCCGCTGATCTTGGCCATCAGGTCGGCGAGGCCGGCATGGTCGGCGCCCGCAGCCAGGGCCTTGTCGGCATCGTCGGTGAAGACAACGACGCGAACCTTCTTGCCGGAGCCGTTGGGCAACGGCGTGGTGCCGCGCACCATCTGGTCGCCCTGGGCGGGATCGACGCCGAGGCGGAACGACAGCTCGATGGTCTCATCGAACTTGGCCTTGGGGAACTTCGCGAGGATATCCACCGCTTCCTTCAGCGGATATTCCTTGGTGAGGTCAGCGACCTTGACGGCGCTGCGGTAGCGTTTGCTTTGTTTTACGGGCATGTTGGACTCCTTGCGGTGCGAACGTCCGTGAGGACTCCCGCGGTGAGTTGCGGTTGAGGGAAAATCAGTCGACGACTTCGATGCCCATGTTGCGGGCAGTGCCGGCGATCATGCGGATGGCGGCCTCCTCGCTGTTGGCGTTGAGGTCGGCCTTCTTGATTTTGATGATCTCGAGGATCTGTTTCTTTGTGACCTTGCCGACCTTGTCCATGTTGGGCTTGGCCGAACCAGTGGCGATACCGGCGGCCTTCTTGAGCAGCACGGACGCCGGCGGCGACTTCAGGATGAAGGTGAAGGACTTGTCGCTGTAGACCGTGATGACGACCGGAATGATCATGCCATTCTGGTCCTTGGTCTTCGCGTTAAATTCCTTGCAGAAGCCCATGATGTTGACGCCTTGGGCGCCGAGCGCGGGACCGACGGGAGGAGCGGGATTGGCCGCGCCAGCGGGCAGCTGGAGGCGGACGTAACCTTGAATTTTCTTGGCCATGGTGAGCGGAGGATGACTGGTTGGTGGTGAGGGCGGCTGGATCAGCTTTCAGAGGCGCGCTGGACCTGCCAGTATTCGAGTTCGACGGGCGTAAACCGACCGAAAATTGAAACGGAAATCTTGAGCTTGCCGCGGGCGGGGTCGACCTCGTCGACGCGGCCGGTGAGGTTGGCGAAGGCGCCGTCCGTGATCTTGAGCTCCTCGCCGACTTCGAAGGTGACCTTCGGCACTTCCTTGCCGGAGGCCGCTTCAATGCGGGCCTTGATCTCGTCGATCTCAGCCTGGCGTAGGGCGGCGGGATGGTCACCGCCGACAAAACCAATGACACCCGCGGCGTCCTTCACGAAGTAGAAGGGCTTGATCTTGACCTTCTTCTCCTCGTCGTAGAGCGCCATGTTGATGAACACGTAGCCCGGGTAAAGCTTGCGAACCTTGGTCGACTTCTTGCCGCCCTTGACCTCGGAAACCACTTCCGTGGGAAGGAGCACCTCGTGGATCTCGTCGGCGAGTTCCTCGGCCTTTTTGAACTTCTCAATGTAATTCTTCACCTTGTTCTCCTGGCCGGAGAGGGTGTGGAGGGCGAACCACTGGCCGCTGGAAGTCTGCGTGGTCATCGGGCGAAGGCGGTTAAAGCTTGCTGACCAATTCGGTCACCGCGTCGACGACGTTGATGAGCGCGAAATCGCTGATGCTGGTGAACAGGCCGAGCAACAGGCACGCGACGATCACGACGATCGTCGAATCCTTGAGTTCGGTCTTGGTCGGCCAGCTGGCTTTCTGCAGCTCGCCAAAGAGTTCGCTGGCGAAGAGTCGAACGGTGCGGAAGGGATTGGCCATTTGTTGTGTCGGGCGAAGGTGGCAGGGGCGGAGGGAATCGAACCCCCAACCAACGGTTTTGGAGACCGCTACTCTACCAATTGAGCTACACCCCTGTGGTTATATACTATTTCTTTTAGACGACACAGCCGGGACTCCCAAAGGAGCCCCGGCGGCGGCGGTCGGAAGAGGTTAAACGACGCTTAGGCGACGATCTCGGTGACGCGACCGGCACCGATGGTGCGGCCGCCCTCGCGGATGGCGAATTTTTGGGTCTTCTCCATCGCGATCGGCACGATGAGCTCGATGTCGACGGCGATGTTGTCGCCCGGCATGATCATCTCCACGCCCTTCGGCAGGTTGACGACGCCCGTCACGTCCGTCGTGCGGAAGTAGAACTGGGGACGGTACCCGTTGAAGAATGGCGTGTGGCGGCCACCCTCGTCCTTCGAGAGGACGTAGATCTCGGCCTTCGCTTTCGTGTGCGGGGTGATGGACTTCGGGGCGGCGATGACCTGGCCGCGCTCGATGCCGTCCTTTTCAATACCGCGGAGAAGGATGCCGACGTTGTCGCCCGCCTGGCCCTGGTCGAGCAGCTTGCGGAACATTTCGATGCCGGTCACGACGGTGGTCGTGGTGTCGCGGAGGCCGACAATCTCAACGGTGTCGTTGAGCTTGCAGATACCACGCTCAATACGGCCAGTCGCGACGGTGCCGCGACCGGTGATCGAGAAGACGTCCTCGACGGACATCAGGAACGGTTTGTCCAGCTCGCGCTGCGGCTCGGGGATCTCGCTGTCGATCGCTTCCATCAGTGCCTGGATGGCAGCCTTGCCTTCGGGTTTCCCCTCGAGCGCGGCGGTGGCGGAGCCGCGGATGATCTTGGCGTTCTTGCCGTCAAACTGGTACTTGGTCAGCAGGTCCCGAATCTCCTCCTCGACGAGATCGAGCAGGTCCTTGTCATCGATGAGGTCGACCTTGTTGAGGAACACCACGATCTTCGGCACGCCGACCTGGCGGGCGAGAAGAATGTGCTCCCGAGTCTGGGGCATCGGACCATCTGCGGCAGAGACGACGAGGATCGCGCCATCCATCTGGGCGGCGCCGGTAATCATGTTCTTGACGAAGTCAGCGTGGCCGGGGCAGTCGACGTGCGCGTAGTGGCGCTTGTCCGATTCGTACTCCACGTGGGCGACCGAGATCGTGACAATCTTGGAAGCATCACGCACGGTGCCGCCCTTCGCGATATCCGCGTAGGTCTTGACCTCAGCCAAGCCCTTGCCGGCCTGCACCGCGAGAATCGAGGTGGTCAGCGTGGTCTTGCCATGGTCGACGTGACCGATCGTGCCGACGTTGACGTGCGGCTTCTTGCGTTCGAATGTTCCTTTAGCCATGTGGAGTAGTGGGTTTGATTAGGTATTGAAGTTGTTGATCTTGATTAACGTCGGAGATCAGCGACGCCCCCTGGAGCCCAGAACCGGATTCGAACCGGCGACCTCGTCCTTACCAAGAACGTGCTCTACCGACTGAGCTATCTGGGCAGGCCAAGGCCTAGCAAAAAACAAAGAGAACGAGGAAGAAACGATTCCGAAAATGGACCGTCAACTAGATTCTGCCGGATTTCTGAAAAATCCTAAGAACCCACCACGACGCGATACTGGCCTGGTGGCAAATGCTCTCCCAATCGATAAGTCTTAACGAGATAATTCCTGAAGTAGTTGTCCACTTCATCCCGGCCGGAGCCGGTCGTCAAAAATGGTTCACCGACCAAGCCGGCGCTTCCCACCAAGACGATGAATTCTATCGGGGCAATATCGGCCCGAGGGGGTGTGGCTCCCCCAAGTTGTTCTGATATAATGTTATCCGCGTTTTCAAGTGCTCGAACTTCAAGATAGGCAGCCCGCACTGGTAAAGTTGAACGTTCGCGGTCAACTCTCCCCATCCCGGCGAATGGCGCCTCATTTCCTTGGGCGAGCAAATCGGCAAGCTTCGTCGGCACCCCCTGTAATTCGTTATCGTCAGCCCCTATCCCCTTCGTGATCAATGGGTATTGAGGTTCGAAGCTCGGAAATACCTGCCCGGGTTGTTTCAAGCTCCCGGGTGGCAAAGGCTGTTGCCCAAAGTTCCAAGCGGTCGGAAAAAATAGGGGCGTTGGGTCCATTATTTCGGCCTTTTCCCGCAAAACCTGGTCTCCTCCAGCCTGCCCCGCCCCAACCACCTGTACGAATGGTTCGGCCAGCCCCGCTTCGCGCGCCGGGCTCATAGGATGCATTCGGTTCCAAACCAACCAAGCTCCCACACCTGCACAACCCACCGCCAAACCAACCCACACCCGGCGCCTTATCCTCTGATCATTCTCGACCATGGGAGCCTCTCTAGGGAACATTCATGCCGGGCTGCGGCTGGTCAGCCGCGAGTTGCACGTGAGCAAAGCCGGCCTCCCGCGCCATGGTACACAGCTCGGCAAAGGCCTGCACCGAGACCTGTCGGTCCGCTATTACCAGCATGACGGCTCCCGGATGCTCGTGCACATACCGTTCCATGTGCTTGCGCAGTTCGCCCAAGTTATACATGCCGCCTTCAAACAGGATCACATTGTCGCGGGTATAACTCACGACTACCGAGGCCGGTCCCGCGCTGGCTATGGCGCCGCTCACCTCAGGGAGCACGATCACTCGCTCTCCCGGCGAAGCAACCCCGACCGCCATGCCGGGTGCCAGCACGAAGCGCGAACCGAGCAGGCTGAAGAACAGGACAATCAGCGCCACATTCACCCAGGCAAAAAAATCCAGGTCACGCGGGGGCGAACTTAGCCGGGATTGAAGTTCGAGCGGTTGCGTGATCATCCGCCGCCTCCGTTCTTTCGGTAATCGCGCAAAAGAAAACGCATCAATTCGTTCCCGGCCCATTCCATGTCCTGGACCAAGGCCCGGACGCGGCCAGCCAAGAAATGCCGGCCGAGATGCGCGGGAATGGCCACGATCAAGCCGGCAGCGGCGGTCAGCAACGCCTCCCACATGCCTCCCGCCAGTACGGTCGGCGTGGCGTAGCTGCCGCCCTGGCTGAAGAGCCAGAACGTCTTGATCATGCCGAGGAGTGTCCCGAGCAGGCCGAACAATGGCGCGATTTGCGCAATCGCGGCGAGCGCGCTGATACGCCGCTCCAACACCGGAAGTTCCGCAAGCGCCGCCTCTTGCACGGCGAAACGCAGCGCCTGCTCGTCATCGCCGGCACGGCGCAATCCCGCCTTGACGAGTTTGGCCACGGGGCCAGGCGTTTCCTCGCACAGGGTCAGCGCCTCCATCAACCGGTCTTTTTCCAACAGGTTCTTGATGCCGTTGAGGAATTCGGTCGAACGGATTTGCGCCCGGTGGAGCAACAGCGCCCGTTCCACGAACACCACCAGGGCCGGCAGGCCGAGCAGGAGCACCAGCCACATCACGGGGCCGCCCTGGGCATAGACACTGTAGCTGAAGACAGTCATGGGAGTGCGCGCATCATGTGCGCCGCGTTTTGTGCGTAAATGCCAAAGGTCACGGGCTGCTGGCTGGCGCTGGACGGAATCGCGCGAGCTTCGACTGCGCCAGCGCCGAGCCGCTCAACTTGTTTTCGACGATCAGCTGGTAAGCACGCTGGGCTTCGTCCAAACGGCCTGCGTCCTCGTGGATTTGGCCCAGTTCGAGCAGCGAACGGGAAAGCCAATAGCGGCCCTTGACGCCCAGGCGGGCGGCTTGGTCGGCATCGAGCAGGAATCCCTGCACCACTGACCAGAAAGCCGTCTGCGCCTTGGCCGCCTGGCCGCGCTTCGCAAGGGCGTAACCCCACATGAAGCCCGCCTCCACCCGCAGGTCGACCGGCGCCGACGGCAGATCACGCAACCGTTCGAAAATGGCCGATGCGCTCTCATAATTGACAACGCTGTTGGCGCCTTGGGCAAACAGGCTGTCCGCCAGCGCCAGGTGCGCCAGCAGTTCGTCGGGATGCCCGGCGTAGTTGTTGACGAGATATTCATAGATGCGCCTCGCCGCGGGGAAGTCGTTCAGCTTCCGCAACAGGTCGCCTTGCTTCATGCGCGCCCGGAACACCAATGCATCACCCGGGTATTTTTCCACGATTTGCTCGAGCAACTTGTACGCCTCCTGCAGCTGGCGATCGAGTCCCTGTCGTTCCAGGATCAGGGCGGCTTGGTATAGGGCCAGGGGGGCGTATTGACTGTGGGGGTAACCCTTGGGGTCGACGAAATCGATCAACACCCGCTGCGCACCCGCCAGATCGCCCGTTTGCGTCTGGTGGCTTGCCTGGACGAGGTAGGAATACTCCGCCGCCTCCGTCGCGCGAAACTCCGAGCGTAATTTCTCCAGGACGGCCAGCCCGTCGGCGTCTCGGCCCAAGGTAAGGAGGGCCTGGGCTTTCAACAACTGAGCCATGCTCGCCACATTGGTGAGCAGCTGCGCGTCCAAGTCCCGCGTCAGCGAGCCCAGCAACTCGTCCGCTTGCCGCAACGCCGCCTCCGGTTGACCGTTGTCGTACGACAACTTGGCCCGCAACCAGAGCAGCTGGATGCGCAGTTCGCGGGCGACGCCCTCCGCATTGCTGGCGAGCAGGCGCTCGACCCGTGCCGATGCCGCCTGGTTTTGGCCCCGGGCCTGCATTACCTTGATCAGATTCCACTCGGCCTGCCATCGGTTCACCGGGTCGAAGCGGGCGTCGCTCGTTGTCTCGTCGAGCTGCTTCGCGGCCACGTCGAGACGATCCGCCCGAATTTCCGCCAGCACCCGTTGAAACAACAAGATCCCGGGTGTTGCGGCGGGTGGGTTTTCGCCCAAGGCAGCCTCGTATGCATCGGCGGCATTACGGTAGTCCTCCGCGCGGAAAAATGCCTCGGCTTGGAGCACGCCAAGTTCCGCGCGGGCGCGGCCGGGCGGAAGAACCACCCGCAACTGCACGATCACGTCCGCCGCGGTCCGGAAGCGCTTCAGGTCCCACGCAACCGCGAGTCGAACCCGCAGGGCCTTTTCCCTGAGTTCCGATCCCGGAAACCGCTCCAGCAAACCGCGCGCATCCTCTTCCGCCGGGGCGTATGCCTTGTCCGCGAGCGCCAGTTGGGCGCGCACCAACAGCAAGTCTTCGCTGATCGGGTACGCGGGGGCCGAGATGAGCTCGCCCAGATCGCGACGCAGTTGCTCGCGTTCTGCCGTCGTTTTCGCGCCGCGGGCGAGCAGGTGCAATGCGAGGCGCTGCGTTTCTGGTTTCTGCCCGTCCCGCAAAAGCTGCCGGAACGCCTGGCGCCCGGCCGCGCTGCTTTCCCCCGCGATCAGCCCCAGCATCAGCCGGATCTGGTCGGCCACATTGCGCTCCGGCCCCGGGATGGACGCGAGCTGGCGCTCGAGCACCGCCTGCGCTTCGGGCGCGCGACCGGCTGCCGCCAGGGCGGTGGCATAATAGCGGGCGGAATCGTAGCCGAGCCGCTGACCTTGAAAACGCTCCATGTTGCCGCGCAGGGTCGCAAGCTGTGCATCATTCACCTGCCCGGTGAGCAGTTTCACTTGCTCCTGACCGAGTGTAAATCGCGTCCGCTGCAGATCCGACACCGCCACCTGTTTCGCCCGCTCGAAAAGCTCGTCGGCCACCGGGATGTTCGGCTCGGCTGCGACCACGCTCGCCCGCAGAAAATACCACCAGCCACGATCCGCCTCGGATAACTCCTCTTCCTTGATTCCCGCCAGCGTGGCCCGCGCTTGCGGGAAGCGCCGCAACGCAAACGCCAGGAGACCCGCCCTCAGCTGATACGCGCTCCCCCGCGGCCCCTCGGACGATTGCAGCGCAGTTTCGGCCGCGCCAAGGTCGCCACCATCCATCAATGCCGTCACCAGCCCCAGCGTCACGCGCTGTCGGGTCCCGGGCGGCAGATTCTTGTCCGCGAGGAGATCCCGGTAGATGGTGGCGGCCGTCGACGGAAATCCGGTTTGCAGTGCCAGGTCGGCGCGCGTCTCCGCAACGGTCCAGTTGCCCGGCACGACTTGTGCCGCGGCCGCGCTCGTCACCAGCGGTGCCGGACTCGCCACCTGGGCTGCGAGCCAGCCCGCGGCGAGACAAACCACGAGCAGGAGGGGGCGCGCCAGCGTCTTCATTGACCGTGGCAATGTGCAGCCGGCGCCACGTGCTGGCAAGCGCCGCCTGCTCCAAAGATCGCCGCGGGGTGTAACTTGAAATTTCTCGCGCCTCACTATCCCCTCCGACATACAGAAAGGCGTCCGGTTCATCCCCTCCCCTTATGAGCATCGTCCTAATCCTTCTCGTCGTCCTCGGTGGTGTCGCCCTGCTGTTCGCCTTCTGGGTCATTGGCGCCTACAATGGCCTCGTCACCCTTCGGAATCGCTTCAAGAACGCCTTCGCCCAGATCGACGTCCAGCTGAAGCGCCGGTACGACCTGATCCCGAATCTCGTAGAGGTGGCGAAGGGCTACATGAAGCATGAAAGCGGTACGCTTGAAGCCGTCATCGCCGCCCGCAACACCGCCTATGCCGCCTCCAAGGCCGCCGCCGCCAATCCCGCCGATGCCGCCGCCATGAAAGGCCTGCTGAACGCCGAATCCGGCCTCGGTGGCGCGCTTTCCCGCCTGATGGTGGTCTCCGAGCAATATCCCGAGCTGAAGGCCAACCAAAACATGATGCAGCTCACGGAAGAAATGACCTCCACGGAAAACAAGATCTCCTTCGCCCGCCAGGCCTACAATGACGCGGTCACGGTCTACAACACCACCCGCGAGCGCTTCCCGACGAACTTCATCGCCGGCATGTTCAACTTCGCCGAGGCCGCGCTCTTCCAAGTCGATGTTGCGGCCGAACGCGAGGCCCCGAAGGTGAAGTTCACCTGAGCGCGACCCCAATTCACCATGGAAGCCAACACCGCCATGCCCCTCTTCGCCGCACCGCGGGGCAACGAGAAGATCTGGAGCATCCTCTGTCACATCTCTGTCTTCTCCGTCGGCATCGGCCTCCTTCTGCCCCTGGCCGTCTACCTCGCTTACCGGCAGGAGTCCAGCTACGCCACTGACAACGCCCGGGAGGCGCTGAATTTCCACCTCTCGCTGCTGCTCTACAGTCTCTGCTGCATCCCGTTGGTGCTTCTTTTCGGACTCGGCATCGTGCTGCTCATCGCGCTGGGCCTTGGATCCCTCCTCCTCGGCATCATCGCGGCCGTAAAAACGTCCGACGGCGCCAGCTACCGTTACCCGCTCACAATCCGTTTCGTCAAATAACACACCCATGGGCTGGGGACGCATGCTTCTGCTGGGAAATCTCGGCCAGCAACTCGATATCCAAGACAACCAGTCGGCGTTGCAGGAAATCGAGCAGCGACTGCAACAATCGGGCCGCGTCGACGAGGAAACGGCCCGCTATCTTCGCGAGCTTAACCGCGAGCACCTGGAACTGCGGCTTTACTATGTGGCCCTCGTCCGGGTGCTCGTTGCCAAGGGTGTGATCGGTCGCGAGGAATTGATCGGCCTGGTCAACCAGATTGATGGCGCCGACGGCAAGGTGGACGGGGGGTTCAGCGGCCCGCTTTCGCCTTGATCCGCTCCCATGGACTTTTTCGAGGCTCAGGACCGGGCGCGGCAGCGAACCAAGTGGCTCGTCCTGTTCTTCCTGTTTGCGGTCGCCGGCACGGTGCTGGGCGGCTATTTCAGCACCGTTTGCCTGATGCGCTACGCGCCGCGCGAATACAAACACGATCACACCTCTTCCCGCTTCGATAACCTGTCGCAATGGTGGTACCCGGATGTATTCGCCGGCGTCACCCTCGGCACCCTTGCCATTGTCGGCGGTGCATCGCTCTTCAAGTGGATGCAGATGCGCGCTGGCGGCTCGGCCATCGCCGAGATGGTGGGGGGCCGGCCGGTTGATCCCAAGACCACGGACCTCCGCGAGCGCAAGCTGCTCAATGTGGTGGAGGAAATGTCGATCGCATCGGGCATTCCGATGCCGACCGTCTACGTGCTCGAGGAGGAACCCGGCCTCAATGCCTTCGCCGCCGGCCTGACGACGGCCGATGCCGCCGTGGCCGTCACCCGCGGCACGCTTGATAAGCTGACGCGCGATGAATTGCAGGGTGTCATCGCGCACGAGTTCAGCCACATCCTCAACGGCGACATGCGCCTCAACGTCCGGATCACGTCCATCGTTTTCGGCATCCTCGTCATCGGCTTGATCGGCCGCGGCCTGCTGCGTGCGCTCTTCGAGGGACGGGTACGCTCGAGTGGCCGGAAAAAGGATGGCGGGGTGCCGGTCCTGCTGGCGATCGGCCTCGCGCTGATGGTCATCGGTTACGTCGGGTATTTCTTCGGTCGTCTCATCCAGGCCGCCGTATCGCGCCAACGCGAATTCCTCGCGGACGCTTCCGCGGTGCAGTTCACGCGCAATCCCGGCGGCATCACCGGTGCGCTCAAGAAGATCGGCGGCTATGCCCTCGGCGGCACCATGGTCAACAACCACGCCGGTGAACTCGGCCATTTCTTCATCGTCCAGGCTTTCCGCTCCAGCTTTGGCGGTCTCTGGGCCACCCATCCTCCCCTCGCTGAACGGATCAAGACGATCGAACCTGGCTGGGATGGACAGTTCTTCGAACCGCCCGAGGTTGTTGACATCCGCAGCGAATCGTTCGCCACGGCGGGCTTCGGCGGCGGCAATCGCTACACGGCTGACGAAACCCTGCGGCGCATCCACGAAGCCCAGCCGGATCTGCCCCCCAACCGGCCCGTCACTCCAGTCGCCTTCAAACCCGCGGCCGTGGTCGCCGACATCGGGGCACTGACGGACGCGCATTTCCGCCACGCCCAGCTCTTGCTCGACTCCATCCCTGCCCGCCTGCGGGAAGCCACCCGAGATGCCGCGACCGCCCAGGTGTTGGTCTATGGCCTCCTGCTTAATGGCGACAAGGCCGCCCGCGACCGCCAACAATCCCTCGTCGCCCAACATGCGGGTGCCGCCGCGGCCGAGGAACTCACCAGCCTGCGTCCGGCCCTGAGCATTCTTGACCCGGCCGCACGATTGCCGCTGCTCCAGCTTGCGGTGCCCGCGTTGCGCGCGCTGGACGCGGCTGCGCTCGACCGTTTCGCCACCACGCTGGACGAGCTGGTCCACGCCGACAACCGCGTGACCCCGTTCGAATTTGCCCTGCAAAAAATGCTGCTGCACCAGCTGCAACTGGCCCAGCGCCCGGCACAACGCGTCCAGTTCGACTCATTCGAGACATTGCGCCAGGAGATCTCCGTGGTGCTGTCTGCGCTTGCGACCCAAAGCAGCAACGACACTGCCACCGCGTTCGCCGCCGGCGCGACCCAGCTGCCAGTCGAAGGTCTCGCGCTCCTTGCTCCCGCGGCTTGCGGCCTGGAGCAGGTGGATGCCGCCTTGGACAAGCTCGCGGTGAGTTCATTGCCGATCAAGCAGCGACTGCTTACCGCCGCGGCCCACGTGATTGCCCAGGACGGCACGGTGACGCCCGCGGAAGGGGAGCTCTACCGTGCGTTCGCCGCGACGCTCAACCTGCCGATGCCCCAGCTGGGAACCGTCGCCTAGACCGGATAGGAGCCCAGGATCAGATCACGTGGACACCGCCGGCATCACCCACGTGCGCATCGGCGGCGAAGCGAAGGGACCATTGCGCCCTGCGCAACTTCGCGAGCTGGCCGAGGGCGGGGCCATTACTCCTGCAACCGAGGCAGCCGCCTCAGCCGACGGCCCATGGCGACCGATCCGGGAATGGCCGGAGCACCTCGCGATCTTTCCTCCCCGGCCGATCCTGCAGTTCAAGGCCCCGGAATTTGAGGCGGTGAATCGCGGCCCCGCGCCGCCGGTGGATCACCGGGAACTGATTGCCTGGGCCAATCTGCCGGCACCAGCCGGCGGGAAGCCTGCTGCCAGCCCGGGTTCACCGATCACGCCAAAGCCGGAACCGGTGAACGATGTCCTCGAACTTGTCCGGGAAGTCGCCCGGGTGGACGCATTGCACGCCAAACCGATGGTGTTTCCCGATCGACCGAAGCTCAGCCGCCGCTTTGTCCACTATTTGATCCTGGCGGCCACGGGCAATGCCCTACTCGGCGGCACCGTGCTTCATTATTGGCCAATCGACGAGTTGAGCGCAGCCATCTTCGGCGGCTGGGCCGTCCTCTTTAACGGTGGCCTCGCCTTCATCATGCTGACCATGGTGCCACGCTACTGAACGCGGAGCACGCTGGCCCCTATTTGCGAAACCAGGTAATCAGCAGGGCGACGAGGATTGAGGCTACAATCAGTCCACGGGCCCAGCGTTTCCGATGGACTTCGTCGGGGATGATTCGGTCCTCCCGCTTCGCCAGCCAGCTGAAGAATGCCACGGGCAGGATCAGGACATAGAGCCAGTGCACGCCGAGTCTGGTCAGCGCCACCTGGACATAGTGGGAAAGCGATAGTCCGACCAGGAACGAGGCGAACAGCAGCGCAAACGTCACGCTGTTGCCCTTGAAACCCCGCCAGAGCCAGGCGATCGCAAATGGATTGGCCATGCCGTCATGGAACCAGGGGTTCGGCCGGTGGCAAGCCGGCGGCCGTCGAGCCGTGCTATGGTTTTGCGTCTTCCCGGTGTCCCGCCAAAGTTCACGAAAACCCTCCGCGAGGAATTCCCCATGCTTGTTGTCCACGTTCATGTCCAGGTCAGGCCCGACTCAATTGACGCCTTCAAGGGCGCGACCATCGCCAATGCCCGCGCAAGCGTGCTCGAACCCGGCATCGCCCGTTTCGACGTCGTCCAGCAGGCCGACGATCCGACCCGATTCGTGCTGGTCGAGGCGTATCGCGATGCCGGGGCGCCGGCCGCCCACAAGGCCACGACCCACTATGCGGCATGGCGCGACGCGGTTGAGTCGATGATGGCGGTACCACGCCAGAGCGTTAAATACGCCAACGTCTTTCCGGCAGATTCCGACTGGTAACCACCTGCCGGTTCCCACATGCGCTTTGAATTCGCCACGGCTGGACGCATCATCTTCGGTCCCGGCACCCTGCGTGAGATTGGCCCCGCTGCCCGCGAATCCGGGCGGCACGCGTTCGTGGTGTCGGGCCGCGATCCGCGCCGCGCACAACCCTTGTTCGACCTCCTCGGCGCGGAGAACATTGCGTTCACGTCCTGGGCCATCGCGGGTGAACCCACGGTCGACGCCATCCGGGCCGCAACCGCCCGAGCGCGCGCGGCCGGATGCGACTTCACAGTCGGTTTCGGCGGCGGCAGTGCCATTGACTCCGCCAAGGCCATCGCGGCGCTGATCACGAACGAGGGCGATCCCCTCGACTACCTGGAGGTGGTTGGGCGGGGCCTCGCCCTTTCCCGCCCAGCTGCCCCGTGCCTGGCCATTCCCACCACGGCCGGCACAGGCGCCGAGGTTACACGCAATGCAGTCATCGCGGCGCCATCCCACCGCTTCAAGGCGAGCCTCCGCCATGTTTCGTTGCTGCCTCGCGTGGCATTGGTGGATCCCGACCTGACACTCGACCTCCCCCCCGCAATCACCGCCGCCACCGGCCTCGATGCCCTCACCCAGTTGATCGAGCCGTATGTTTCGTCCCGGGCCAATCCGTTCACCGATGCGCTCTGCGTGCAAGGGATTCCTCGCGCGGCCCGTTCGCTGGCGCAAGCGTGCCGGGATCGTCGAAACCCGGAAGCGCGAAAAGATCTCGCCCTCGCCAGCCTGTTCAGCGGCCTGGCGCTCGCAAATTCCGGGCTCGGCATCGTACATGGCTTCGCGGCGCCAATTGGCGGCATGTTTGCCGCTCCGCATGGGGCGATTTGTGCCAGCCTCCTGCCGCATGCAATGGCGATCAACCTCGCGGCCGCGCGCGCGCGCCAACCAGGCGGCGAGACCGTCCAGCGCTACGACGAAATTTCCCGCCTGCTCACCGGCAACCCACGCGCCATGGCCGACGATGGCGTCGCGTGGATTGGCCAGCTCGTGGCGGAGCTCGGCATTCCACGCCTGTCCTCCTGGGGCATCACGGCAACCGATGTATCCGGCTTGGTCGAGAAGGCGACCGTCGCGAGCAGCACGAAGGCCAACCCCCTGCCGCTCACCTCCGCCGAACTAACGGCCCTCGTCACCGCCGCGCTGTGAGCTCGCGCAGCTTGCCACGCCGGGGGCGTCCAGCCATCGTCCCGCCATGGGCCTCGCGGAAAAGCAGCAGCAGATGATCGCTGATCTTGCGTTGATTGAGAATGCCCAGGAACGCCTCGCTGCGATCGTGGACCGCGCCCGGACGCGGCCACCGCTGGCCGAGACCGAACGCGTCGACGCCAACCGCGTGCGGGGCTGCGTTTCGCTCGCCTGGCTTGTCGCCGAGACGGACGCCGGCCGCTGCCGATTCCGCTGCGACGCTGATTCGCCGCTCGTGCGCGGCCTGCTCGTGCTGCTGTGCGACCTTTACAGTGGCGCCACCCCGGCTGAGGTCGCCGCCGTCGAACCGGTGCTGCTCGAGCAACTCAGCCTCGCTCAAAACCTTTCCCCCACCCGGCTCAACGGGCTGCACAGCGTGCGGACCCGGATTCGCGACTTCGCCGCAGCCCAAACCCGACTGTAAATTTGCCGCGAAGCTCCCCGCCACCCCTTCGATTCGAAACCTGCCGCGCCAACCCTCGTCTCAGTCCACATCCGCGCCAGCCCCACGCCATGTCCCACGAAGATCATCATCATCATCACGGTCATCATCCCTGCCTGGGCGTCTCCACCGACTTGGAGGACTACTTTCTTACACGCCGGCAGTTCCTGAATCGGGTCGGCCTGGGCTTCGGTGCCCTGAGCCTCGCTTCGCTGCTGCCCGCCCATCTTCTCGCCGCCACCAAAAATGCGCCGTCCGGCGCAAATTCCTTCGGTGCCAGCGCGTCGAATCCCCTGCATCCCAAAGCACCGCATTTTCCAGGCAAGGCGAAGGCGGTCATCCACATCTTCGCGCAGGGCGCGCCTTCGCACGTGGATACCTGGGACCCCAAACCCGCCCTCGCCCGCATGGATGGCAAATCCATCGGCAGCGACGGCGGCGTGGCCATGGCCTCGCCCTTCAAATTCCAGCGCCATGGCAAGTCGGGCCTCGAGGTCAGCGATCTCTTCGCCAGGACCGCGGGGCATGCTGACGACCTGACGGTCATTCGCTCGATGTACACCGACATCCCGGCTCACGACGTCGCCACGACGTTCATGAACACGGGATCGATCCGCATCACCAAGCCGAGCCTCGGTTCGTGGGTGGTTTACGGCCTCGGCACGGAAAACCAGAACCTGCCCGGCTTCATTTCCCTGCGCGGCAACCGCCTGCCGGTCGGTGGCGCGGGTGGCTATGGCTCGGCGTTTCTGCCCGGCATCTACCAGGGCACGAGCGTCAATACCTCGGCGCAGAACGTCCAGCAGATGATCCAGAACATCCGCAACAGCTACGTCTCCAAGTCGGAGCAACGCCGCCAACTCGACTTCGTGCACCAGCTCAACGATCTCCACGCGCAAAATCTCCAGCGCGACGCCGCCCTCGAGACGCGGCTCGAGACCGCCGAGATCGCTTTCCGCATGCAGGCCGAGGCGACCGATGTGTTCGACGTCAACAAGGAGCCCGCCGACGTCCGCGCTGCGTACGGCAACACGGCGCAAGGCAAACAGCTGCTCATCGCCCGCCGCCTGGTCGAGCGGGGCGTCCGATTCGTCCAGGTGTGGCACGACGGCTGGGACCATCACCAGGACCTCGAGGATCGCCTCACGGAAAAGGCCGGCGAGATCGACCAGCCCCTCGCCGCCCTTTTCGCCGACCTGAAGCAGCGCGGCTTGTTCGATTCGACGCTCGTCATTTGGGGCGGCGAGTTTGGCCGCAAGCCCACCAAGGACCGCAACGGCGGCGACAATCCCGGCCGCGACCACAACGCCAAGGCGTTTTCCTTGGTGCTCGCCGGCGGTGGCATAAAGGGAGGCCTCGTCCATGGCGAAACCGACGAATTCGGGGCCGCCGCGGTGAAGGACAAGGTCCACGTCCACGACCTGCACGCCACGATCCTCCATTGCCTGGGTTTCGATCACACCAAGCTCACCTATCCCTACAATGGCCGAGATTTCCGCCTCACTGACGTTGCGGGCAATGTGGTAAAGCCGATTTTGGCATGAGTGCCGGCGACCCGTTACGACATTCTCTTCTCGGGTCGGAACTTGGTCCGACCTCGCGTACGAGGTCGGACCAAGCGACGACCCTACATCGGAGCATCGCCGTGTCCGCGCTTCTCCTTTCCTGTTCCTTGGCGTACTCCGCCGAGCCCGCGCTCGCGAAGGCCGATATCGATTTTTTCGAGGCCCGCGTTCGGCCCGTCCTCTCGGACAAGTGTTACAAGTGCCACAGCCATACCGCGGACAAGATCAAGGGCGGACTTCTGCTCGATTCGCGCGACGCCCTGCTCAGCGGCGGCAGTTCCGGCGCCGCCATCGTTCCGGGCAAGCCCGACGACAGCCTGCTGATCCAGGCCATCCGCTACACGGACGCGGATCTCAAGATGCCGCCGGAGGACCATGGCGGCCAGCTGAGCGCGCAGCAGATCGCCGATTTGACCGAATGGGTGCGGCGCGGCGCGCCCGATCCGCGGGTGACGATGGCGCTCGCCGGCGGCAAATCCTATGGCGGCGTGGGGAAGAACCATTGGGCTTTCCAGCCTGTGCAAGTGCCGGCGGTCCCGGTGGTGAAAAACGCTTCGTGGACCCAGTCGCCGGTGGACAACTTCGTCCTCGCCCGACTCGAAGCCGGTGGGCTCTCGCCCGGCGCGCACGCCGACAAGCGCACGCTGATCCGGCGGGCCACGTTTGACCTTATCGGCCTGCCCCCCACCGAGGCCGAGATCCAGCGCTTCCTTGCGGACGATTCGCCCCAAGCCTTTGCCAAGGTCGTGGACCGCCTGCTCGAGTCACCCCACTACGGCGAACGGTGGGCCCGCCATTGGATGGACGTCGCGCGCTACTCTGACACGAAGGGCGACGCCCCCCGACGCGATGATCCCCGCTTTCCGCACGCGTGGACCTATCGCGATTACCTCATCGAGTCATTCAACGCGGACAAGCCCTTCAACCAGTTCATCGTCGAACAGCTCGCCGCCGACCGTTTGGTCAACGACGCCGTGGCCGCCGCCCGGACCGCCAAACGTGAACCTCCGACCGACCAGCACATCCTGGCTGCCTTGGGCTTCCTCACCCTCGGCAACCAGCACGACGGCCGCCGCAATGACATCATTGACGATCGCATCGATGTCACGACCAAGGCGTTCCTGGGCCTCACGGTTTCCTGCGCCCGCTGCCACGACCACAAATTCGACCCCATCCCGACCAAGGACTACTACTCGCTCTACAGTGTCTTCGCCAACACCGTCGAGCCGCGCTCGATCATGCTCGCACCGACCCTGCAGACGCGCGTGCCCATCACGCCCGAACTCAATGAGTACATGGCCAAGGGCAAGGAACTGCAGGACAAGGCCGCGGACCTGCAGAAGGAATTCCAGGAGTTCCGCCGCTCCCGGACGCGCGATCCGAACAAGCGTCGCGAGCTCGTGCGGGCCGAGGGGCAGCTGCAACGCGAAATCGGCAACCTGGAAATGAACCATCCGGGCGCGCCGGCCCGCGCCCACGCCCTGACCGACGTGGCCAACCCGCATGACTATCCCGTCCTCCTGCGCGGTGAGGTCGGCAACACGGGCGAGATCGCCCCCCGCCGCTTCCTCGAGATATTGTCGCCTGATCCCAAGAAGCGCCCGACGTGGACCCATGGCAGCGGCCGCCTCGAACTCGCCCAGGCCATCGCCGACCCCAAGAACCCGCTGACGGCCCGTGTCATCGTCAACCGGGTCTGGCAGCAGCATTTTGGCGCCGGCTTCGTCCTGACGCCCGATAATCTTGGCAATATGGGCGGTCCTCCCACGCATCCCGAATTGCTCGACTGGCTCGCCGCCAAATTCATCGCCGATGGGTGGTCGCTCAAGCAGCTGCATCGGACCATCCTGCTCAGCAGTACCTACCAGCAGAGCAGCGATGCCAACCCGGCGGGACTCGCCGCGGACCCGGGCAACAAACTGCTCTGGCACTACGGCATCCGGCGTTTCGACTTCGAGGAAATCTACGACTCGTTGCTCGCCATCGCCGGGACGCTCGATCGCACCATCGGGGGCAAGTCGGTCACGACCGCGAGCGAGGGCTTCGCCAAACGTCGCGCGCTCTACTTCCTGATCGACCGCCGCAATCCGCCCGAACTGCTCACCCAATTCGACTTTCCCAATCCCGACACTCCCTCCGGCCAGCGGTACGACACGACCGTGCCGCAACAGGCCCTGTTCCTGATGAACAGCCCGCTGGTCGTCGAAACGGCGCGCAAGCTCACGCACCGGCCGGAATTCTCCGCCCTGGCGCGGGATGAGGAACGAGTGACCTCGCTCTACCTGGCCATTTTCCAGCGGCCGCCCACGACCCGCGAAGTGGAGCTGGGCCTGCACTATGTTCGGAGCAATCCCTCAGGCACGAGCCTGGAACCGCCCCCTGAGCCACCGGCCATGAAGACCGCCCGGGAACGGCAGCGCGAACAACGCCAGGCTCAACGCGCGGCCCTCGCCGGCCGCCAAGGGGTTGATCAGCGGCCCGTCGGCTCGACCATCGAACATGGCGGTCCCGTCGATGCCTGGACGAAGCTCGCTCACGCCCTGTTCCAGACCAACGAGGCGATGTACATCAACTGAGTGGGGCCGGTTTTCGATCCGCCACCTCGGCGTCATTGCCATTCGGGACCGGTCAAAGACCGGCCTACTCCGGAAACGCCCAGTCGGGCCAGGTCGACTGGGCATAGTCGCGCGCGGAATCGATGGCCGCTTGCACCAATGACGTTGGTTCACCACGCCACAAGGCGCCCATGGTCACGGGGCTGAAACCGTCCAGGACGAGCGTGCGCACCTCGCGGGATTTCGCCTTCGGGTCGGCCAGGACATTGAGCCCGATGCCGTCGCCGTTCGCCACATACCGGGTTACGAGGTCCAGCGACGTCGCCTCGATCAGGTTGCGCCACGTGACGCCGCGCTGCTTCAGCTCGGCCAGAAAATCGCGCGTGATGTCGCCGTTGGCCGGCAGGCAGATCAATGGTTCGGTGATCTTCTTGCGGGCCCACAGTTCCCCGGCGGACTTGATGCCTGAACGCGGGTGGACTTGCAGCATCAGCGGTATGCGGGCGAACCGCGCCATCCGCAGTCCCGCCGGTGCCCTCGCGCCGACGGGCGTCAGCACGACGTCCGCATGTCCGTCGCGCACCCAAGCGGCCGCCTCCGACTGGTAACCCAATGTCCGCAGGCTGAACTTGAGTTTGGGAAATTTCGCCCGCAGGCGTTGCATCACGCCGGGCAGGTGCTCGCGCAATACCAACTCGGCGCCCCCGATCCGCAATTCCGGCCCCTCCACCTCGGCCAATTCCACTTCCACGGCATCGAGCCCTTCGAAGAACGGCTGGGCGTGGGCATACAGCCGCGCCCCGGCCGCGGTCAGCCGGAAGGGATTTCGCTCGAACAATCGCACCCCCAGGTCCTGCTCCAACTTGGTCATTTGCCCGCTGATGGCGGGCTGCTGGATGCCGTAGGGTATTTTGCGCACCGCGGCGCTTATGCCGCCATGCTTTGCCACGTAGTAAAACAGTTCGAGGTGGTGGATGTTCATGCCCCGCGCCGAGCAAGGCGGTTCCTTCCGGGCCTGCAACGCCGTTTCCCGGTATCATCGATGAAAACGATGGGTTCCATCAGACTTATCAACTCACGGCTTTTTGGCGCTTCGGATATGCTCGGGACGGAGCCGATCGAACCGGCCCAGCTTCAACTCCCCCAAACCATGCATACCTTCCTCTCCTTCCTTCTGCTTGCCCTTCAGGTCGTCGTCATTGCCGGCCTGGCTGACTTCGTGGCCGGCCTCGTCCATTGGGCCGAGGACGCGTATTTTGACGAGGAAACGCCCGTCATCGGGGCGCGAATCATCGTTCCCAACATCGTCCATCATCACCTGCCCCGCCATTTCACGCGCCTTTCCTGGTGGCAAAGCTCGGCCGATCTCCTGTTGGCCGGCCTCGTCATCGTCGCGGTCGCCTGGCCATTCGGACTCGTATCGTGGCAGCTCCTGCTGTTCGTAACCATTACGATCAATGCCAACCAAATCCATAAGATGGCCCACCGCACGCGGGCGGAAAACGGCTGGTTCATTTCGAAACTCCAGGATTGGCGCATCCTGCAGACGCCGCGCCATCACGCCCTGCATCATTCCGATCCCAAGAATACCTACTACTGCCCGATTACCAACTATGTGAACCCTTTGCTTGAATGGGTGGATTTCTGGCCGCGGCTCGAAGCCTTGATTGCGCTGCGCACCGGCAGGACGCATCGCCACGACACGGCCGTGCGCGGCCAGGGCCCCGGGCCGGATTGGTTGGCCGCGTATCGCCAGGCACCCAGGCCCTGCGGGCGCAATTGCGCTGTTTGCGCGGGCTGCAATCCCCGGCCTGCCAACGAGCTCAGGGCGGCTTGAGTTGCCCCAAGTCGCCCCGGCTACCCATCCACAACCGCAATCACCATGCTGGCGGTCTCAGGACCCCAGAAGTTTCGGGCCGCGGTCATTGCCCTGATCAAAATCGTCAGCATCGCGGTCACGCATCTCCACCGGCTCGCTCGCTTCCAGGAAGCGGCGGCCATGGGCATAGTCCCAAAGCCAGCACGAGCCATCGTGACTATCGTTGACGAGCATGAATTCCGGTTCGCCGCCCTCTTCGCTGCTGGCGATGTTGAAGCGATGGTCGGTGATCTGTTCCACCGTAACCCGCAGGCGCCGCAGCAAGGCGGCATCGTCCACGAGCACGGTCCACAGTCCCGCCACCACCACCGCATGGGAACCGCTGAAATAGTAACCAAAGAAGCGCGGCACCTTGAAGCGCCCGGTGATGCCGAGCCGGCTCGCATGCTGCTCGACCGCCTCGATGAATTTCACCCGCCAGGCCATGTCGCGGGGCAGGCGGAGTTCGGGAATATCTATGATTAGGTTGTCCATCATGGACGTGGTTCCTTCCGTGGTTGGTTTCCCCATTAACGGCCACTTTCGGCTCCTCCTTAAGCGGGATTGCTGGCACCCTTTAGGAATCCCGTGCCCCCCCTTTACGACGCCCATCAGCACTTCCATTTTGACCAGTTTGTGACGCTCCGCGCCATGCTGGCGGCCGATCTGCGGTCAGTGGGCCTGCAGCGCGCGGTGGTCAATGCCACCAATGAGTCGGAATGGCCAATTGTCGCGGCCCTGGCCCGCGAAAACGCCTGGATTCTACCCAGCCATGGCATCCACCCGTGGGATTGCGGCAATCGTTCCGGCCAATGGCTGGAAGGGCTTCGCGCGGCTCTGGCTGCGGACCCTTCCGCCGGTGTCGGCGAAATCGGTCTGGATCGCTGGATCCTCGATGGCATCAAGCCCGACGACCCGCGCATTGCCGGACTGCGGGTCGCGCCCCTGGCTGAACAAGTTGAAGTCTTCGCCGCCCAACTCAGCCTCGCCGCCGAACTCAACCGCGCGGCATCGATCCATTGCGTGCAAGCCTTCGGCGCCCTCCTGGACGTCCTCCAGAAGACTCCCCGGCCAGCCCGGGGCTTCCTGCTCCATGGCTATGGCGGCCCGTCGGAGATGGTGAGCCCTTTCGCCGATCTGGGCGCCTATTTCTCTTTCAACGTCGAACTGCTCGGCCCGCGGCACGCAGCCCGGCGGGCAAATTTCAAGTCCATCCCCGCTGATCGCTTGCTCGTCGAGACCGACGCCCCGACCAAGCCGCCACCATCCGGGCTGAATCGCTTCCCGTTGCCGAACGCGACCGACGGCTCCGAGGTCAACCACCCGGCCAACATCGCCGTGGCCTATGAGCAACTCGCCGCGCTTCGGGCGGTGCCGCTGGAGTCGCTGGCCGACCAAGTGGAGAGGAACTTCCGCCAGCTTTTCCTCTAGGGTGTTCGTTCGACGACTGCGCGAATCCTGGCGATTCAAGCGCCCGTCCACAAAGCGCTATGCTTCCGCCAGCGCCACCCGTCGCACGACCTCACCCGCAGCCGCAAAGCCGAAAGCTCCGGTGATGAAAACCGCCGTACCAAAGCCGGTGGCGCAATCGAGCCGCAGGCTTGAGCCGGCTTCGGGCTCCGCTGCACAGGTGCCGTTGCTCCAGGGAAAGACGGGCTGCTCCTGCGTGGAAACACAGGGTATTCCGTAGTGATTTCCCTCGCCCTTCGCGAAGCCGTAGTCGCGCCGCAGCTTCTTGCGCACCTGGCGCAAGAGCTCATCGCCATGCGAGTCGCCGAGGTCCGCGACCTTGATCCGCGTGGCATCGCGCCGACCGCCGGCGCTGCCGACGGTGACCACCCGCAGGCCGCGCTTGGTACACTCCGCGATTACGAGGGCTTTGTTCGACATCAGGTCGATGCAATCAACCACCCACGCGTAATGTACGGCGAGGAGGCGTTCGGCGGTTTGCGCGGTGAAGAATTCCGCTGCGGTCGTGACTTGGCAGTCCGGATTGATCAGGTGCACGCGCTCCGCGAGCGAAAGCACCTTGGGACGGCCGATATTGCCATCGAGCGCGGGCAGCTGCCGGTTCACATTTGTGAGACACACGTCGTCGAGGTCGACGAGCGTGATCGCCCCAATTCCAGAACGAGCCAACCCTTCCACCACCCACGAGCCGACTCCGCCCACGCCAACGACGCACACATGGGCCGCGTTGAGCCGCGGTAACGCACCGGCGCCGTATAACCGGCCCAAGCCGCCGAACCGCTGGAGATAGTCGTCCGTTAGTTTCATTTCTTTCCGCGGTCTATGGACGCCAATCGACCCATTCGTCAATCCCGACAGCCGAGGCCAAAATCTGCGCATCCTGCGGAAGAATCAATGGGCCCATCGGATTTATCAATTAACGCCGTGGGAACAATCAGTGGTATCTTTGGCGAGAAGCTCGCAATGAACGGCATTACACATGTCATTATCCCCCTGCTTCTTGCAACACCGCGAGACGGAACGGGCATGACTATTCTGCAGCAGCATTTGGCGGCCAATCTCGATTCCATCCCAAAGGACATCACGACTCGCCATGAATGATTGTCGGATACGCTCCTGCCCACGACTCGCACCCGCAGCTGCCGCTTTGGTCGCCGTTGCCCAGCTGCTGACTGGCTGCGTTTCCAGCAAATACCAGGCCGCCTCGGCGCTCGGCGCCCAGCCGGCATGGATGAAGATCAACTTGGGCAGTCAGCCCCTGAAAACCCAGCTCGACGCGGTAATTGTCTACCACGGGCCGGGATCCTGGAAGAAATCTGCGTATTGGGATGAGTACCTCGTGACATTCAGTAACGAGTCAAGCGTCCCGGTCACTCTGACCGCGGTGAATCTCGTCGACTATTTCGGGACGCTAATGTCGCCGGCCAATGACCCGTGGAAACTCGAAAAAGCCAGCCAACTCCAACGCGACCGATACCGGCGGGTCGGGGTGAACTTCGCACTCAATACGCTCGGGTATGTTGCATTGACCTATGGGGCGGTCGGGACCGGCGTCATCGTTGGTGCTGCGGCCACCAATTCGTGGGCGGGGGTGACCACCGGCGCCGCAGTCGGTGTGGCGGCCGTCCCGGTGACGGCCATTGTCGTCTACGTCAACAACCAGAATCACCGTCGGGCCATCGAGGCAGAGTTCCACCGGCGACGCCTGACCCTGCCCCTGTCGCTCGGCCCGGGCGAAACTCGCAGCGGCAGCCTCTTTTTCGCCATGGCGGTCAGTCCCCAGTCTTTCCGCCTCGAATCAACGGGAAATGGCTCCTCGGAATTCAACTCCCTGCCGCTGCCCATGCTGGCCGGCATGCATCGCAAGGAAGCGCCCACCGTCGTTCCCCCGTCGGGTAAAACATTCGCGCCAGTCGTCCCCTCGCTGCCTTGATCCCATTCGTGTCATCTTCCGGCGGGCGCTCCTCTGCCTTATGTTCAGTCGTCCTCTCGGGCACGGGAGTGCCTGATCCTTTCACGAAGAAATCAAGATTCGCCTGTCGCAAAAGCGGTTTTGCTCCATGGTAATCGCATGCGGCGACTCAATTCCTGGGCCATTCCTTCCATCCTCTTTGCCACGATCCTCACGGCGCAGACGCCTGGGCCCACTGCCGACCCTGATGCTGGCTTTGTCCCCATTTTCGATGGCACCTCGCTCGCTGGGTGGGACGGCGATCCGAAATACTGGCGGGTCGAGGATGGCGCCATCGTGGGCGAAATCACTCCGGAAACCATCGTTAAGCGAAACACATTCATCATCTGGCGGGGCGGCGAGCCGGCCGATTTCGAGCTGAAGCTCGAGTACCGTATCAGCAACAAGGGCAACTCGGGCGTCAACTACCGCAGTGTCCAGTTGACGGATGTGCCGTGGTCACTGGCCGGCTACCAAGCAGACATCGACGGCGAGGATCGGGAGAAAATTCCCTATCGCTGGACCGGCCAGAACTACGAGGAGCGCGGGCGGACCTTCCTCGCCAAGCGCGGGGAGATTGTCCGGGTCGACGACTCAGCCAAGCCCACGGTCATCGGGTCGTTGGGCGACGCGGCCGCGCTGGCGGCCTTCATCAAGCCGGGTGACTGGAATGAGTATCACCTCATTGCCCGCGGTGGCGTGATCACCCACATTTTGAACGGCCATGTCATGAGCGTCGTCGTGGATGATGACGTGAAAAATCGCCGCACGAAGGGCCTCATCGGCGTGCAAGTTCATGTCGGTCCGCCCATGAAGGTCGAATTCCGTCACATCCGGCTGAAGGTCCTGTAGCTGCCGGCCGGCGTCAAACGTGACCTGGCACCGCCTGCCGCGGTAACGGCATGTTGTTCGCCACCGACCAATCGGAAAGATCTGGTGCGACAATTGCCGCACCTCGCGGACGGACCAGGCGGGCGCCGGCCGCTCCTTCGCTCTCGACTCCCGTGCCCTCGCGCCAGGGAGTCGCGCAGCGTCGAAGCGGACCCAGCACGCAACGGACGCCAAGGCCGTGTGGCGAAAAGCTCGCGGCTTCAACGCACCGCTCACGCAATGCTGCGCATTTTTTGCCGGCCGACACTTATTAGCCCGCGGCTCAGCGATGGCGCAATAAAGCCATTATCTCTCGAAACACCCCCTCTTCGGCGTTGGTTTGCCGTCCCGCCGGCGGTATCCTCCGGTCTTCAAGCCGTTTCTAATTCCCGTCCGAAGCCTGCCATGAAACTCCTCCATCCCACCAAACGCGGCGCCGACCTCCTGCACGATCCATGCCTGAACAAGGGCACCGCCTTCTCCGAAGTCGAGCGCGACACGCTCGGCCTGCGCGGCCTGCTGCCACCCCGCGTCACCTCCCAGGCCGAACAGGTCGTTCGGGTGCTCGACAGCTTCCGGCGCAAGAACACCGACCTCGAGAAGTATATCTACCTTATCTCCCTCCAGGAGCGGAACGAGTCGCTCTTCTACCGGGTGCTGCTGGACCACCTGACCGAGATGATGCCGATCATCTACACCCCCACTGTCGGGCTCGCCTGCCAGCGCTGGGGCTACATCTTCCGGCGCTCGCGCGGGATCTACCTCACTGCCGCGGACCGCGGCCGCATCGCGTCGATCCTGCGCAACTGGCCGCACTCCGACGTGCGCATGATCGTCGTCACCGACGGTGAGCGCATTCTTGGCCTCGGCGACCTCGGCGCCAACGGCATGGGGATTCCCGTGGGCAAACTCGCGCTCTACACCTGCTGTGCCGGCATCCATCCCGCGCAATGCCTGCCCGTCATGCTCGATGTCGGCACGAATAACCAGGAACTGCGCGACGATCCGCTCTATCTCGGCACGCCCCTGCCCCGCCTGCGCGGCGCGGCCTACGACAGTCTGCTCGATGAATTCGTGACCGCGGTGCAGCAGGTCTTCCCCCTTGCCTGCCTGCAATTCGAGGACTTCGGCAACGCCAACGCCTTTGCCCTTCTGCAGCGTTATCAGGACCGGAACTGCATTTTCAACGACGACATTCAGGGCACGGCTGGCGTCACCCTGGCCGGCCTTTACTCGGCGGCGCGCCTTTCCGGCGTGCCCCTGGTCGCCCTGCGCATCCTGTTCTATGGCGCCGGCGAGGCGGGCATCGGCATCGGCGACCTCATTGTGGATGCGCTTGTGGCCGCGGGCACGTCCCCGGAGGCCGCCCGCCGCCAGTGTTGGTTCGTGGATTCCAAGGGTTTGGTCGTCCAAGGCCGCACCGACTTGGTCGAACACAAGCTCCGCTTCGCCCACGACCATGCGCCAGTGCGGGAACTGGGCGCCGCCATCGAGGACCTCAAGCCGCACGCGCTCATCGGCGTCTCCGGCCAGGCTGCGGCCTTCACCGAGCCGGTCGTGCGGGCCATGGCACGTCTCCATCCGCGTCCCATCATCTTCGCTCTCTCGAACCCGACCTCGAAATCCGAATGCACCGCCGAGCAAGCCTATGTCTGGACCGAGGGCCGGGCCATCTATGCCAGCGGCAGTCCCTTCCCGCCCGTCACGCTCGGGGAGCGCATCCTTGTCTCCGGCCAGGGCAACAACTCCTACATCTTCCCCGGCATCGGGCTGGGTGTCCTTGCCAGCCAGTCGTCTCGCGTTACCAACGAAATGTTCCTCATCGCCGCGCGGACCCTTGCCGCCCTCGTGACCGAGGACGACCTCGCACTCGGTCGCGTTTATCCAGCGTTGGATCGGATCCGGGAAGTTTCCCGAGCGATCGCCCTGGCGGTGGCAGAAAACGCGTTCGCGCGGGGATTAGCCCAGCAAATCCGGCCCGCCGACCTCGCCATCCACATCCAGGAGCACATGTATCAGCCCGACTACGCGGAATACGTCTGATCCCGCCAATCGCACCCTGGCGGTACACGAAGAGCGCCGTCCGGCTTATTCGGCGGTCGCCGTCCGACCATTCAGAATCTGCCGGATCGCGGCGATCGCCGCGATTTCGCGTTCCGCCCAACCACCCGAGATCAGCACGAATGGCAGTTGCCGGCGCTCCAGCGCCCCTCGCCAAACCCGCATGGCCTTCTCCCTGTCCGCCAGGTCGGGGTAACAACGTTGGGGATCGGGCATGAATGGCACATCGATATCCATCAAGAGATAGAGGGCGTAGTTACGACAACGCCGCTCCGCTCCGCGCCGCACCTCATCCGGACAGGTGCCGTAAAGCAGGTCGCTCCAGAGCACGGTGGTGAGCGCATCGGTATCGCAGATAACCAGCCGGCTCGGCTGGCGGGCGGCCTCATCTTCGCGCCGCCATTGTTCACGGGCCACCGGCAGCATGTCCTCGAGGGTCAGGACACCCTGCTCGTCCCAGCGCTCGCGCGCATATTCCGCCACCAACGGAGCCCCAAAACGGCCGGCGAGTTTTCCCGCGAGTTCGGTTTTGCCGGTGGATTCCGGACCGTACACGGCGATGCGCAAGGGCGAGTTCATGCGTGCATTTTCATGGATTGCCGCCACTCACGCCACCCCCACAGCGCCATCAGCCAGAAAATCACGTAAAGCCCGGCGGTCAGCCGCAGGTCCTTGGCCCAGTAGACCCCCACGGCGACGGTATTGACGATGCCCCACCCAATCCAGTTTTCGATTTTCTTTCGAGCCTGCAGCCATTGCGCGATCAAGCTGAATACCAGGATGAAGGCGTCCCAATACGGAAGGGCCGCATCTGTGGTGCGTCGCATGTAGGTGCCCCACGCGACGGTGGTGATGGATCCCACGGCGACCAGCCAGGACCATCCCGCCGCACTGAGACGCGTTACGGGCAGCGCGCTGCGCGCCGCCGTATGCCGGTTGCCCAGCCAGTGCCACCAACCGTAAACTTGGATGGCAAAAAAACACATCTGGAGGATCGCATCCGAGTAAAGTTTGGCGTCATAGAAAACCCAGGCATAAACCGCGACCTGGACCAGTCCCACCGGCCAGCCCCAGATGTTCTGCCGGATCATCAGGCCCACGCCAACCACGCCGAGGAGAGTGCCGATGATTTCCCAAAGGCTCATATTGGGGGAGCGGAGCCTGCCAGCCATGCTTCCATCGCCTCCCGCGTCACCATATGCGTCGCGGCACAACGGGGGCATTGGACTTGGATGACCTCGTCCTTGCCAAACAGGTCATCCAGATCCGCTTTTGCCGCTGGCGCCAGGGCTGCCAGGATCCGGCTCTGCTTGCAGCCGCAATGCCAGCGATAGGCCCGCTGCTCGATCCGGGCCAAGGTTTCGGTAGCCGCGAGTTGGCGCACGTCAGTCAACGTCAGACGCCGCAGCCAGGCCTCGTCGCAATCTGGGTGGGACAGCAACATGGCGAATTTCTCCTCTCCCAAGTCGAAGAATCGAGCCAACCGCTGTTCACTGCCTTCGTAAAACGCCTCGGCCGCCCGGAACAGGTCTAGGCCGGCAAAGTTCACCACGCTCCGGCGCTTCTCGGCACCACGCGAGGGCATTAGTTCGCTGTAGAACACATTTTGGGCGGATTCCCGCACATTCTCCGTGAACATGCGGCCGGTGACCATGTAATCTTCGTTGTCCCCCGAAAGGAAGAGGTTCAACCGGGGCGCCTGCAGCCCAATCGTCCAGGAGAGGTGCTCGTTGCGCGGACGGGCTGCCGCGTGAAGCGTGAACGCGACGAGCGCCTGCTTGAGCAACTCATCGTGTTCCGGCTTGGGTCGGAGATGGTGATCCGCTTGGTGCAGGTAATAATCCACCAGCAGGGTTCCGATGTCGGCGTGCACAAACAACGCGTTGCGGTGGCGGACAAAATCCGCGGTCACCACCGTGCCATTCGGTTCCCTGGTCTGGTCTTGAGGCATGATTCGGAGTGTACGGAGAAACGCAGGAAGTCGAGCGGCCGGTGCTACAGGCCGCGCCGCCCGCTCAAACGAGTGACTATTTTAGACGATTGCCAATGGGGTAAATCCCTCTGAAATTCCAAGAGATGTCCGAGCGCATCTCCACCAAGCCCCAGGTCGAGGAGGAATTTTCCCTGCCCCTGTTTCTATTTGTCGTCGCCATCTCGTTCGCCGCGATGCTCGGTCTGGTTTGGTGGCTAGCCCCGCACTCAGTCTGGGATGCGCAGATCTTCAGCGGATGGGTCGCCTTGGCTGGAGTTTTCGTGGGCCTTTCCTTGTTTAACTGCTTCATGGAGTTCTTCTTCCATCGCTATGTGCTGCACAAGCCAGTGATACCGCTACTCAGTTATTTTTACCGCCAGCATACCCATCATCATAGCCTGACCCGAATTACTCGCCGACGCACGCCGGGAGGCCTGGAGGTTAACTTCGTCGAAAACTTTTATCCCATCGTAAAGGAGGAACAGCAGGAGGCCTCGTTCTTCCCTTGGTATACCTTCATCGTTTTTGCCGTTCTACTGACGCCATTTTTTGCCTTTCTGCAGTGGCTGCTTCCAGGCTTGCCTTGGTTCATGGGTGGCTATGCGTCGATGGCGTCCTCGTTGCTCATCTACGAAATCTTCCACGCCATCGAGCACTGGTCATTCGAAAGATGGAGTCCCCTGATCGACCATCCAAAATGGGGCGCATTCTGGCGTAAAATCTACAGCTTCCACCTGCGCCATCATGCCGTGATCGACTGCAACGAGGCCATCTCAGGATTCTTCATCCTGCCCGTCGCCGACTGGGTTTTCGGTACCTGCGTCATCCCCGGCGTGCTCTATCAACATGGGCAAACCGTGGCCGGCGAGAAGGAATTCCTCAGCCCCCGGCCGATCGGTTTGATTCGCTGGCTGGACCGCGTTACGGACGCAATGGTCAAGGCCCGTCGCCAGCGTGCTGCGAAAGGCGCCTGAGCCAGATCCCGACTCCGGCGGGTGCCAACGATACCAAGGCCGCCCGCTATTTCGGAATCACGCCCTTTTGCTGGAGCTTGGTGACCTTGGGCCTGATCACATACGCGCAGTAACCCTGATTCGGGTTATTTTTGTAGTAGTCCTGGTGGTATTTCTCCGCCGGATAGAAATTCGTCAACGGGGCGATTTCCGTGACGATCGGGTCGTCATAGTGGGCTTGTGCCGCTTCCTTCGCGTGCAGCGCCAATTTCTGTTGCTCAGCATCGTGGTAGAAGATGACCGAGCGGTACTGCGTGCCCTCGTCCGCGCCTTGACGGTTGAGGCTGGTGGGATCGTGTGCCGCGAAGAAAACCTCCAGGAGTTTCTCGTAGGTAACGACGGTGGGATCAAAGGTGACTTGGATGACTTCGGCATGGCCGGTCGCACCCGTACAAACCTGCTCATAAGTCGGGTTCGCTACCTTGCCACCGGCATAGCCGCTAACTACTTTTGTCACTCCCGGCAGTCTTTCCAACACGGCCTCCGTGCACCAGAAACACCCACCCCCAAGAGTGGCAAGTTCGGTTTTCGATGCAGTCGCTGCAGGTGATGGCTGGGACATGATCAGGGTGAGAACAATTGTAGTGAAGAGGAAACGCACTTTCATGAAGGTTACGAGCGACGGTACCCTACTTTTATTCCGGCGCAACTGGGCCGTGAAAGTCGCGCTGGCGGGAAACCGTAAACCGCCCATGATAAGCACCGTAGGCCATGAATGATTCTTGCCCGGGTATTCTTCCCTTCCGTCGCCCGCCCGAGCCCGGCGGGGGATGATTTGAACATGGATGATCCCCGCTTGGACAAATGGCTCTGGTGCGTGCGCGCCTTAAAGACACGTCCGCTGGCCACGGCAGCCTGCCGCAGCGGCAAGGTTCACGTTGGGGAACTCGAGGCCAAACCCGGCCGTGATATCCATGTTGGCGAGATCGTCACCGTCCGGATCGGCGCGCTTACCCGCACGCTCAAGGTCGTCGGCCTTCCCCGATCACGGATCGCGGCCCGTCAGCTGCCCGAGTTCATGACCGACCTGACGCCTCCGGCGGAATACGAACGTGCCAGGCAGGCAGGCATCGAACATCTCCTGGCCCGCAAGCGCGGAGAAGGACGCCCGACCAAAAAGGACCGCCGGGATATGGGCCGGCTGTTCGGATTCTGAGCCCGCTTTTGTCCGTAACCCGACAGCCAGCGCCAAGATCCCTATCGGCTCAACTTGCGATATTTGATGCGGTGGGGTTGGTCGGCATCTTTCCCCTTCCGTTTGCGGAAATCCTCGAGGTAGCTCGTATAGTTGCCGGCAAACCAATGGACATAGCTGTCGCCTTCGAACGCCATGACGTGGGTTGCGACTCGATCCAGGAACCAGCGGTCGTGTGAGATGATCACCGCGCACCCCGCGAATGTCTCCAAGGCTTCTTCCAAGGCCCGGATGGAATTCACGTCCAGATCGTTGGTCGGTTCGTCGAGAAGGAGCAGGTTTGCCTCACTTTTCAACACGCGCGCGAGCAGCACCCGGTTGCGCTCGCCCCCGGAAAGCACCCCGACCTTCTTCTGCTGGTCTGCCCCGGTGAAGCCAAATTGGGCGCAGTAGGCCCGGCTGTTCACCGAACGCTTGCCCAACGTCATGATCTCCTGGCCGCCGCTGATGACCTCCCAGATCGTCTTCTCGCCCTCCAATGAGTCACGAGACTGCTCGACGTAGGCGGTTCTCACAGTGTCACCGATCTTGAAGGTGCCTGCGTCGGGCTTCTCCAGGCCGGTGATGAGCTTGAAAAGCGTGGTCTTGCCCGCGCCGTTGGGACCGATGATTCCCACGATGCCCCCCGGAGGCAGGGAGAAATCCAACCGATCATAGAGCAATTTGTCGCCATAGGCCTTCGCCACCTGCTGGGCCTGCACGACCAGATTGCCGAGACGCGGACCGGGCGGGATGATGATCTCGAATTTCTTCTCCTGCTCGGCCACATCCGCCTTGAGCATCGCTTCGTACGCATTGATGCGCGCCTGGCCTTTCGATTGGCGCGCCTTGGCTGACGAACGGATCCACTCCAATTCGCGGGCCATGGCCTTCTGGCGCTTGCTCTCCGTGCGCTCCGCCACGGAGGCCATCGCCTGCTTCTGCTCCAACCAAGAGGAGTAATTGCCCCTGAAAGGCAGGCCATGCCCATGGTCGAGCTCAAGGATCCAACCGGCTACGTTGTCGAGGAAGTAGCGGTCGTGTGTCACGGCGATGACGGTGCCTTCGTAGCGCGACAGGTGCTGCTCAAGCCAATTGACGCTGTCGGCGTCGAGATGGTTGGTGGGTTCGTCCAGGAGCAGGATGGATGGCTTTTGCAGCAGCAGGCGGGCGAGTGCCACGCGGCGGCGCTCGCCGCCGGAAAGTTGGTCGACAATGGCCTCACCCGGCGGGCACCGGAGCGCATCCATCGCCTGCTCGACCATGGGCGCCACATCCCACGCACCCCGCCGTTCGATTTCCTCCTGCAGTTTGGCCTGTTGGTCAGAGATGGCTTCCTTCGCCTTGTCATCTGCGGCTTCCGCCAGTTCATCCCAGCTCGCATCGTAAGCGGCGGTCAACGCGGTCAAATGCTTCACACCCTCTTCGACACAGGCCCGCACGGTGGCGCCGGAAGTCAGCTGCGGCTCCTGCGGCAAAAAACCGATCGGATAGCCCGGCTCGAAATGGACCCGGCCGTCGATTTCCGTGTCGATGCCCGCCAGGATGCGCATCAGCGATGATTTGCCCGAACCATTGAGGCCGAGGACACCGATCTTGGCTCCATAAAAGAACGACAGGGAGATGTCGCGGAGGATTTCCTTGCGCTCGATCTTCTTCGAGACGCCGAGCATCGAAAAGATGATTTTGGGAGCTTCGGGTTGGGGCATGGTCGTTTGCTGCGCTGGAAGTGAATCGAATGGATTCCCGTCAATGGATCGTGTTCATGCCATCGTCGGTCTTGGCCGGCCGGTCACTCCGACGGCATGTCCGAACCCCTGACTGATGGATCGCTCCCGGGAGAACGCCACTAACGGATCAACAAGTGGATTAGCCAGCCCGCAGCCAACACCCCTATCACGACGACTGCCACCCGGATGGCCAGCTTGCGATGACCGGCGGAAGCATCAGCCGGGGATTCGCTCTTGGTCGGATGCACGAGGAAGATGCGGATCTTTTCCGGGATGTTTTTGAGTTTCTGCGGTGGCAGGTAAGTTCCCTTGAGGTTCAGTTGGTTTTTGACCTGCGAGTAAATCAGGCTGGTCATCGCAATCCCGCCGGGGTCGGCCAGGGGTTGCACGCGCGCGGCCACATTGACCGTATCACTGAAAATATCGTCCTGCACGTCCACCAGTTCGCCCAGGTTCAAGCCGATTCGCACCGCATAACGGTTAGCGGGCGCTACCCAGGCATTGGCAGCTTCAATGGCGGCGAGAATGCTCTGGCTACAACTGACCGCGGCCAGGGCGGTGGGAAATTCGGCCATCGAACCGTCACCGAGGAATTTTACCAAACGACCGCCAAAACGCGGGATCTCCGCCCGAAGGAGCTTCTCCAGTTCGCCAACACAGGCCAGGGCCCGGGCCTCGTCCTTGGACATCATCGCACTGTAGCCGCACATATCGAGGAACATTACCGCCGCGAGGCGGCGGTTTTGCTGATTCAAGCCAGAAGTGGTATCCATAGTCGGCAGGCCCTATTCGATAGCCATTCCGGCCTGCGGCACAAGAGAGGAATCTTGCGGGATCAGCCAGCCCCGACGATGGCCTGACGGGAGCCGGTCTTGAACTAGTAAAGCGCCAGGCCGTCAGCGGCTGCCATCGAAGCATTGGAAGCCTGCTTGTTCGAAGGGATCGCGGGTTCCTGCTTGGCGGCCCAGACGTCCTCGGCGACTCCTTCGACCAGCTTGCGGAGGAACTCCGGTTCGACGTTAAGGCGGGCCCGGAGCACGCTGCCGTAAATCTGGGCCTTCGAGCCCTCGAGCTCTTGCTTGGTGAGGCCAAGCAGCTCGATCTTCTTCAACGTTGCGCGCAACGCCTTCATGTAGCTGATAACCGTCTGGGCTTCCGAGCCCTGACTGTGCAGGAGCCAATCGCGATATTCGCCCACCAACACGTCCGCGGATTTCTCGCCTACGGGGTTGGCCTCCACGAATGACTTGTAGGTATCGCCCAGCGCTTTGGCGACCTCTTCCAACTTGGTCTGACCCTCGCCAATAAGGCCGGTATCGAGGGCGTTCTGGATGACCTCCCGAACCGCCCGGTCTTCAACGCGGGCTTCGACCACTTGATAGTCCGATTCCACCGGGCGAACCCGGGCGGGTACGGTGACGAACGTCGCGACGATCCGGCCGCGACGAGCCGCTTTTTCCTCTTCTGTAAGGCCACGTGCGTAAATACCCAATGCCTGCAGCTGTTCGCGCACGGCGGCAGCCAGGTCAGTTTCGGTCGGGGTGGCCGCGAGCTCTTCACGCGGGACCGTGGGCGTCGTAACGGTCGGGAGATTGTCGCGAGGCGAAGCATCGAAGGTCGGGACGGTGCGCTGAGCCGTGCCGGCGACGGGAAGGGTGACAATCGGACCAAAGAGAGAGGCCGGGACGAATCCGTCCTGGGTCAAGGCGGGCGACACGTTGGCCTGCGTAAGATCCAGATATTGAATTCCGGACATCGCGGTACGCGAGGAGTTGGAGGTCGCCAAGTCCGCGATCCTTACTTCCAGTGCACTTTGCTCGGGGCGAAGGACGGTAATTACGTCGCTCGCGCGGCCTTCCATCAAATTGCCGTTGCCCGGATCACCATCGGTATAGGAATCGACATAGTTGAACACCGTGGAGTCGGACGAACGGGTGCCGGAATCGGGTGTGAATTTCGACCGAGTTGGGATGTTGCTGTTGGGCAGCTGGGAACCGGCACCGAAGAATACGATCTTGCCGGCAATGAGTTCCGTGCCCGTGTCCGAAATGAGACCGGTTCCTTCGGCGTTGACTAGATTGGTCGACGCTTCGCGGGCTTGCAGCCGGATTGAGTTGGCGACACCGCCCGCGGTGGACGGAACGCTGCTCGCAAGCACCAGGTAGCGGGAGGCAGCCGCGCTGCCGATGCTGATGCCATCTTCGGCCCCGACGCCGTCAGCGATCACGATCAGCGATCCGTCACGGACGGCCAGACGTTCGAATGGCTGTATGGTCACCTTGCGCGCGAAGAGATAGAGATCACTGGCGTCGCCGCTCTTGAAAACGGAAGCGCGCGCCGGTGCGCCGGTCTTGGCGCTTCCGCTGACCGCTCCGCTGCCGAGAACGATTTCGCCACTGGCGGAATCCAACCGGGTGTGACGTGCCGTGGTGGCGGGATCGATGCGATTGAAAGAGAGACGATCATTGGCGGTTGTCAGGTCACCAGTCCTCGTCCCAATCCCCAAACGGATGTCCCCGGTGACCCACATGTTGGCACCACCGATGTTGATATTGCGTCCGTTCATCGAGACCGAAGCAAACCGGGCGGACTCGGCGCCAATATCGCCATCCGTCAGGATGGTCGCATCCGGCGCATTTACCGTCAGGATCCGATCGCTTCCGGTCCGGGTGATGGCGTCCCGGAACGTTATGCCTTCAGCAGTCGCGGTCGTTCCATTGTAGCTTGTACTGAAGGTGACGTCCCGCGCCAAAGTCACGGAGCTCTTGTAGTCCTGCAGGGCGGAAGTGGCAATGGTGGCGGCACTCGCCTCGAAAGTTACAGGACTGTACGCCGTAAGGCTTGTCGCATTGAGGTTCCCGCGGAACGAGATGGTGTCATTGGGAGCCGTGGCGGCCAAGGTGCTGTTGTTCAAGACGATATCATCGATCGGGGCGAGCGAACCAATGGTGCTGGCAAAGATCGTGGCGGTCTGGACGTTCGTTGTAAGGCTGCTGAGTCCACCGGCCGCGCCAATCACGTCACCCGCCAAGGAACCTGGGGGCAACGGAGTCGCAGCTTCGATTGCGGCGTTAAATGTGAGGTTGTTCGCAGTGATGGTGGTTGTGCCGCTACCCAGATAGACGGCATCATTGTAAGTCTGGTCGCCCGTAGTGGTAACCGAAACGCCCCGGAATATCGTCCTGCCGCCTTGGTTGGTCGTGAGGCTGGCGAGACGTAGGTTGTTATCGCCTACAGCTCCCCGGAAATCCAAGTCGCCTGACACGTTCAAAGTGAGGCTTTGCAGACCATTGCCCTGCGCGCGCACGACATCTCGGAAGATACCGGTCGGCGCGGTAATCACGGTATTGGCATTGAGTTGGACGGCGTCACCAAAATTGAAGCCAGTGCCACCGGGGGCAAGGGTCATCGACCCACCAGCAAGGATCGTGGTGCCACCCACGTTCGTGGTAATGCTGCGGGGGCCCGTGTTGGCGGTCGAGTCGCCAATCGCGCCGGAGAACCTGGTCGTTCCGGTGGTGTTCACCGCGAGGGCGCCCGAGCCATTGACCGTAGTGTCGAACGTAATCCCGCCGGTGCCGGCATTGACCGTGTATATGCCGGAGACGTCAACGGGCGAGGTGAAGCGGGCAGAGCCAGGCGAAGTCGCCGTACCGGCGTTGACCGTCAGGCTGCCGCCGGCCGTGGCGATTCCGGCGAGCTGAACGTTGTTGCTCGCATTGACGGAGAGCGCGCCGCCGTTGGTGTTGATCGTGCCGGCAAGTGCAACATTGGATCCCGCCGTGACCGAGACCGCCCCGCCGGAAGTCGTTAGGGTGCCAGCCACGACGCCGGTCACATCGTGTGCCGCGTTGATGGTCAGGGTGCCGCCCTGCGGCTGAATGTTGATGGGAGCGTTAATGACGACGCTGTCACCAGTGGATGTCAGCGCGACGCTGAGCGCGACATTCATCGGGATATCCACGCTCACCAAGCCACCGGCAGAAAGGTTGAGCGTTGCCGAGGCCGACACGCCCACCACATTGATCGCATTCTGGTCGAAGAGGGTGACCGATTGACCGGCCAACAGGACTTGGGCGAAGTCGTTGCCGGGATGGTCGAGAATAATGTCAAAGCCATTGGCATCGAAGGTCGACAAGCCCGGACGCACCACGGTTGGGCCGGAGTCGGTAATATCTCCGCCATAAGTTTGTACCGCAAGTGATGTCGCGTTAACTCCCGGCGCGTTCATATTTAGACCGAATAGCGCCGTCAGCGCGAGATGCCCGGTGGCCGTGCCACTGACGTTCATGGAGCTGCCAGTCTCCACAAAAGTGACGTCATCACCCACAAAGACAACTGAACCAAAATTAGCGGCGCCACTCGTGATGCTCCCCACATTGATATCAAACGTGCTGGATGGAAGCGAGCCGGCGAGGAACGTGCCCACCCCGCCGACCGTCAACGAGGATCCCACCGCATCAGAAATGGTCCCGGCGGTAGAGGTAACTGTCAGGTTTCCTGTGACGTCGGTGGTGCCGCTCAACAGGGTCGCGCCGGCCGCGGTGCTGGACAGGTTACCCCCCACGGTGGTGCCGCCGCTGAATGTCGCTGTACCCGTGGCGGTGCTGGTCAGGTTCCCGGTCACGGTCGTCGTACCACTGAATGTCGTGTTGCCTGCCGTGGTGATGCTCAGATTCGCGGCATTGCTGGTGCCCACGACCGCAGTGGCACTGTCCTCGGCAATCGTCACATTGCCGCCCGTCAAGGTCAGCGAACCGAAATTGGCCGTATCAGTACCTGCGTTCGTGCCCAAGGTTATGGCATTCGAACCAGCGTTGAGGGTCGCCAATCCTCCGATGTTGATCTGCGCCGTTGGCGTATTGGTGATCGCTCCCGCCGCGGCAACCGTCAGTGCGCCCGTGGTGGTCGTCGAGGGTAGCAGCATGGCAGCGCCGGTATTGATTGTCAGGCTGGCCAGCGGAACCGTTCCGCCGATCGGCCCGGTGATGGTGGTGGCGCCGGCCAGGGTGTTGATCGTGAGGTTGTTTGTCCCCGAAGTGAGCCCGTCAATGGCACTGGCGAAGTTCGCTGAACCAGCGGTAGACGTCAGGGTCACGTTGGCCCCGTCGATCCGCACGCCGTCATTGTAAGCCTGGTTGCCGCTAGTTGTCACATTGGCGTTGATGGCCGTGGTGCCGCCGGCGTTGGTGGTCAAGGTCGTCAGAGCGGTCGTCCCACCCACCACCTGGTTGAAAGTAGTCAATCCCGTGGAATTCGCGGTCAGGGTTTGGGTGCCGTTTACCGTGTTGCTGAAGGTAATTGCACCGGAACCGGCGTTCACCGTGACGGGGCCCGTCAAGTTGGTGGCCGAAACATAGGTCACGCTGTCATTGGTCGTGGTTACATCGCCTGCCGTGAATATGCCGCCGGTTGCCGTCAGGCTGACCGCACCATCCGAACTGATGTTGCCCGCGGCTGCCAGGGTTGCCGTGCCACCTTCCGCAACTGTCACGGGACCTGTGCCAGTGGTGGTGATCGCGCTGTTGATGACCAGGTTGTTCCCGCTTAAGCTAATGCCGCCTGCGGAATTGGTATCGACGGCGCCATTGAAAGTCGTGGTTCCGAGACCGCCATTCTGCGTCAGGGTTGCGGCGGAGAACGCGTTTGCTGTCACGTTCGTCGCGGCATTGATGGTGACGTTGCCGAGCCGGGTCGCGCCAACCGTACCCGTGAACGTTAGGTTACCCGTGCCCGCGGTCAGGGTGAGGTTTTGCGCTCCATCCAGTGTGCTGTTGAAATTGATGTTGCCCGCTCCGCCGGCACCTGTGTTGACGACCACTGGCCCGGTTAGGTTCGTGGCCGACGCGTAGGTGACGTCGTCATCCGTTGTGGTCACATCGCCTGCCGTCGAAATTCCGCTTGCCGCCGTGAGGCTGACCGCACCATCGGCGCTGATGTCGCCCGCGGCGGTAAATGTGGCGGCGCCGGCCGACGAAATTGTCACTGCACCGCCGCCGGTGGTAGTCAGGCCATTGCCCAGGGTGATGCCGCCCGCCGTGGTGCTGAGCGATACGTTACCGCCGGCCATGATGACATTTCCAGTGGTGATGGCACCCCCGGCCACGACCACAATGTTGCCGTTGGTGGCATCCAATCCACCAGTTCCGTTACCCAGCTGGACACCATTGGTTTCCGCAATGAAAATGCCTCCGGTATTTGTGGTCAGGTCAAGTTGCGTTGCCGCCGTATCAATGTCGCCCGCCGCAGTATTGTCACCGATGCCGGTACCCGCGGTCAGCGTGACGACTCCGCCGGTAACGTTCTCGTTACCCGAACCTTCACCCAGACTCCCGTCGGT
>DASZPS010000102.1:0-2601 GCA_035549955.1 Lacunisphaera sp. | reverse complement strand
GCGTCCACCTCCGGCGCGGGGGCGGACTTTTTGGTTGGGCGGGATGAGTCAGGCATCCGCCTAAGGAACTCACATTATAGAAAGTACAACCACTAAAATGCGAAACCTGGAGAACCTGGCAATTAAGTGCGTCGGCCCTGGCTGCGGCAGGATATCGGTGGCCATTTGCTTGCGGACTGGATCGCGCGTGCCGACACTGCGTAACCGGCGACAAACTGGAACGGATTTACCACGCAACAGCATGGGAAGGTCCAAGGCGACACAGAGCATCGCGGCTGTGTGAAACGGTTAGACGCCGGCGGTCTCCTTTTCGCGGATTTCGCCGGAGACGCGGATAACTTTTTCAGGATGGACTTTTTCGTACATCTTTCCGTTCTTTTTCGCCTGGGCGGATCCGGGCATGAGGTGGCGGGAGAAGACCATGAGTTTGTTCACGGTGCCGGCGACGGTCACGCGTCCTCCGGCCATAAGAGGCTTGTAGCCGACCTCCGCCACTTCCTCGGGAGCCATGGCTTTGGCGTTTTGGAAGGCGTGGGTATCAATCACATCGGCCTTGAGGAAGAAATCGGTGGCGGGCGAGTTCGAGGCCGATACCGCTGGATGCGCCGGTAACGAGGACGTTTTCGTGTTTCACAAAATTCGGAGAGTGAAGGCTGCACACGATGCGCGGGGCATGCCATGCCCCTCAGTCGGAGCTGCCGACTTTGACAAAGGACGCTTCGGCGTGTCAATTCAAGCGGCTCAGGCGGGCCGCCGGCTGGGCCACGTGAAACACACCCACTCCGCAAGGAACGAGCGGAAAAGCATACTGGCGTAGAGGGACGCGGTAACGGCTGCACTTTGCAGATGCTTTGCACATGCCGCCTGCAAACCCGGCTGCTTCCTGGCGGACAAGCCCCTCCCCGGCGCGACGTCTCTGTTCTCGCCTTGGCTGGACGCCCTCCGGACAGAGCCCTTTTTTTACCAACCCGGCCGCGCTCCGCGCAGTGGCAAACGACAGGAAACACGGCGAAACCGACCCCGCCCCAGGCTGCATCACTGTCCAGGCCGCTCCGCTGTGACAAAGAAACGGAAGGAGGCCGTACGACGGCGAACGATAACAAACAGTGCGGACTTGTTCTAATTCCGAAAACGCGGTTCCGTGAACCTATCGATGATCAAGCTGGTCGGGCTGGCGGGATTCGAACCCACGACCTCTTCGTCCCGAACGAAGCGCGCTACCAAACTGCGCTACAGCCCGTAAAAAAACCGCCGCTGCCGGGAAGCGCGGGGGCGGTATAGTGGAGCAGCGGGGCTGGCTGTCAAACCGGGATTCGCAGGAAGTGAAAGCGAAACAGGGCCGACGCACTTAATTGCCAGGTTCTCCAGGTTTCGCATTTTAGTGGTTGTACTTTCTATAATGTGAGTTCCTTAGGCGGATGCCTGACTCATCCCGCCCAACCAAAAAGTCCGCCCCCGCGCCGGAGGTGGACGCCGCCGCCCTGCGCGGACTGCACGCACACTTTGCCGCGCTGCCCGATCCCCGCATGTGGCGGGAGGTCAGCCATCCTTTGGGCAGCGTTCTGTTTATCGCTCTCTGTGCCGTGATCTGCGGCGCAGAGAGTTTTGCCGGCATGGAGTGCTACGCGAAATCGCAGGAGAGATGGCTGCGCACCGTCATTCCCATGGCCAAAAGAGGCGCGCCCAGCCACGACACCTTCAACCGGGTCTTAAGCGCCCTGCACTGGCACGACTTCGAGGGCGCGGTGCGCGAGTGGACAAGGTCGCTGCTGCCGCCCGGCACCGCCGGAAAACAGGAGCTGCCGGTGCAATACTGCGCAGACGGCAAAGTGCAGCGGGGCAGCCGCAGCTCCGATCCGCTGAGCGGTCAGAACCGTTTTGTGGCCACGGTCAATGTGTGGGCCGCCTCCCACGGACTGGTCATCGACCAGCGGCGCATCCCCGAAGAGGGCAGTGAGATTACCGCTCTGCAATTGCTGCTCAAACACCTGCACCTCAAAGGCGCGGTGGTGAGCATGGATGCAGCCCACGCCCAGTGCGACACGCTTGATGCCATCGTCAACCAGGGCGGCGATTACCTGGTCAGCCTCAAGGAAAATCAGCCCACAGCGCATGCCGAAGTGACGGCGCAGCTGGAAAGCGCCGCCGTGCAGAGGAAGGCTGATTTTCAGAGTGTGGAAAAAGGACACGGCCGCGTGGAGACCCGCCGCCTGTGGGTCTTAAAGGATCTCAGTGCGCTGACCACCCGGGGGCGCTGGAAAGGGCTGGAGGCCATCGTGCTCTGTGAGCGCGAGAGTTACAGCCCCCGCACTGGCAAGACCACGGCCGGACGCCGTTTTTTCCTCACCAGCCTGCGTGCCGGAGTGGACCTGCTGGGCACCTGCATCCGGCGGCACTGGGAGGTGGAAAACCGGGTTCACTGGGTGCTCGACGTCGTCTTCCGCGAAGATGCCCACCGCGCCCGCAGCGGCTATGCCGCCAGCAATCTTTCCCTTTTGCGCAAGATCGCACTCAACCTGCTGCGCCTGCACACCACCCCCGGCGACCGGACGTCCCTCAAAGGCCGGCGGCTGATGGCGGCATGGAACCATGACTACCTCC
>DASZPS010000101.1:0-24893 GCA_035549955.1 Lacunisphaera sp. | reverse complement strand
GGCTTAGAGGATCAGCATCGCGTCGCCGTAGCTGAAAAACCGGTATTCGCGCGCGACGGCCTCCGCATAGATCTCTTTCAGCCAGGCGATGCCGTCGGTGGAGCCGGGCGTGAGGAACGCTGAGACGAGGCAGAGCAGCGTGGATCGCGGTTGGTGGAAGTTGGTGACCAGTGCGTCGACACCGCGAAAGGTGCGCGGCGGATGGATGAAGATGCCCGCCTCCCCGAGAAAGTCGCCGCCGGGGGCGGGGTGACGGGACAAAAAATCCTCGATGCTCCGCACCGAGGTCGTACCGATGGCGATGCGGCGGCCCTGGGTGGTGAACAGGGCCCGCTGCGTGGCGGCGGGAATCTCGTAGATTTCCCGGTGGATGGCGTGGTCCTCGACCTCCGCCGTGGCAATGGGCCGGAAGGTGCCCAGGCCGACGTGCAGGGTCAGGTCGGCGAAGGCGATGCCCTGGCCGGCGATCTTCGCGAGCAATTCCGGCGTAAAATGGAGCCCGGCGGTCGGCGCGGCGGCCGCGACTTGGTGGCCCCGATCGGCGTAGACCGTCTGGTAACGTTCGCGATCCACGGCGCGGGCGGCGTCGTTCTCGCGGTCGGTGATGTAGGGCGGCAGGGGCATTTCGCCGAGGCGATTGGCGACGGCTAGGATGTCACCAACGGGCACATCGAAAGCCACGCGGACGAGGCCATCGGCATTCTTTTCCCGCACGGTTGCGGTGAAGACATCCTTGAGGCCGAACGTGGCTCCCACCGGCAGCTTTTTGCCCGGACGGACAAGGCACCACCAGTTGTCGGAGGACGGAGGACGGAGAACAGAAGTCGGATTTGCGGCACCAGCATTCAGTCCTCGGTCCTCTGTTCTCTGTCCTCCGGTTGCCGGTCTCAGGAGCAGGCACTCCACCTGGCCGCCGGTGGGGCGGGTGGCGTGGAGGCGGGCGGGGATGACCGCGGCGTTGTTGCGAAAGAGGGTGTCGCCGGCCTGCAAATACTCCGGCAGATCGCGGAAGTGCCGGTGAGCCAGCGCGCGGGTGCGGCGATCCACGACCAGCAGCCGCGACTCATCGCGCCGTGCCGCCGGGTGCTGGGCGATGAGCCTCTCAGGCAACGGGTAGTCAAAGAGGTCGGTTTTCACCACTGGCCAAGGGACCCGGCTTGCGCGGCGCTGTCAGCAAAAAGATGCGGGGCGCAATCGCTCGCGTTGGGCGGTTTCATGGGAAACGGATGCAGGGAAATATGTAACGTATTATGTTACACATTTCGGAGCCGGGCCGGGCCGGCTGCCGGGATAAAAACGGGCTTGCCTCGCCCGGCGCAAACCAGCCGAATGCCCCCTCATTTTTCGCCGCTTTAGCTCAGTTGGTAGAGCAACGCTTTCGTAAAGCGTGGGTCGTCGGTTCAAGTCCGACAAGCGGCTCCAGCTTTCGGGTAGGGGCGCAGTCTTGCCCATTCGACTTCGCTCAGGGCCTTGAGCCCGCCGAAAGGCTGTGACCATTCTTCGCGAAGCGAAGAATCCTGATCGATCTCGGTAGGGGCCGAACTCGCTCGATCCTTTCCCGGGTCGACGAAGAGGGCCGAACTCGCTCGGCCCTACCTGGCCAAAGGAATCCCGGCGCGCCGGGATTGGGCGCAGCAAGACTGCGCCCCTACTTTACGACTGCCGGCACCTGCGAAGATGAACTTCACCGGACCGATCTCATGACGTGGTCGGCTTTGCCGGTTGGTCGCCGAGGGTGTCGTTGACGATGGAAAGCAGGCTGTCGCCGAGGAAGGGTTTGCGCAGGACGCGGGCGTTGGTCGGCAGGGGCTTGCCTTGGGAGGTGTCCCCGTCCGCGCCACTCATGAAGATGATCTTCACTTTCGGGTTCATCCGGGCCAGCACGCTGGCGAGTTCGACCCCGCCCATTTCCGGCATGCCAAGGTCGGTCATGACGAGGGCGATTTCCGTCATGCGGTTCGAATAGAGCGCCACGGCTTCGATGCCGTTGGCGGCGGCGATCACGCGATAGCCATAGCGGCTCAGATAGGCGGTCAGGAGTTCCCGAATGCTGGCCTCGTCGTCGGCGACCAGCACGAGTTCGCCTCGGCCGCGATATTGGAAGGTGGCGCCCGCCGCCGCCGGCGGGGCCGCGGTCTGCGCCGTGGCGGGCAGGAACACGTGGAAGCTGGTGCCTCGTCCCACGACCGAGTCGACGGTGACGAAGCCACCGTGGCTGGTGGCGATGCCGCGCACCGTGACGAGCCCGAGTCCCGTGCCCTTGCCCTCGCCCTTGGTGGAGAAGAAGGGTTCCCAGATCCGCGCCAGCACTTCGGGTGAAATGCCCGTGCCGGTGTCGCCGACCTCAATGACGAGGTAGGCCCCGGGGGTGGCGTCGGGGTTCGCCTGCGCCGGCACCTTGTCCAGCTGCCGGTTCTCGGCGCGAAGCCGCAGAATGCCGCCCTGGGGCATCGCGTCGCGCGCATTCACGCACAGGTTGAGCAGCACCTGGTGCAGCTGGGTTGGGTTGCCCCGGATCGTCCACAGGTTGTTGGGCACTTCGTCGACCAGCTTGATGTGCTTGGGAAACGTTTCCTTGATCAGATTGGAGATGTCGTTGAGCAGGTGCTTTACCTGGATGAGCAGGCGTTCGCCACTGGCGCCATGCGCGAACGACAGGATCTGCCGCACCAGCCCGGCGCCGCGCCCGGCGCTTTTTTCGATGGTGTCGAGCACCCGCAGGTCGGCGGGATTGGTGACCCGGATGCGCAACAGCGGGGCGCCCATCAGCACCGGGGCGAGGATGTTGTTCAGGTCATGGGCGATGCCGGCCGACAGCATGCCGAGGCTCTCGAGGCGCTGGGCCCGGAGGAACTGGGCCTCGATCTTCTTCTTCTCGGTCAGGTCGAGCACAATGGTCAGCCGCGCCCGCGGCCGTCCCGTGCTGTCGTTGATGATCGACATGTGGAACTCGGCCGGCACCTGCCGGCCGCCGCGGGTGTGCACCGCGATTTCGCCGCTCCACCGGCCGGTGGCGAGCGTGGCCTCGCGCGCGAGGCGGATGCGGTCCATGGTTTCGGGGGTGAGGAAATCCTCGCCCGGGTGACCGATGATCTTTTCCCGGGGCAGGCCAAACACCGCGAGGGCACCCTGGTTGCAGTAGGTTACCCGGTGCGTCAGGTCGCTGATGAATATTCCCAGCGGCGTCTGGTCGATGATCTCCGCCTGCTCGCGGATATGCTCGTCCGCGAGCTTCTTTTCCGTGACGTCACGATAGTTTGTGACGATGCCCTTGACAGCCGGGTCATGGAGCAGGTTGGTGGCCGTGCCTTCCAACCAGAGCCATCGTCCGTCCTTGTGCCGCCGGCGCCAGAGCACCGGCAGCGGCACCCCGGGCTGTTTCAACAGCTCGTCAACATAAGCCCGGATCAGGTCCCGGTCGTCGGGATGGGTAAGTTCCAGGCCATTGTGCCCCGCCAGCTCCTCGGGGGCGTAGCCCTCCACGCGCTGGACCGACGGGCTGTGGTAGAGGATCTGGTTGGTGGCATCGATGACGGCGATGGCATCGGCGCTGCGTTCGATCAAGGCGCGGAAACGCCGCTCGCTGTTGCGCATGGCCTCCTCGGCCTTCTTGCGGTCGGTGATTTCGCGGGAGACGCCAAACGTGCCCACGATCTTGCCGGCGGCGTCCCGCAGCGGCAGCTTGGACGTGAGGACCCAGGTGATGCTGCCGTCGGGCCAGGTTTCCTTTTCCTCGATGTCCAGCATCGGTTCGCCGCTGCGGATGATGCGCTGTTCATCCGCGAAGGCCTGGCGGGCGTGCTCCTCGCTGAAGACGTCGAAGTCGGTCTTGCCCTTGACCTCGTTCGGGGCGAGCCGCAGGCGGCGGGCCATCGAGCGGCTGACGGTGATGAACCGCGAGTTCAGGTCCTTGAAATACACGTGGTCGGGCAGGTTCTCCATCAGCATGAGCAGGAGGTACTGCTCCTGCGCCAGTGCGTCCTCGATGCGGCGGCGGGCGCGCAGTTCCTCCGCCTCGCGCATGACCCGGAGGATCGAGACGGGCAGGCGCTGCATGCGGTCCTTGATCACATAATCGGCGGCCCCGGCGCGCACGGCCTCGATGGCGCGCTCCTCGCCGATCGTGCCCGAGAAGAAGATGAAGGGCACGTGGGGGGCGCGCATGCGCGTGAGTTCGAGCGCCTCCAGCCCGTTGAACCCCGGCAGCTGGAAATCGGACAGGACAATATCGGGATTGCCGCTCTCCAGTTCAGCCAGGAAGGCCTCGCGGGTGGCGACGAGCGTGATGACGCAGTCCGGCCATTCCGCGAGGAGCATCTCGCGGGCGAGTTCGGCGTCACGGAGGTTGTCTTCGAGGTGGAGAATCTTCATGGCGGGGGAGGGGACAGCGGCGGGGTGGAGCCCCGGTCGGGCAGTTCGTTGAGCACTGCCCAGAAGGCGCCCAGGGTCTTCACGGCCTCGATGAACTCGTGGAAGCTGAGCGGCTTGACGACATAGGCGTTCACGCCGAGTTCGTAGCAGCGGTTCAGGTCCTGGTCCTCGCGGGACGACGTCATGACCACGATCGGGATCGTCCGGAAACGGGCGTCCCCCTTGAGCTGCCGCAGCACCTCGAGCCCGTCCACGCGGGGCATCTTCAGGTCCAGCAGGATCACCGCCGGCTCGGACCCGCCCCGGGTCGCGAATTCACCGCGCCGGTACATGTAGTCGAGGGCCTCCGCGCCGTCGCGCAGGGGCGTGATCTCGTTGGCCAGGTGGTATTGCTGGAGGACGTCGATCGCCATTTCGGTGTCGCGGGGACTGTCGTCCACCAGCAGGATTTTTTTGGGCTTCATCATGGGGTTTGGTTCGTGGACTGGCCCGCGGAGGCGGGCGCAAGGGTGAAATAGAACGTGGCGCCTGCATCCACCCGGGCCTCGGCCCAGATACGGCCGCCATGGCGGGCGATGATGCGCTGGACGTTGGCCAGGCCGATGCCGGTGCCTTCGAACTCATCGGCCCGGTGGAGCCGTTGGAACACGCCAAAAAGCTTGTCGGCATACTTCATGTCGAAGCCGGCGCCGTTGTCCCGGATGAAGAACACGGGCTGGCCGGCCTCCTCCCCGGCCACGCCGATTTCGATCTCCGCCCGCGGCCGCCGGCGGGTATATTTGATCGCGTTGCCCAGGAGGTTGACGAGCGCCAGCCGGAGCATGGCGGCATCCCCCCGTACCGGCGGCAGCGGGCCAACTTTCCAGTTAACCTGCCGGCCATTGATGGCGGGCTCCAGGCTTTGCCGCGTTTCCGCCACCAGCGCCGCCAAATCGACTTGGGATTCGCGCATTTCCGCGCGCCCCATGCGCGAGAAGGCCAGCAGGTCGTCGATCAGTTCGCCCATTTCGTGCGCCGCCGCCGCGATGGTCTGCAGGTACCGCTGCGCCTTCGCGGACAGGTTCGGCCGGGCCTCCGCGGTGAGCATTTCGACATAGCCCTGGATGTGCCGCAAGGGTGCGCGCAGGTCGTGGGACACGGAATAGGAGAACGACTCCAATTCGCGGTTGGCGGCCTCCAGCTGCCGGTTGGCGGCCTGCACCTTCTGCGCGCTGTGGAAAACCTCCGCTTCCATCTGCTCCACGCGGGAGCGCAGGTCGTTGCCGTCGGCTGGCGCCTTCCGTCGCCGTACGAATTCGGTCACGTCCTCCACCCGGTGGATGATGTAGCGCAGCTTGCCGTCCTTGCCCTGGAGCGGGGAATTGATCGGGCTCCAGTACCTCTCCTCAAAGACCCCGTCGGGCCGGCGCACGTCGTATTTTTGAATGGCCATGGTGTCGGGCGCGCCGTGCTCCGCGACCCGTTCCAGCGACGCGCGCAGGTTCCGCACGCCGTCGGCCGTCGGATCATCGGGATTGTCGGGAAAGACCTCGAACAGGCCGCGGCCCACGATCGCCCCGCGTGCGGTCATGGTGGCCTGCAGGTACGCGTCGCTCGCGGCGACGATGCGGTAATCCCTCGGCGTGAGGATGAGGTACAGCCCGGGAAGCGATTCGAACAGGCTGCGCAACTCGGCCGCGGATTCCTGCAGTTCGGCGTTGAGGCGGTGGAGTTCCTGCTGCGCCCGCACCCGCTCGGTCACATCGCTGAAGATGACCGCCACGCGGCGCGCTTCGGGCGCGCCGATCCGAAACGCGTACACGTCAAACGCCCGCTTCAGCGGCTCGGCCCGGCCCTGCAAACGGACCGGCGTGCCCGTCACCGCCACGCCGCCCAGGGTGCTGAACCACTCGGCCTCAAGGTCCGGCGCCAGCTCGCGCATGCGCCGGCCCACGGCGTCCTTGAGCCCGGTTTGGCGGGCGAAGGCGGGATTGACCTCCAGGAAACGGTAATCGACCGGGCTGCCCTGGGCGTCGAAAATCAGCTCCACGATGCAGAAGCCCTCGTCAATCGAACTGAACAAGGTGCGGTAACGCTCCTCGCTTGCCTGCAGCGCACCCTGGGCCATCCGCTCCACGGTCACGTCGCGGAAGGCGAGCACCACGCCGAGGATGCGCCCGTCCGCATCGCGAATCGGCGCGGCGCTGTCGGCGATGGCCCGCTCGGTGTTGTCGCGGGCGATCAACGTCGTGTGGTTGGCGAGTCCGAGCGTTTGGCCCGTGGCGAGGACCTGGTCGACGGGAATGACCGCGGGCGCGCGGGTTTCGCCGTGGACGATCCGGAAGACCTCCGCCACCGGCCGGCCGCGCGCATCGGCCAGGGGCCAGCCGGTCAACTCCTCGGCGACGCGATTCAAGCGGGTGATGCGGCCCCGGGTGTCGGTGGCCAGCACCCCGTCCCCAATCGATTGCAGCGTGATCTCCAGGCTCTCTTCGCTGCGGCGCAGCGCCACTTCCGCGTCGGAACGGCGCGCGATTTCCTGGTGCAGCAGGAAGAAGATCACAACCAGGAGCGCGATCGCCACGGCCACGCCGGAGCCAACTGCCAGCAAGGTGCGGAAGGTGGCCACCCCCAAGTCGTCCTGCCGTTTTTGCAGCAGGCGCTGTTCCGCCCGCTTCGCTTCGTCCACGACGTCGCGAACATCATCCATCGCCCGCTTGCCCTCGCCCCCGGCGACGAGGGTCTGGGCTCCCGCGGCGTCGCCCGACCGGCGCAGCTCGATGGACCGCAGGGAAGCGGAGGTCTTGCGGTCCACCGCGGCGGCCAGGCGGGTGAGTCGTTGTTGCTGTTCCGGATTGTCAGCCGTTGACCGCCGCAACCCCTCCAACCGCTGCGCAATGGCGGCCTGAGCCGCCGGCACGCGGTCCAGGAATTCGGCTTTGCCGGTCAACACGTAACCGCGGGTCCCTGTTTCCACGTCCTGGACGGAAGAAAGCACCGCCGTGAGCTGGCTGAGCACCTCGTGCGTGTGGCCGACCCAGCGGGTGTTTTCGACCAGGGCCTGGATGTTGAGCGCGGCGGCGGCTGCCGTCCCCAGGAGCAAAAGCAGGGCCACGACGAATGCGATGGTCCGCGGCCCGTACCCCTTGGGGAATCGCCACGGGCCGCCGGACCCATGGCCACCCGCGTCGAATTGCTGTGGTGGCAGCGACAATCCCTTCGATTCGCCCATGGCTCCGCCTGGAGGCAAGGGATCCTTGCTGCGGTGCGTGGACTGCATGGATTCCTTTCAAGGACTGGAACGTAAATACGTCCGGAGTCCGGTCGAACTGTGTCGTCGTGGGGCCCTTGGTGTTGAGTGATTTCAGCCAGACGGACTGTGGAAGCTCCGGCCGGCCGGTGACACGGGAATAACGTGCGCCAGAATCGCCCCGTGCGCAACCAACATTTGTTGGTTAACTATCTATGCTGTGATTAATTACCAAACTGCCGCTTCCGGACACAGCCTCGCCTGGGTTTCGTTGTTACTCCCTGCCAGCTCGACCGGCGGCCCTCCAAAAAATTGCTAAAGCTGCCCTGGGTAGTGGCCGAATAGGCAGCCAACATAGATTCGCGGGATGCCCGCGGGTAGCTTTCACGGACAGGATTAAAGGCCTGTAAGTCGGAGGCACGGCAAAGTCCTTCCCCTCGGGGAGCTCTTAGCCGTGCCTTTTTTGCTGCCCAAATGGCTCCGGCGACGACCACCTCCGCCCTCCTTCATCAAACCATGAAATCCAAGGTCAACGTCATCATCAGCTTCGCCGCGCTTGCGGCGGGCTTTCTCGCTCCCCACGCCCGCGCTGCCATCAGTGTCGGCGCCCGGGATAACGTCCAGATCGGCGGCTTCTTCAGCCAGGGCTGGCTCTACAGCTCGAACAACAACTACCCGACCGCCAACCAGGGCGGCACGTGGGATTTCCGCGAGATGGCGGTGAATGTTTCCACGACCTTTGGCTCGCACCTCCGCGTGGGCGGACAAGCCTTTGCGCAGAGCTTCGGCGAGCTTGGCGGCGACAAGGTCATCCTCGATTGGGCCGTCGCGGACTACAATTTCTCCCCGGCATTCGGCCTGCGCGCCGGCCGCGTGAAGTACCCGAAGGGCCTCTATGGCGAGGCGCTCGACCTCGATGTCGTCCGTCCCTACGTCTTCCTGCCCGGCGCCGTCTATAGCCCGGTCATGCGCGACTTCAACGCCTCCTTCGACGGCGCGATGGTCTACGGCACGCTCAGTGCGGGCCGCAACTCGTTCGACTACAAGCTTTTCTACGGCGACATCCCGATGAAGGCCTCGATGGGCGTCGCGGAGTTCTACAACAACGCTGGCCTCTACACCAGCGCCGGCGCCACCGCCCTCGACATGGATTCCGTGCAAGGCGGCCAGCTGACCTGGAACACCCCGATCAGCGGCCTGAAAGCGGGCGTTTCCTATTCCAAATACACGAATCTCGGCACGGACGGCAAATTCGTCGCCGTCCCCTCGCTCAACCTGCATTCGAACATCCCCGGCTTTTCCTGGAAGACGCTCTCGGCGGAATACAGCCGCGGTGACTGGGTGTTCGCCGCCGAATGGCAGCGGGCCTACGGCTCCTTCGGCTACAGCGCGCCGCCGGTGGTGACAGATCCCGGCAGCCCGGTGGGCTGGGACGGTTGGTATGTATCGGCTTCCCGTCGCCTCAATGCCCGCTTCGAGGTCGGCTCCTACTACGGCTTCCTGAAGAACCGCTACCCGGGCTCGACCACCGCCAGCGCGCAGAAGCGCCAGATCGACTACGCGCTCAGCCTCCGGGTCGACCTCAACGAGCACGTCCTCGTGAAGCTGGAGGGCCACTATTTCGACGGCACCTACCAGACCTTCAACACGCCGCGCATCCCGAACCCGTCGGCCACCCGCAAGAACACCAACAGCCTGCTCGCGGTGAAGACCACGCTCAGCTTCTGAGCGGCGGCACCTTCCCGCCCAACCCGGAGATATCCATCATGAAGAACACGATTTTCCTGCGCCGTCTCATCGCGCTGGTCGTTCTGGCGCTCGCCGGGAGCACCCCGGCCTTCGCCGGCCCGGCCCTGATCGGCAACAAGAACGTGGCGGGCGAGAAGCTCGATGCCGCCACGCTCAAGGCCGTCTTCCTCGGCAAGAAGGTTGCCTGGGACAGCGCCGGCCGCGTGACCCTGGCCGTCCTCAAGGGCGGCCCGGTCGCCGAGGACTTCCTGAAGTCCGCGGTCGAGATGAATGCCAGTGCCTTCAACAACCACTGGCGCCGCCTCGCCATGACCGGCGGCGGCACCGCGCCGAAGTCCTTCGAGAAGGAGGAGGACCTGCGCAAGTTCGTGGCCGAGACGCCGGGCGCCATCGGCTTTGTGGATTCGGTCAGCGCGGATGCCTCCGTCGCTGTCCTCACGCCATCGCCCTGATCGACGTTTCCCGGTCCCCCCGTCTCCCCTCCGCTTCAATCCCGGCCCCCCATGTCCGTCCAAGCCGCCCGCCCAACCCGCCTCAGCCTCAAGCGCGCCTTCCTCGGCATCACGCTGGGGTACGTGTTCCTCGCGACGCTCATCGTCGCGCTGGGCGCCACCTCCTTCCAGCTGTCGAAGACCGGTACCGCGCGGGGCGCGGAGCTGAGTGAACGGCTGCTGCCGGCGCTGGAGTCGCTGGCCGGCCTGCAGGAGGCCACGCTCAAGTACAATCTCGCCAACCTCGAGTTTGTCACCGGCCGGGATGAGGAAACCCAGGGGCGCAAGCTCGCCCTCGCGGCGGGTTTCCGGAAGGCCATCGACGCCCGGTCCACCGACCTCGCCCAGCGGCTGGATTCCGCGGAGGCCCGCCCGCGGCTCGAAAAGGTGACCGCGGCGCTGAAGGCCTACGACGGCTCCATCGCGCGGCTCCAAGCCTCGCTTAAGGCGAATGAATTCGACGAGGCGATGAAGCTCCTCGACGGCGAGGTGTCCCGCAACTACGGCGCGATCGAGGGCGCGTTGTCGGATCTCAGCCGGTTCGTGTTCGAGCTTTCGAACCGCAACGGCCAGGCCACGCAGGACATCCTCGACCACAACCTGCGCACCACCCTGATGCTCGGCACCACCATCGCGGCGCTGGCCTTGCTGGCCGTGGGAATCGTGCAATGGCTGTCCATCCGCATCAGCCGCAACCTCGCCCGCATTTCCGGCACCCTTTCCGTCGTGGCGAGCGAAATGGTGGGCAAGGCCGGCGGGTTCACCGCCACCAGCACCCGCCTCGCCGAGGGCGCCAGCCAGCAGGCCGCGTCGCTCGAGGAAACCAGCGCCTCGCTCGAGGAAATCACCGGCATGACCCGGCGCAATGCGGAGTCGGCGACCCACGCCAAGCAGCTCGCCACCGAAACCCGCACGGCGGTGGACCAGGGAAGCGCCGGCATGGAGCGGATGACCGGCGCGATGGCCGGCATCAAGACGTCGAGCGCCGAGATTTCCAAGATCATCAAGACCATCGACGAGATCGCCTTCCAGACCAACATCCTCGCGCTCAACGCCGCGGTTGAAGCGGCGCGCGCAGGCGACGCCGGGGCGGGATTTGCCGTCGTCGCCGAGGAGGTCCGCGCCCTGGCGCAGCGTTCCGCCACCGCGGCCCGCGAGACGACCGACAAGATCGAGGTGGCGCTGCAGAAGAGCGACGAGGGCGCGCGCACCAGCGCGGAGGTCGCGGAAATGCTGACCCGGATCGTGGGCCATGTGCGCAAGATGGATTCGCTGGTCGCGGAGATCGCCCACGCCTCGGGCGAGCAGTCCCAGGGCCTGGAGCAGATCACCAAGGCCATGACGGAAATGGACCGGGTTACCCAGTCCAACGCCGCTTCCGCGGAGGATTCAGCCACGGTCGCCCGTGAGCTTTCCACCGAAGCGACCGCGCTCGGGTCCGCCGTCGGCGAACTGAACCACTTCACGGGATCGACTGCCCGGCGCGTCGAATTCGCCCAAGCGGCTCATGTTGCCGCGCCGGGCATGCCGATCACGCCCGCCAAGCCCATTACGATCCGGCCCGGGCGGGCGATGACGATCGCGTCGGGCGGTGGTGGCGCGAACGACCTGTCCTGGCACTAGTCGCCAGTTCCAATTTTTGGGGTAGTGCAAGGCCCGGGCACTTGGGGGCAAGTGCCCGGGCTAACTATTTTGGGGAACAGGGAATGCAACGGACCGAGCAAGGTCGCCGCTGCGGTTGACTCCAATGTAGGGTCGGCGCTTGCGCCGACCTCACGTGCGAGGTCGGCCCAAGGGCCGACCCTACAGGTTTAAAACGATGATCTATCCGTCATGACTGGGCAGAATATCGCCAGCGCGTCCCCTTCGTGGATCCTTCGCTGCGCTCGGGATGACGCGGCGGCTGGGAATTATTTTTCGTTGTCTGGAATGGCGGGAAAGTTGTTTAAGCCGCGCCATTTCACTTAAGGAAATCACGGTTCTTGACGTTAGCTATTGCACATAGATTCGCGGGTCGCCCGCGGGTGGCTTTCACGGACAGGACGCCAGGCCTGTAAGTCGGAGGCACGGTAAGGTTTTTCCTTCGGGGAGCTCCGCACCGTGCCTTTTTTGTTGCCCAAATGCGCCGCGGATCGACCCAGCCAGAGAATCACTTTGGGGTAGTGCAAGCCCGGGTACTTGGGGGCAAGTGCCCGGGCAAACTATTTTGGGGAACAGGGAATGCAACGGACCGAGTTAGGTCGCCCCTGCGGTTGACTCCAATGTAGGGTCGGCGCTTGCGCCGACCTCACGTGCGAGGTCGGCCCAAGGGCCGACCCTACAGGTTCAAAACGATGATCTATCCGTCATGGCTGGGCAGATTATCGCCAGCGCATCCCCCTCGTGGGTCCTTCGGTCACTTCGCTCTCTCAGGATGACGCGTCGGCGGGGCGAAGCGTCAATTGTCCGCGATGTGGTCGTCCGTCAGCCGGCCCTGGAGTTTGCGGCGCAGCTTTTGCTCATCGATCTCGGCCTTCAACTGGGCGGCGAAAAGCTGCAGGCGGCGGCGGGTGTCGAGCTCCTCCAGCAGCTTCTGCTTGATGCCGCTGTCCTCGCACAGGTTGAAGGCGGCCAGGTCGGCAAACGAATCGAAATCCTCGATGCTCTCGAGGAAGCGCGTCATGCCCTTCGGGGCCGGGGTGCCCAGGCGGCGGCGGACATTCAGCAGGCGCATGATCTCCACCCGTTCGGCCTCCAACTCGCTGTGGTTGCCGCCGGCGGTGGTGGCGAGCGGGCGGATCGCAATGAGCCGATAGGGGTGCTGGCGGACGATGCCCTGGATTTCGACCCGGCACAGGCCCTGCAGCAGCAGGTTGGAATTTTCCCCGTCGGCTTTCTGGCAGGCGCGGATGATGCCGACCGTCGCGACGGGATGGGCGGGTTCGTCGGCACCGGGTTCCGCGGCCCGCACCGGATCGAGCCGGGCCACCGCGAAAAGCCGGTCCCGCGCCAGCACATCGCGCAGCATCTGCCGGTAACGGGGTTCGAAGATATGGAGCGGCAGCAGGGCCTGCGGAAAAAACACCGTGTGCGGCAGCGTCATCACCGGCACCGTATCGGGCACATGCAGCGTCTCCATGCGAACGAAGGAAGCCCCTTTCGGGCGGCGGGCAAGCTCGGCAAATCGTAGGAGGGGCTTTACGCCCCGACCCGGCGCGATGCGCATATCCCGTCGGGGCCTCAAGCCCCTCCTACGGTGGCGGAATCAACCAAACACCGTTTCACCGGCCGATGTGCCGGCGGATTTCGTCCACCAGCGACTGCAACGGGGCGGTCTTACTCACATAGCTGGAAATCTTCCACTTCAGGTTCTGGTCGACGACCTGGGCATCGAAGAGCACGCCGGTCAGCAGGATCACCGGCGTCTTGGGCAGGACGACGCGCAACTGTTCGATCAGGTGCAGGCCGTCCGTCTCCTCGAGCTGGAGATCGGAGATGATGAGGTCGGGCGCCTCCGATTCGACGATCCGCATGGCGACGTGGGCGTTGTTGGCGGTGCTGACGCGGTAGCCTTGCGCGCGCAGGAATTCCTGCAGCAGCTCCAGGATGGGAAGCTCATCGTCGATCGCGAGAATGTGCTTCTGCGACGATCCCGGAACCGGGAGCGAATGGGCGGGGACGAAGGGCGGGCGGGTGGTGTCGCTCATGTTGAGACCGGATTGGCAGGCTGGAGGATCACGACACCGCCGACGACCTTGTCGCGATCCCGCAGCGGGTAGATATTTAGGCGCACGGGCAAGGATTGTCCACTCTTGGTCACGACGTAGGCCCCCTTATCGCGGAGGTCCCGGCCCTCGGCGAGGGCGCGGGCGAGCGGGTCAAAGGTGGGTTTGGCGGGGTCGGTGGTGCCGTTCACCGACAAAAGGCGGCCGAGCGGCTTGTCGATCACCTCGGCCGGCTCGAAACCGGTCAGGTGGACCGCAGCCGGGTTAAGACGCGACACGTTCATCAGCTTGGTCACCACGAATACGGTGTCGGAGATCGAGTCGATGATCAGCTGGTTGTAGCGGCTCTGGTGCTCCATGGCCTGCTTGGACCAGCGGTCCTCGAGGCTTTGCGCCAGGAGGCGGCCATTGGCGTCGGACAACTCGGCGGTGCGCTGGCGGACCTTTTCCTCGAGCGCAGCGTTGGATTCCTGGAGCACGCGGTTGGCCAGGCGACGGGCGGCGAGGTCGTCACGGATCAGCCAGGCGGCGCCGCAAAGCAGGAGGAAATCCAGCACCAGGCCGGTGAGCACCGTCCAGCGCGTGGTCTGGGCCTGGAGGAAAAGGGCGCGGTCCCGGGCGGTGAGGAGGTCGGTTTGGGTGGCGCGGAACTTCTCGATGAGCCGGGCCAGTTCGCCGTGGTCGGTGGTGCCGGCGTCCTCCTTGAGGAATTGTTCCAGGGCGACGGCATCGCCGGCCTTGCGCAGCTGCATCACGCGGGTGGCCACCTCGGCGCGTTTGGCCAGCAGCGCGGCAATGGGCTGGAACAGCTCCTTTTCGGCGGCCGAGCCGCCGATGAGGGCATTCGCGACGTCGACGTGTTCCCCGAGTTCGGCAAACTTATCCTTGTAGGCGCCATGGTCGCGGAGTTCCGCCGTGAGGAGGTAGCGGCTCAGTTCGCCCTCGGCGGCCTCCAGCGTCGGTTGCAGCGCATCGAGTTCGGTGATGAGCGCGTGCGTATGGTTGACCCACTCGCTGGCGGCGACGGAGCGGTTGAGATTCACCAGGGAAACGACGACGACCACCACCAGCACGGCCAGGATCAGGGCGAAGAAAGCCAGGACGCGGCGGAGCGTCGGGTCGCCGGCAACCGCCGGGGATGGGGTAGTGGGCTCAGTCGACATTGAAGGGGGAGGGGCGGCCGGGAGAGGGATTGCCAACAGGTTCACCGGTTTGGGAGATCGTGGCGATCATGAGTTTTCGCCGGGTCTCATAGGAGTAGCTGAACTCCGACGCGGTGGTCCACGTTGACTGGAGCGAGTCGGCCACCTTCGCCGCGATGTCGCGAATCTCCGGGCCGCAGCGGGTCAGGGTGAAAAAAACCGCGCGGTTGTTGTAGTCGAGGTAGGCTTTGTTGTCCGTCACGTAGCAGACCGCGTGTGCCACTCGCCCGGTGAGGCGGATATGGATGAGGCGGGTGGCAAGGTTGTGCTTCCTCAGGACGAAATCCGCAAGCACGGCGTAATCGTCGCAATCGCCCTTTTCCCGCGACAGGAAGACATCGGCGGGCTGGATCGGACCATTCAGCTCGTAGGCAAAATCCGCGAAGTAACTCGCAAATTTCTTCGCCGTCAGCCGGGGTTGTTCCAGGAGGTCCGTCAGGGTCACGGCGGCGAGGTGCGCGGGCAGGCCGAAGCTGGTGGTGAGCACACAAAGCCAGACGAGGGCCCGCGTGGACCATGGAGGATTGTTGGGGAAGCTGGACACAATTTGCCGGCCCGATGGCGCAGACCCTTTGGGTTGCGCCATACGGTGCCTAGATATCGGCGCAAAGCGACACCGATTTAGTCCGCAGGACATGTGTTAGCACATATCCGCCAAGGTTAAGCGTTGATTCCGGCGCTCCGCTCCGAAACATCGCGCCGGCCCGGCAAAGCCGGCCACTCCATGCCTTCCCACCGCATCGTTCCCACTTGGGGTGACCGCCTCGGCCGGCTGGCGCCGTTTGGCGTGGGTCACACCAAGCCGAAGCATTTTCGCGACATGCTGAAGGTCGGTTGGGAGAACCGCGACAACCTGGGTTACGCCTGGAAGGTATTGAGCCGCGGCGTGTGCGACGGTTGCGCGCTGGGCGTGGCCGGGCTGCACGATTGGACGATCGACGGCGTGCATCTTTGCATGACCCGGCTGAATCTCCTGCGCTTGAACACCATGCCGGCGATGGACCCGCGGCAGCTGGCCGACGTCACGGCTTTGCGGGGTCGCGACAACCGTTCGTTGCGCGAACTCGGTCGCCTGGCGCATCCCCTGCGGCGCCGGCGCGGCGAGAAAGGCTTCACGCGCCTCAGCTGGGACGAGGCGTTGGCGGCAGTGGGCGGACGCCTCCGCGCGACGGACGTACACCGCATGGCTTTCTTCGTGACGGCCCGCGGCGTGACCAACGAAATTTGCTACACGGCGCAAAAGGTCGCCCGTTTCCTCGGCACCAACAACGTCGACAACGCCGCGCGCCTCTGCCACTCGCCGTCGACCGCGGCGATGAAGCACATGCTGGGACTCGCGGCGACCACCTGCAGCTACACGGATTGGATGGGTTCCGACCTCGTCGTGTTCTTCGGGTCCAACCCGGCCAACGACCAGCCCGTCGCGACAAAATACCTGCACATCGCGAAGGAGCGCGGCACGAAGGTTGTCCTCGTCAACCCCTACCTCGAACCGGGCATGAAGCGCTATTGGGTGCCTTCGACCACCAGCAGCGCGCTGTTCGGTTCGGATCTCGCCGATTACTGGTTCCCGGTGGGGCAGGGCGGCGACACGCCGCTGCTCTACGGCGTCCTCAAGCACCTGATCGAGACGAACAAGGTCGACCGCGAATTCATCGCGGCGCACACGCATGACTGGCCGGCCGTGGAAGCCCAGGCGCGATCCTTCAGCTGGACAGAGCTCGAGCAGGGGAGCGGGCTGCCGCGCGCGAGCATGCTTGAGTTCGCCGAATTGGTGGCCAATGCCCGCAGTGCCGTCTTCGTGTGGAGCATGGGCATCACCCAGCACGCGTGGGGCGCCGACAACGTGCGCATGATCCTCAACGTCGCCCTGGCGCGCGGCTTTCTCGGCCGCGACAAATGCGGTGTCATGCCCATCCGCGGTCACTCGTCGGTCCAGGGCGGGGCGGAAATGGGCGCCTACTCGACGGCGTTCCCCGGCGGCAAGGCGGTCAACGCCGGGAACGCGGCGGCCCTCTCGGCGCAGTACGGCTTCCCCGTGCCCGAGTGGACGGGCCTGACCACGATCGAAATGGTCGAGGCCGGCCACCGCGGCGAGCTGGATGTCTTCTACCAAATTGGCGGCAACTTCCTGCGCACCCTGCCGGATCCGGACCACGTGGCGCAGGCACTGGGGCGGATTCCGCTGCGGGTGCACCAGGACATCATGGTCACCGACCAGATCCTGATCGACCCCGCGGATGAAGTCATCCTGTTGCCCGCCAAAACCCGCTACGAACAGGACGATGGGGGCACGGAGACCAGCACCGAGCGCCGCGTCATGTTTTCCCCCGAAATCCCCCGCGAGGTGGGGGAGGCGCGGGCCGAGTGGAAGATCCTCCTGCAGGTCGCCGCCGCCGCCTGGCCGGATCGGGCCGGCCAGCTCGGCTGCCGCACCGGCCAGGAGATGCGCGAGGAAATCGCCCGCGTCGTGCCCTTCTACGACGGCGTCCAGCACCTGAAGAAGACGGGTGACGCGTTCCAATACGGCGGGCCGCACCTCTGCCCCGGCGGGGTTTGCCCGACCGAGGATGGCCGCGCGCGCTTTGTCGCCGTCAGCCTGCCCGATCGTTCGCCGTGTCCCGCCGGGGTGTTTCACGTCAGCACGCGGCGAGGGAAGCAGTTCAACACGCTGATTTACGCCGACACCGACCCCCTCAATGGCGCCCCGCGCGACGCGGTGTTGATGAACGAGGAGGACGCCGCGGAGCTGCACTTGATGAATGGGGATCGCATTGCCCTCGTGAACGAACGCGGACGCTACGACGGCCGGGTGTTCCTCGCGCCGCTCGCGCGGGGTAACCTCCAGATTCACTGGCCCGAGGGCAATCACCTCATCCGGCGCGGCGTGGAAGATCGCGGCGGCGGCGTTCCGGACTACAACGCCCACGTCCGGATCGAAAGGGCGGAGGTTGCGCCGGTGGTTTGAGTCTGGCTGGATTTGCGGATCGTGAATGCTCCACCCACCCCGGCGCTGTCGGCCACCCCTCTCCAGCCGAGGTGGAGCGACTTGACCTCAAGGCGCTGGCTCGGAGCGGCTTCGCCGCAACCCGCTGGGGTCAGCGCGTTCCACCTTCCGCGCGATTACCTCTCCAGAGGGGCCGCCAGGACCTCCCCAGCCGAAGTTCCCCTCTCGAGCGGGGTGCCCGAAGGGTGGGGTGTGTCTGGGGAATATCACCACGAGGGCTTCGAAGGGATAACGTCAGATGGAGGGCCCCCAGCTCCAGCTGGGCCGCGGTCCAGCTGGAGCTGGACCCTCCATTAAAATGAAACCGCGCTCGAAAACCGAATCCGCCCCCCACGCCGTCCGCACCGTGCAGCGCCGGCGCGGCGGCGCGGCGCCGGCCGACGAGCGTGACGACCTGGCCGTCGAGGAACCACTGGAAATCCGCGTCGAGGGGCGCCCGGTCGCGGTGACCATGCGCACGCCCGGCCACGACGGGGAACTCGCGGCCGGTTTCCTGCTGACCGAGGGTGTGATCCGCCGACGCGAGGACATCGTCGGCATCGCCCCGGCCCGCGCCAAAAAGGGCGGGGGAGCGGAGGCGAACATCATCGACGTGAAGCTGGCGCGGCCCGACGCCGTGGATTTCGCGCGCCTGACGCGCCACGTCTTCACCGCCAGCAGCTGCGGCCTCTGCGGCAAGGCGACGATCGCGGCGGTCCAGGCGAAAAATCCCGCGCTTCCGCCCGAGGCCGGCCCGCGCGCCACGCCGGAGACGCTCGCCCGCCTGCCGGCCGCGCTCGCGGCGGCGCAGACAACTTTCCAGCGCACGGGCGGACTGCACGCGACCGGACTGTTTACGGCGGATGGCGGGTTGCTCGTGCTGCGGGAGGACGTCGGCCGGCACAATGCCGTCGACAAGGTGATCGGGCACCTGCTGCTGGACGGCGAATTCGATCCCGGTGCGGTCATCCTGCTGGTCAGCGGCAGGGTGGCTTTCGAGATCGTGCAAAAAGCCCTGGCGGCGCGGATCGCCTTTATCGCGGCCATCTCCGCCCCCACCAGCCTGGCCGTCGACTTTTCCCGGGCGAGCGGGCAGACGCTGGTCGGTTTCCTCCGCGACGGGCGGATGAACATCTACGCCGGCCCCGACCGGGTGGTTTAGCCCGCCTTTTCCCGTAGGGGCGCAGTCTTGCTGCGCCCATTCCGCGCGAAGCGCGGAATCCTCAGCCCCCGCATGGCCGAACGAATCCCGGCATGCCGGGGTTGGTCGCAGCAAGACAGCGCCCCCACACCTGTGCCACGGCAATGGCACACCGGTGCGACACGACCCCCAAAAAGTGAGACAGGCGGTCCCGATTTGGCCTTAGATTGTACTGGGCGAAATCTGCCGATTAACTAATTAAACCATTAAGCATTAATGACTAATCGTGAATCGCGCCCGCCCGGGCACGTCCCCAGCTATCACGCGAGCATGAGCAAGATTCTAGGTATCGATTTGGGTACGACCAATTCCTGTATGTCCATCATGGAGGGCGGCGAGCCCGTTGTCATCCCAAACGCCGAAGGCGCCCGGACGACGCCGTCCATCGTGGCATTCACCAAGACCGGTGAGCGCGTCGTCGGCCAGGCCGCCAAGCGCCAGGCCGTGACGAACCCGAAGAACACGATTTTCTCCGCCAAGCGCCTCATCGGCCGCAAATTCACGGAAATCAGCGAGGAAGCGAAGAACCTTCCGTACAAGGTCGTCCCCGGCAAGAACGGCGACGCCTACGTCGAGGTCCAGGTCGGCGACAAGACCGAGCAGTTCGCCCCGCAGCAGATTTCCGCCTTCGTGCTCGGCAAGCTGAAGACCGACGCCGAGGCCTACCTCGGCGAGAAGATCACGCAGGCCGTCATCACGGTCCCCGCCTACTTCAACGACGCCCAGCGCCAGGCCACCAAGGACGCCGGCAAGATCGCCGGCCTCGAGGTGCTCCGCATCATCAACGAGCCCACCGCGGCCTCGCTCGCCTACGGCCTCGACAAGAAGAAGGACGAGAAGATCGCCGTGTTCGACCTCGGCGGCGGCACGTTCGACGTCTCCATTCTCGAGATCGGCGACGGCGTCTTCGAGGTGAAAGCCACCAACGGCGACACGCACCTCGGCGGTGACAACTGGGACGACGCCCTGATCGGCTGGCTCGTCGACACTTTCAAGAAGGAGAACGGCATCGACCTCCGCAAGGACCCGATGGCGCTCCAGCGCCTCAAGGAAGAGGCCGAGAAGGGCAAGATCGCCCTCTCGTCCGCCACGACTTACGACATCAACCTGCCGTTCATCACGGCCGACGCCTCGGGCCCGAAGCACCTGAACATCCAGCTCACCCGGGCGAAGATGGAGCAGATCTGCGACAGCCTCTTCGAGCGCTGCATCCAGCCGTTCAAGAACTGCCTCAAGGACTCCGGCGTCACCACCGACAAGATCGATGAGCTCGTGCTCGTCGGCGGCATGACGCGCATGCCCAAGGTCGTCGACATCGCGAAGCAACTCGGCGGCAAGACCCCCCACCAGGGTGTCAACCCGGACGAGGTCGTCGCCGTCGGCGCGGCCATCCAGGGCGGCGTGCTCAAGGGCGAGGTCAAGGACGTCCTCCTGCTCGACGTGACCCCGCTCACGCTCGGCATCATGACGGCCGGCGACGTCGCCACGCCGATGATCCCGCGCAACACGACGATTCCGTCCAAGAAGACGCAGGTCTTCTCCACCTACAGCGACAACCAGCCGGGCGTCGAAATCGTGGTCCTCCAGGGCGAACGCCCGATGGCCCGCGACAACAAGAACCTCGGCACGTTCAAGCTCGACGGCATCCCGCCGGCGCCGCGCGGCACGCCGCAGATCGAGGTCACCTTCGACATCGACGCCAACGGCATCCTGCACGTGTCCGCCAAGGATCTCGGCACCGGCAAGGAGCAGAAGATCACCATCCAGGGTTCGTCCGGCCTCTCCAAGGAAGAGGTCGAGAAGATGACCAAGGAGGCTGAGCTCAACGCCGCCGAAGACGCCAAGCGCAAGGAGGCTGTCGAGACCAAGAACCAACTCGACACCACCATCTACCAGCTCGAAAAGACCCTCAAGGACGCGGGCGACAAGCTCCCCGCCGACGTGAAAGGCAAGTTCGAGACGGCCCTCAAGGACGCCAAGCGCGAACTCGAGACCAACGACCCGGCCAAAATGAAGGCCGCGCTGGAAAACCTCCAAAAGGTTGGCGCTGAGCTCTATCAGCAGGCCCAGGCGGCCCAGGCCGCCGCGGGCGCCCAGCCCGGCGCCGACGCCGCCTCCGGCGGTGGCGCTGCGTCCGAGCCCAAGAAGGCCCAGAAGGCCGACGGCAAGGTCGTCGACGCCGACGTCGAGATCGTCGAGGACGAGAAGAAATAAAGCTCCCCCGTTTGAGACCCGAATTGCACGAATTTTCACCCCTGCAGGCCTTCACCGGGCTTGCTTCCCCGGGTGAATGCCTGCTTGGTTCAACCTTCCTTGGATCGAACCGTGATCGGCTTCGGGCCAATTCGTGCAATTAGTGTCTCGCCCGTTTTTCGCCAGGTCAGCTCAACCCACACTCTAAACCCAAACCACAACCCATATGGCAAAAGTGAACATCAAACCCATCGGTGATCGCGTGCTGGTGCAGCACATCGAGGAAAAAGAACAGGTCCGCGGCGGGATCATCATTCCCGACAGCGCCAAGGAAAAGCCCCAGGAGGCCAAGGTCATCGCCCTCGGCACCGGCAAGAAGGACGAGAACGGCAAGGTCACGCCCTTCGAGGTGAAGGTCGGCGACAAGGTCCTCATCTCCAAGTACGGCGGCACCGAGGTGAAGATCGAGGACCAGAAGTACACCCTGGTCCGCGAAGACGACATCCTCGGCGTCATCGCTTAACCTCCCCAGATCCCAGACCCTAAATCTTAAACCCTTAATATTTTAATCACATGGCAGCCAAACAACTCCTGTTCGACGAGGCAGCTCGTCAGAAAGTGCTCCGCGGCGTCGAGGTCCTCTCCCGCGCGGTCAAGGTGACCCTCGGGCCCAAGGGCCGGAACGTCGTCATCGACAAGAAATTCGGTTCCCCGACCGTCACCAAGGACGGCGTGACCGTCGCCAAGGAGGTCGAGCTTCCCGATCCCTACGAGAACATGGGCGCGCAGATGGTCAAAGAGGTCGCCTCCAAGACCAGCGACGCCGCCGGTGACGGCACCACCACCGCGACCGTGCTCGCCGAGGGCATCTACCGCGAGGGCCTGAAGAACGTCACGGCCGGCTCGAACCCGGTTTACCTGAAGCGCGGCATCGACAAGGCCGTGGAGGCCGCCGTCGCCGAACTGGCCAAGATCTCCAAGAAGGTCAGCGACCGCGAAGAGATCCGCCAGGTCGCCACCGTCTCCGCCAACTGGGACAATGAGATCGGCAACATCATCGCCGACGCCATGGACAAGGTCGGCAAGGACGGCACCATCACCGTCGAAGAGGCCAAGTCCATCGAGACCACCCTGGACGTCGTCGAGGGCATGCAGTTCGACAAGGGCTACCTGTCGCCTTACTTCGCCACCAACATGGAGGCCCAGGAGGCCGTCCTCGAGGACGCCTACGTGCTCATCCACGAGAAGAAGATCGCCAACCTGCAGGAGTTCCTCCCGCTGCTCCAGACCGTCGCCAAGAGCGGCAAGCCCCTCCTCGTCATCGCCGAGGAAGTCGAGGGCGAGGCCCTCGCCGCGCTGGTCGTGAACAAGATTCGCGGCACGCTCAACGTGTGCGCCGTCAAGGCCCCCGGTTTTGGTGACCGCCGCAAAGCCATGCTGGAGGACATCGCGGTCCTCACCGGCGGCAAGTGCATCACCGAGGACCTCGGCCTCAAGCTCGAGAACCTCGCCGTCTCCGACCTCGGCCGCGCCAAGCGCATCGTCGTGGACAAGGAGAACACCACCATTGTCGAGGGCTCCGGCAAGTCCTCCGAGATCCAGGGCCGCGTGAAGCAGATCCGCCGCCAGATCGACGAGACCACCAGCGACTACGACCGCGAGAAGCTCCAGGAGCGCCTCGCCAAGCTCGCCGGCGGTGTCGCCGTGATCAACGTCGGCGCCTCCACGGAGGTCGAGATGAAGGAGAAGAAGGCCCGCGTCGAGGACGCCCTCCATGCGACCCGCGCGGCCGTGGAAGAGGGCATCGTCGCCGGCGGCGGCGTCGCGCTCCTCCGCACCGTCAAGGTCATTGAGGGTCTCAAGCTCGAGGGCGACGAGGCCTTCGGCGCCCAGATCGTCCGTCGCGCGATCGAGCACCCGATCCGGATGCTCTGCACCAACGCCGGCGTCGACAGCGGCGTCGTCGTGAAGGAGGTCCTGGCCGGCAAGGCCAACTTCGGCTACAACGTGGCCACCGGCGAGTACGAGGACCTGGTCAAGGCCGGCGTGGTTGACCCGACGAAGGTCACCCGCACCGCGCTGCAGAACGCCGCGTCGATCGCCGGCCTCCTGCTCACCACCGAGTGCATGATCACCGAGATCCCAGAGGACAAGAAAGCCCCCGCCGGCGGCCCCCCGGGCGGCGGCATGGGCGGCATGGACTATTAACCCCGACTCCGTCGGCCTCGGCACCGGTAACCTCGGGGCCGAGGTGGACAAATCGATGATTTGGCCAGGCTAAGTCCGATGACGCCGAGACTCTCCAGTCTCACATAGTAAAAACTTCGAGGCGCTTTCCCCGACGGGAAAGCGCCTTTTTATTGATGAATCACCTATACCCCAAAAGTTATGAGTTCAGAAAAAACATCGGCCAAAAAAGAGAGTAACGGTTCAAAGGGACGCCCGAAAGGGGCGACAACATGGACCTTCCCCAAAAACACTCTTGAGGAGGCCTTGGAAATCCCGAAAGCCATCGAGTCAAAGCATGGTGGAAATCCTATGCGGGCAGTTGATTTGGTACGGGCGGTCGGCTACAAGAAGCCGGGAGACTGGCGGTTTCAGGACCTGCTCAAATCGGCGAATCAGTACGGACTGGTTACGGGCAGTGGCGCCACGGCCACGGTCAAACTCGAGAAAGTGGGCCAGGATGTTGTTGCTCCCAGTTCACCTCGAGATCGCCAAAACGCGTTGCTGAGTGCATTTCGCAACGTTGAAGACTTCAAAAAGGTGGAGGCTTTCTACAATAACAAGCCCCTGCCTGAGGATGAGTTTTTCGAAAATACCTTGATTCGAGAATTTGGGGTCCCGCGCGAGCGGGTGGAGACCTTTATTCGCGTTTTTTCAACTAACCTCTCTTACTTGAAGGCGTTCAAGGCGACAGCGCCCACTTCAGAGCTGACGGTCGCGGACGGTGACGGTCTCAGACAGATCGACAAACCTCAGACTAAGACTGTCTCTTCCGGAGATTCATCTGCTGGCCGCACGTTTCTCGATACTTGCTTTGTCATGATGCCATTCGGGCCGTGGTTCGATCAATACTATCGCGAAGTATATTCACCTGCCATAAAGGATGCCGGCCTTGAGCCTGTCCGCGCCGATGAGCTATTTTCTACCGGAACTGTGATCGAACAGATCTGGGAGCAAATCGGGAAGGCCAAGGTTCTTCTGGCCGATCTTACGGGCAAGAATGCCAATGTGTTCTACGAACTCGGCTTGGCACACGCAAAACGGAAACCCGTGGTCTTCACTTCCGGCAAACTGGAGGACGTTCCTTTCGACCTTCGTCACCTCCGTGTCATCATCTATGACATCCAAGACCCATTCTGGGGCGAGAAGCTGAAGATTAATCTGTCTACGTACCTCAAACACGCGCGTACATCACCCGATAAGTCGATCCCGCAACCGTTTCGGCAGATGGAGAAGGAAGGTGATTCTCCAGAAGCCTAGTAGACTCATTCTCGCTTCTTTCTGAGATTCTGGAGGCAAACCAATGGGGTTAATGCGGCCATTGATGTGGTACTGTCTCCCAAATATTTATGAGTGCGCTACCCAGCTACAAAGAGATCGTTGATCTCATGAAGAAAGGCATGAGGTTGCCCTGATTTGACGGACAGTGGACTGGGGATCAAAACCCAAGGAGTCCACATGAAGACGCAGATCACGAAACCGGTAGCGGGCAGGACCCCCTACAGTGAGGAGTACAAGCAACAGGCCGTGGAAAAGTGGCA
>DASZPS010000100.1:0-51626 GCA_035549955.1 Lacunisphaera sp. | reverse complement strand
GGACCAGTCGCGCAGCCTGCGCTGCGGCTGGGAAATCGCCGACCACCAAAAGGCGGAACGCGCTGACCCCAGCGCGTTGCGGCGAAGCTCGCTCCGAGCCAGCGCCTTGGGGTCAAGGCGCTCCACCTTCTATTGCATAGCTCTTGGCTAAGGGCCGCCCTGACTAGCGATTGAGGGCATGGGCCCGATGCAGGTGGGACGGCAAGTCGGTAATCTGGCCGGCTCATCACTCGTCCCATGTCACAAATCCACGCTAAACCCATCCACGTTGTCCCGGCTGCGCGCCGGGACGACGCCTCGACCGCTCCCGAAAACCGGACCTTCCATCCGCTGTCGCACCGCCTCGGTGTGTTGGCGTTTGGCGTGGTCTCCTATGCGATCTTTTTCGCGACCTTCTGCTATGCGGTGGGTTTCGTCGGAAACTTCGTCGTGCCGAAGTCCATCGATTCGGCGCGCAGCGCGCCGTTCGGGGTCGCGCTGCTCGTCAACTGCGGGCTGCTGGGCCTCTTTGCCTTGCAGCACAGCGTCATGGCGCGGCCGTTCTTCAAGCGCTGGCTCATCCGCTACATCCCCGAGGCCGCCGAGCGCAGCACCTACACGTTGTTCTCGTCGCTCGCCCTGCTCGCGCTCTTCGCCGGCTGGCAGCCCATGGGCGGGGTGATCTGGCAGATGCAATCGCTTCCCGGGCGCGCGCTCCTCGCCGGCGGATTCACGTTCGGCTGGCTACTGGTGCTGGGATCGACCTTCCTGATCAACCATTTCGACCTGTTTGGCCTGCGCCAAGTGTGGCTGCAATTCCAGAACCGGCGATATGTCCCGTTGGCGTTCAAGACGCCGGGCTTGTACCAGCACGTGCGGCACCCGCTTTACGTGGGCTGGTTCTTTGCCTTCTGGTGCACGCCGACCATGACGGCGGCACACTTCCTCTTCGCGGTCATGACCACCGGCTACATCCTCGTGGCCATCCAACTCGAGGAGCATGACTTGCAGGCCGTGCACCCCGAGTACGCCGACTACAAGCGCCGCACCCCGATGCTGGTGCCGCGGTTGGGCGGGACCGCCGTGCCGGCGGGGACCAGGGACTAAGCCAGAGCATGTGGTTGAGGTCCATTTCCAGAATGGGATTGGTCGCACCAAAGGATGGAGCGCGTTGCCCGTTCGACGAGCTCAGGGCCTCGAGCCTGCCGAGATGGCTCCCCAACGCGCTGAGGATACCCGCTGCGAAAGAAGCGCCCTGGGGAGCAGGTCGCTCCACCTCAACTCCAAGGAAACAGCGGCGCCGTAGCCGGCCTCGCTGAGGCCGGTCCGGGGTCACCGACCCCGGCTACAACCACACCGTTTCTTCCTGACCGGAGCAAAACGTGTTTTGCGGCTTGGGGCTGCATGCGTCCGGCCAAGAACCAGGACCGCCGACCTTGCATTGCTCCATCTGTCGGAGCGTTTCGCCGTCGCCGAGGCTATGGCGGACAAGAAAGCCCTTCCTACGTGCCAAGCCGCGCCCGGATCGCCGCGAAGATCGCCTCGCCCGTGGCGGGAGAGGCCAGCCGCACTTCGCCGCCGGGAGGGCCGAACGCGGCGACGGCGTCGCGGATCGCTTCGCGCACGGAGAACGCCAGCATCAGCGGCGGTTCGCCGACGGCCTTGCTGCCGTGGATGGTGTTAGGCTGGGCGGCCTTGGGGAGAAGGGTGATGTTGAATTCGACCGGGGCGTCGCTGAACGCGGGGATCTGGTACGTGCTGGCGCTGTGCGTGAGCAGCTTGCCGTCCGGACTCCACTTCAGCTCCTCGCGCGTGAGCCAGCCCATGCCCTGCACAAAGCCCCCCTCGATCTGGCCGCGGTCGACGCCGGGGTTGAGCGAGTCGCCGACGTCATGGACGATGTCGACGCGCCGCACGCGGTGCATGCCGTTGAAGCCGTCGACTTCCACCTCCGCCACGGCCGCACCGCAGGCGAAATAGTGGAATGGCCGGCCCTCGGCCTTGCTCCAGTCCCATTGGATGCCGGGTGTCTTGTAGTAACCCTGCGCGGCGAGGCTGACGCGCGCGGCATACGCATGGCTGCTCACCTTCGCGAACGGCAGCTTGTTTTCCTGGTGGCCGCGCTCGCCGATGCAACCGTGGGCAAATTCCACCTGCTCGGGAGTGATCTTCAATAACGGCGCCGCCACGGCCGCCAGTCGCTCGCGCAAGGTCGCGCAGGCCGCCGCCACGGCCATGCCGTTGAGGTCGGCGCCGCTGGACGCCGCCGTGGCCGACGTGTTCGGCACCTTGTCGGTGCTGGTGGTCATCAGGCGGATGTGATCCGCGGGCAGGCCAAGCTCGCGCATCGCGACGCCGAGGATTTTCGTGTGGAGGCCCTGGCCCATCTCGGTGCCGCCGTGGTTCACCTGCACCGTGCCGTCGGTGTAGATCACGACGTACGCGCCGGCCTGGTTGTAGTGCGTGAGCGTGAAACTGATGCCGAACTTCACCGGCGTGACCGCCAGCCCGCGCTTCATGTGCGGGTGCGTCTGGTTCCAGGCGTCGACTTCCGCCCGCCGCTCGGCGAATTTCGCCTCGGTGAGGACGCGCGACCAGAGTTCCGGGATGCGATTGTCGCCGATGTCCTCGCGGTAGTGCGTGCGATTGGTTTCGCCGGAGCCGTGGTAGAGGTTGCGTTCGCGGACCACCTCGGGCGGCAGCCCCAGGCGGCGCGCGATCCGGTCGATGATTTCCTCGATGACGATCATGCCCTGCGGCCCGCCGAAGCCGCGGAAGGCGGTGTGCGAGGTGACGTTGGTCTTCGCGACGCGGCCGCGGAAATTCACCGCCGGGATGTAGTAGGCATTGTCGAGGTGGAAGAGCGCGCGGTCGTTGATGGCCGTGGACAGATCGAGCGACCAGCCGCCGTCCGACACCAGCATCACCTCCGCCGCCAGCAGGCGGCCCTCGCGGTCGTGGCCGACGGTGAACTTGGAGTGGAACGGGTGGCGTTTGCCCGTCAGCTTCATGTCGAGGTCGCGGTCGAGCTGGACGCGCACCGCGCGCCCGGTCCTGACCGCCGCCAGCGCCACCAGCGCCGCGAAGGCATTGCCCTGCGTTTCCTTGCCGCCGAAGCCGCCGCCCATGCGCGGGGCCTGGACGACGACCTTGTTGCGCGGCAGATGCAGCACCTCGGCGACGATGGCCTGGATTTCGGACGGGTGCTGGGTGGAGGAATTCACGAGCACGGTGCCGTCCTCGCCGGCTTCCGCCCATGCGGCGTGGGTTTCGAGGTAGAAATGTTCCTGGCCGCCAAACTCAAACTCGCCCTCCAGTTTTTCCGGGGCCGTGGCGAGGGCCGAGGTCGTGTCTCCTCGCGTCAACGCATGGGGCTCGGTGTGGTAGCTGCCGGCCGCGATGGCGGCCGGGAGACCGACGATCGCGGGCAGGGGCTCGTAGTCCACCTCGACCAAGGCCGCGGCGGCACGGCACGCAGGCAGCGAATCGCCGACGACAAAAGCCACGATCTGCCCATGAAAAAGCACCTCGTCCTTCGCCAGCAGCGGTTCGTCGTGCCGCACCGGGCCGGTGTTGTTTTCGCCCGGGATGTCCTCCGCCAGCAACACGGCATGGATGCCGTGGGCCTGCCGGGCCCTGCTGGCGTCGCGGCGCAGGATCCTTGCGCGGGCGTGAGGTGCGCAGACGGGCCAGACATCGAGCATCTTCCGGCGCTGGGCGGTGTCGTCGACGTAAAGCGCCCGGCCGCTAACGTGGCCCACCGCGCTTTCGTGGCTCAGGTTGCGCGACGCGTCCTCGGAGTGCCACCGCTTGTCGCCCGTGAAGCCGAGGTCGGCATCCTGCGCCTCGCTTTGCTCGCCGGAAACGAACTTCTGCCAGAGGCTCACGACGAGTTCGCGGCGGTACTCGGCACCGCTGCGGGCGTCGTCAATGGGCTGGAAGGTGTCGCGGAGCAGGGGCAACACCGCCGGGTCGGCGAGCTTGCGGCCGATGAGCGCGGCCTCGACCTTGGTGGCGCGCGTCGGCATGGCGGCAACGCCGCCGTAGGCAAGGCGGGCCTCGCGGACGCGGCCATCGGCGTCGAGGTCCACGCGGAACGCGGCAGCCACGATGCTGATGTCAAGCTCGCGCCGCTTCGAAACCTTCAGGAAGTCCACGCGCCGCGTCTGGTTCGGGCCCGGGCCGGCGCGGGGGATCACGATTTCGCGCATGATTTCACCGGGGCGCAGGACGGTCTTGCGGTACGCGGTGAAGAATTCCGCGAGCGGCACGGTGCGTTCGCTGCGCACCGTGGCAAGGACGACGCTGGCGTCGAGCGTGAGCAGGAGCGGCGCGCTGTCGCCGATGGGCGAGGCCGTGACGAGATTGCCGCCCATGGTCGCGCGGTTGCGGATCTGGCGGGAGGCGAAGACCCGCAGCATCTTCGCGAGCGAAGGATACTCGGCGCCCAGCGCCTCCTCAATGTTGGTCAGCGTCGCGGCCGCGCCGATGCGCCAGGCCTCAGGCGTGGCCTTGATCCGGGTCAGCTCGGGCACGGCCTCGGTCGAGATGAGCAGGGGAAACGATTTGAACTTTTTGGTCAGCTCGACGCCGATTTCCGTCGCCCCGGCCACGAGCTGGGCTGCGGGGTAGGTTTCGAGCAGCGTGAAGAGCCCGGGCAGCGAGGTCGGGCGGAGGAACCTCGCGCCGCCGGACGAATGGTCGAGCGCGCCGGGGAGGCGGACGGGTTCCTTGAGTCGTGCGGCGAAGGGGTCGTCAGATGTAGGGTCGCTGCTTGCGGGAACCTTTGGGGGTGAGGTCGGTGCAAGCGCCGACCCTACATTGTGCCGCGCCAGAGCTGCCATGGCGGCATCCCGGATCGGCCGGTAGCCGGTACAGCGGCACAGATTGCCGCAGAGCTGGTCGCTGACCTGCCAGGGCTCCTTGCAGTTGTCGCGGTAGTAGGCCTCGAACAGCGAGACGACGAAGCCGGGCGTACAATAGCCGCATTGCGAGCCGTAGTGCTCCACCATCGCGGCCTGCACCGGGTGCAGTTGGCCCGTGGTGAGCCCAGTCGAACCATTGCCGTCCACACCGCAGCGCGCGAGCGCCTCGACCGTCACGATCTCGCGCCCGGCGAACATCGGGAGCAGGGCAATGCAGCTGTTGAACGCGCGGTAGGTCGGCTTGCCCGCGGCGTCGCGGTCCACGAGGGCGACGCTGCACGCGCCGCAGTCGCCCTCGGCGCAGCCTTCCTTGCTCCCCGTCAGGCCGTTCGCCCGCAGCCACGCCAGCAGGGTGGTGGTCGGCGCCACGCCCGAAGCCGTGACCACCCGGCCGTTGACCACGAGGTCGAAGCTGGCGGGCTTGCCGGGTTGGTCAAATAGCCGGACGGTTGACATCCTTGTAGTAGAGGTAGCGCGCCGGGGACTTGCCCATCGCGACGAACCATTGCGCGCAATACGGGGCCATCCAGATGACATCCCCCGCCTGCACCGGGTACCAGTTGTCCTCCAGGCGATAAACGCCGGCGCCGTCGAGCATGAGGAGCCCGTGCTCCATCACATGGACCTCGACAAACGGCAGGTGGCCGCCCGGCTGGTAGGCGAAGAGGTTCACCGCCAGGTCGAAGGCCGGGTCGTCGGGCAGGAGAACCTGCAGGTTGGCCGCCGGGTCACCGAGGAAGGGCGTGCCCTTGACCTTGGCTGCGTCGCCAATGATGGCCTCGGGCTCGGCGACGCCGAGGAGGGGGACATATTTCTTTTGGAAGAGCGTGAGCTGCGTGCCCGCCTTCGGGGCGGTCAGGCTCCAGGACTGACCCGCCGGCACATAGAAATAACCGCCGGCGCCGACCTTGCTCTTGTGTTTGCCCACCACGAGGGAGCCGCCGCCGCCCATGACGTAGCCGAAAGTCTGCAGGTGGCCGGCCGGTTGGGTCGCCTGGCCCTCGGCGGTGAACGTCACCAGCAGTTGCGCGAACTTGGCGCCCATCGCCTCATTGATGAGGATGACGGTCGTGGCCCCCGTGATGCCCGGCACGACGCTGGTGACGTGGTTGGCCGGCGTGATGAGCGCGTGGCGGGCGGCGATGCGGGCGCGGGTGTGGCCAAAGAGTTCGGGCATGGGGAAAGGAGGATGGGCCACAAGATGCACAAAAGGCGCAAAAGGAGGAGAGGAATTCCATGCGGACCCGCCGGTAGTGGGTCCATTTGGTTCTTTCGCGGTCATTTGAATGTAGGGTCGGCGGTTGCGCCGACCTCATGCGCGAGGTCGGACCAAGGTCCGACCCTACATCGGACTGAAACGGACCCACTATCAACCCGCCCTGAGTCTTGCCTCTTTTGTGCTTTCTGTGGCTACAAGTGTGGCTTCAAGAACTGCCCCTTCGAGGCGCCGGGGGCCACCGTGCCATCAGACCATATGGCACGGCCGCGGACATACGTGTGGGTCACCCGGGCCTTGGTGCGGCGGCCCACGTACGGACTGATCTTGTGGCGGGTCCAGAGTTCGTCCGCGGTAATCGTGTGGGCGGCGCCGAACTCGATCAGCGAGAAGTCCGCGTCATAGCCCTCGGCCAGCTGGCCCTTGCGGTGATCGAGCCGGAAGCGGCGGGCGACGTTCCGTGCCAGCACCGCCGCGAGCAGCGGCAGATCCTTGCCTGCGGTCGCGGCGCATTCGTCCAGGAGCAACTGGAAGCCATGCTGCACGCCGGCGATACCGCCCCAGATGGCGAAGAAATCCTTCGCGGTTTTCAGCTCGGGCGGCGACGGCGAGTGGTCGGAGCCGACGGTCTGGATATGCCCGGCGCGGAGTTCCGCCCACATCGCCTGCCGGCGCTTTTCGTCGCGGATCGGCGGCGCGCATTTGGCCGGGGCGCCGATTTTCGCGACGTCCTTGTCGTTGAGCAGCAGGTAGTGCGAGCAGGTCTCGGCGGTGACGTCGACGCGCTGGCTCCGCGCCTCGTTGATGAGGGCCAGGCCCTCGGGACTGCTGACGTGGACGACGTGCAGCGCGCAGCCGGTTTCGCCGGCGAATTCGATCGCCTGGCGGATGGCCGCCAGCTCGACCTCGACCGGGCGCGACGCCAGCCAGGCCTTCGCGTCGGAATTGCCCCTGGCTTTCTGGGCGGCGGTGAACTTGTTCGCGAGGTCATCGTCCTCGGCATGCACGGCAACGAGCAAACCGAGCTTCGCGGCGCGCTTCATGCCTTCCCGCAGGGTCTTGGCGTCGACGCGCGGAAAGCTGTCGATCCCGCTATTGGACATGAAGGCCTTCAGCCCGATCGCGCCGGCATCGCGCAAGCCGGCGAGCTTGTCCAAATTGCCCGGCACCAGCCCGCCCCACAGCGCGAAGTCGGTGCACGACAGCCGCTCCCCCAGCTCACGCTTTTCGCGCAGGCGGGTGGCGTCGAGCACCGGCGGCTCGGAGTTAAGCGGCATGTCGAAAAAGCAGGTGCCGCCGCCGGCCGCCAGGGCGAGCGAGCCGTGGGCCAGGCCTTCCCACTCGGTCCGGCCGGGTTCGTTGAAATGGACGTGGGCATCGATGATCCCCGGAAAAACATAGCGGCCGGCAGCGTCGAGCTCGGCGTGGAAAGGATCGGCGATGGCCGTCGCCACGCGGACGATCTTGCCGGCCTGGATGCCCAGTTCCGCGGCGCGGATGCCTTCGGGCGTCACGATCCGGCCGCCCCGGACCACGAGGTCGAGATGCTCGGGGGCGGGCGGGGCGATGGACTCGCGTTTCTTGGGCATGGTAGCTCCTCGGACTTTAACCACTCATGGACACGAATGGACACTAATAGATCATGAACTAACCACGAATTGCACCGATCAGCACGGATGGAGCCAAGTCAGGGTAGGCCGCAAAGAGGCACAAGAGGACTTGGTTTGGCGATGGGACATTTTCCGTGCGCCCATAGGCGCCTGGTAAGCCACACTCGCTGCCGGATCCTTGCGCCTTTTTGCGGCCATGAATTCTGGTGGTTTGTTGGAGGGCTCAGCTCCAGCTGAGCCGTTTCGACAAGCTCAAGGTCCCAATCCTGTCGAGGGACCGCGGCCCAGCTGGAGCTGGGCCCTCCATGTATCTTATCCGCGTTCATCGGCGTAATTCGCGGAAAGTCTTTCCAGGAAATCAACCATCACGCGGAGGGCGACGGCGAGGTCATTCGGCGAGGCGTACTCGTCCGGGTGGTGGCTGAGGCCGTCGCGGCAGCGGACGAAGAGCATGGCAATGGGACAGAGCGTGGACATGACGACGCCGTCGTGGCCGGCGCCGCTCACGAGCGAGAGGGATTTGCCCTGGACGGCCTTCACGCTGCGATCCAGCGCGGCGGTTAGCGGGGAAGAACACGGCGTGGCGGCATTGTCCTGCGTGCATTGCCAGGAGACCTTCAGCCCCCGTCGCTTCGCGATCTGCGCCGCCTCGATCTTGAGGTAGACCAGGGCGCGATTGCGGATGGCGTCCCGCGCGTGCCGCACATCGAGCGTGTGGACCACCTGGCCGGGGATGACATTCGCCGCTCCCGGCGACACGGCCAGGCTGCCCACCGTGGCCACGAGGCCGGCGGTGCGGCGCGCGAGTTTTTCGGTGATCAGCGTGAACTCCGCCGCGGCGGCGAGGGCATCGTGGCGCAGGGCCATCGGCGTGGTGCCGGCGTGTCCGGCTTTCCCCGTCCACGTGATTTTGAAACGGCTTTGCCCGGCGATCGCCGAGACGACGCCCACCGCCAGGTTGCGTTGCTCGAGCACCGGGCCCTGCTCGATGTGAACCTCGATGTAACCTATTAGGTTACTCGTGCGGTGGGCGGGCTTGAGGTGGAGCGCGCTGACCCCACCGCGCTTGCCTGAACGCCCTGAATTGAGGCCGTTCCACCTCGCAATCGCGTCGCCGACCGAGACGCCATCCGCATCCCGGAGCTTGAGTGTGGCGGGTCTCAGCCGTCCCGTGTAGCCCTCGCTGCCCAGGTAGGCGCTGGCGAAGCGCACGCCTTCCTCCTCGGAAAAACCGAGGACCTCGACGGCGAAGGGGAGCTTCACGCCGCGGCGCTTCAGTTCGGAAAGGGCGACGATGGGCAGGAGCACGCCCAGCGGGCCGTCGAACCGGCCGGCGTCGCGGACGGTGTCCAAGTGCGAGCCAAGGAGCAGGGTCTTGGGCTTGGCTGGGGTCTTGGTTCCCGGGTCTTGGGTCTGGGATTCCAAGCGGCCGATGAGGTTGCCGACGGGGTCCACGCGGACTTTCAGGCCGGCTTCCTTCATCCAGCCGCCGACAAGGGCGTTGGCGCGTTTCATCGCCGGCGAAAGGAAGGTCCGCGTCAGCCCGCCCGGTTCATCCGTCACCCGACCGAGTTCGTCCAACATGGATGGCAGGGAACGCACCGGTTTCATACGCGTTCAATCAGCAGGATGCGGACTGTCCTGACCGCATGGTCCGCCCAGCGGGTTACCACAAAATCGCCGGTGTCGAACACCTGGCACTCGCGGCCGTCGGGCTGCTTGAAGCTGAAATCGCCGACCAAAAGCGGATGCCGGGCGATTTGTTCGATGGCCGCCACTAACAGACGTCGTTCGCGTGCGGGGCATGACAACAGGCTGGCGACCGCCTCGCGATCAAGCGAGTAGCCGTAGGCCGGAGCCATCACTCCGCCACAGGCGGATTGGCCTGCAGCAAGGCCCTTAGTTCTGCGGCAGTCACCGCCTGCCCGCCATCCATGCGCCGTTGGGCGGCCGCGATCTTGTCATGGAAACCGGGTTGTTCCGCCGCCCGCTTGGCGCGAAGAAATGACTCCAACTCGGATCGTTCACCGGGCGACATCCGCTCAAGTTGCAGCTTCATTTCCCGAACACTCATGGAGACTACCGATAGTGAGAATGCGGCCGCAGGCAAGTCAGCTCCCGCGGTAGGTCTGGTAGGCCCAGGGGGTGACGAGCAGGGGGACGTGGTAGGTGGCCTTGGCGTCGGCGATGGCGAAGCGGACGGGCACGCGGTCGAGGAAGGGACTGTCCTTGTGGTGCGTGACGAAATAGTCCTTCACGAAAAACAGCAGTTCGTAGCTGCCAACGGCCATGGCATCGCCGGCGAGCAGCGGTTCCTCGGTGCGGCCGTCGAGGTTGGTGGTCACGGCCTTGAGCTGGTGGGGCTTGCCGTCGAGGTTCCAGAGTTCGATGCGCATCGCCATGGCCGGGCGGCCGAGGGTGAGATCGAGAACGTGGGTGGTGAGTTTGCCGGGCATGGAGAAAGGCAGTTGGTTAACCACTAAAGGACACTAATGGGACACTAATTGAAAGGGACGGCCCGACGCAAACAGCTTCATTAGTAAGTAGTGGGTTCATTTCAGTCCAATGTAGGGTCGGACCTTGGTCCGACCTCGTGCATGAGGTCGGCGCAAGCGCCGACCCTGCATTCAACCAACGCGAAAGAACCAAATGGACCCCCTACCCATTAGTGAGGAATTAGGGTGGCTTGGTGGTGCCCAGCGTATCGTCCAGCCGCAGGCGGGCGATTTTTTCGATTTCGCCGAGGGCGGTGGCGAATTCAGCGTCGGGCGCGTGGTGCACGCGGGTGCGCATCGCGGCGAGGATCGCGGCCTTGGCGTTGAGGCGGGCGCAAATGATGAACGGGAAGCCAAACCTCGCCTGGTAGGCGTCGTTTTGCCGGGTGAATTCCTGCAGCTCGGCGGCGGTGAGCGTGTCGAGCCCGGCGCTGGCCTGCTCGCGCGTCGACTCCGCGGTGAGTTTCTTCTGCCGCGCCAGGCGCCCGGCGAGATCCGGATGGGCCCGGATGAGGGCGAGCTGTCGCTCGCGCGGGGCGCCGCGCATGGTCGCGCAGAGGGCGGCGTGCAGGGCGTCGGCTGTGGCGAACGGACGTTTGGCCCAGGTCTCCTCCGCTACCCAGGGCGAATGCTCGAACAAATGGCCGAGGGCGCCGGTAAAGGCGGCGCGATCGCTGGCGTTGAGGAACTCGAGAGTCATGAGCAGGGGAATCTTGAAAACTGAAAATCGTGAAATCAGGAATCGTGAAAATGCTCCTGGCTACGAGCCGATTTCAAGATTCCAGATTTCACGATTTTTAGTTTTCAAGATTCCCTGATCACGGCAGCAGTTCGTACGCCGGGAGGGACAGGAACTCGTCGAACTCCGGGCTCTTCGACATGCGCATGAAGAGCTCGACGGCTTCCTTGAAGTGCCCGCCCTCGTAGCGTGCCTCGCCGTATTCGGCCCGGATGGCGGCAAGTTCCTGGCGCAGGAGCTCGTCGTAGAGCGCGGCGGTGACCGGCCGGCCATCGTCGAGCTTGGCGCCGAATTTGAGCCACTGCCAGAGCTGCGAGCGGGAAATCTCCGAGGTGGCGAGATCCTCCATGAGGTTGTGGATCGGCTCCGCGCCCGAGCCGCCCAGCCAGGCTTCGAGGTAACGGACCCCGACATGGAGGTTCCAGCGGACGCCGGTTTCGGTGATGGGGCCGGAGAGCGGGGCGAGCAGGGCCTCGGCGGTGACCTGGAGATGACGGATCACATGCAGCTGGTTAGGGCCCGGCATGTGCTTGGCGAAAGCCTCGAGCGCCGTGGCGACCAGCCCGGGGTGGGCGACCCAGGTGCCGTCGTGGCCGACGCGGGCCTCGCGCTCCTTGTCCAGGCGAACCTTGTGTAGCGCGACCGCGTTGGCCTCGGGATCGTTCTTGATCGGGATCTGCGCCGCCATGCCGCCCATGGCGTACGCGCCGTGGCGGTGGCAGACATTGATCACATGCGTGACGTACGCCCGGAGGAAAGGCACATCCATGGTGATCAGCGTCCGGTCGGGAAACATGTAGCCGGGCCGGTTGCGAAGTTTCTTCACCATGCTGAACATGTAATCCCAGCGGCCGCAGTTGAGACCGGAGGCGTGTTCGCGCAGTTCGTAGAGGATTTCCTCGGCCTCAAAGCAACCGGTGATCGTCTCGATCAACATCGTCGCCCGGATTGTCCCGCGCGGGATGCCGAGCGCGGCCTGCGCGTGGATGAACACGTCGTTCCACAAGCGAGCCTCGAGGTGGCTCTCGAGTTTCGGCAGGTAAAAATAGGGCCCCGAACCGCGCGCGAGGAGGGCCTTGGCGTTGTGGAAGAAGTGGAGGCCCCAGTCGAAGAGCGAGGCGGAGATCCGCTGGCCGCGGAAATGCACGTGCTTCTCCTCCATGTGCCAGCCGCGGGGGCGGGCGATGATGACGGCAATCTTGTCCTGCAGGGCGTACTTTTTCCCTTCCGGTGACGTGTACGCGAGCGTCAGCCGGGCGGCATCGCGCATGTTGATCTGCCCCTCGAGGCAGTTTTCCCACGTCGGCGAGTTCGCGTCCTCGAAATCGGCCATCCAGCATTGGGCGCCGGAATTGAGGGCGTTGATCGCCATCTTGCGGTCAACGGGTCCGGTGATCTCGGTGCGGCGGTCAAGGAGGTCCGGCGGGATCGGGGCGACCTGCCAGTTGCCGCCGCGGATCGCGGCGGTTTCGGGCAGGAAGTCGGGCAGCTTGCCGGCATCGATCTCCTTCTGGCGCTCGACCCGCTGGGCGAGGAGCTCGAGGCGGCGGGGGCCGAATTTCTCACACAGGCCGGCGACGAAAGCACAGGCATCGGGCGTCAGGATCTCAGCGTAGCCGGGGAGCAGCGGGGCGCGGATTTCCAGGCCGCTAATGATGGGATGGTCGCTCATGGGATCGGGGCGGGAGTCAAGCCGCCGGGCTGCCGGGTGTCAGCATGATATTGGTCAAGGCAACCCGCGTTAATGACCATGGAATACACGGAACACACGGCAGAGGCACGATTTGGATTCCGTGTGTTACGTGTTTTAGGTGGTTCCCTCAGGTTCGGGATGGCATCGGGTACGGGTTTTGCTTTCATGGCTGGCCAATGAGCCAGGACCAATTCATGCGCGAGGCGATCAGGCTGGCCGAGGAGGGCATGCAGGCCGGCCATGGCGGGCCTTTTGGCTGCGTGGTGGTCCGCGCCGGCGAGGTCGTCGGGCGCGGCAACAACCGGGTGACGTCCACCAACGACCCGACGGCGCACGCCGAGGTCACGGCGATCCGCGATGCCTGCGCGCGGCTCAAGACCTTCCAGCTCACGGATTGCGAGTTGTACACGAGCTGCGAGCCGTGCCCGATGTGCCTGTCGGCCATCTATTGGGCGCGAATTCCCCAGATCTATTTCGCCAACACGCGGCAGGACGCGGCCGAGATCGGCTTCGACGACGATTTCATTTACCGGCAGATCCCGCTGCCCTTGGAAAAGCGCGCGATCAAGATCGGGCAGCTGCTCCGCGACGAAGGCCTGGCCACGTTCAAGGGCTGGGCGAAGAAGACGGACAAGGTGAAGTACTGACATTCAGCATGGATATCCAGCGATGACGGCCCCACACACCCCGGCGCTGCGCGCCACCCCTCTCGAGAGGGGACCCAATCCTCGACCCCGTCGCCTTGAGTCCCCTCTTGAGAGGGGTGCCCGCAGGGCGGAGTGGGTTGGTCGGCGGATCTGATCATGGACCCCACCTCGCTGCTCGATTTTCTTGGCCTGCTCGTGCGCTGGCTGCACGTCATCGCGGGCATCGCGTGGGTCGGGTCATCCTTTTACTTCATCTGGCTCGACAACACCATCGAGCCACCGGCGCCGGGTTCGGACAACGCGAAGAAAGGCGTGGGCGGCGAGCTCTGGGCGGTGCACGGCGGCGGCTTCTACAATCCGCAGAAGTACCTCGTCGCGCCGGCGACGCTGCCGGAAAAGCTGCACTGGTTCAAGTGGGAGGCCTACACGACGTGGCTCTCCGGCACCGCGCTGCTCGTGCTCGTCTACTGGCTGAAGGCGGGTGCGATCATGGTGGACGCCAATGTCCGCACGCTGACCCCCGGCCAGGCCGTGGGCATCGGGGCCGCGAGCATGGTGGGCGCCTGGATCGTGTACGACCTGCTTTGTCGGTCGCCCTTGGGCAAGCGCGACGGGCTGCTCGGGCTCGTGGTGTTCGGGTTGATCGCCGCGCTGGCATACGGCCTGGCGCAGACCTTGGGCGGACGCGCGGCTTTCATCCACGTGGGCGCGGCGATCGGGACGATCATGGCCGGCAACGTGGCCATGATCATCATCCCCGGCCAGCGGCGGATGGTGGCGGCGATGAAGGCCGGCCAGGCGCCGAATCCCGAGGATGGCAAGCGCGCCAAGCAGCGCAGCGTGCACAACAACTATTTCACGCTCCCCGTGATCTTCATCATGGTGAGCAACCACTACGCCTCGACCTACGCGCACCCGCAGAACTGGGCCGTGCTCACGCTCATGATGGCGGCGGGGGTCAGTATCCGGCATTTCTTCAACCGGAAGCACAAGGGCGTCTACGCCTGGCAGTACCCGGCGCTCGGGGCCGTGTTGCTCGCCCTCGTGGCGTGGTGGACGGCGCCGCGCATCCAGCCGCTGCCGCCGGTGACGGGCGAAGTGACCTTCAACCGCGTGCGCGCGATCATCGGCGAGCGGTGCGTGACCTGCCATTCGCCCGCACCGACTTTCCCCGGCTACACCGCGCCCCAGGCGGGTGTGTTGCTGCACACGCCGCCCAACATCGCCCAGAACGCCCAGCGCATCTACCAGCAGGTGGTGGTCACCCGCATCATGCCGCTCGGTAATCTCACGAAGATCACCGACGAGGAGCGCGCCGTGATCGCGGCCTGGGTCAAGGCGGGGGCGAAGGTGGAGTGAGAGTGCGTTGGGTAGGGGCCGACCTTGGTCGGTCCGGGATGCAGCGATGCGGCGAGGACCGGGCAAGGGCGTGTCTTCAAAATCCGATTTGATGGCGATACTGCGACCTCCCCACACCCCCCGTTCCCGCGGCCGCGGGACCATCCCTCTTTGGAGAGGGGAACCCAACCCCATGCAGCCGAAGTCCCCTCTAGGCAAGGGGGGTGCCCGACAGGGCGGGGTGTGTAGGTGATTTTGAATACACGCCCCAGCTCGGTCCCTGCAAATGGAGGCGGGGCTTTTGCGCCCCGACATTGCGGGACCGCAGCCTTCATCGTGTCGGGGCGTAAAGCCCCTCCTGCATCCGGATCACTCGGGCCGGTCGGAGGCCGGCGCTACTTGAACTCCAGCCCCCACGTCCGCTTCGCGTAGCCGTACGCGACGGGTTTCACCCCGGCGAGCGTGGTCGCAAGGTCGCCCGCCTCGAACTTCGTCTCGAAATCGGCGACGGCCTTCTCGTAGTTCGCGAGCAGCTTTGCCTTCACCTCCGGTTGCACAAAGGAATACGTCAGCGAGTTGCGCCCGAGCTGCACGATCTCGTCCCACGACAGGTTGAAGGTCGTGACGGCGGTGTAGTAGTCGTCCGTGAGGTTCGCGTCCCACATGCCCGGGTCGTCCGTGTTGAGGCAAACCGGCACGCCCGTGCGCAGGTATTCGGGAAACGGATGCTTCGCGAGGTCGGGCGTGTATTCCAACACCCGGTTGGAAACGAGGTTGATCTCGATCAACACGCGGCGGGTTTGCTGCAGCAGGAGCAGCGTGTCCGGGTCCTTGATGAGGTTCACCCCGTGGCCGATGCGGGAGGCGCCGAGCAGCAGGGTGTCGCGGATGTGTGAATCGGGGCCGTCCATCTCGCCGGCATGGATCGAGAGCGCGAGGGTGGGGTGGCGGACGCGGAGCTGGCGGAAGGTTTCGAGGAAGCGGGCAGGGTGGCCCGGGCCCTTTTCCTCGATGCCCACCAGGTTGAGGCCGACCCAAAGGTCGCGGTGCGCGTCGACAAAGGCGTAGCTGTTGGCGATTTCCTGCTCGGAGCGGGGCAGGAAGCGCACGATGGATTCCTGGAAGCGGACGGTCACGCCGGTGGCCGCGACATCGGGTTGCGCCAGGCGCTTTTTCACGAAGGCGACGGCCTCTTCGACGGGGATCGGGCGGCCGGCATTGTCCTTGGCGCCGTCGACGTCGAATTGCGTCTCAAGGTACGCGAGATGCTCGGCGCCGGCGGCCTTGAGGTGTTCGACGAGGGATTCGCTGATGACGGACAGGTTGCTGCCAATCTGGCCCCGGCGCGCCCACAGGACATCGAAGAATTCCGTGCGGCCCTCGCCGGGCCGGTCGAGTCGCAGGCTGTCGCACCATTCGGCGCGCTCGGCGGGCGGGAGGGCGTCGAGGCGGACATATTCCTGCTGCACTTCCGGCGAAAGCTTGTCGTAGCCGAACTGCCGGATGTTGTGGAAGCGCTTGGCCGGGGCAATGGCATCGGGCGCGGCGGCGAACCGGGTGCGGGTGTAGAAGGTGTCGCCGCCATTGCGGGCGGGATCGGTCAGGATCGCGTAGATCCACTCGGGTCGCTCGGAGCCGCTGTGGTTGTGCAGGTCGCCGCCCTTGGGCAGCGCGTAGAGGAAAGTGTACAGCTCGGCCGGCTTCGCGGTGCGCTTGATCTCCTCAAAGCGGGCGGAAAACGGCGCGGCGGCGGCGACGCAACCCAACATGGACAGCAACAGGACTGGAAGGAGGCGCATGGCGGCAGGCTGGGGAAATGGGATGCGGGCGCAATCCCGGTGAAGCGCGAAGCGCCTCCTCGGGAATTTGTCATCCATTATATGACAAGTTTCCGGGGACGGCTCAGAAGAGCCGCGCGAACATTTCGCGCAGCAGGTGGATGCTGAAGATGAGCGCGAGGGCATAGGTGAGGGGCGTCGCCTGCCGGGCCCGGCCGGTGCCGAGGGCGAGGACGGCGTAGGCCACCAGGCCGAGGCCGATGCCTTCCGCGATGCTGAAGCTGAGCGGGATGCCGGCAATGATGAGGAAGATCGGCGCGGCCTCGGTGAAATCGTCGAGCTTCATCTCCGCGACCGACTGGAACATGAAGACGCCGACAATGACCAGCGCCGGCGCCGTGGCCGCGGCGGGGATGGCCAGGATCAGGGGCGTCAGGAACAGCGCGAGGAGGAAAAGCAGCGCGGTCGTCGCCCCGGTGAGCCCCGTGCGGCCGCCGGCTTCGACACCCGAGGCGGACTCGATGTAGCTGACGACGGTCGAGGTGCCGAAGAGCGAGCTGAGGATGGCGGCGATGGAGTCGGCCACGAGCGCGCGGCCGGCCTTGGGCAGCTTCCCGTCCCGGTCGAGCAACCCCGCGCGCTGGGTGACGCCGATGAGCGTCCCGATGTTGTCGAACATGTCGACGAGGAGCAGCGTGAGGATGATGGGCAGCGCCTTGCCAAAATCGTGGATCAGCAGGTCGAAGTTGAGCTGGAACATCGTCGGCGCCGGCGAAGCGGGCAGGGAGAAGATCGATGCCGGAAGCGTGGTGACCGCCTGGCCGTTGCCCGCCGGCACAAACACGCCCACGACCGTGACCGCCAGGATGGAGAGGATGATGGCGCCCGGGATCTTGCGCGCGACCAGCACGGCCGTGAGCAGGATGCCGCCGAAACAAAGCAAGACGGCGGGCGAGCCGAAATCGCCATGCGTGACGAAGGTGGCCGGACTGGACGTGATGATGCCGCCGTTCTTGAGGCCGATGAAGGCGATGAACAGGCCGATGCCGCAGGTGATCGCCAGCTTCAGCTGGTGGGGGATGGCCGCGATGATCTTTTCGCGGACACCGGTGACGGACAGGGCGAGGAAGATGCAGCCGTTGACGAAAACGAGGCCGAGGGCCGACTGCCAGGAGACGCCGAGTCCCAGGCAGATGGTGAAGGCGAAATAGGCGTTGATGCCCATGCCCGGGGCGAGGGCCAGCGGGTAATTGGTGAGGAAGCCCATCAGCAGCGTGCTGACCGCGGCGGTGAGCGCGGTGACGGTGATGAGCGCCTCCTGCGGCATGCCCGCCTTCGCGAGGAGGAAGGGATTGACGGCAAGAATGTAGGCCATCGCCGCGAACGTGGTGGCGCCCGCCTGCAGCTCGCGGGCGGCAGTCGTGTTGTTTTCGGAGAGGCGGTAGAGGCGGTTGAGCATGGGGACGGCGGGCTTCAGGGGGCGGGCCCAATGGGTGGAGTAGCGGCGTAGTCGCTCCAGCCAGCGAGCAGCGCATGCAGGACCCGGCTGCCCACGGCGTGGGCGGCTTCGAGCGACGGGCGGTAGGCGGAGTAGTGGCCGATCTTTTCGCCGGCGAGGCTCTGCGCGGCGGTGATGCCGGGCGGTTGCTGGTCGAAATTGCTGGCGGTGCGGAGCACGAGGGCACGGTTCGCGTCGGCCCGGCCGGCGCGCGCGAGGTTGGTCAGCGCGCGAAGCGTGCCGGCGTCCTCCATCGCGGTGGTGACGAAATTGCCGCGGCCTTCCGTGTAGTAGGACACCCAGTCGTTGGCCCACTCGTCGAGCAGCCGCCCGTGCCAGTAGGTGCTGGAAGCGAGATTCGAGCCGATCAGGACCGAAGCGGGGCGCAGGGCCCGGGGATGCTCCGTGTAGCGGGCGCGAAAGCCCTGGAGGGATTCGCTGTCGCCCAGCGGCGTATCCCTGGTCAACGCGTAGGCCCAGCGCACGAGGCCCGGGTTGAGGGAGTAGCAATGGTCCACGCGCTCCACGGCGGGCTGCAATGGCTTTTCATAGGGCTGCTTCTTCCGGAGCGGCACGTACCCCGTCTTCCAATCCGCTGGAATCTCCCGCGCGTCGATCTCGTGCCCGAGGTCGCCTTCGACGACAAAGTCGGTCCAGACCGCCGAGCCGACCGAGGCATCGGCCGGGTCGATGCCCGCGATGCCGGCCACCAGCCAGTAGCTCTGGCGCAGGTCAAACCGGGGATCGAGGCCGAGCGCCATGATGCTGGCCGCGGCGTTGGTGTTGCCCACCCCCGTGACGAGGCCGATGACCGAACCATCGGCATTCGCCCGCACCGGGTGCGCCGCGGCGGGCAGCGGGATGAGGCGGACTAATTTCTCCCGCTCCACCCAGTACTGGAATTCACCCGGCGCATCGCCGGTGTCGTCGCCGACCTCGAACATCGCCACGACAACGACCTTGGGGCGAATGACTTCGTCGGCGGCGGACAGCGCGGGGGCCAGGGCGGCGAGCCCGGCGGCGAGGCGCAGGGCGGGCGAGGTCGGGAACATGCGGCCGGCATTCAGCACGGCCCATACCGTGGTGGCAATTTTTTGCGGTGTTGGGCGGCGACCGGCACATCGCGTGCTTATGACACTTTGTGACTCACCGTCACCCTAACACTAAAAATGAAAACCAACTTGCTCCGCACGTTGCTGGCCGTGCTTTCCCTCGCCAGCGCCGCCGGGCGGCTGTCCGCCCAAACGACCCCGCCGGTCGACAACTCACCGCCGAAGGAAGGCGAGATTCTCGAACTCGAGCGCTTCAAGGTCACCTCCGGGGTGGACGTCGAGGAGCTGGTGCTGCCCATTGCCCGGCCATTCAATTCCGTGTTCGGCACGGACGACAACATCGTGGATGTGCCGCGCAACGTGACCATCATCTCCCGCCAGCAGCTGAGTGACATCAGCATCGAGAGCGTGCTCGATTTCTCCAAACTGACCTCATCGGCCTTCACCACGACCAACTTCGGAGCGCCCTCCAACGCGAGCATCCGCGGCCAGTCGGCCGATGTGTTCCTCAACGGCCTGCGCTCGCGCATCACCTCCAACGGCAACGGCATGCCGGTCGACTTCAACTCGGTCGAGTCCGTCAACATCGTCAAGGGCCCGGCCACCGCGGTGCAGGGCACCTCGATGTATGTCGGCGGCTTCATCGACCTGGTTTCCAAGCGCCCGTACTTCGACAAGTTCAGGGGCACGACCAGCGTGACCCTTGGCTCCTACGACACCAAGCGCTGGACCGTGGACGTGGGCGGCCCGATTTCCCCCAAGGTGGCCTACCGCGTCAGCTACTCGGGCGAGGACAGCACCGGCTACTACACCGACGGTTTCAAGAAACTGCACTCCTTCTATGGCGCCCTCGAGTTTCGCCCCTCGGCCAACTACAGCATCTTCATCAACAGCCAGTTCTTCTCCGCCAACTACACCGAAAACTGGGGCATCAACCGCGTGACGCAGGACCTGATCGACAACGGCAATTACATCACGGGCATCAACATCAACAACGGCGCCGGCGCCACGCCTTCCGACGCGCAGAATTCCGTGAACGTGATCGGCGGCGGCAATACCATCGCCTGGGGCCCGGCCGTTAAGATCAACCGCCACCAGCGCCTGCTCCGCCCGGGCAACGACTCCTATGGCGAGGAGTTCAACTTCCAGGCCATCCAGACGGCCAAGGTCTCCGCGGCCTTCACGATCAAGAACACGTCGTTCTACAGCAACACCCAGCGCGACACCCTGAGCACCTATTATTACAGCGAAATCATCGATCCCTCCACCTTCGCGGAGAACCGCACGGAGTTCATCTTCAAGCAGCCCAAGGTGGTGGTGAACGCCGGCCTCGACCTGCGCTACCAGCGCACCAAGGCTTATGACGACTATTTCTTCGAGCCGGTCAACGCGTGGGATATCACCAAGGACCATCGTTTCATCGACGTCTACAACTCGACGGCCTTCCACAGCGGCGGCAACGGATTCCCGGTGCCCGGCTGGCCCGGCCGCTTTGCCCAGGCCGGTATCTTCAATGGCGACACCAATGATTCCAAGAGCACCACGGTTGGGCCGTTCGTGCAGTCCACCTGGAATCCCAACGATAAGTGGAGCGCGGTGGCGGGCGTCCGGATGGACTATTTCCACGCCGAGGTGCGCGAACCGCTGGCGCCCTGGCATCCCGAGGACGAAATCGACGTGACGCTGCCCAACTACAACTTCTCGCTCATCTACAAGCCCACGACGACCTCGAGCGTCTATGCGACCTACAACTACTCGAAGAACACCTCCGGGGCGGTCGGCAATGGCGGTGGTGTCACCGGCTGGAACAGCGCGGGCGACGCGCTCGACAAGGAACTCTTCCAGCAGCCGAGCGAACTCCTCGAGTTCGGTACCAAGTATTCCCTCAAGGAGAACACGCTCTTCCTGAACTTCGCGGTCTACGACCAGAAGCGCACGGCGAAGAGCACCAGTTCCACCGTCGTCCAGGAGTACCACTACAAGGGGTTTGAGGCGGAGATGAACTTCCAGCCGAACAAGCACATCTACGCCACACTGTCCTACTCGTTCATCGATGCCGAAGCCTCCGCGGGCTTCCAATACGGCCTGTTTGGTGGCGCGAGTGAACTGGCCCCGGGCAACACTACCAACGGTACCGTGCCGATTGGCACCGTCACCCAGGTCTCCGGCCTGCCCGAGCACCTGTTCAACGCGCTCTTTTCGTACGCCTTCGACAACGGGCTGACCCTCACCGCGAATACGGTCATGACCGGTGAAATGAACAACAACACCTCGGGCAGCCTGGTCATCCCCTTCCAGTACACGTTCGATGTGTCGGCGTCGTACCGGTACAAGGACTGGGACTTCCGGGTGCAGGTCTTGAATGCCACCGACGAGGAAAATTGGTCGCCGCCAAACGCCGTCTATGGCAACGGCTCGATCCTGGCCCTGCCCGGCACCCAGGTGCAGTTCTCCGCCAAGTTCAGCTTCTGAGTCCGGCTGCCGCCGGACCCAGGCACGTACGCACGCACACCCAACAGACACGCCACAGGCCGTCGGGGAGCTTGTCTCCCCGGCGGCTTTGTTTTGAGTAAACCCCGTGGAACCCCCCTTTCCGTTATTCTGAGCGGAGCGAAGCAGCCACGCCAAGGCGGACGCCACGCCTTTCCCTTGGATCCTTCGCTGCGCTCAGGATGACGCAGCGGGAATATCATTTTTATTCGTCCCATGAACTTTTTTCGCCCGCTCCTTCTACTGCCCCTCTTCCTCGGCGCTGCATTTGGCACTGACGCCAAGCGCGCCCTTGTCATCCAGACCGATTTCGGCACCAAGGACGGGGCGGTCGCGGCGATGAAGGGCGTGGCCTTCGGCGTGGCGCCCGACCTGCCGATCTTCGACCTCAGCCACGAGAACACGCCGTACAACATCTGGGAGGGCGCCTACCGGCTGAAGCAGAGCGTGGCCTATTGGCCCCCGGGTACCGTTTTCGTCTCCGTGATCGATCCCGGCGTCGGCACCGAGCGCGCGTCGGTCGTGCTCCAGACAAAAAGCGGCCACTTCTTCGTCGGACCCGACAATGGCACCTGGACCTTTGTGGCCGAGGAACTCGGCATCGCGGCGGTGCGCCGGATCGATGAGAAGGTGAACCGGCGGCCGGGGTCGGAGAAGAGCTACACCTTTCACGGCCGCGATATCTATGTCTTCGTCGGCGCGCGCCTGGCTTCCGGGACGATCACTTACGAGCAGGTCGGCCCGCTGCTCGAGCCGAAGGTCATCAGCCTGCCGTACCAGAAGCCGGGACGGGACGGGACCGCGCTGGTCGGGACCATCCCCTTGATCGATTTCCACTATGGCAACGTCTGGACGAATATCCCCGACACGCTGTTCGAAGGCCTGAGTCCCGCGCCGAAGTTTGGCGACATCTTTGTCGTCGTCGTCTTCCACGACGGCAAGGAAGCGTGGCGCGGGATCATGCCGTATGCGCGGACCTTCGGTGACGTGAAAGAAGGCGAGCCGCTGTTGTATCTCAACAGCCTCCTGAACGTGGCGTTCGCGCTCAATATGGGGAACTTCTCGGAGAAACACGGCCTGGCCTCGGGCGGCGACTGGACCGTGCGGATCGAGCGGGCGAAGTAGGCGGGCCTTTCCTGCAGGGTCGTCGCTTGCGACGACCTCGCGTACGAGGTCGGACCAAGGTCCGACCCTACATTCGATTCCCACCGCTGGCGCGGCCCCTGCTTTCGTCCGGCCCATGTCCGAACTCCCCCCGCAACCCGTCACGCAGCCGGTGGCGGTGGTGTATGGCTTGGAAGATCGCGTGCCGCCGGGCACGGCGCTCCTGGTCGGCGCCCAGCAGGTGAGCGCCATGGTGGTCGGTACGATCACCCCGCCGTTGCTGCTCGCGGGTTCGTTGAAATTCCCCGCGGAAGACACGGCGTACCTGATCAGCCTGGCGCTGATTTCGTCCGCGCTCGGCACGTTCCTCCAATGCCGGCGACGCGGCCCGGTCGGTTCGGGCCTGCTGAGCGTCACGGGGACGAGTTTCGCCTTCATCGGGGTGCTGACCCAGGCCTGGCACGCCGGCGGGCTGGCGCTGATGTTCGGGCTGTCGTGCCTGACGGCGCCACTGCAGATGGCCTTCTCGCCGCTGCTGCGGCACCTGCGCCGCGTTTTCACGCCGCTCGTGTCGGGCGTCGTGGTCCTGCTGATCGGTGTGTCGCTGATTCCGACGGCGTGGTTTAACCTCGCAACGCCGCTGCGGCCGGACGCACCGTCGCTGGGTCTGCTCATCGGGGCGACTGTCACGGTGATTGTTGTCGCGGCGCAGGCGTCGGGCCGCACCTGGGCCCGCGTCGCCGGCATCGCGCTTGGGGTGGGCGGGGGCGTCCTGGCCTGCGCGCTGTGCGGGGCGCTCCGCGCTCCGCCGCCCGCCGAGGGTGCCTGGTTGACGCCTGTCCGATGGCTGCCGCACGGCTTTGCCTTCCGCTGGGAACTGGCGCTGCCTTTCGCGTTCGTTTACCTCGTCTCAATGCTGGAGGCGATTGGCGACATGACCGCCACCGCGCAACTTTCGGGCCTCGCCACGACCGGACCGGAACACTGGCGCCGGCTTTCCGGTGGCGTGCTGGCGGACGGGCTGACCAGCACGGTGTCAGCGCTGTTCGGCGGTTTTCCCAGCGCCACTTATGCGCAGAACAACGGCGTGATCCAGCTCACCGGCGTCACCAGCCGCCGGGTGGGCTACTACATGGCCGGGATGCTTGCCGTGCTGGGACTCGTGCCGGCGGTGGGCCGTTGGATCAGCGTCGTGCCGCCGCCGGTGATCGGCGCCCTGGCAATGCTGCTCTTTGGCCTCGTTGCGGTGTCCGGCCTGCGCTTGATCCTCGCGGAGAAACTCGGTTCGCGCGAGGGGTTGATCGTGGCGCTGTCGCTGGGCGTGGGCCTGGGCCTGCCGACGCAACCCGGGTTGCTGGCCGGGCTGCCCGCGGCGCTCCGCGCGCTGATGGAGTCTGGCATCTCCGCCGGCGGGCTGACGGCGCTGCTGCTCACGTTGGCCTGGCCGGCGCCGCCCGAAAACAATGGGTAGGGGCCGGGCTTGGGCGTGTCTTCAAAATCCGCTACACACCCCGCCCTGTCGGGCACCCCTCTTCATAGAGGGGACTTCGGCTGCGCAGGATTGGATTCACCTCTATCAAGCCGGAACGATGCAATAGAAGGTGGAGCGACTTGACCCCAAGGCGCTGGCTCGAAGCGGCTTCTTGCTCGGTCGCTCGGTTCGAGCAAACCAAGTCACAATTCCCGCAGCGCTGCGGCGATGGGCAGCCGGGCGGCGCGGATGGCGGGCAGCAGCCCGCCGATCAGGCCGATCAGGGTGGCCCAGATGACGCCTTGGACGAGCAGCTGCGGGGTCACCGCAAAGGCGAAGGTCACCTGGCTGAAGCTCTGCCAGTTCATGGTCGCCGCGCGAAAATTGTTGAAGGCGGCATAGGCCAGCAACGCGCCCGCGGCCCCGCCCGCCAGCGCGAGCACCAGCGACTCGATCATCAACGCGATCACGACCGCCCCACTGCCAAAACCGAGCGCGCGCAGCGTCGCGATCTCGCGCGTCCGCACCGCGACCGCGCTGTACATCGTATTGAGGGCGCCGAAGACCGCGCCAACCGCCATCAGGAAGGCGATCAGGTAGCCCAACGTGGTGATCAGGGTCGTCATCGAGGTCGACTGCGCGGCAAAATGCTCCGACTGGCGCAGGACCTTGACGTTGAGCTGGGGGTTCGAGGTGAGGGAGTCCTTGAACTCCTGGAACGCGCCGGCCGAGTTCAGGCGCACGGAAACCGACTGGAACGAGTCGCCGCGGTTGTAGGCGGCCTGCAGCACCTTGGCATCGGTCCAGATCTCGGACTCGGCGATGCCGCCATTGGCCGAAAACACGCCCACGACGGGCCAGGTTTCGCGCCCCACCTTGATGCTGGAGCCCACCGCCAGGCCGCCGAATTCGTGCGCCGCACCCACGCCGGCGATGACCTCGTTCTTGCCCCATTCGAACATCCGCCCCTCGACGATCTTCAGGTTGTCGCGCACGCCCACCGCCGCGCCCTCAACCCCCCGCAGCGGCACATTGGCGTCGGTGCCGGTTGACCGCTTGGGCAGGTTGATGATGACAAAAAGCTCGGCCGAGGCCAGCGGGCCGGACGCATTGCGGGCCACGCCCGGGGCATCGGCGATGAGGCGGGTTTCCGGCCGGCCGAAGCCGCTGACCATTTCGCTGTCGGCGCCGCTGCGGAGGACGATGGCGGCGTCCGGCGAACCCGAGGCATTCATGGCGCGGCGGAAACCGGCGGCGATGGACAGCACGCCGACGAACACGGCGACGACGCCCGCGATGCCGAAGATCGTGGCGAACACGGCTCCGCGACGCTGCGGGATGCTCATGAGCCCGAACTTCGTGATCGAGACGATCTGGGAGAACCAGTTGAAGAGCGAGTTCATGTCACATTCTCCGGAGGGCTTCGGCCACGCGCAGGCGCATCGCCTGTTGGGCGGGGAAGATGCCGGTAATCAGGCCCAGCGCCACGCTGATGGCGAAACCGATGGCCACATCGCGCACCGGCAGGTGAAACATCGGCAGCATCCCCCCGGTGGGATCGCCCTGCGAAGTCATCACCCACGCCAAGGCCAGCCCGAGCCCGCCGCCCAGCATGGTCAGCAGGCAGGACTCAGCCAGCACCAGGGCGGTGACTTGGCCGTTGGTGAAACCGATGGCCTTGAGAACGCCGAGCTCGCCGATGCGCTCGCGCACGGCCTGGGACATCGTGCTGCCGGTGACGAGCAGGATGGTGAAGAAGACCGCCCCAAGGATGCCGGCGACGATCAGCGCGATGTTGCCCACCTGGTTGGCGAAACCCTGGGCGAACGCGCCCTCGGGCTCGGTTTTGGTTTCCGCGGGCGAGTTTTCGAATTCCTGGTCCACGAGCTTTGCCACCTCGCCCGCCTGCGCCGGGTCTTTCACCCGGATGGTGTACCATCCGACCATGCCCACGCCCCAGTTCTGCCCTTTCCGCACCTCGTCGAAATAGTCATAGCGGAAAAACAGCGAAGTCGTGTCCGTGCCTTTCTTGGCGCCGTCGAAAATGCCGACAATGTCGAACTCCCATACCTTGCGCATCCAGATCGGCGACATGATGGGGATCTTGTCCCCGATCTTCAGCTTGAAGCGCTCGGCGGTGTTCCGCCCGACGATGCAGCCCGTGCGGGTGGCCAGCCAGGCCTTCATCTGTTCCGGCGGGAGGATGAATTCGGGGAACATGGCCATGAACTCCTCGGGCACGACCGGGTTCTGCATGAAGAAGTTCTTCGGGTCCTGGTAAATCCCGCCGAACCAAGTCTGGTGCGCCGTCGCCGCGACGCCGGGAATCCGCGCCATGCGCGCCTGGTAGGTCTCCGGCAGCAGCTGGATGAGCGATACCTTGTGGCGGACGATCAGCCGGTCGGCGCCGGCCAGCTCCACGCCCCCCACCAGCGCCTGCTTGATCGCGCAGAGGAAACCGAACAGGACGAAGGCGACGAGGATCGACAGCATGGTCAGCGAAGTGCGCAGCTTGCGCCGCAGCAGGTTTCGCCAGATGAGGTGGAAGAATTTCATGGGGTGGCGATGTAGCCGGGGTCGCTGACCCCGGTTTCCGGACCGGCCTCGACGATGCCGGCTACAACAGGACATGTCCTAATCGCGCTCACAGCACCGCCTCGCTGGTCAGCTGGCCCTTGGTCAGGTGCACGGTGCGGGCCGCGCGCGCGGAGGCGTGCGGGTCGTGCGTGACCATGATGATGGTCTTGCCGTGCTCCTTGTTCAGCGCCTGGAGCAGGTTGAGGATCTCGTCGCCCGACTTGCGGTCGAGGTCGCCCGTCGGCTCGTCGCAGAGCAGGAGCGTCGGGTCGGTGACAATGCCCCGGGCAATGCCCACGCGCTGCTGTTCGCCACCCGACATCGTGCGCGGATAGTGTTTGGCGCGGTGGGACAAGCCGACCATGGCCAGCGCCGTCTCGACGTGCTTCTGGCGCTGGGCCTTGGTCAGATTCGTGAGCAGCAGGGGCAGCTCGACGTTGCGCTCGGCGGTCAGCACCGGGATCAGGTTGTAGAGCTGGAAGACGAAACCAATGTGTCGCGCGCGCCAGCTGGCGAGCTGACGGTCGGACAATTGTTCGAGGCGATCGCCGGCGACGTGGACCGTCCCCCTGGTCGGCCGGTCGAGGCCGCCGATCAGGTTGAGCAGCGTGCTCTTGCCCGAGCCGGACGGGCCCATCAGGGCGAGGAATTCGCCGGCCGGAACCTTGAGCGTCAGGTTGGCCAGCACATGGATGTCTTCGGCGCCACGACGAAAGACCTTCTCCACGCCATCGACGCGCACCAGCGCGCCGTCCTTCACATTGGGGTCACTCATAAATTTCGCTCCTTGAGGTTGGCCCCATCGGTTAATCCCGGGGGGGAGTCCAGTGCAACCTTTTCCCCGGCGGCCACGCCGGCGCTGAGCGTCGCTTCCGCGTCCTGGGTGCTGGCCACGGTCACGGCTCGCCGCTCGGCCCGGCCGCCGGCGATGACAAACACGTAGTCCCGGCCGCCGTCGTTGCGCACCGCCTCCTTGGGAATGATCACGAGCCGCAACGGGGCGCCGGCGGCGGCCACGGCGGTGTCGCGGAACGCCACCTTCACCGCCATCTGCGGCAGGATGCGCGGGTCCAGCTTGTCGAAACCGACGCGCACCCGGACCGTGGATTTCTGGCGGTCCGCCGTCGGGATGATGGCGATGACCTTGCAGGGGATTTTCCAATCCGCGTAGGCGTCGAGCGTCGCGTCCACCGCCTGGCCGGGCGAGACGCGGTTGATGTAGCTCTCGTTGACGTCGATCTCGATCTCGCGCGAATCGAGGTCGACGATGGTGCAGATGCCGGTGCGCGTGAAACCGCCCGAGGACATCGGGGAGATCATCTCGCCAGGCTGGGCGTTCTTGGAGGTGACGATGCCCGCGAATGGCGCGCGGATGATCGTGTCGTCCAGCTGCTGCTGCCAGATGGCGACGGAGCGCTCCTCGACCGTGATGGTCGCCTGTTGCTGGGTGAGCCGGGCCCGGAGCGCCTGCGCTGCGGTTTCGGCGCGGTCATAGTCGGCCTGGCTCGCCACGGTGCCTTTCAGCAACGTTGCCTGGCGCTTCAGGTCGCGTTCGGCGTCGACCAGGTGGACCCGTGTTTCCTCGAGGGATGATTTGGCGGAGGCGAGTTGCGCCTGCGCGAGTTGCAGGTTGCCGCGGACATTGGTGTCGTCGAGCCGGGCCAGGACCTGACCGGCCTCGACCTGCACGCCCTCCTCGATGAGGATTTCCATCACCTTCCCGGTGACCTTGGACGAAACGGTCGCCTCGCGGCGGGTGGTGACGTAGCCCGAGGCATTCAGCACCGTGCGTTCGCCGGCGGCGACCGACACCTCGCGCGCGACGGCGGTGCGCACCTCGGGCGTCTTGGGCCGCATCAGCCACCACCCCACGGCCAGCACCAGCGCGAGGAGGAGGGCGCCCAGCACCAAGGGCAGGGTGCGTCGCGGAGCGGGTGGGGAGCCGCGCTCAATGCGCAGGTCGTCCAGGCTGGGGCGAGGTGAACTCATGCGGCTCGCATCAAAACAGCGCTCCGGCTGACGGGTCAATCGTGCAACCCGGCTAATTCTTGACCTGGGCGGATTTTGCGGGCGGCTGCGGCGGCAGCAGGCCGGGGTTTACCCCCGACGTTTGTCGGAATGTTCGGGCTTAAAGCCCGACCGACGGTGAGCTGGTTGGCGCGTTATTGAATGTCGCGCAATAGCCCTACACACCCCGTCGCTTCGCGCCACCCCGCTCGAGCCAGAACGATTCAGTTCGAGGTGGAGCGACCTGCTCCTCAGGGCGCTTTCTTCGCAGCGGGCATCCTCAGCGCGTTGGGGAGCAACGCGCTCCACCAATTGGTGGTCGGCGATTTCCACATTGCCGACAAGGACTCACGAGGCGGGCGAGCCTGGCGTCGGTGTGGAAACCGACGCCCACCTACTGAATGGTTACGGCTCGAGAGGGGAGCCGAACCTCCGGAAACGATGGTCCCTTCTTGAGAGGGTTGCCCGGAGGCCGGGGTGTCTATCGGGTCCGAAGAGGCGGCGAAGGTTTGGCCGTCAGTCCAATTGGCGAAACTCGATAGGAGAATCCGGACACAGGCCGGAGTTACGGTTGCGGTGCGACCGCCGGTTCACCCGCGAGCAATTCGAAGCGCGCCCTGGTTTCCGGATCACCGGCAAAGCGCTGGCCGAGGCGGGCGATGGAGGCGGCCTTGGCGGTGTCGCCAATCCGATGGTAGAGCGTGCACGCGAGGAGGAGCAGACCGTCGTCGCGCGGGAAGGCCCGGATGCCTTCGTCGAGGACGGCGAGATTGGCGGGCGTCGGCGGGGTGGCACTGCGGGACCAGGCCCCGGCAATCAAATCATAGGTTTCGGGGAGCTGCGGCCGCAGGGAGCGGGCCTTGAACAGCGGACCGAGCACGGATGCGACCTGGGCGTCCGAAAATTTGCCGTCGGCCGTCGCGGCGGCGGCGGCAAATTCATCGAACCGAAGGCGAGCCTGCAGGACGAAGGCCGACGGCCGCGACGTGCCGGCGGCCACGGCGGCATTGACCAGCTTGCGGGCGCGGTCTTGGTCACCGATGCGGGCACAGCTCGCCGCATAGGCCGCGAGGAAGTCCGGGGTCCTGGCGCCCCGCGCGTACGCCAGCCGGTGGGTTTCATGCGCCTCGGTGGCGCGGCCGGCGAGCAGCAAGGTCTCGCCTTTGAGGAGCCCGGCCTCGGCGGGGGTGGCGGGACGGAATTCGGCGGGTTCCGGTTGGGCCTGTTGCCCGGGTTTCAAGGGGTAGCGTTGGTATTTGTGCCGCGTTTCGACGAGGTACCTGCGAAGCTCCTGTTGCATGCGCCGGTAATTCACACCGAAGCACGCGGTGAACAGTTCCTCGGTGAGCGGCTCCGTGCGCAGTCGCTCGGCGAGTTTGATCAGCGGAGCCTGGTAGCGGAGTTTGTTTCCGAAGAGGCAGAAATGAACGAACGCGTAGGCCTGCTTCGCCCAGGTGCTGTCACTCGAGGGCAGCGACCCATCGGGCAGCCGCGCCGCGAAGAACTGGTCAAACGGCAGGAAACTGCGGCGCTCGAAGACCTGCTTGAAACTCAGCCCGCTCAACATCGGGTTGGGCGCGAGGGGGTCGGGAACGCCCAGGTTGTCCGGTTGATCCCCCATGGGCATGTTCTGCTCGGTATCCACCTTGCCGAACGTCAGCCACTTGCCCCGCAGCTCGATGTCGGCGATCACCTGGGTCAGTCCTTCTTCCAGCCATCCCGGCAACGTGGCGTTTCGCCCGACCAGCAGGTGACGCAGGTATTGCCGGTGAAGCTGCCGGAACGGACTGACGGTATCCCCGCTGCCTTCGGGCAGGTTGGCGGTTGCGGTGAATCCCCCATCCATGTCGACCACGATCACGGAGCGTTCGCTGCCGTGATAGTAAACGCTGAAATCCGGCGCGATCGCATCGGCCGTGACGGGCGAAAGCGCGCGGAAGTCGTCGGTGTGCACCAGCACGAGGTCGAGGGTTTGCGCGGAGGGGTCCGCGATGGCCGAGTAGATCACGCCGAGGGCATGGGCGAATTTCTGGAGGTCCGTGACCATCGGGCGGGCGGCGCGATCGGCGACCTTCGCCAGCACCTCGAAACCGGCCACGCGGGCGTAGCTCCAGCGTTCCTCCGGCGGGAGCGGGACGGCGGCGTTGACCTCGATCGGCGGCAGGACGAATTTCTCCGCGGCCGTTTCCGCGGCCCGGGCCGCCAGCGGCGCAAGCAGCACCAAGGCGAGGGTCGCGGGGCTGCTCCGACTGGCAGGAAGGTGCATGGGCGATTTCCTACGGCCGATGGCGCGTGGAGGCCAGCGTCGACTTGGAACGAAAACCGCGCGGCGAAAGGGTCGTCCGGCCGAATTTGGAAAATGATTGGAACCGCCGTGTAGGACGCGCACGGACAGATTTTCGAAGCTCATGCTTTTTTGACGAAATTGGCCGTTTCGCGGGTTGCGTGCTACGGGGTGGGGAAAAAGGTGGACGCATGTTCGATTCAGGCCACCACGCCCGTGTCCTCCTGGTCTCCCTGGCCTTGCTGGCCGGGCGCGGCGCCGTGGCGGCGGTCGTGCCCAACGCGACCCTGACGGCGGACCAGCAGGCCAGCCGCTTCCTGGCGCAGGCGACTTTCGGGCCATCGCCGGACTCGATCGCGGAGTTGCGGTCGATGGGCAACGATTTCAACGCGTGGATCGACCGCGAGGCGGCGAAGCCGGTGACCGCGGCGGTTTCCCTGCTGGCCAGCGCCAAGGCGGCCGGCGTGACCATGGACCGTGCCGCCAACCGGAAGGCGCGCAACCAGGTGATGCTGTCCGCCCCCGATCAGCTTCGCCAGCGGATGGCTTACGCGCTGAGCCAGATCATGGTGATCTCGGACGTCGATGGCAACGTGGGCAACGGGCTCGAGGGATCGAGCAGTTATTACGACATGCTGGCGCGCAACGCCCTCGGCAATTTCCGCACGCTGATGATGGACGTCACGCGCCACCCGATGATGGGCCGCTACCTGAGCCACTACAAAAACCGCAAGGCCAACCCCACGACCGGCACCCGCCCGGACGAGAACTACGCGCGGGAAGCGATGCAGCTGTTCACCATCGGCCTGTACAACCTGAACGCGAACGGCACCTACCAGACTTCCGGGGGCAAGCCCGTCGAGTCGTACACCAACGACAACATCACCGAGTTCGCGCGCGTCTACACGGGCTTCACCGACGACAGCACCGTCGATACCGGCACGGGCACCGGCCGCACGGACTTTCCCCGCGCCGACGCCAATTTCACGGCCCCGATGCGCATGTGGGAGCTGCAGCACGACACCGACGCCAAGACGCTCCTGAGCTATCCGGGCGCGCGCAAGCCCGTGCTGCCGGCGGGCCAAAGCGGCGTGCAGGACGTCGCGGACGCGATCGACAACCTCGTCGAGCACCCGAATACTGCGCCTTTCATCTCCCGGATGTTGATCCAGCGACTGGTGACTTCCAACCCGACCGATGGCTATGTCGGCCGCGTGGCCGCCGTTTTCGCCAACAACGGCGCGGGCGTGCGCGGCGACCTCAAGGCGGTCGCGAAGGCGATCCTGCTCGACCCGGAGGCGCGCGACGCGTCCTTCATCACCGATCCCGAGCACGGCAAGCTGCGGGAGCCGTTCCTGCGGGTCACGCACGTGTTGCGCGCGTTCCGGTACACCGTGACGTCGGGCACGCTGCCCTACGATTTCAGCTTCACGTTCACCGAGGACATGCTCGGCCAGTATCCGTTGTCGTCGCCTTCCGTGTTTAATTTCTACGCGCCCGACTACCAGCCGGCCGGTCCGATCGGCAACGCCGGGCTCTTCGGCCCGGAGTTCCAGATCCTCAATTCGGTCTTTGCCATCACCACGCCCAACGCGATGAACACGCTCATCTCGACCGGCGCGGGGAACTTCAAGTTGAACCTGGCCGAGCAGGAATCGCTGGCGGCCGACCCGGCGGCCCTCCTCAACAACCTCGATCTCCTGCTGACCCACGGCACGCTGAGCGCCGAAAGCCGCGCCGCCATCCTGAAGGCCGTGCAGGGCGTGACGCAGGCAATGGTCCCGTCCGGCGGCAACCTCAACCTTACGCGCGCCCAACTGGCCGTGTACCTGATGGCGCTGTCGCCGGATTTCGCGGTGTTGAAATAGGCCCGACATGAGCACCGCCTCACCAAGTCTCGTTGTAGGGTTGCCGCTTGCGCCGACCTCACGCGCGAGGTCGGACCAAGGTCCGACCCTACATTGAGCTGAACCGCATCCGACATGAGCACGTCCACCGCCCCCCAAATTTCCCGCCGCCAGTTTCTCGGCCAGGCGAGCTGCGCCGGCGTGGGCAGCACCGCGCTGTTTTCGACGCTCCTAAGCCTGCGCCTGGCCAATTCCCTCGCGGCGCAGACCGCGCCCACGGACTACAAGGCGATCGTCTGCCTCTTTCTCGCGGGCGGCAACGACTCGTTCAACATGCTGGTGCCGACCACGGCGGGCGAATACAGCGCCTACGCCAAGGTCCGCGGCAACCTGGCGCTGGCGCGCGACACCCTGCTGGAGATCACGCCCGGCAACCTCGGCGGGCGCACGCTCGGCATCCACCCATCGATGCCCGAGGTGAAGGCCCTGTTCAACGCCGGCCGCCTCGCCTTTGTTTCCAACGTCGGTTCGCTGGTGCGCCCGACGACGCTCGCGGACTACAAGGCCAACCGTTACCGGCCGGTGTCCCTGTATTCGCACGCGGACCAGATCAAGCAGTGGCAGACCTGCATCCCCGACCAGCGCACCGCCATCGGCTGGGGCGGCCGGGCGGCGGACATCCTCAAGTCGCTCAACAAGCCAGGCTTGGTCTCGATGAACATCTCCCTGTCGGGCCAGAACGTATTCCTGACCGGGGAGAACGCGTTCACCTATTCCGTGAAATCCAGCGGGGCGACGCCGCTCGCCGGTTACAACCCGTCGACCGCGAACAACCTGACCGCGCTCCGGACCGCGGCGGCCAACAACATGCTCGATGCGGAGTATCGGAACCTCTTCGAGCAATCCTACGGCGGATCGACCGCCAGCGCGGTGGACGCCTACTACGAGTTCAATGCGGCGCTGACCGGCATCAACCTCACGACCACCACGATCCCGGCGAACAACAGCGCCGCCAGCAACCTGGCGATGGTCGCCCGCATCGCCGCCGCCAACAGCAACCTCGGCGCCCGCCGCCAGGTCTTCTTTGTGCAGCTCGGCGGCTGGGACCACCACGACGAGGTGCTCAACAGCCAGGTGAACATGCTCGCGACGGTCAGCAAGGCGGTTGACACGTTCTGGTCGGCGCTCGGCGAGTTCGGGCTGCAGAACAACGTGACGCTGTTCACCGCCTCCGACTTTGGCCGCACGCTGACCTCCAACGGCAACGGTTCGGACCACGCCTGGGGCGGCAACCACCTGGTCATGGGCGGGTCCGTCAAAGGCGGCAATGTCTACGGCGACAAGGACCAGGGACACTATCCCGACCTCCAGAACCTCGCCGCGATCGACACGGGCCAGGGCAGGCTGATTCCCGGCGTGGCGGTGGACGAATACGCCCGCGAAATGCTGTCGTGGTTCGGCGTCGGCTCCGGGGACATGGATTACGTGCTGCCGGCCTTCAGCAGCCGCTTCGGCGGCCGGACGCCACTCGGGTTCATGGGTGAGGGATCGGTGGTTGCCTCACCGACACCGACGCCCACGCCGACTCCGACCCCGCCCGCTTCCGGCGGCGGCACCACGTCGGGCGGCACCACCGCCGGCGGAGGTGGTGGCGGCGGCGCGCCGAGCCTCGGCTTCCTCGCCGCCGCCGGCGGCCTGCTGGCCCTGAAGAAGTACGCCGATCGCCGCGCAAAAATCCGCGCCAAGGCAGTCCAAGCTGGAACCTGAAGTCCTGAAACAGCCGGTCCAAGTCGACCCAGCCACCGATTGTCGCGCCGCGGACGATTCCGCCGATGGCAGCCATTAGCATACTTACGCGCGAGCTGCCCGCTGTTCGTCTACGGAGCTGAGGAGCGCGCGCAACCCGGGCACGACGTGGTGAATCTGCAGCTGGCAGCGTCATGTCCCCGACGGGCGGCCACGAACGCCGGTTTGGCCTGGGGTTGAGCCGCGGCCGGTCCTGCCTTCGCAGGCGCCCGGGTCCGGTCTGCGGCGGCGACCGTTCGTATGCTTACCGAAAACTTACGCCCCCGGGGTCGACCGCCCGGGCTTCCTCCGCAGCGTGATTCCCGATTGGAAATCAAAATTGACAGAGGTGTGACTCTGTCACACCTTACCATTGCTCACCTTCATCGAAACCGCCACCTTCACCCGCCTGATCACGGGCTTGGTGCCGGATGATGAGTACGCCGCCTTCCAGCAGGAATTGGCCTCTCACCCGGAAAAGTCGGGGCCGATGTCCGGCTGTGGTGGTGTGCGCAAGGTCCGCCTGGCCGCTGGCGGAAAGGGCAAGCGCGGCGGGGCCCGCGTCCTCTATCTTCATCTGCCCGACCACCAAGTCATTTACCTACTCTATGTATTCACCAAAGGCGACGCCAACAACCTCACCGCCGCAGGCAGGCAAGCGATCCGCACCCTCGCCCAGCAAATCAAGCACGCCTACCGTGCTTAAGCGCATTCCCTTCAACGAAACCGAACTGATCGACAGCCTGAAAGAGGCCGCCGCCCATGCGCACGGGCAGCTTACCCTCAAGACCACGAAGCTGCCGAAGAAGGCGGCGACGGTCAGTCCCCGGAAAATCCGCCAGATCCGGCAGGCACTGAAGGCCAGCACGCCCGTCTTTGCCGCCTACCTGAACGTGAGCCCCGACGCCGTGCGCAGCTGGGAAAACAACCGCCGCCAGCCTTCCGGCCCGGCCCTGCGACTCCTGGAGATCGCCGTTCGCCGGCCCGAAGTGCTGGTCAGCTGAGTTCCGGAGCAAGAATGGCCACCATCAGATAGTACTCGACCCAAGCCGCATGGTCTCGGATTTCCGACGCCTGCCCGGAGGAACCCGCACACCAAGTGCAGACTGTATGTCACAAAGCTCCGCGCGCAAATCCCGGAATTTTAAAGGAAACGCCATTGCCGCGCTGCGAGAGCGGGTGGCATCGCGGGCCAAATGGCATGTGATTCGAAGACAGGGTGAGGGTTTGGATCGCCGCTCCTCGAGTTTTCCTTTGCCTGCGGGGACGGGGATTGCTTTCACCATCCTTCCGTGACCCAACCGACGATATCGAACCTCACCGAGCAGTTCCGACAGGCCTATGGCCGCGCGCCGTCCGTGGTCGCCCGTGCGCCGGGGCGCGTGGAGTTCATTGGCAACCACACTGACTACAATGGCGGGGCGGTGCTCGGCGCGGCCATTGACCGGTTTGTATGGGTGGCGGCGGCACCCAATCCGGACGTTCGCTTCCGGCTGCGCAGCACGAGCGGGGCGAAGCCGGTGGACCTCGCATCGGTGCCGGCGGAGCGGCTAGTGGGCGAGGAAGCCTGGGCGAATTACCCGGTGGGAGTCTGGCACAGCTTCGAGGATTTTCGCCTGCCGCAGCCCCGCGGGTTTGACCTGTTGGTGGCCTCGGACCTGCCGCTCGGGGCCGGGCTCAGCAGCAGCGCTGCGTTGGAGCTGGCGACGGCGCTGGCATTGCTGGCGCTGACGGGGAGCCCGGCGCTTACGCCTGATCGACTCGCCGCGCTGGGCCGCCGCGCGGAGAACAAATATGTCGGCGTGCCGTGCGGCATCCTCGACCAGGGCACCAGCGCCTTCGGCCGGGCTGGTCACCTGGTGCACATCGACTGCCGGGGGCCGCATTTTTCCCTCGTGCCGTTCCCGGCCGGGGCCCACCTGTGGATATTCAATACCCGGGAAAAGCACGCCCTGATCGACGGGCTCTACGCGACGCGTCACCGGGAATGTGTGGAGGCGGCGCAGGCCCTGGGCGTGCCGCTGCTGGCGGGGCTGTCCCCGATCGATTTCCTAATGCAGGAAGCGTCGCTGCCGCCGGGGCTCGCCCGCCGGGCCAGGCACATTGTCGAGGAGCACGCCCGGGTCGGCGCCACGGTCGCGGCGCTGGAACGGGGCGACCTCACCGCGGTCGGCCAGCTCCTCACGGCGTCACACCGCAGCTCGCAGCACCTCTTTGAAAACAGCACGCCGGCGCTCGATCAGTTGGTGGACCTGTTGGAGAAACACCCCGCGGTCCATGGTGCGCGCCTGACGGGCGGCGGCTTTGGCGGGGCGGTCATGGCGCTGACCAAGGACTCCTTTACGTCGGCGGACGCGGCCGCCATCGCCGCGCAAAGCCCGGCCAAACCGGAGATTATCCACCTGCAGAGCGCCGATGGGGCGGCGGTCGTGTGGCCGCAAACGCCGTGACCGCCATGGACTCGATCTCGTAGTCGTAGTCGTTCTCGTTCTCTCGATTGTAACCCGAGAGAACGAGAACGATTATGATTACGAGAACGATTTGGGGACGGGGGGACGTTCTTCGTGGCCGGGTCGTAAAGCCGCCTGCCCAACCAAGAAGCTCCCATTTCCCGGTTGGACACTGTCCGGCTCCTGCATACAGAAGCATACCGCTGCCCATGAAATTCCCCACCTGGCTTCGCGCGCTTACCTGGACGCTGGTCGTGGCGCTGGGCGTCGGCGCCGTCACGGTGCTGGCGTGGTCGCGGGGCGAGCCGGTGAATGCGCTTTGGATGGTCGTCGCGGCGGTGTGCACGTTCGCGGTGGCCTACCGTTTCCACTCGGCTTGGCTGATGGCCAAGGTGCTCACGCTCGATGAGCTGCGCGCCACGCCCGCCAACGTGCACGAGGACGGCAGGGATTTCGTGCGCACGAATAAATGGGTGGTTTTCGGGCACCATTTCGCCGCGATTGCGGGCCCGGGGCCGCTGGTCGGGCCGGTGCTGGCGGCCCAGTTCGGCTTCCTGCCGGGCATGATCTGGATCCTCGTCGGCGCCACCCTCGGCGGCGCGGTGCACGACAGCGTGATCATGTTCTGCTCGGTCCGCCGCCGCGGCAAGTCGCTCGGCCAGATGGTGCGCGACGAGGTGGGATCGTTCGCCGGCCTCGTCGCGATGGTAAGCATTCTCGCGATCATGACGATCCTGCTGGCGGTGCTGGCCCTGGTCGTCGTCAACGCGCTGGCGGAGAGCCCGTGGGGACTGTTCACGATCGCAGCGACCGTGCCCATCGCGGTGGTGATGGGGCTGATGATGCGCGGGGCCGGTTCCCACAGCGGCCGCCTTGGCTGGATCAGCGCGTTTGGGGTCGTCGCGCTGCTCGTATCCGTCTGGGGCGGGCGGTTCGTGGCCGGCTCGCCGCTCGAATCGTGGCTGACGCTGACCAAGCCGGCCCTCGCCTGGTGGGTCATGGGCTATGGCGTGGTGGCGGCGGTGCTGCCGGTCTGGCTCCTGCTCGCGCCCCGCGACTACCTGAGCACCTTCATGAAGATCGGGACGGTGGCGCTGCTGGGCATCGCCATCATCTGGCTGGCGCCGGTGCTCCAGATGCCGGCGCTGACGCAGTTCGTCCACGGCAACGGACCCATCCTGCCGGGGCCGGTGTTTCCGTTCTGTTTCATCACCATCGCGTGCGCGGCCATCTCGGGATTCCACTCGCTGATTTCCTCGGGCACGACGCCGAAGTTGCTCGAGCGCGAGAGTCACATCCGGACGGTCGGCTACGGCGCGATGATCACGGAAATGTGTGTCGGCATCATGGCCCTCATCGCCGCCTGCGCGATGCACCCCGGTGAATATTTTGCGGTCAACGTGGCGGGGACGCCGGCGGCCGTGACGGCGACCATTTCCGGCCTTGGCTTTCCGGTGACCGAGGCGCAGATGGCGGACCTCGCCGCCAGCGTGGGTGAGAAGACCATGGTGGGCCGGGCGGGCGGCGCGCCGACGTTCGCGCTCGGGATGGCCCAGATGTTCGCGGGCGTCCTCGGGGGGCGGACCGCCATGGCGCTCTGGTACCACTTTGCCATCATGTTCGAGGCGCTGTTCATCCTGACGACGATCGACGCCGGCACGCGGGTGGGCCGCTTCCTGATGCAGGACCTGCTGGGCTATGCCTGGAAGCCGCTGGGCCACACGACGTCCTGGGCGGGCAACTTCGCCGCGACGCTGCTGTTCGTGGGCGCGTGGGGCTGGTTCCTTTACCAGGGCGTGGTGGATCCGCTGGGGGGCATCCGCTCGCTCTGGCCGATCTTTGGCGTGGCCAACCAGCTGCTGGCCGTGATCGCCCTCGCGCTGGGCACCACGGTGCTGATCAAGATGGGCCGCGCGCGCCATGCCTGGGTCACCCTGCTGCCCCTCGGGTGGCTGCTCGCGGTGACGATGAGCGCGGGGCTGATGCTGATTTTCAGCCCCAATCCGCGGATGGGTTTCCTCGCCGCGGCGAACGGGCTGGCGCTGAAGCTGCCCGCGGCGACCCCGGCCGAGGCCGTCACGCTCGGACGGCAGATTTTCAACGCCCAGGTCAACGCCGTGGTCACGGGTGTCTTCCTCCTGTTTGTGGTCCTCGTGGTTTTCGCCTGCGCCCGCGTCTGGATGCAGCTGCTCTCGGGCCGGCGCGCGGCGGACCTGCGCGAAGAGCCCTACGTGCCGCTGCCGGAACCCGCCCCGGCCAAGTGAGCCGCATTGCCGTCATCTCCGACACCCACGACTGGATGCCATCGGATCTCCCGGCGCGGCTCGCCCAAGCCGACGAGATCTGGCACCTGGGCGACGTGTGCGACCCGCAAGTGCTCGCGGAACTCAAGGCGCTGCGCAAACCGCTCCAGGTCGTGCTCGGGAACAACGAAGCCCACGCGCTGTGGCCGGCGGAACTTTGGCTGGAACGTGCCGGCCGGAAATTCTACCTCGTCCACATCCCGCCGTACCAAGCCCCGGCCGGCGCGGAAGTCGTGCTGCACGGCCACACGCACGTCCCCCGGGACGAGACCGACGCGCAGGGCGTCCGCTGGCTGAATCCCGGCGCCATCATGGGACCGAAGAAGAACAGCCTGGCGGGCTTCGGCTGGCTGGTGTTGGAGCCGGACCAGCCGCTCAACTGGCGGCGGGAGGCGCTGTAGGCCGGATCGGAGGGTGGAGCGCGCTCACTTCAGCGCGCTTTTCCGGCGCCCAAACCAGCGCACCGGGGTCGGTGCGCCCCACCTCGCTTACTGCATCGAGATCGTCGACTTCTTGTAGGGGAAGCGGCCGACGTTGACGGTGTCCGGCGGAGCGATGCCGGAGATGATGCCGAAGGAAGTCAGGACGCAGGCGACGCTGCCCCGGCGGCCGGCGCGGGCCTGTTCCGCGACGCGCGGCTGGCTGGCCTTGCCATCGCGGCCGATCGAGCCGAGCAGCACCCGGCCGTCGGGCATGATGGTCAGGAGGGTATTGCCCGCGGCCTTGCCGGTGGAATAGCTCCCTGCCACCTGCGCGAAGACCGCCGCCCGCTCTTCAGGCGAGGTGATGATGGCGATGTCGTCCGGCACGTCGCTCAGGCGCTTTTGCGGCAGGCCGAAACGCAGGCCGACCGCGACCAGGATGACGGCGATGGCGAAAAGGCCGACGACTTCCGCGACGGAACGCAGCGGGCTCGAGGCCTTGCGCACCCGCATCGGGGGCCGGGAGCTTTCGCCCGGCGCCTTCGCCTGGAAGGGCGGCAGCGTCGCGATCTCGGCCGGCGTTTCCACGGTCCAGTAGTCGTCGAACAACGACACGCTCTTGTGGACGCGGATGCGGCCCTGATACGGCGCGATCCGGTAACCGCGATCGTTGCGATGCACGATGATGCCGGGCTCGGTCTTCGGGCTGACCGAGGTATCGACCCGAAGGAGCTTGCCGGCCAGGCGGACGACTTCCTCGAGCGGATGGCTGCCGTGCTCGTGTTTCTCCATCGCCGGGGCGACCGCCGACGCATCGGGCGAGAGATAAACCAGGGTGATGCGGTAGGTGACGCTCATTTCTCGATGATATAGACCAGCGAGTTCGTGGATCCTACCTGGACATTGCCCGTATCGAGGACGCCGTCGTCCATCTGCTTGTCGAGCATGAGGAACATTTCCTCATCGTCGCTCAGCGGGTTGCCGGCCGCGGTCTGGACGATCAGGGCCGCCTTGGCCGTGACGCCATCGGCGGACACGTCGTAATTCCATTTATAAACCCCGCCGAACGGCGAGGTGCCGACAAAATTGTTGGGCAGCGTGGCGGCCAACTCGGGTGGAATGACCCCCGGGTCGCCATCCGCCGGCCAGTGGCCGTTCTGCGTCGTATAGGTTTGGATGACGGTGGAAAACTGCCGCAGGTCGTTCTCGAGGGCGGTCACCTTCGCCCGCATCGTGATGTGCCGGTAGGTCGGGATGCCGGCCGCGGCAAGGATGCCGATGATGACCACGACCACCATGATTTCCACCAAGGTAAAAGCCCGCGTCCCGCGGCGATGCATGTCATGGAGAGAACCGGGCATTAGGAAATTCAGGGGGAGCAGACTAGGATGGTACAAAGGGACGCCGCAAGCATTCTGACATAAAACAATATCCGCGAGCGACGGCTGCCGCAACTGGTCTGCGACGAACGGGAAAAGTTCCCGGTTTCGGGAAAATTTCAACCGCAGCTTGCACGGAAGGAATTCTTTCCGCCAGACGCCAAGAGTTGGCATGTTCGCGCTGGAATTCGGGCGGCGGCCCCGCTAACGCTGGAAGCCATGGACACGCGTGGCGGGGAAAGTTCATCGCAGGTTAGGACGGCGGACACCGGCTTGGTGTTTCGACGGAGTGCGCGCGCGCATGCCTACCGGCTCACCTTGCGCAAGGACGGCGTGGCCGTGGCGACAATTCCCCTGCGGGGTTCCGAGCGGGAGGCGCGGGACTTTGTGGAGCGGCATCAGGATTGGCTGGCGCGCGCCCGGGCCAGGCAAGCCCGCCGGCCGCGTGGAGCGGACATCTGGACGGTCGGGACCGCCGTGCTCTGGCGCGGCGAGCCGGTCGAGATTCGCGTGGCGGACGACGGGGTGCGGCCAAAGGTTTGCCTGGCGGCGGACGTGTTTCCCGTGGCCACCCTCGCGGGAGACTTGCGGCCGGTGCTCGAAAGGCAGTTCGTGCGCCGGGCCCGCATCGAGCTGCCCGCGCGAACCTGGGAACTGGCGGCGGAAACGGGCGCGGCGGTGAAACAGGTTACGGTGCGAAACCAGCGTTCGCGGTGGGGCTCCTGCTCGGCCGGCGGCACGATTTCGCTCAATTGGCGGCTGGTGCAGGCGCCGGAGCCGGTGCGCGACTACATCATTTACCACGAGCTGGCCCACCTGTGGGAAATGAACCACTCGGATCGCTTCTGGGCCAAGGTCGGGCAGGTCTGTCCCGCCTGGCGCGAGGCCGAACACTGGCTGAAACGCAGCGGGAGTTTACTGGGGCTATAGCCGGAACCATGCGGTCGGAGCCGATCTTCAGGGTGAAATCGATCACACCAAAAGGTGGAGCGCGTTGCTCCCCAACGCGCTGACGACGCCCGCTGCGAAGAAAGCGCCCTGGGGAGTAGGTCGCTCCACCTCGAACTGAATCGTTCCGGCTATAGAACGGGATTGCCGATCCCACCTCTGGAGGGCTCGTGTCCCGGCGAGCCGGCCCGCAGGGACGCGGGCCCTCCAGGTGGCAAAAGAGCTCCTGAGTCCGCATATTTCACACCCAGAGGTGTGAAACTTGCGCCCTGTCGGGGCGCGCCGGGACAAAGTCGCTCCGCCCGGAGGGCGGACGGACATTTTTGCTGATTGGATCGCCCAAGACTGTGAAATGTCCGGGCTAGCGGATGTCCACCAGCTCGACTTCGAAGCGCAGGGTGGCGCGGGGGGGGATTTTTCCGTGGCTGGATTCGCCATAAGCGAGCCAGTACGGGATGATCAGCGTGCGCTTCTCGCCTTTCTTCATCGCGAGCAAGGCTTCGTCCCAGCCCTTGATCACCTGGCCGATGCCGACCTGGAAGGTGATCGGCTTCCCGAGGTCGTGCGAGCTCTCAAACTTGGTTCCGTCGAGAAAATATCCGTCGTAGTGCACGACCACCGTGGCGCCGCGCGCGGGCGGCGCGCCCTGGCCGGGAGCGTGCACCAGGTAACGCAGGCCGGACGGATTCAGGTGCGCCGTGCCATATTGCTCGCGCATGATCGCGGCGTCCGCCTCGCTGAGCTGCGGGTTCTCCATCATCTGGCGGGTGTATTTGTTGGCGGGCAGGTCGGTGGGGCTATGGCGGCGAAATACCCCGGTGCGGGCCTGCCACGCAATGAAGACCAGGACGAGGCCGAGGATCAGAAGGATGCCGTGGGAGCGGAAGTTCATGGGCGGGGACAGGTTCTCCGGAGGAAGATGGTCAACATGGTTCGCGAGCGGGATTCAGTACTCATCGTCCTCGTCCTCATAGTGCGGGAAGAGCTTGTAGGCGTCTTCCGCCGAGAGACTGGCCTTGAGGAGCCCGAGGGCCCGGGCGAGAACGACGTCACGTTGCCCGGCGAGGTCGGCCGGCTGCGGCAGGACCTGGAAGTCGGGAATAACGCCCTTGCCATCCAGCCGGGTGCCGTCGGCAAGAAGGACCTCGCCGGCGGGCAGTGCGACCGTGAATGAGGTGAATCCCATGCTGCTGCCCATGGAGCGCTGAAAAAAATCCTCCGCCAGCACCCGGCCCATGGTGCGGTCGCCCACGATCACCCCGCGCTGTTCCCGCTGGATGGCATGGGCGAGCAATTCCGAATAACCCGCGGTCTCGGCATTTACCAGCACCAGCAGGTTGCCCATAAACGCGTCGTCGCGGCCCTTCACCCGGAGCTTGGTATCAAGCAGTTCCTTGTCGATCCGGCCCAGGTCCACGTCGTGGGAGAAGAAATATCCCGCGGTATGCAGGACGTTCTCATGGTCCCGGACCAACAGGCCGCGCAGGTCCACGACCAGATTCGTGCTGCCCTTGATCAGCCGCCACGCCTCGTTCAGGGCGGAGGGGTCGCGATAGAGCTCGAGCGGTTTCCAGATCGTCACGTCCCCCTGGCGTCTGATGTGACTTTGCACATCGAAGAACTCCTCCCGTCGCGCTTCGGCCTGCTCGCTGCGATCTTCCTCCAGCCGGATGCGGCCGCCCTGCAATAGCTGCCGCATGCGTCGCCGCTCCCGCTGGGTGGCCGGAATGGCAAGCACGCGGGGCGCGCCCTCCGGCGACTGCACTTCCACATGCAGGCCGGGGACGGCCAGGAGGGTGTTCAACAAGTGAAAAGCCAGCTGGTAGGTTTCGCGGTTGAGGGGAATGCCTTCGATGGCGAGGATCCGGTCGCCCCGCAGGAGACCCTGGTCGCGCGCGGCGCCCTTGTGATCGACCTGGCAGACGTAGGCGGTGTTGCCGATGAGTTGCCAATCCCAGCTCCAATCCAGGATGACCGGCCGGCGCGGCGGATAGAATCGTATCCGGGGGTCGACCGAGAGCAGCGCATCGGAGATCAGCACATAGCCCTCGCTGAGGGAGCCGGCGCCAGACAACCGGGCCTCGGTCTCGCGGCATTTGTCGCGAAACGGTTTCCCCACCCGGTCGTTGGGCACGTAATGCTCATTGGTGAACTGCTCGGCATTCCGCAGCATCTCGCGCAGGTCGGAAAGGTAAGGTGCGATCGCGGGATTGACCGACGCGGTTGATGCCGCAGGCAATGTGCTGGCCAGCAGGGCGCACCAGACGGTCGTGGCGATCCGGGCGTTCATCGGTTTTTCTCCAGGCGAATCAAGAGCGCGTCGAGGATGGCATCGGTCTGGAGCTTGATGCGCTGGCCGGGAGGGGGCGGCTGTTCGGCGGGGGCGGTTTTTTGCTGCGCGACAAACGCGGCGTCGCCATCCGCCTGGGCCTTTTCCATCAACGCCGCCTTGGCTTGGTGCAGCGGGCCGCCGTCGGCGAGGTCCTCCGTCCTGGCCGGCCGGCCGAGGAACGCGGGAACGAGATCGTCGCTGATCCACATCCGCCAGTCGTTTTCGTCGGCAAAATAGGCCACCGCGACTCCGCGTTGGTCGGCGCCGATGCGGGCGGCAAGCGCCCGCATGAACGCGCCGGGGACCTTGTCCTCCGCCTCGGTCGGCGATTTGGCGAAAAGCCGGGCCTTGATCTTCAGGCCGGTGGTGCGCTCGTAGTTCGCGAGCTTGAAGTTGAAATTCTTCGCGCGCGGGGGATCGACGGGGATCAAGCCGGACGGGTCGTCGAAGTAGGCGTCCGGTCCCGGCTCCTTGGGGCCCGCGTATATCTTCGCCCGCGCGACGAGGGCCTTGAAGGTGGCCGCGTCGGCCTGGAAGGCCCGCCCGGCCGTCCCAATCCGGAGGATCTTGATGGTGAACTCGTCGTCGGGCTGGATCTTTGCCAGGACGTCGAGCCCGGTGAACACGTGGCCGAAGACGCTGTGCAGGTAGTTCAGCCGCGTGCAGTCGCCGAGCGTGAGGAAGAACTCGCAGCTGTTGGTGTCGGGCCCGGCGTTGGCCATGGAGAGAACGCCGGCGGTGGCATGGCGCAGGCCCGGGACAAATTCGTCGGGGAAGGTATAGGGCGTGCCGGGGTCGTCCTTGTCCCGGTTCTTTTCATGCTCGGGATCGCCGCTCTGGATGACGAAGCCGGGGACGACGCGGTAGAACTTGAGGCCGGTGTAGTACGGCTTGCCGTCGCGGGGAGCGAGCGAGCCCTCGGCGAGGCCGACAAACGAGGCCACCGTCATGGGCGCCTCGTGGCAGTTGAGCTCGACGACGAATTTGCCCCGCGGGGTGGTGAATTCGGCGTACACGCCGTCGGCCATTTTCTCGTCCGCGGCGAGGCGACCGCAGAGGAGAAGTACGAAGGCGCAGAGCAGGTTGAGGGAGCTTTTCTTGGTGCGGTGGCTTGGCCGAAAGGTCGGCGCAAGCGCCGACCCTACATTGGTCTCAGGGACCTTGCGCGCTTCTGCCTGGTTCATTTCTTGGGATCCGTGAAATCGGTGAGGGCGGAGACCACCTGCGACACGGCGTCGTAGATGTCGCCCACGCGACGGCGTTTGATGGCCTCTGGCGTGGCGGGCGGCTCGGGCGGCGCCGGGCGCGGGACGATCGCGGGCAGCTGGAACCCCGCGGGCGCGCCTGCGAGCTGCCACAGGTTGTCCTCGGAGAAGTAGTAAATGAGCACCGCGCCCGGCGACAGGTGCAGGCGGGCGTACTCGGCAGCGACGAACTGGGCGGCGGTCTGGCCCGGCTTCTCGGGCTCGAAGGTGGCCGCGAGCCGCACGTAGAAATGCCGGCCGGTGTGCAGCGCGAGGTCCGTCAGGCGGTAGGTCAGGTAGTTGGTCTGGAACGGCAGGTCCGCCGGTGCCGCCGGGGAATGATCCTCGAGCAGGGGGAATGGGTAGCGCTTGGCCCGGGCGAGGAGAGCGGCAAACGCCTTGTCGTCGGCCTTGAACGCCTGCGCGGCCCGGCCGCGGCGGATGATCTTCACCGCCATCTTGTCGCCCTGTTCGACCTTGGCGGGGACGTCGCCGCCGGCGATGACGCGGCCGAAGACGGGATGCACGAAATCCAGGTTGCGCGCCGCCCGGAGCGTGATGAAGAACTGCGAGCCGTTGGTGTCCGGCCCGGCATTGGCCATGGAGAGCATGCCCGCGCCGTCGTGCTTGCTGCCCGCGAAGAACTCATTGGGAAATTCATAGCCGGGCCCGCCCTCGCCGGTGCCGGTCGGATCGCCGCCCTGGATGACAAAGTCCGGTACCACGCGATGGAACACCACGCCGTCGAAGAAGGGCTTGCGCGGGGCCGGCCCGAGCGTCCCTTCCGCCAGGCCGACGAAGCTGGCGACGGTGAGCGGCGCCTGCTTGTAGAAGAGCTCGCAGGTGATGATGCCGCGCGGCGTGGTGATCTCGGCGAACAGGCCGTCGGGCGGCGCGGGCGGCTTGGCGGCAAACGCGGGCGCGGCCACGAAAAGGCCGGCCGCGATGGCCGCGGATGCGAGCGACGACGGGAGGAGACGCATGGAAACAGGCTACCGATGCGGCCGCGTGCGCGCCAGCCCGGATTGGATCGTTCTCGTTTTCTTAATCGTTCTCGTTCTCTCGGGCTCGACCTCCCAGGCAGGAGAACGATTAGGATTGCGAGAACGATTGGGGCTCAGAGGAACGAGCAGATGTACTCGCAGAGCCCGGCCTTCACCTCGATGGTGAAGCCGCTCTTGCCGGGGACGTCGAAATGCGTCCCCGCCGCATAATCCTGCGCCGCGGTCGAGCCGTCGAGGGTCACGCGGCACGCGCCGGCGACGATCTCCATCCGCTCGGGCGCGCCGGTGCCGAAGTGGTAGCTGCCGGGGTAAATGAGGCCCAGGGTCTTCTTCGCGTGGTCGGGCATCAGCACGGTGTGGCTGACAACTTTGCCATCGAAATACACGTTGGCCTTGGTGTGGACGGTGACGCCGATGAACTGGGTCGGGAGGGACATGGGGAGGGATGAAGTGAAGGTGAAAGGGAAAGTGAAAGTGCTCGGGCGAGTCAATCCGCGGGCGGCCAGGGTTCATTCAGGGATCGCCTGCAGGTTCGGCCCTCGGGCCGACCTAAGCCGGACAATTCACAGTTCTGAGTGACCGATCCGGTCTTAGCCACGAATGCTTCGCCTGCCGGCTGCGCTTCAAGATCCCCCTCCGCCTAATCGGCTGCGGCTTCGGTACCGGGAAGCAGCCAATCGCCGCTGAGAGCAGTAAGAAACCCGTTGTTCGTCGGCGATTGGCCGGCCCCACAGGCGGAGTATCGATCAATGACGCGGCCCCCGTCCCGCTGCCGGGACCGGCCGATTTCATTCCCGGACCGGTGTGACACGGAGCGGATCAGGCCCGGCGCCATTCGTCGCGGGGAACGAGCGTTTCGTCGCGGGGCTGCGACGGCTGGTCGAAAAGGCAAAACTTCGGTGCGTCTGCTGCGCTTATAGAGGCGATGATCCTGCCACGCCTCCGGATTCTGCTGCTCGCGCTGTTGCTCCCCGCAGCCCTGTGCGCCGACTCGCTGAAGTCCGCTTTCCAAGCCCGGGCGATGCTTGGCACCGAGACGTGGTCGCGGGTATTGCGCATCAAGAACGACCGGGCGGGACGTGGCAGTCGCTATCCCGCGGAATTCCACGGGCTGTTGGTGGACTTCCAGGGCATCCTGTGGCTCTACACCGAGTTCGATGGCACGCAGTCGCTGTCGCGTTTTGCCGGCCGTACCGAGACCGACCGCGCGAATCTTGCGTCCTTGCTGCAGGCGGTGGAACCGGGCCTGACGGTCGTCGACGACGATGTCGACGGGCCGCCATTCGGTACCCTCGGCCGGCCGCCGCCCTACCACTGTTTTCCCGCCGCCGTGGCCCGCTGGCAGAAGCTGCAAGCCGAACCCAACCCGCCCACGCGCGCCCGGCTGCTGGCGATTTATCCCCAAGGCCGGCGGCAGGGACACATGGTGCTCGAGTACTGGCGTGACGGCCACCGCTATGTGTTCGATCCCGAACGCCCGGCGCGCGACCAGGAGCTCGCGCTCGAACTCGCGGAAGACCCGCTCAAGGTGGCGCGCGCGATCTACCGGTTTGATCCACGGCCTTCCCCGGTGCGCGCGATGCATCTCGATCTCGACGGGGCGTGAAGGATTGGCTCCACCATTTGGTGGTCGGCGATTTCCATATCGCCGACAAGGACTCACGGGGCCTGTAAACCTGGCGTCAGTGTGCCCCTCGATCAGCTCGGTGGGCCTGAGCTGAATGGCTCTAATCCGGAACTCTGCAATTCGAGGTGGAGCGACCTGCTCCCCAGGGCGCTTTCTTCGCAGCGGACGTCCTCAGCGCGTTGGGGAGCAACGCGCTCCACCAAGTGATCGTCGATTTCCAGATCGACGACAGAGCGTCGGTGTGGAAACCGTCGCCACCTATTGAATAGTTCGGCTAAGTTAACGAGCGTTGTCGTCGAGCCGTCGCGCGTGGCCGACAATGCGTCGCCGACGATCGACCGCCTTGGCTTGGCGCCATTCAGCTCAGGGCCTTGAGCCTGCCGGAACGGCTCCCCAACGCGCGTGTTCGCGCCTGCTGCCAAGCCAGCGCACTGGGGAGCAGTGCGCTTCACCATCTTGGCTCATTGCCACCCCCAGCTTGCGTTCGCGGGGGACGGGGGCTTCTATGGTTTTTACGGGCCGAGCGTAGTGTCACCATGAATCTCAAACTTATCCTGCCCGCAATCGTGCTGGTCGGAGCCGCCGCCGGCGCCGGGTACTACCTTGGCACCCGTTCGGCGAGGGCTGCGCCGGGCGCGTTCCCCCGGCCCGCCGCCAGCTCCGGGGCCAAGCTGCCCGCACCGCCGGCGAACCCGTCGCCGCTCAAGCGGCTCGATCTCACGAAAAAGCCGTCCCTGGCGGAGCTCGTCCCGCTTTTCGAGCACGCGGCGACGACCGGCCGCTGGGCCATGAACAAGCGCTGGGAGATCATCATCAACTCGCTCGAGTCGGCGGACATCCCGCCCCTGCTCGCCGTGCTGGCGAAGCACGGGTCCTCGCCGGCGAAGGCGCAGTTGTTGACCGCGCTCTATTCCCGGTGGGCGGAGTGCGACTCGCCGGCCGCGCTGGCCGCGGCCGAGGCGCTCGGCGGCGTGGAATCGGAGCGGGCGCTCGCCGCGGTTTTCAACGGGTGGGCCTACGCGGATGCGGCGGCCCTGTCCGATTGGGCGCTCAAATTGCCGGCCGGGACCAAGCGGGACCTCGCGCTGAAGGCCGCCATGGCGCAGCTCGCGATTGACGATCCGGCCGCGGTGTTCGAGTTTGCGCAAAAGGCCGGTCTGGATGCGCGCGACGATTTCAGCCTGGCCAGCCTGTACTCCGCGTGGGCGGCGTCCGACCCCGCCGCGGCGGCCGCACGCGCGGCGTCATTGCCCGATACAGTGCGACGCAACGTCTACGGGAGCATTGCCCAGGCCTGGGCGGAGCGCGATCCCGCCGGCGCGGCCCGCTGGGCCGCCGCGCTCGACAACCTGCAGGACCGCATGCTGGCGCTGCGCAGCGTGCTCGGACGCTGGGCGGACTCCGCGCCGGAGGAAGCCGCGCGCTTCGTGGCCCAGATGCAGTCGGGCGGTGGCGATATCGGCCGACAAGTGGCCATGGCCCTCGTCAATGCCTGGGCGGCCAAGGATCCCGCCGCGGCATTCGCCTGGCTGCGGCAGCAGAACTCGCCGTCCGCGATGCAGGGCAGCCTGTGGTCATTGGGCGGCCAGTGGGCGGCGAAGGATGTCCGGGCCGCGCTCGCTGCCGCCGAGCAACTCCCGGTCGGCCAGCAGCGGCAACAGTTCCTCCAGCAGGTGATCCAGGCCTGGGCGCAAAAGGACCCGCGGGCCGCATTCGACTATGCCCTCACGCAGCCGGCGGGACAGGCGCGCACCCAGCTGTTGGGCAGCATCGTCGGCCAGTGGGGCGCCTCGGATCCTTTGCGGGCCTTGTCGGCCGCCGAGCAACTGCCGGCGGGTCGGGAACGCGACCAGCTCCTGGCCAACGTCATCGGCGCCCTGGCCCAGCGGGACAGCGCGGCCGCGCTCGACTATGTGCAGAAACTCCCGGCCGGGGCGACGCGCAACCGGATGCTCCAGGGCGTGATCCAGCCGATTTTGCAGGAGGACCCGAAGCTGGCCATCAGCCTCGCTGCAGTGCTGCCCGCCGGCCAGGAAAGGATGCAGGCTTACCAGCAGATTGCCTCGCAATACGCCATGCGCGATCCTGCCGGTGCCGCGGATTGGGTCGCCACCCTGCCCGCGGGTTCTTTGCGCAACCAGGTCGCCGGCACCGTGGCTGGCCAGCTGGCCCGCCAGGATCCCAACCGGGCGCTGGCGTTGATCGAGACGCTTCCGGCCGGCAACGCGCGGCAGAATGCCTTGATGCAGGTCACGTCGCAGTGGGCCCAGTACGACCTGCCCGGGGCGGTTGCCTGGATCCGGAACCTGCCGGAGGGCGCGTCGAAACAACAGGCGCTCACCCAGGTGTCGCACCAGTGGCTGCAGACCGACCCCCTCGGTGCGTTCGACTATGCGGTCACACTGCCGGAGGGCCAGTCGCGCACGCAATTGCTGGGCCAGATGGGCCACCAGATGGGGTACAATGACTCGACCCAGGCCCTGAAACTGGCCGAGCGCATCCCGGCGGGCGCCGGTCGCGACGCGTACCTGCAGTCCTTCATCAACGGCGTGGCCAACCAGGATGTTGAGCTCGCCGCCGAATACGCCACCGCGCTGCCGCTGGGGTCGGGCCAGAGCCAGGCCATCCAGAACGTCGCCGGCCAGTGGGGCAGTCGCGACCCGGTGGCGGCGCTCCAGTGGATCCCCCGCCTGCCCGAACAACAGGTGCCCGCGCACGTCTATTCCCAGATTGCCGCGCAATGGTACAGCGTCGACCCGGATGCCGCCCGCCAATGGATCACCGCGCAGCCGGCCGGCGAGCGCCGCGACCAGATCGTCGAGAATCCCATCAGCCAGCTCGCCTACCAGGCGCCCCAGGACGCCGCGGGCATGCTCGACCTGGTGACGGATACCGGCCGTCGCCAGCGGCTGATGCAGCAGATCGGGCAGCAGTGGCTGCGGCAGGACCGCGCCGCGGGCGAACAGTGGATCCGGGGTTCGGGGTTGCCCGCCGACGTGCAGGAAAAACTGCTCGCGCCGCCGGCCCCGAACCAGCCCGGCCGGTTCTACCCGGGCCAGGTCATGCCGATCCGGAATGGAATTCGAGTTGGCGGTTGAACTCGACAATCCTGCCCCCGGTACGACCCGCCATTGCAACTGACGATTTGATTCCTCCCCACCATGACCTCGCCCGTCCCCGCTCCCACCGCCCTCATGCAGATTGCGATCACGACGAAGAACGTGCCCGCGCTGGCCGCGTTTTATCGCGACGTGGTCGGCTTGAAACATCTCTTCGACGCCGGCCCCAACCTGGCGTTCTTCGACCTCGGCGGCGTCCGCCTGATGATCAGCGTGCCGTCGTCGCCGGAACTGGATCATGCGCCCTCGCTCCTCTATTACCG
>DASZPS010000099.1:0-90513 GCA_035549955.1 Lacunisphaera sp. | reverse complement strand
CGCAACCGGGCGAAACCTGGTGGGACGCCTGCGCCGGCGAGGGCGGCAAAACGATGCACCTTTCCGACCTCATGCAGGGCAAGGGCACGATCTGGGCCAGCGACCGCTCAATTCGGCGCCTGGCCAAACTCAAGGAGCGCGCCGCCCGCGCCAAGGTGTTTAACTACCGGACGGCCGAATGGGACGGCGGGGCGAAGTTGCCGACCAAGACCAAGTTCGACGGAGTCCTGGTCGACGCCCCGTGCAGCGGCATCGGCACCTGGCAGCGCAACCCGCACGCCCGCTGGACGACCCAGCCCAACGACGTCCACGAGCTCGCCGCGGTCCAGACCCGCCTCCTCAACCATGCCGCGCGCGCGCTCAAGCCCGGCGGCCGTCTCATCTATGCCGTCTGCACCCTGACCCGCGCCGAAACGACCGCCGTCGCCGATGCGTTCACGGCCGCCCACCCGGAGTTCGCGCTGTCCTCCGTCCTCAGTTCTCCGTCCTCCGCCACCCTCTGGCCCCACGAACTCAACGCCAACGGCATGTTCATCGCGGCGTGGCACAGAAAGTAGGACCGGTCTTTGATCGGTCCGGGCCAGTCGCAGACTGGCCCCACCCCGGCCTGCGTGGCCGCCGGGCCCATCCGCCCGCGGCGCTTCCGCCATGGACACGATGCGCGGATTTGTTAGCCAGATCCCCACGGTCGCGCCCGGGCCAGCCGACCGCCACACAACACAACCATGCCAACGCCCACCGTTCGTTCCCTCGCCTCGTTCGCCACCCTGCACTTGACCCTCGCTATATCCGGCCTCGCAGCCCCGCCCCCGGTCAGCGACTTCGTCAAACGACCCGATGTCACCGCCGCGGCGATCTCCGAGGATGGCCGGTACGTGAGCTTTCTGACGCCCAGCAAGAAGAACTTCTTCGACCTCAACCTCTACGACACCGAGACCAGGCAATCCAAGTTGATCGACCTCGGGGGCGACGACGTCATGCGACAGGAATGGATCGACGGCCATCGCATCCTCCTGACGACCCAAAACCGGCCGGAATACTCGTTCCGGCAGCAGGTTCTGGACGTGAAGCTCGGCAAGATCACCGGCAATCTCACCTATCGCCTCGACAAGGGCATGCTCGGCCACGCTGACCGCGTCCTCATGGTGCTCAGCAGCCTGCGTCGCGACCCCAGCCTGTTCACCGCCTGGTTCCCGGATTTCGATGGCGGGCGCAAGGGACTGGCGATCATCAGTCTCAACCTGAAACCGAAGGCCATGCAGGGCGCGGACAATTCGCGCTACAACGTCAAGCAATGGATCGACATGCCCGCCGGTGAGTTTCATGGCGTCAAGACCGACAATGACGGCGAAATTCGGGTGGTGATGGTCTATCGCGACACGAAGATGCGCACCCAATACCGTCCCACGCCGGAAGCTGCCTGGAGCGAACTCCCGCTGGACTTTGAAACCACCGAAATACTCGGGTTCACCGACGACCCCGACTTGCTCTACGTCGCCCACTATTCCGCGGAGGCCAGGAGCAGCCGGCTGCACCGCTACCGGATCAGCACCAACGATCTGGGGCCGGCCCTGTTCGAGGATCCCGACTATTCCATGAGCGAGGCCGGCTTCGTTTCGGTCCGCCAGCCCGATGGCCGGCCCAGGGTCCTGGCGCTGGCCTATCATCGGGAGATGCTAACCCAACGGTCGCTCGACCCCGTTTTTGCCGCGGTCCAAGCGATCCTGAATTCCCGGCTGCCGGGCCGGTTGAATACCATCCACAGCTGTGACCAGAATCTGCGGCGGTGGGTGGTCGGCTCCACCAATGGCCGCGAGCCGTCGCGCTACGTGATCTACGACCACAGTGACCAGAGCATGCTGCCATTGCCCGCACCAACCCCCTGGTTCAAACCGGCAGAAATGAGCGTGCAGCGTCCCATCAAGTTCACCGCCCGCGACGGTCTGGTGCTCGAGGGCTACCTCTCACTGCCCGCCGTCCCCAGCGGCGGGCCGAAGCCGCCGCTGGTCGTTTTTGCCCATGGCGGCCCGTGGGCCCGCGACCAGTGGGGCTTCGATCGTCACGTCCAGCTCTTGACCAGCCGCGGTTATGCCGTCTTCCAGCCCAACTACCGCGGATCCACGGGTTACTCCAAGGCGGTTTCAAAGGACGACGCCTTTGAGTTTCGCAAAATGCACGACGATGTGACCGACGGCGTCAAATACCTTGTCGCCCAGGGTGTCGTTGACAGCCAGCGGCTCGCCATCTTCGGCGGCAGCTTCGGCGGATACCTCGCGGTGGCGGGCGCCGCCTTCGAACCTGACCTCTACAAATGCGCGATCACCTTTGCGGGGGTGTTCGACTGGAAACAGATGATCCGGCAGCACTGGGCCACCTCGGACGACGACAAGTTCAATTACGACTACCTGCTGAAGAAACTGGGCGACCCCGCGACTCAAGAGGCCCGTTTTGAGCAAAACTCCCCCATCCAGCATGTCGCCGCGATCAAGGCGCATGTGTTCGTAATCCACGGCAAGCGCGATACCACCGTGGATTACCGGCAGTCGACCAAGCTCCTATCCGAATTGGAGGCGCACCAGGTTCCGCACGAGAAACTGTTCTTCGATACCGAAGTGCACGGTTTCATCGAGCGGGAGAACGAACAGAAATTCCTCGAGGCGGTGGATCAGTTCCTTGCCAAATACCTTTGAGCGGGACGATTCCCTGCGAACCTTGGGAATCGTGAAAACTGAAAACCTTGAAATCCTAAATCGTGAAATTGTAGAGCCGCGCTGCGCGCAAGGGTGAGGGAAGCGAAGACACGATACTCGGAATCGGCATCACCTCTGAGCCGGGCTCTTGCAGTTGAGGTACATTTTCAGAACGGGAACGTTCGCACCAAATGGTGGAGCGCGTTGCTCCCCAACGCGCTGAGGACGTTCGCTGCGAAAGAAGCGCCCTGGGGAGCAGGTCGCTCCACCTCAATTGCATGAGTCAGGCTGAGTTTTCACGATTTAGGATTTCACGATTTTCAGTTTTCACGATTCCCCAAACCTCCCCGGGGTGCCGCCCCGCCGTTCTTCTTCTGCCGCTCGTACCAGGCGCACCAGTCCTCCACTTCGCGCAGCATCCGGACCGGGTCGATTTCGCCCCGCAGCCAGGCTTCGTATTGCTGCCCCAGGACCTCGAGCCCGCAACCCTTGACGCCCTCATGCCAGTTGCGGCGCGCCTCCTCCCACCAATCCGGAGCACGGCCCGGCCAGAGCGGCAGCCGGAAAAAGCCCGCGGTCAGGTCGACCGCGCGGAAACTGGTCAGGTTTTGGTAGTCGGCCCGGGCGGCGGCGCGGGAAGTGGCCCGGGCGGCAACGTCGATCGTCGCCCGCGCAGCGTAAGCCGCGGCCGTGACGGCGGCGCCGGTATCGACCGTCCGATCACCCGCAGCGCGGGCCGCGTAGGCGGCGGCGGCAATGGCATTGACGGTGGCGTCCGTCACCCGGGCGGCGGCCGCGGCGATGGCGTAGCCTGCGTCGAAGGGAGTCGCGGACGCCGCGGCGTCTGCGGCGGCGGCCCTGGCCGAGGCGGCCGCGGCGTCGATGATCTCTGCGTGCTGTTGGGCCATGATGGTTTCGGCGGCAGCAGCGGCGGCAGCCGCGTGCCTCCTGGCCTCCGCGGCATCCTGGGCAATACCGGCCACGATCGCCGCTTGCACCGCCCGGAAGGCGGCTTCCAAGTGGATCGGATCGCTGTCTTTCGAAAACCGGACCAACACCAGTGCGCGCAGGGCATTGCGAGCCGCGTAAACGACGACCGCATTGCGGTTCAGCTTCTGCAACTCCTCGTTGCCGGGCAGGACGTCCTGGTGTTCGGAATCGGGCGGCTTGGCCATGGCCGCAGCGTGCGAACCAACTGCGGGCGCGACAAGCACTTGCCGTGGAGGTGGCCATGTTAACATTCTTTTACCACCGATGAACGCGCCCGACCCGTTCGCCAAAGTCACCGGCGACACTGTCCGCGAGGACTTCAACAACATCAACACGGTACTGCACTACACCCGCGCGGCGCACTTCCTCGGGCTTTGGACCTCGGAGCGGTTGCTGATCGAGCGGCATTTCCCGGACAAATCCGCGCGGCTTCTGGAGGCGGGGTGCGGTGCTGGGCGTGTGACCGTCGGTTTGTGGCATGAGGGCTACCGGAATATCGTCGCCTTCGACTTTGCCGCCGAACTCGTCGAACAGGCCGAAAACCTGGCCCAGGAAAGAGGCATCGCGGATATCACCTTCCTCCAAGCCGACGCCACCCGCTTGAGGACTTGTCATACATTATATGACAAACCGTTCGATGGTGCGCTCTTTCTGTTCAATGGGCTGATGCAGATTCCCGGGCGGGAAAACCGCCGGGCGGCGATGCGGGAATTGCACCGGGTTTGCCGGCCGGGCGCGGTTTTCATTTTCACCGCCCACGACCGCGAGGACCCGGCCGAGCGCGTGGAATGGGCCCGGGAGGCGGAACGCTGGGCCAGCGGCGAGCAAAACCCCCGCCTCGTCGAATTCGGCGATCGCTATTTTTCCCACGACCACGGCTCGACCTTCATGCACCTGCCGGACCGCAAGGAGGTCATGGAAGACCTGCTCACGACCGGCTGGCGCTTCGAACACAGCAGCCTGCGCGACGACCTGGCCACCGAAGGCATGGCCGTGCGCGAATTCTCCGACAACTGCCGTTTCTGGGTGGCGAAAAAATAACGGCCAATGCGCCTCGTCGTTCGCTTGGGGAAGCCTGGAGGTTTGAAAACCCGCCATTGCCCGGTCCCCATCCTTTTGCGGGGACCCCAATCAAGCCCAGGACGGCCCAAGCCCGGCCCCGCGGGCAATCCAGCCTAGCAAACAGGCCGACTCCGGCTAGTTTGCCCCGATGAAAGCATTCCTCCTCGCCGTCCTGCTCTCCGCCGGCCCCGTCTTCGCCGCCGACCCGGAGTACCCCAAGCAGGGCCCCGACATCTACGACCGCGAGGCCGACGGCACCGCGCAAATCGCCGCGGCGGTTGCCCAGGCCAAGGCGCAGCACAAGCGCGTGCTGGTGAAACTCGGCGCCAACTGGTGCGTGTGGTGCCACCGCCTCAGCGCCACCTTCCACGACAACAAGTCCGTCGCGCGCAGCCTGGAGGAAAACTACGTCCTGGTGCTGGTGGATGTGAATCACCGCGACGGCCGGAAACGGAACGACGCGGTGAACGAGAAATACGGCAACCCCGTCCAATTTGGCCTGCCCGTCCTCCTCGTACTCGACGACGACGGCCGGCTGCTTGCCACCCAGGAAACGGGCGCACTCGAGGATGGCGGCAAGGCCCACGACCCCGAAAAAGTCCTGGCCTTCCTGCAACAGTGGGCGCCGAAAAGGTAGGCCCTCTCCCTGATCAAGCCATGGAAGGCCCGCGTCCTGGCGGACCCTGAATTGCCGGAGGTCGGTCTCCCGACCGACCGCGGCTCACCGGCATCAATGCCGCCCAAAGGTGGTCGCCGCTTTCCATAGCGGCGACACGGCATCGTTGTGGAAACCGGCGCCCGCCCACCCTACTCCATCGTCGTGCGCAGCTGCACGATCTCCAGCTGGCCAAACTCGGCGAGGCTGATGTCCTCCACCCGGTTGTCCCTCACCAGCGAGGCCTCCAGGGTGTTCGGTTTGCAGGAGGCATCGTTGACCCGGATGCCCTGCGTCCGGTTGCCCGTGATGGTCAGGTCCACGAAACGGTTCTCGCGGCAGGCCGTGCCGGGCAGCGTGCGCGTCTCGGCGATGAACAGGCCCTGTTCGCCGTTGTTGCGCAGGACGACACGCTCGAAGACGTTCCGGTTTGAGTCGCGCATGAAGATGCCCTGGCTGCCGTTGTCGCTCGCTTCGCAGTCGGCGACGCGGTTGCCGTCGAAGCGCCAGTCGAACGAGAAGCCCGCGCTGCGATTGTGATGAAGGCGCAGCGCCGTGAACTCGCTTTCCTCCGTCTCGTAGGCCGCCACGCCGTCGAACTCGTTCTCAAAGGCCTCCACGCGGTTGAGCCGGATCCGCCGGCTGTGTTTTTCGAGCACGATCCCGCCGGAGCGCGCCCGGCACGTGGCGACGTCCTCGATGACGATGTCCTCGGCGCCCCGGATGGTGATGCCATTGTTGCGCAAGGCCGCGTCGCTCCGCCCGTCGCACGGTCCGCCCCAGCACTCGTATTCCTGCGCGGCGCGGTTGCCGTCGATGACCAGTCCGCGGACCGTGACGCGGCGCACCAGGCGATCCGGCGGCGTACCGACCCGGCCGACGACCACCACGGGGCAATTCGCCTTGGCCGCCAGCACCAGCCGGGTGTCGGCGCCCCGGCCGCGCAGTCCCACGCCATCGCGATTGAGCAGGATCGGGCGCGAAAGGGTGAAGGTGCCGGCGCCCAACTCAACGATACCGCCGTTCGTCGGGAGTCCCTCCAGGGCCGCGTGGATGCCTTCTTCTCCCTGGACGGCGGTTACAATCACCCGCGACCGGACTTCGGCCGCAGTCGCCGGACCCGCCATGACCAGGGCCAAAACGCCGGCCATGCACCAGTGGGGTAAGGGATCGCGGGGCATTCGGGGGCCCAACAAAGGCAGATTTCGCCCGGCTGCCACTACGAATTTTCCGCACGGCCATCCCTTACACACCCCGCCCTGCGGGCACCCCTCTCGAGAGGGGAACCAATCCTCCGCCCGCGAGGCTCCCCTCTTGAGCTTGAGAGAGGTGGCGCGAAGCGACGGGGGTGTGTCGCGTCCCCTACCGCAGCAGCTTCGCCTCGAGCCGGGCTTTCACGTCCGGCCACTCCTTCTGCGTGATGCTGTACATGGCCGTGTTGCGCACATACTCGTCGTGGGCGCGGGTCTGGTAGTTGCGCAGGATGCCCTCGAACACCGCGCCCAGGCCCAGGATCGCCCGCCTCGACTGCTCGTTGCGCGCATCGGTCTTCAGTTGCACCCGCACCGCGCCCTGGACTTCAAAAGCGTGCCGCAACATCAGGTATTTGGCCTCGGTGTTGACCGGGGTGCGTTGCGCGTCGGCCGCCAACCAGGTCCAGCCGATTTCCAGCGCGCGATGCGGCCGACGGATGTCGAGGTAACGCGTCGATCCCACCACCCGCTTGTCGGCCCGGCGAATGGTGACGAACGGAACTTCCAGGCCCGTCTTCTGCCCACGCAGCGCCTCGGCGATCAACTTCTTCACGTCGGCCAGGGTTTCCGGTTGTGGCACCGGCAGGTAGGTCCAGATGGCCGGCGCGGCCGCCGCGGCCAGCAGCCCGGATGCGTGCCGCATCGCCAGGGGTTCAAGTCGCACGAAACGGCCGTCGAGTTTGACGGGTTTGGGATCAAAGCGCATGGACCGACCTTCGCCCATCCGCACCCAAGCGCCAAGGCTGAATAAGCTGTGAGAGTCACTTGGGTGCGGGACTGATGGTCCCGCCAGCATCGACTCATATCTGCAAATTCCGTCCCCCCGCTCTTGCCGCCCCGCCGCCGCCCTGCCAAGTTGGCCGCCATGCCCTCCCTGCCCACCGATCGCGCCCTCCTCTGGCTCGGCGCCCTGCTTTACCTGGCAGGCTTTGCCACCGGCCTTTTGGCGCTGGTCCGGCGGTCCCCCGAACCCGCTTCGCGGAACCTCCTGAATACGCTCCTCGTTGCCGGCTGGGTCGCGCAAATGGGCGGGCTTTACGTCCGTGGTCTCGCCTCCGGCGGTTGTCCGCTGGGCAATACTTTTGAACTCATCCAATTCGTCGCCTGGTCCGCGATGGTGGTGTATTTCTTTGTCGGCACCGCCTTCCGCCTGAGCCTGCTCGGGCTGTTTGCGGCCGGCTACGCGGCCACCCTGGCCCTGATCTCGCTGCTCATTCCCGCCTGGGATGCGGGCCATGGGAAGAGAATCTTCGGGTCCAATTCCTGGATCGAGCTTCACGCCGCGCTGGCGGTCTTCAGTTACGGGGTTTTCGGGCTGCTGGCGCTCACATCTGTCATGCAGTTGCTCCAAAACTGGAGCCTGAAGCACAAGCGGCTCAACGGCCTTTTCTGGTTCCTGCCGTCGGTTGTCCAGCTCGACCAAATCAACCGCCGCATGCTCATGCTCGGTTTGTTGCTGCTCACCGTGTCGCTCGGCGTCGGCGCCGTGTGGTGGTCGCGCGACACCGCCTCCGTCAATCTGCCGAAGCTCATCGTCACCATCGGCGTCTGGGCCGCCTACCTGGGCGTCCTGCTGCTGCGCTGGCGCGCCCTGCTGGTTTCCGTGCGCTTCGCGTGGGTTTGCCTGGTGATGTTCATGCTCGCCTTGCTCTCGCTCGGACCGGTCAATTCCAGCCGGCCCGCCGGCCACCAAGTCACGCTCACGCCCGAGGAACGCTGACCGATGGAGCCGAACCAACCCGTCCTCTTCCTCCTCGGTGCCAGCCACCACACCGCGCCGCTCGCGGTTCGCGAGAAACTCTCGCTCGACGAAACGCGCGCGGGCGCCCTGGCGGCGAAGCTGCAGCAGACCTCCGGCATCAGCGAGTTCGCCCTGCTCAATACCTGCAATCGCATGGAGCTCTATGGGGTCGCCCACGGCCCGGGTCCCCTCGCCACGCTCCGCTCCGCGCTGGCTGAAACCACCGGCTGTGCCCCGGACGAGATCGACGCGGTGATGCGGCTGCGCCAGAACCACGAGGCCGTCGCCCACCTCTTCGCCGTCGCCTCCGGCCTCGACTCGCAGATCGTCGGCGAGACGGAGATCCTGGGCCAGGTAAAACAGACTTATGAGACGGCGCTCGGCCGCCAGTGGACGGGGCCGGTGCTCAACCGCGTTTTCCAGAAGGCCTTCCAGGCGGCCAAGCACGTCCGCACGCACACCCGCATCGGCGAAGGCCAGATCAGCATCGCCAGCGTGTCGGTGGACCTCGCCGAAAAAATCTTCGGCGACCTCGCGCCAGTCAATGTGCTGGTGGTCGGCGCCGGCGAGATCGGCCTCAAAACGGTGCAGGCCTTCCAGAGCCGGGGGGCAAAATCCATCACGGTGGCCAGCCGCACCCTGTCCAAGGCCGAGGAAGCCGCCGCCGCGGCCGGTGGCTGGGCCGCCAGCCTGGCGGAACTGCCGGAAATCCTCGCCGCCGCCGACATCGTCGCGAGTTCCACGTCGGCGCCGGGATTCGTGCTGACCCAGGAACTCGTCGCCGGGGCGATGAAGCGCCGCGCCGCGCGGCCGCTGTTCCTCATCGACCTCGCCCTGCCGCGCGATGTCGACCCGTCCACCGCGAAACTCTCAAACGTCTTTCTCTACAATCTCGACGACCTCGCCAGCATTGCCGAGGGCAACCTCGCCCAGCGCGAGGCCGAGGTCGCGCGTTGCCACGCCATCCTCGCCGAGCGGACGGCCGCGCTCTGGCCGCAGGTCGCGCAGCGGTTGAATCACCAGGACCGGTCCGACTGATGGAGGCGGGGTGCCCTCACCCCGCTGGGACATATGCACCTCCCTCATCTTCAACCGTTCAAGAAACAGCCGTTGCTGTTTTTCACTGCGTGCACCGCAGAACGGAAACAACTTCTGAACAGCAACGTTGCGAAGGAAATACTTGAGACCGTATGGACAAATGCCGCGACTCTCGACGGCTGGTTTGTCGGCCAGTACCTGCTCATGCCTGATCACGTGCATTTCTTTGCCCAGCCTTCATACGACGCGAAGCCCCTCGCCCATTGGGTGAAAAGCTGGAAATCCATCTCTTCCCGTCGCATAGCCAAAGAGTGCCGAACCATCACCCCGATTTGGCAGGCCGACTACTTTGATCACTTTCTTCGCTCCGCGGATTCCTACCGGCAAAAGTGGGAATACGTGCAAAACAACCCGGTGAGAAAAGGACTTTGCTTGCGCAGCTCGGATTGGCCCTACCAAGGCACGATTCACGAGCTACGCTTCGGAATTGCGGGGTGAGGGCACCCCGCCTCCATCAAGGCCGGCTCAAGTCGTCGCCGCCACCGTCTTGCGCTGGGCGACAATAGCGGCGGCGTTTTCCAGGGCCTTGGCCAGTTCCCCCTTCTTGATCGGCTTGCTGAGATAGTCGTCCATGCCGGCTGACAGGCACAACTGGCGGTCGCCCACCATCGCGTTGGCGGTCAGGGCGATGATCCATGGGCGGGTCTCGGGTTGCGGGTACAACTCAACCAACCGCCGCGAGGCCTCGAGGCCGTCCATCTCGGGCATTTGCATGTCCATGAGAATAATGTCGTAGGGCTGCCGCTCCACCGCGGCGAGGACTTCCAACCCGTTGGCCGCGAGATCGGCCTGGTAGCCGATGCTGTGCAGGATATGCAGCGCCACCTTCTGGTTCACGGTGTTGTCCTCCGCGAGCAGGATGCGCTCCGGGTGCTTGAATTCCACCGGCGCGAACGGATGCACGGAGGTCTGGCGCGCCGCGGCCGCTTCGCGACCCTGCCAGAAGATTTGCGCGAGCACGTCCAGCAGCTGCGACGGCTTGACCGGCTTGGTGAGGTTGGCGGTGAACAGTCCGGCGGGATCGTCCTGCCGCCCGAGCGAGGAAAGCAGCACCAGCGGCAGTTCCTCGCGGGTGCGCAGTTTGCGAATCTCCCCGGCCAGCATCAGGCCGTCCATGCTCGGCATCTGCATGTCGAGCACCGCGGCATCGAATTTCTCGCCCGCGCGCAGCAAGGCCAGGGCCTCGGCGGGGTTCTCGATCGTGAATGCCGCCATGCCCCAGTTGCGCGCCAGGTCGGACAGGATGCGGCGGCTGGTGGCGTTGTCGTCCACCGCCAGGAGCCGGCGGCCTTCGACGCGGGCCTTGCTGCCGCCGCCATAGAGGCGCGGCTTGCTGGCGACCGGGCCGGCCTTGATCGTAAAGCTGAAGGTCGAACCCCGGCCGGCTTCGCTGTCCACCCACATGCGCCCGCCCATCAGTTCGGCCAGGCGCTTGCTGATCACGAGGCCGAGGCCGGTTCCGCCAAAACGACGCGTCGTCGAGGAATCCACCTGGCTGAAGGACTGGAACAAGCGGTCCCGCGCGTCCGCCGGGATGCCGATGCCGGTGTCGGAGACGCTGAAGAGCAATTCGACTTCCTCGGCGGTCGCGGCCTGCACCCGCAGCGACAGCAGGACTTCGCCCTGCTCCGTGAACTTGATGGCGTTGCCCAGCAGGTTGACAATGACCTGGCGCAGGCGCGTCGGGTCCCCCCGGATGGCGCCCGGCGTCCCGTCGGCAATCTCGTAGAGCAGGTCGAGCCGCTTCTCCGCGGCACGCGCGGCCAGCAGGTCGAGCGTGCCTTCGAGGCATTCGGTGAGTGAAAACTCGGTTTGCTCCAGCTCCAGCCGGCCCGACTCGATCTTCGAGAAATCAAGGATGTCGTTGATGATGGTCAGCAGCGCGTCGCCGCTGACGCGGATCGTCTCGGTGTATTCCTTCTGCTCCGGCGTCAGCTTGGAATCGAGCAACAGGCTGGTCATGCCGATCACGCCATTCATCGGCGTGCGGATTTCGTGGCTCATCATCGCGAGGAACTGGCTCTTCGCGAGGTTGGCCTGCTCCGCCGCCTCCTTGGCGCTGTTCAATTCCTCCTGGGCCCGCTTGACCTCGGTGATGTCGATGACGGCGTTGAGCTCCTGGCTGCTGCGGCCGTCGGCATTCTTGCAGATGCGGCGGAGCATGCGCACCCAGGTGATGCGCCCGTCCTCATGGCAATAACGCTTGTCGATCGTGAAACGGTCGATCTCCCCGGCGTACAGCCGCCGCATCAGCTCCTGCTGGCGGGCAAAGTCCTCGGGATGGGTCCGCTTTTGGTAGATGTCCGGCTGCGCCAGCGACATCTCGGTCGTGATGCCGGTCAGGCGGATGTGCTCGGGATTGACCATGCGGGTCCGGTCGTCGCCGACGATCGCCCACGAGACGCCCACGGGCACGGACTCAAAAATGAAACGGAACTGCGCTTCCTTGAGCGCCATCTCCTCCTGCACCTTCTTCAGCGCCGTGATGTCCACGACGGTGGAGAGGTGGTCCTCGCTGCCGTCGGGGTGCTGCCGGCGCTGGTTGGTGAACTTCACCCATACGATGCTGCCGTCCTTCCGGATGTAGCGCTTGTCGAGGGAATACTGGTTGATCAACCCGGACTGCAGCTGGTCGTGCAGCGATTTCTGCAGCGCGAGGTCTTCCGGATGGGTCAGGTCGCGGAACGCGTACGGCCGCTCCGCGTCCTCCCGGCTCAGTCCGGCGATCCGCAGGTGCGCGTCGTTGATCCGCCGGTGCATCGTGCCGTCCGGGTGGATGTGATTCCAGACGATGCCGGTGGGGACCGCTTCGAAGATGAACCGCGACTCCGCCTCCTGCCGGGCCAGTTCGTCCTGGATCCGCTTGTGCTCCGTGATGTCCACCAACGAGGCAACCTGCTGCACCTCGCCCGTCACGGGATCGCGGAAATGGTAAACGGTGATCACGCACCACACCACGCGGCCACCGGGATGCAGGTAGCGCTTCTCCATCGTGAAGTGGTCGATTTCGCCGCGGTGCAGGCGGTCGGTGAGTTCCTTCTGCCGGATGGCATCCTCGGGATGGGTGACGGCGGCATACGCTCCCGGCTCGGTGCATTTATCCACCGGCACGCCCGTGATCCGCGCATGGGCCGAATTGACGAAGTGCTTTTCGTTCTGATGGCCGACGCGGAACGAAGAAAGGCCGACCGGGACATTCTCGAAAATGAAGCGGAACCGCGCCTCGTTGCGCACCAGGTCCTCGGTGCCACGCTCCGCCAGGGCGGCGATGCGGCGGCGCGACACGTAGAGCATCCAGATTGCCGCCGCCGCGATGAACGACATCAGCATCATCCCGAGCGCAAACGCATACAGTTCGCGGCCTCCCTGGAGGTAGCCTTCCTGGCGGGCGCCCAGCCAGGTCACCAAAGCTCCGCCACCCGCGAGCAACACGGGATAGAGGTATCGCCCACGCTTCGGTTGGGGAGCGTGAGCGCCATTGGACGCAAGGGGCATATCGCTAAGGAGAACCGCGTGTTAAATCGGCACATCCGGGCGATACTCAAGTGACCGCGCCATATCACAGCCCCATGTGGGGTCGGCGCTTGCCCGTTCGACAGAATGCGCTGGTGGCGCCTTTAGCCCGGACATTTCACAGTCTTGGGCGATCCAATCAGCAAAATGTCCGTCCGCCCTCCGGGCAGAGCGACTTTGTCGCGGCGCGCCCCGACAAGGTCGGCCCGACAGGGCGCATGTTTCACACCTCTGGGTGTGAAATATGCGGGTTAGGTCTGGTCTGCGACCGGACCGGGCCAGTCAGAGACTGGCCCTACTTGTTGCCTGCGAACGTTGTGTCACGATGGCGCGACCACGCTCCAATGCGGCGGCCAATTCGGCCGGCTTGATCGGCTTGGTGAGATAATCGTCCATCCCGGCCGCCAGGCACTGCTCACGGTCGCCTTGCATGGCGTTGGCCGTCAACGCGATGATCCAGGGACGGCTTTCGATCTGCGGGTAGCGCTGCACGAGGTTCCTTGCCGCCTCGAGCCCATCCATCTCCGGCATCTGCATGTCCAAAATCACGATGTCGAAAGTGCGCCGCTCCACGGCTCTCACCGCTTCGAGCCCATTGCCGACCACCTCAACCCCATAGCCCAGGTTCTTCAGCAGGCCCACGGCGACCTTCTGGTTCACGACATTGTCCTCCGCCAGGAGCAGACGTGTGTCATGGCCGGCTGTCGCGCCCTTCAAGACCGGGAGAATCGGCAAGGTCGCCTCGACCGGCCGGCCAAACGCCCCGGCGAGCGCATCGAACAGGCCAACCGTCTTCAAGGGCTTGGGCACCATGACGGCGGCGACGCCCTCCGGTGCCCGCTGCCCGGCCGCGGCCAGCCACAACACCGGCAGCCGGCCCACGGGCTGCAATTCGAGGATCTGGCGATGCAGGTCCGCAATCCCGTCCATCGCGGCATCGAGGACGATCACATCGAAACAAGCGCCGGATTGCAGCGCGACCAGCGCTTGCGCCTTCGATTCCACGGCCTGCGGCTGCATGCCCCAGCGCTCCGCGAGATCCACCAGGATCCGGCGGCTGGACGCATTGTCGTCCACCAGCAGCAGGCGCCGGCCGCCGAGCAGCGCGCGCGCGACCGCCGCGTTGGGCCGGACCATGCCGGGCCGGGCTTCGACGGTGATGCTAAAGTGAAAGGTTGAGCCGGCCCCAGGCTGGCTCTCCACCCACATCCTGCCGCCCATGAGTTCGGCGAGCTTGCGGCTGATCGCCAGCCCAAGGCCCGTGCCGCCGTATTTGCGCGTCGTCGAGGCGTCCACCTGGCTGAACGACTGGAACAACCGGTCGTGCGCCTCCGGCGGGATGCCGATGCCGGTGTCGCGTACCGAAAGATGCAGCGGCGTCGGCCCGGGCCCGGCCCGGCCGCCGCCCTCCGGTTCGATGCGCACCAACACCTCGCCCCGTTCCGTGAACTTGATGCCGTTGCCCACCAGGTTGAGCAGGATTTGCCTGAGCCGCGTGACGTCGCCGCGCACCATGGCGGGCGTGCCCTCGGCGATCTCGTAGAGCAGTTCCAGTTGTTTCTCGCCGGCGCGCGCGGCCATGAGGTCTAGCGCGCCCTCCACGCAGTCGCGCAGCGAGAAGTCCGCCTGTTCAAGTTCGAGTTTTCCCGATTCGATCTTCGAGAAATCCAGGATGTCGTTGATGATCGTGAGCAGGGACTCGCCGCTGACGCGGATGATTTCGACGAAGTCGCGCTGTTCGCGGTTGAGCGAAGTTTCCCGCAGCAGGCCGGTCATGCCGATGATGCCGTTGAGCGGCGTGCGGATCTCGTGGCTCATCGTGGCGAGGAACTGGCTCTTGGACATGCTCGCCAGGTTGGCGTCCACGGCGGATTGCTGGGCACGTTCGATGGCCTTCTCGATCTCGCGGTTCAACGCCTCCGCCCCCTCGACCGCCAGGCGCATCTGTTCCTGATGCTGTTTGCGCTCGGTGATGTCGGCCAGCGTCAGCACGAGGTCCGTCAGCTGCCCGTCGAGTCCCCGGCGGGCCTGAAGTGACACCTGCCACCAACCGGCGGCCACGGCGGGCCCGCAACGCAATTCCACGCCGAAATCGTCCGCCTGGCCGGCGCGCAACTGAACCAAGCCGGCCGCAAACACCGCCTGGTCGTCCGGATGGAACGCCGCGGCCAGCCGGTCGATCGCGGGCACCGCCCAGTGGGTCAGGCCCGTCAGGCGCAACAGCGGTTCGTTGACCCAGCAGCCACCGCCTTCAACGCATTGCTGCCAGCAAACCCCGATGGGCAGGGAGTGAAGGATCGAGCGGAAAAACAATTCCCGTTCGTCCGGCGTCGCCCGGGCATAAGGCGGCGGCCGGCCTGAGGGGGCGCAGGCGGTCTCGTGGGTGTGCATTGATCTCCCTTCTCCCATCGGCACTTACCCCGTAAACCGAAGGTGATTTTTACGAATGGAACGGATCTGATCGATGAACCACCTTCTTGCAGTGGGGCGGCATCGCTATCCTCGTCGCCACTGCGCCAGCAGCTCTGCGCCGTTGCATGCCCCTGCCCGTGTGTCTTGCTGGCGATGCGTTCCGGCGCTCCCCTGAAACAATGCATTTTCGCGACGACAATACGCTTGAGGACATATGCGGCGCGATCCTGGTTCTCTCCGCCGATTTGCGTCCCGGATCGTCCGGGATCCAGCTCAATCAGCAATTCGATGACCTCGTCGCGCGCATCGAGGATAAGCTGGCGAGGAATACAAACGCGATACGGGCGAATTGGTTCATGCTCGCCCTGTCGCACGCCAGGAACGCGAAAGCCCGGTTCGAAAGCCGGGATCAGTCCGGCGCGGATGCGATGCTCAAACAATGCCGGGAATATTTGGAATCGCGAAACAAGGCACATCGGAGAAAGGCCGCGTTTATCGTTTCACCTGAAGGCACAGTTCATCCCAAATGACAACGCCCGGTCAACTTGAGCTGACACCGGGCGGCAGACCCAGGGCGATGCCGGACAGTTCAGCTGCATGAAGTTTTCCTTCATCCTTCTGGTCGGGGCGGCCGCAGTACTCGTCTATTGGTATTCGACCAGGAAGCAGACGGTAACGATGATCGATCCGAACGAGCTGCGATTCTCCCAACTGGACATCACCGAGCGGTTCGACGATCAGTCGCGACTGAAGCCGGACGAATGGATCCAGACGACCGCCCTGAATGCCACCCTGCCGAACCCGGAAGCCAGTGGACTACCGCCGAAGGACGCCGCGCCGGACTCAGTCTATAAAATCGCCGCCGACATGTCCTCCATTCGCGAAAGATTCGCCGGCCGCGGCGATGGGGTGTATTGTCCGGTTTGCCACATCGCCAACGTCGACCACGCCAAACTCCACGCTCCCTGTCCAAAATGCGGCAGGAAGTTGCTGAGCTTCGGCTGGGACTGACCCGCTGGCGAAGGAGCGCCGGCGAGAAGGGGCGGCACGTCACCTTGTACCTTCCGACGCACCGGTACCCCCGGAATGTGTAATATAATACGTGACACCTTATCGGGGCGAACTGCCTCGGGTGTAACGTATTGTATTACACATTTCCGGGCAGGGCCGGGGCGGTTTTCGCGGGGGGACGTCCGGGGCGCACCACGGGGGCGATCTCGCCCCCGCGCTGGAAGAATCCCAGCCACCCAAGCAACTGCAGGGTGCGTTCGGCATCGAAACTGGCCGAGCCCGCTTTAAGGCAGTCGTGCAAGCGCTGTCGGGGCAGGCCCATAAGTCGGGCGAGTTGCGCCTTCGCGCCGTGTTTCCGCAGGTGTGGCCGGATTTGCTTCACCAGTTCGTTCCACAGCGGGGTCTGCGGACCAGGCCGCAAGGTGTGGCTGGGCCGCCGCGGGCGTGGCCTGGACCGTGCCCTCGCCTGCCGCGCCTCACGGTCCGCCGCCACGGCCGCGGCAATCAGCCCCTCCACCAATTCGAACGGCACGAGCGAGGAACCAAAGGCGGCCTGACGAAGGGAAGTCATGGGAGAATATACGTTCCAGTTTTCGTGATAGCGGATTGGTCGAGCGACCTCGACCTGCACGCTGTTGGTCTGACGCGGGGCATGACCGCTCCTGGGCGGGGCGCCAGAATCCAACCGTAACTTTTGTGTATGCGAACATATGGTCGTACTCAGGGCCGGGAAAGCTCATGGCAGGGCTCCGGTTTGGGGTATCGATATATCTTCAGCCCGCGTCACTCAGGCGGGCCTACGATCCGAGCATGGCAGCAAGGCAATCCCGGCGTGACGCCGCGCCTGCGGGATCAGGCCAGCTGGCCGAGCATCCAGTCAACCACGGAGCCGCTCGTGGGCTTGGCCAGGAGCGCGCGGAGCTTCGCGGCCTGGACCTGGGTTCTTTCCTGGCGGGCGGGATCGCCGAGGCTCTGGCGAAGTTCCTCGGCGAGGGCAGCCGGGGTCGACGCACCCTGGATGTACTCGGGATACATCGGCTCCTTGAGCAACAGGTTCGCGATGCCGATAAATTCCACCTTCACCAGCATCCGGCCGAGGAAATACGTCAGCGCGTCGGTCTTGTAGGCCAGCGCGCCGGGGATGCCGGCCAGGGCGCAATGCATCGACATGGTCCCGCTGGCCGTCAGCACCGCCGCCGCGGCCACCGGTCCACCCACCCCGTGGGTAGGCTGCAGGCGAACATTCGGGGGCGGATTCGCCGCCTGCAACGTCGCCAGGATCTCCTCGCTCGGGTAAAGCACCACCGCCGGCCGCGACGCGCCCGACAACCGGTAAGCCTCGAGCAAAACCGGGAAAAGCCGGCTCACCACCTGGCGTCGACTGCCTGGCAGCAGGAGCACGGGCCCGGCAGGGTCATGGATCACCGGCGCGGCGTAGTCCGGGGCGACAAACGGGTGGCCGACAAATTCCACCGGCAACCTGGTGTCGGCATAGACGGCGGGCTCAAAGGGAAAAATCGCCGCCAGCCCGTCGAGATGTTTGGCCATGTCGAAGCGCCGCCCGGCGCGCGAAGCCCAGATTTGCGGGCTGATGTAATAGAGCGTCTTCGTCGGGCCGCCGGCCTTCGCCGAGAACCCCTGCGCAAAAAGCCCGTGCGCGATCCGCAGGTTCAGGCCCGACGAATCAACGAAACAAACCGCCCGCGGCCGGTGCACGCCGACCCAGCGCACGATGTCGGCGATCAGCGCGCGGTAGTGCGACAGTTTCGCCAGCACGGCGAAGCCCATGGCCGAACCAGCGGTGAGGTCGCGCAGCAATTGCGCGCCGGCGGCGGCCAGCCGGGCGCCCCCAAGCGCGCAAACCTTCAAGTCGGGCCGCGCCGCCAGCAGCCCTCGCACCAGCCGCGCGGCGTGCTCGTCGCCCGAGTGCTCCGCAGCGACGATGAGCAGGTCGACGTGGTCGCCGTCGGGCGGAAGGAGTCCTTCGGGAAAAGCGGAGTCAGGCATGGCGGAGGGTTTGCCTTGGCCGGAACGATGGCACTGGAAGCCGCATTTCCCGGAAAGCCGGACCGACTGCGGGTGGTCGTGGATTTCCACATTGACGACAATCTTCCGCAGGCCACGTGCAGGAGCAAATGGGGGAAAACCTCGCGGCTGCCGGAATGCCGGCGCAGCCTGTCGTCGGTATGGAGACCGACGACCACCTCGGAATTTTCGCCTTCTTGTGCCTGTTTGCGGCCATCCTACTTCTGCTTCCGCCGGATTTCATCCGTGATCGCGATCGCCACTTCCAGGGCCGACCTGCCGAGCGCCGCGCCGACCTTGGGCTCCTTGGCCTCCTTCACGCTCTCGAGGAAGTGCGCCAGCTCGATCGCCAGCGGCTCGCCTTTCTCGATCGGGATCTCGTGCACCGGCACCTTGTCCTCGCCGGCCTTCGCCAGGCCGACCTTCAGCTTCAGGCCGTAGGCAATGATGTCGCTCTTCCTCACCAGGTGGCCCTTCTGGTTCATGAAATCGAGCGACAGGTAGGCGTTGTCCTGGAAGACCCGGATCTCGCGGTTCTTCTTCAGGCTCATGCGCGAGGCGCTGAGGTTGGCCACGCAGTCGTTCTCGAACTCAATGCGGGCGTTGGCAATGTCCTCGGTCTTCGACAGGACATTGATGCCGACGCTGTCGATCTTGCGGATCGGCGACTTCACCAGCGCGAGCACGATCCCGATGTCGTGGATCATCAGGTCAAGCACGACACCGACCTCGGTGCCGCGCGTCTGGTAAGGCGCGAGGCGCTCGGTTGTGATGTACTGCGGCCGGCCGGCGTGTTTCTCGAGGTAGCTCATCACCGGGTTGAAGTGTTCGATGTGCCCGACCTGCACGATCCGCCCGGCCTGCTTGGCCGCGGCGAGGACCTGGCTCGCCTCCTCCAAGGTGGCGCAGAGCGGCTTCTCGATCAGCAGGTGGCAGCCCTGCGCGAGGAGCGGCAGCGCCACCTCCGCGTGACGGTCGGTCGGCACGACGACGCTCACCGCATCGCAGCCGGCGCCCAGCTCCGCGAGCGTCGTGAACCGCCGGCAGTTGAACTTCCCGCAGATTTCGGCCGCGCGCGCGTCGCTCGTCTCGAAAATTCCCGCCAGCTCGGCGCCCGGCAACGCGGCATAGATGCGCGCGTGATGCTGCCCGAGGGAGCCCACGCCGACCACCCCGCACTTGATCTTGGATTTGGCCATGGCGGCGAGATTTCAGGATTAATTCCCGCGAAGCAATCCTCAGGTAAGCCCGCCCCTCTTCGTAGGGGCGCAGTCTCGCTGCGCCCATTCCGCGCGAAGCGCGGAATCCTCAGCGCTCGCGCGGCCGCATGAATCCCGCAGCGGCGGGATTGGGCGCAGCCTTTCGGCGGGATCAAGGCCCTGAGCTCAATGGCGCCAAGCCCGAACGATTCAGTAGGTGGGCGTCGATTTCCACATCGACGCCAGGTTCACACGCCTCGTGAGTCCTTGTCGGCGCTATGTCCTGTTGTTCGCTTCCTGATGTGGCGTGCTCGCCACCAAGGATCAGTCGCGCAGCCTACGCTGCGGCTGAGCTGCGAACCTGGGACCAGTCGCGCAGCCTGCGCTGCGGCTGGGAAATCGCCGACCACCAAAAGGTGGAACGCGCTGACCTCAGCGCGTTGCGGTGAAGCCGCTTCGAGCCAGCGCCTTGGGGTCAAGTCGCTCCACCTTTTACTCCTAGGAAACAGCGGCGCTGTAGCCGGCCTCGCTGAGGCCGGTCCGGGGTCACCGACCCCGGCTACAACCACACCGTTTCTTCCTGACCGGAGCAAAACGTGTTTTGCGGCTTGGGGCTGCATGGTTTTGGCTCAGCGCCATTCGGCCCTGAGCATGCCGAACGGGCAAGCCCGCGCCCCTACAACTCTTGATGCAGCCCCTTCACGTATCGCGCCAACCCGAGAATCTCCGCGTCGGTGAACGCTTCGTGGCCCGCCATCGTCGTGCCTGGCGTGCCGAATTTGATCACGCGGGCGAGGCCTGTTTCGTCCCCATCGGGCAGGTGGCGCCAGGGATCACGCGACCAGTTCGGCGGTGGGAGCGGGAGTCGGGAGGCGAGGGCGCCGTCGCCGCGACCGTCCCGGCCGTGGCAGGGAGTGCAACTCAACCCGAACAATCGCGCCGCTTCCTCCCGGTCGATCGCAACGACCGCGGGCGGCGGCCGCCAAGCCAGCGCGATCTCCCAATGTTTCCCGACGGTGCTGGCACCCAGCGACGCCAGGAAGGCGAGCAGGTCTTCCCCGCGCGGGTTTCCTGCGGCGAACAAAAGGCGGTAGGAAGGCATGCGCGACCCCGGCGACACGGAGCGCGGGGCCTCGAGGTGCAGCCGGTTCCATTCCGGGGAACGGCGATTGCCGACGTTGGTGAGATCCGGCCCCTGCCGCCGATTGCCCGGAAGGGGCGATCCCGCCCGCCAAAAGTCCTCCAACGCCTGCGCCGGCCCCCAGCGCTCCACGTCGGCCGCCACGCCTGCACGCACGTATTGTGAATGGCAATGCATGCAGCCCTCCGCGATGTAAACCTCGCGGCCGCGTCGGACGCCTGAATCGTCCGCCCGCATCGGCCGGACAAAAACCAGCAGTGCCAGCACCAGCAACCCCGCCCGCGGCCACGGCCGCAACGCGACGGCAACCGCCGCTCCGCTGACCGCCACGAACCACGCCGGCACTCCGTGCAGATTTTGCGCCATGACAATGCCCAGCCCCGAACCGATCCAACCTGCCACGGCAAACACCGCCGCCGCCACCCCCGGCCGGCGGTCTCGCGCCGCGAAAAAGACCAGCGCCGTCGAATAGAGCGAAACCCCCGCCGCGTACGTCATTCCCGTGGCGAGGTTCGAACCATCCGCGACGAGCGAGAGGCATGCGAGCGCCAGGGCAAGCCAGGCCGCCCCGGCAATCGGCCGCAACCAACCGCGATCGAGCAGAGCTCCCGCCCCCGCCGCCGCCACGAAATGGATCGCCGCATTACCCCACAATTGCACTGAGCCGCTCCACGTTTCGCGGCGCAGATCCGGGGTCTGCTGAATGACGAGGAATGCCGCCGAGTCGAGCCACACCAACGCCAGGAAGATCAACACCCACGGCCAGGCCCGGGCATCGGCCGATGGCGGTGGCGGCAAATCACCCGGCGTCGATCGCCAAACTGCGACGGCGCCAACGCATGCGATAGCAGCACTGGCCAACGCCTGCGCCGTTGCCCCGGCGAGGAAGACCGCCGGGATGTTGCAGAACGCGTAGGCCAGGCCGGTGCCAAGTCCGCTCGCCCAGCCCAGTCGAGCGGGAACCAATCCGCGCAGGCCGCCGGCCAGCGTCACGGTGTTCCATCCCAACGCCAGGCCGGTGCCAGTTGCCACCATTGCCAGCGCGACGACTCCCGACGCCCACGGAGCCACCGCGGCCGCAACGGCGCAAGCCACGTACGAGGCCGCCAGGCTGACCGCCCAGCGCTCAACGCGAAAACACCGCCACGCCAGAAGGCTGCCGGTCAGGCCCCCGCCCGCCAAACACGCCATCACGATCCGAAGATCGCCCCCCTCGCCCGTCACCGCGCGCACGTGTTTCAGGAACGCAAATTCGGCAAACAGCAGGAAGTAACCGTAGGTCATCGCGACGGCGATGGCCGCCCGCACAGACCGATCCCGCGGCGAATTCATCGGGTCATTCGTCGGCATACCGCGCGAGGATGATGGTTTGGACGACTACCAGCGCGTAGTCCGTGCCGGTCACCGACAGCCAGGCGGGCGACCAGCCGGCACCGGCGACCATGGCCAGCACGAAAGTCCCGGCCGCGCCGCGGAATACGCGCGTGAAATCGAGCACGGTGCGCAGCGCGCGCGCATTTCCCCGCCAGCCCGCGACGAAATAGACGAGGCCCACGGCCCCGACGAACGCCCCGACAAAGCGCACGTATTCGAGCGCCTCGGCCCCCGGCGGCGTCACGCCCATGCAGGCCAGCGTCCACGCCGGAACGGCGACCAGGCAAGCCCCCGTGCCGGCATCCATTGCCCCCGCGGCCAGCGCCAGCCAGCGCACCCATTTCGGCAGGGGAACCTTCACCGCCACGCCTCCCGCAACCAAAGCACCGACCCGGCAGCCATCGCCAGGCCGGCGGCCAGCCGGCCGCCATAAATCGCCTGCGTCCAGGCTTCGCTGCGAAACAGGCTGCCGGCGTGGTCATTCTCGACCCAGCCCAGCGCCAGCAGCAATCCCACGTGGACGCCGCAGCCCGCCTGCCAGAGCCAGAAAGGCAGCTTGCGCGCGAAACCGCCCCCGATGGTTTGCAGCACCAGTACGTTGACCGACGTGACCAAGCCGGCCATTGCCAGGTGGGCGTGGCCGACGAGAGCGTTCGTGAACTTGAAGCGCTCGGACAACCCCGGCATGAACGACAACCAGCCGCTGACGACGAGCAACAGCCACCAGACCCACGCCGCGCGCAACCAGCAGCGGGAGTCCTCCGGCCAATCGAAGCGCTGCCAGTACAGCGCCAACATTGGCACCCACGCGAGCAGCACGCCCAGCGCGATCTCCTGGCCAGGCAGGTGATGCGATACCGACCCGTGGCGCATCCCGGCAAACATTCCCCACGAGCCAGCCAGCGCCACCCAGAACCACTCCGCGGAAACCTCGCGGCGCCGGCCGAGCAGGAGCGGGAGTAGCCCGAAGATCGTGACGATGCCCAACGTCGATCCCAACAAGGCTGCGCCCGTCGCGCCCCCGCTGTCGGGATTGACCGCCGGGTAATAGTCCCGGCCGCTGGCGAGGTACAACCAGGGCGGCGCGGCGAGAAGAACCACCAAAAGGCCCGCGCGGCCCGCGAGTCCATTCCGGCCAAGCGCCTGCCGCCGCCGCCATGTGTGCCAGGCGAGCACCGCCCAGAGCAGCAGCATGGCGACGGGCAACACCGCGCGCGTGGGGCCGTGCCAGTCGAGGAAAAGTTTTCCACTCGTATCGCCGGCGAGCCACGCGACGCCGCCAAACACCAGCGCCAGTGACCAGGCGCCCAAAACGAACCGCGCCTGGGCGACCGCCTGCGGATTCGCGCCATCGAGGTACCAATGCAGGAGCGCCGCGACCAACGGCAAGGAACACCAGCCATAGAGTTGCCAGTTGAGGTGCAGCGGCATCCAGCGGCCGTACGTCAGGGGCGCCGCCAAATCGCCCACAGACGGCCACTGCAGGCAAACCGCCAGCCAGATTCCCACAACATTGGCCGCGACCAGCCAAAAAAGGCTGTGCCGCGTCGCCGCCCGCGCGACCAATGTGTCCGCCGGGCTCATGCCTCCACCAGCCGGCCGTCGCGCATGTGGACCAGGCGGTGGCAGGCCTCGGCAAAACGGCGTTCGTGGGTCGCCAGGACCACGGCAATGCCGTCGCGTTCGGCGAGGTCCTTGATCAGCGCGAAGACGGCGGTTCCCGTTTCCTCATCGAGCGAGCCGGTGGGTTCGTCCGCCAGCAGCAGGCGCGGCGCGTTCATCAGGGCGCGGCAAATGGCCGTGCGCTGCCGTTCGCCTCCCGACAGGTCCTGGATGCGGTGGCCCAGCCGGTGCCCCAAGCCGAGGCGCTCCGCGAGCGAGCGAATGCGCGCCCGCCGTTCCCCCGCCGGCACCCCACGGGCGAGGGCGGGCACGGCGATGTTCTCCTCCATCGTCAGGTCCGGAATGAGGTTGTGGAGCTGGAAGACGAATCCGAGGTGCTGGCGCCGCAGTTCGAGCCGCGCCGCCTCCTCGCGGGGATCGAGTCCGCAGACGGTCAGTTCGCCCCGATCCGGGACATCGAGGCCGCCGAGCAGGTGCAGCAGCGTGCTCTTGCCGGAACCCGAGGCGCCCCAAAGCGCGACAATTTCGCCGGGCCGCACCTCGAGCGACACGTCGTGCAACACGGTGAGGCGCCCGCCGTCGTAGGATTTGACGAGGTTCGTGGCGCGGACGGGCAGCGGGGGCTCATTCATAACGCAGGGCCTCCGCCGGTTGGATCCGCGACGCAAAGCGCGCGGGATAAATGGCGCCAAGGACCGCGGTGACGAGTGCCGTCACCACGATGCCGCCGAGCACCAGCGGCTGTACGGTCGCCTGGATATAGCCCTGGAACTGGGGCAGTCGCTCCACGATCGCGAGCAGCGCGAAGCCCAGGCCCAGGCCCAGCGCGATGCCCAGCGCCGCCACCGCCGCGGCTTCGCCGAAAATGAGTCCCGCCACCTGTGGGGCCGAAAACCCGCATACGCGCAGCACCGCGATCTCGCGAATGCGGCTGAAGACCGAAAGCAACATGGTGTTGGCCACCCCCAGCCCACCGAGGGCGAAGGCGCAAAGGCCGACCGCCCACGCGGTCAGGTTGAGGATCTTGAAGCTGTTGTAGCCCGACGAGAACTCGCGGTTTTCGAGGGCGGTGAGTCCCGGGAACGCCGCCTCCGCCCCGCGCTTGAACTCCGCACCGCGCGATTCGTCGCGCAGCTTGACGGCCACCACCGACGCCGCGGTGCCCCGGTGGAAGAACTCCTGGGCGTCCGCCAGCGGCAAGAACACGCCCCCGTCCTCAAAGCCGTTCTCCGTGCGGAAGATGCCCGCGACCCGGAAGTGTTCGCGCCCGATTTCCAGTTCCTGCCCCAGCCGCGCCTCCAGGAATTCCGCCGCGCGCGAGCCAAGGTAGATCTCCTTCGCCCCCCGCCCAAAGCCCGCGCGCGCGCCCGCGAGCCAGGTGGCGCGGGCGAGGCGCGGGTCCGACGCCTCGATGCCGAAGCAGGTGATCACGGGGTGCTCGGCCGCCGTCACGATGCCAAAGAGCATCGGATGCGCCTCGGCCACTTCCGGCCGCGCGCGGATCGCGGCCACCTGGTCCGCCGTCACCGAACTGAAGAACAAATCCGAAACGTTGCGCTCGAACACCAGGTAATGGCTGTCCGTGGCCAGGATCCGCTGGAACATGCCGATCGCCCCCGTGACAATCGCCAGGATCGTGAGCATGGCCGCTACGCCAAACGCGATGCCGGCCACGCCGATCGCCGCGCGCAGCCGGTGGCGGCGCAGGTTGATCCAGACGAGGGCGAGGTGGCGCATGGGTGGACGGGAACGGATCGAAGGTAGGAGGCGCTTTACGCCCCGACAGGATGCCCTCGCTGCGGAGATAGACGGGGCGCAGAGCCCCTCCCACATTCCGGGCCAACGCGGTCCGGAAGCGGTGCATTCACTGCGGACGGCGAAAGATTCATCGGGCCGGTTCTTCCCTCAACCGAACCGGGCTCACTTCAACTGCGACGGCAGCACCGGCGAGGAAATGAGTTTGGTGAATTCCGTCCAACGCTTGTCGGCGTCGCCCTGGGCCCGGGCCTCGACGAAATCGTGGACCAGCTGTTGGCCGTGGTTGTAGGTGATGACGTAGCTGCGATACTTCTCCATGAACTTCACGCGTTGCCGGGCGCGCGCCGGCTCCATGAGCGAATATTTCTCCAGCATCGCCGCCGCTTCGGCGGCGGAGATTTCTCCGTTCAGGTAGCGGCGGGCGGCCTCGTTGCCGGCGAAGCTGAGCTTCTTCTTCAATTCCAGCACGCGATAGTAATCCGCGGCCCGCGCGGGATCGAGCCCCGCGAGTGGGAAGAGGACTTCGCGCTCGAACTGCAGGCGCTCGGCGCCCGGAAAAGCCACGTCGATGCCGTAATTGGCGCTGCCTTCGGCGATGATGCCGTTGGGGCCGAACAGCGGGTTGACCGAGAATTCCACCCAGCCGCGCCCGCGCATGAGTTTTTCCTCCAGCAGCGTGCCGTAGACGTGGTGGCCGGGGTATCCCTCGTGCGCGGCGAGGTCACACGCCCGGTCGATGAAGATCGGCAGGTCGGTGTTGATCTGGATCAGGCTGTGGGCGTTGCCCTGGTACCAGTTGTACCCGCTCCAGGACTTGTTGGTGACGTACTCGAGCTTGAAGCTCTCGCCCGCCGGCAGCGGGATGTGTTTCAGGGTGCGCGCCCGCGCCTCGGCAATGGCCGCCTGGAACACCGCGTCGAGCTTGGCCGGCGGGATGACGAACTGCTTCTGGAACGCTTGGAAGCGCTCCGCCACGGAGCCGGTGCCAGGAAGCGCCCGATCAAGTTCCGCCAGCACCTCGTCGTAATGGGCGTTCGTCCAAGTCGGCGCGATCGTGTCGTAGATCAGGCGGGACTCCTCATCGAAGGAGAATTTCGTCCCACTGACCAGGGCGAGGCGCGTGTCGAGCGCCTGCAGTTCCTTCGCCAGGTAGGCCTGGCGAAGCTTGGTCATGTCGTCGGCCCGGGAAACATCGATCACCGCCAGGGCCCGGCTGGCCGCCTGCACGCGGGTACGGATCTCGGCGAGGGGCAGCTTCGCCGCCTCGGCCGCGGTGCGCCACTCGGGCGGACCGTAATAGGCGTCGACATAGTCGGCGTCGTGCACGCCGGCGGCCAGGGCGAGCTTCACGTAGGATTCGGCCACGGAATCGAGGGTGGGCTTGATTTCGGCCATGGCGGCGGTGAGCAGCCCACAGCCCAGGAGAATAGGACCTATAAGTCTCATATGACCTATGGAATAGCGCCCAACCGCCCGTCGTGAAGCGTGAATTTCCGCGCCGCACGCGCGGCGTGCGCGGGATTATGCGTAACGAGCACGAGTGCGGCCTGTTCCTCGGCGCACATCTCGAGCAGCAGGCTGATCACCTCGTCGCCGGTGCGCTCATCGAGGTTGCCCGTGGGCTCGTCCGCCAGGATGACCCTGGGGCGGTTGACCAGCGCGCGCGCCACGGCCACGCGCTGGCGCTCACCGCCCGACAATTGCATCGGCAGGTGATGGCCGCGTGCCTCCAATCCCACGCGTTTCAACAAGCGAAGGGCGCGATCCTGTTCCGCCTGTCCTGGCCGCCCGACCATGCGCGCGCCCATGACGATGTTGGCCACCGCGTCGATCTCGGGAATGAGGTAGTACGCCTGGAAAACCATGCCGAGAAACCGGCCGCGCCGGGCGGTGAGTTCGTCGAGGCCGAGGCGGTGCGCCGCCTCGCCGTCCCAGAAAAGCTCGCCCGCGGCCGGCCGGTCGAGGCCCGCGAGCAGGTTCAATAGCGTGCTTTTGCCCGAGCCGGATTCGCCGCGGATCGAAACGCTTTCGCCCGCCGCGATGCCGAGGGTGACGCCGGACAGCACCCCGAGCTGCTTGTCGCCACTCTGGTAGGTCTTGGTCAGGCCGTCGGCCCGCAGGACGGGATGCGCGCTCATCTCAGGATTTGGCATCGCAAAAAAGGTCCAGCACCTGGCGGAGATTGCGGGGGTTGCGCTGCAGGGCGCCGTGTCCCTCGGCGGGATCCTCGATCGCGGCCACCACCGTGGCGCCCTGTTCCTTGAGCCACGCGGCCGTGCGCCGCATGCCGGGGATGCCGTCGCGATCGGGATGCGAATCGCGGGCCCCGGCCGCGGTGATCCAGCGCGTGCCCGCCAGCGGCCGCGGGCCGTAGTCGCCGCGCAACAGCGCCCTGGTCGGTGGATAGTCCGTGGCGACCCCGCCGGAACTGGCAACCAGGAGTGCAAAGTAGTGCGACCCGCGGCCGGCATCCAGCGCGGCCACGGCATAGGAGTTCGCCGAACCACGGCTGAAGCCATGCAACATGACCATGCCCGGTTTGGCCTGAACCCGCTCCAGCACGGCAGTGATCTCGCGGTGGATTTCCTCCGGGGTGTAATAGGCGTCGCCGTGCCCCAGCCACCATTGCAGCGAGACCAAGCCGACGTCGCGCCCGTTCAGCCCCGGATGCCAGATCGCGAGGTCGTCCGTGGCGAAGCCATGCGTCCCCGGCAGCGAGACGATCCAGCGCGTCGGATTCGGCTGGGCGCGCCAGATGACGACGAAGCTTTTGCCGTCGCTGGTCGGCGCGATTTCCGGCGCGAGTTTGGCCGCCTCGGCGTGAAATTTTCCGCCCTCGGCCTGATGGTAAAGGGCGGCGGCCGCCTCCGGAAGCGCCGCGTTCGCTTGCTGCGCACCGGCCAGGATGCCGACCGCGAGCACGCTGCAGAGAAAGTGGAGGCGGTCCTTATTCACTGCGCAGGGCCTCCACGGGTTTGAGCCGCGCGGCGCGCCAGGCGGGAAGCAGTCCGGCCAGCGTGGAGATGAAAACGGCCGAGATGAGGATGATCACCACTTCCACCGGGCGGGTGTTGGCCGGCAGGTTGGAGAACTGATAGAAGCGCTCGAAGGTCGCGCGGTCCATCGTGATCTTGGTCAGAAAGCCCACCGCTTCATTGCGACCGGCAATCGCCGCCAGTCCCGCCCCGAGCCCCAGCGCGGCACCGACAATGCCGATGAGAAATCCCTGCAGGCAAAAGCTGGCCGCGACATCCCGCTTGCGGCCGCCCATCGCGGAAATCAGGCCGATTTCGCGCGTCTTGCGCACCACCGACATGAGCAGGGCGATCGCGATGGCGAAGGCCGCGACCAGGATGATGAAGCCCAGCAGGAAGGTGATCATGTTGCGCTCGAAGGCGAGGACGGCCTGGAAGTCGGCGTTGGCCTCGAACCACGTCAGCGCGCCCGCCTCCGGTTGCAGCACGCGATTCAGGGCGTCGGCCGCGGCGGCGGGATTGGCGCCGGGCTTCAGGCGGACGTTGTAGCCGTGGACGAGCTGGTCCATGCCGTATAGATCCTGCATGAGCCGCAGCGAACAAATGACCGTGGAGCTGTCGAGCTGCTGGTGACCAATGAGAAAAATCCCCGCGACGCGCACGTCCCGCGGCAGCAGCATCTCGTTTTTCTTCAGCCGTTCCAGCATGAGCGGCGAATAGACACTGACCTTGTCGCCGATGCGGACGCCAAGCCCGTAAGCAAGCTGCGCGCTGAGGATCACCGAATCGTCGTCGAGGTCGTCGAGCGAACCCTGGGTGATGTAGCGCTCGAGCGGGATCACCTGCTTCATCCGCTCGATATCGAAGCCCTGCACGGCGGGAAAGGCCGGCCGGTGGTCGAATTCCAGCATGATCACCCCGTGAGCGTAGGGTGCAAAAGCTGCGACTTCCGGCACGCTGGCGATCGATTTCTCGAGGGATTCGGTGACCCTTAAGGTGCCCCGCCCGCGGATCTGCACCTCGCCTTGCGTGTCGATGATCATGCGCTCCACCTGGTGCCCGAACCCGCCCATGATGCTGCGGGTGACGATCAACAGCGCGACACCCAGCATCACCCCGATGACCGACAGCACGGCAAAAAACGACACTCCCCGCCCGGTCGGGAAAAGCTGCTTGAACGCAAGATAGACGGGCCAGGGCACGAGGGGAAGAAAGGCGGAAGGACGGAAAGGCGGAAAGGCTGAAATCTCTGACCCGACTTCAGCCCTTCAGTTCTTCAGTCTTTCAGCCCTTGGCGCCTTCCGGACGCAGCGACGGGAACAAAATCACGTCCCGGATGCTCTCGGCGCCGGTCAGGAGGATGCAAAGGCGGTCGATGCCGACGCCCATGCCGCCGGCCGGCGGCATGCCATGCTCGAGCGCGAGGAGGAAATCGTTGTCGAGGTTCTGTTTGTCCTCCCCGACCTGCTTCTCGAACATCTCGCGCTGCACGAAGGGGTCGTTCTGTTCCGAGTAGGCCGGCGCCACCTCCATGCCGCCGATGATGCACTCGAACACGTCGATCAGGCCGGGATCCTCGGCGTTGAGCTTGGCGAGCGGGCAAAGCTCCTTCGGGAGGTGCGTAACAAAGGTCGGCTGGATCAGGGTCGGCTCGATCTTCTTGCCGAAGATCTCGTTGACGATCTCATGCGTCTCCCAGCCCGGGTGGACCTCCAAGCCGAGCTTCTGCGCGGCCTCGGTGGCCTTGGCGCGGTAGTCCGCCGTGTTGCGGAGGGCGCTGAGCTTGAAACCCGCGGCCTCGTCGATCAGGTCGAAATAGCGCGCCTCGCGCCACTCGCCGGCGAAGTTGATCATCTGCCCGCTGGCGGCGTGCTTGATCTCGGTGGTGCCGATCACGTCGCGGCACAGGTCGGCGAAGATGGCCTTCAACAAATCCATCATGCCGCGAAAATCGGAGTAAGCCTGGTACACCTCGAGCATCGTGAACTCGGGGTTGTGCTTGCGGGACACGCCCTCGTTGCGGAACACGCGGCCGATCTCGAACACGCGGTCGTAGCCGCCGACGAGCAGGCGCTTGAGGCGCAGTTCGAGGGCAATGCGCAGGAAGAAATCCGTCCCCAGCGCATTGTGGTGCGTGGTGAACGGCCGCGCGGCGGCGCCGCCGGCCACGCCCTCGAGGACGGGCGTCTCGACTTCGAGGAATTTCCGCGCAGCGAGGGTCGCGCGCACGCTCGCGACGATCTTGCTGCGCTGGATGAGCCGCTTCCGCGACTCCTCGTTGACGATGAGGTCGAGGTAACGCTGGCGGTAAACCTGCTCCATGTCGGCCAGGCCGTGCCACTTCTCGGGGAGCGGGCGCAGGGCCTTCGCGACGAGGACGTACTTTTGGACCCGCACGGTGATTTCGCCGCTCTTGGACTTAAACAACATGCCCTCCGCCCCGATGATGTCGCCAAGGTCGAGCTTTTTGAACGCCGCGTAGGCCTCGTCGCCCACCAGGTCCTTCTTCACGTAAAGCTGGAGCTGTCCCTGCTGGTCGAGGATCTTCACGAACTGGCTCTTGCCCATGTCCCGGATGACGACCAGCCGGCCGGCGACCTTGACCGGGACCGTGTAGTCCTGGCCGTCCACATAGGCTTTGAGCGCCTCCCCCGAAAAATGGGTCTGCTCGGCGTTGGCGCGGAACGGATCCGCTCCCGCCGCGCGCATGTCCTGCAGCTTCTTCAGCCGCACGGCACGCTGGTCGTGGGTGATGTCCTGGGGGATGTCGCTCATGGAAGGGACAAGGCTTGGCAGCCGGCCCGCCCGGGGCAAACGGAAATTACCATTTCGCGCCATGGCGGGCTGCCTCGCGCCGGGAATGTACGACGGCATGGTTTTCCTTGTAGGGTCGCCGCTTGCGGCAACCTCACCCCCGAGATCGGACCGAGGCTGACCCTACATTCTGCGTTACCCACCTACCCCGCCCGGGGTCCATGCCCTCGCATGCATCCGTTGATGATAGCGCTCATCGCCAGCGCCGGGCTCGGCGCGCTGATCGGGCTCATTCGCCAGTGGCATGAGCAGACCGAGCAGAATGCCCGCGGGGAATACGCGGGTGTCCGCACCTTCACGTGCTGGAGCCTGCTGGGCTGTATCGCGGCGTTTGTTTCGGACGAGTACGCTCCCGGGGTCCTGCCGGTCGTGCTCGTGCTGGTCGGCGCCCATTTCGTCATCGGCCGGACGCAACCGGCCAACCGCGATCCCGGTGGCAGCACGACCTTTGCCGCCGCGATGCTGACGGTGCTGGCGGGCAGCCTGCTTTACTGGCGGCAGCACCAGGAGGCTGTTCTCCTCGGCGGATTGTTGGTGGTGCTGCTTGGTCTCAAGCGACCGATCCATGCCTGGACGCATGCCTTCACCCCAACCGACATCCGCGCCACGCTCCAATTCGTCGCCGTGTCGGGCATCGTCCTGCCGTTGGCGCCCAACGAGGCTTACGGGCCGTTCGAGGCCTTCAACCCCCGTTCCATTTGGATGATGGTCGTCCTGATCTCGGGCATCGGGTTTCTCGGCTACATCCTCATGCGCCTGCTGAGTGCGCGGGTGGGGATCGTTCTCACCAGCCTGCTGGGCGGGCTGGCCTCCAGCACGGCGACGACCCTGGAATTCAGCCGCCGCAGCCGCGACGACCCGGCCCATTCCGAGGCTTACGCGCTGGCGGTCGTGGTTGCCTGTACCGTGATGCTCCCGCGGGTGGCGGTCGCGGTCGCGCTGGTCAATCGCCCGCTGGCAACGCAATTACTGCTGCCGTTCGCGGGCATGGCGCTCCCGGGTCTCGCCTTCGTCGCATGGGCCGCCTGGCGCCAACATCGTCGGCAGCACCGCACCGACCAGCCGGCCGTCGGTAATCCCCTCAGCCTGATGACGGCCGTCAAATTCGCCGCGCTGTACGCGGGCATCACCTTCCTGGTGAAGGCCGCGGGGCATTCCAATCATCTCGAGGCCAGCCTGCTGCCGCTCGCGTTTGTGTCGGGATTGACCGAACTCGACGCCATATCCCTGGCGGTGGCAAAAAATGGCAACGCCGGAGCGGAAACCCCATCTCTCGCCGTCCAAGCCATCATCGTTGCCGCCATTTCCAATTCCCTGGTCAAGGGCGGCATCGCAGCCTTCCTCGGCTCGCGAGCGCTCCGTTGGCAGGTTGCGGTGGTGATGAGTCTGGTCATCGCGGCCGGGATCGGGGCTTTTTTCCTGGTTGGGAGCGACGGAGCATAGGCGTTTCTACCCAAGGCCGATGCCGCGCCGGTCTCGCACGTGAGATCGCCGCATGCGGCGATCGGACAGAGAGAGGACAATTGCATGCCGGTCAGGCCCAAAACCCGCTTGTCCTTGGTGTCCATTCGTGTCCATTCGTGGTTCGAAATCGATGTCCTCCTCCCGCAAACCCGACTGGCTCCGCGCCAAGCTCCCCTCCGGCCCCGCCTACCAGGCCACCCGCCGGATGGTGGAGGACAACAAGTTGCACACGGTCTGCCAGAGCGCCCAATGCCCGAACATCGGCGAGTGCTGGTCCCGGGGCACGGCCACCGTGATGATCCTTGGCAACATCTGCACCCGTTCCTGCAACTTCTGCGCGATCCAGAACGGCCGCCCCACCGAGCACGATTTGGGCGAACCCGCACGCGTCGCCGACGGCGTGGCGAAGATGGGCCTCCGCCACTGCGTCATCACGTCGGTCGCCCGCGACGACCTGAAGGACGGCGGCGCCAGCGTCTGGGCCGCCACCATCCGTGCCGTGCGCTACAAGAATCCCCAGTGCGCCATCGAGGTGCTCGTGCCGGATTTTGTCGGCAAGCTCGACCAGGTCGACCTCGTGCTCGATGCCAAACCCGACATTTTCAATCACAACCTCGAAACGGTGGAACGACTCCAGCGCCCGGTGCGCGTGCAGGCCCGTTACGATCGCTCGCGCTCCGTGCTCCAGCACGCCAAGTCACGCGGTTTCACCACGAAGACCGGCATCATGCTCGGTCTCGGCGAGAAGCCCGAGGAAATTGAGCAGACGCTCCGCGACATCGCGTCGGACAAGACCGACATCCTCACGCTCGGCCAATACCTCCAGCCCACGCCGCAACACTGGCCGGTGGCCCGCTGGGTCAGCCCCGACGAGTTCAAGAAATGGAAGGAAGTTGGGCTCGCGCTGGGCATCGGCGTCATCGAAAGCGGCCCGCTCGTCCGCTCCAGCTACCACGCGGATGAGCAATCGGCGAAGTACGTGGGCGAGGAACACCTGAACGTGAAGCCGGCGCTGGCCGGGACCTGATCTGCCCGCGCCGAGGCGGGTCTTCGTTTCCGGATTGTCAATCAGGTCAGCGAACCATCGCTGGCCATGACTAATCCCGCCTTCCGCTTCATCCCGCTCTTCCTCGCTGGTTGCCTCGCCGCCACCGTTCAACTGCCAGCGGCCGCCGATTACGCGCTGCCGTACCATTTCACGACGCTGGCCGGCACGTCCTCGATCGGCAGCCAGAATGGCACCCACGTCGCCGCCCGCTTCTACAGCCCGCGCGCCGTGGCGCGGGACAGCGCCGGCAACACCTTCGTCGTCGACAACGGCAACCACACGATTCGCAAGATAACTCCCAGCAGCAGCGTCACCACCTTTGCGGGAGCCCCGGGCCTATCCGGCAGCGCCGACGGCACGGGCGCCGCCGCGCGATTCGATGACCCCCACGACATCACAGTCGACAGCGCGGATAACCTGTACGTCACCGACACCGGCAACCACACCATCCGGAAGATCACTCCCGCCGGCGTGGTGACCACCCTGGCCGGGCTCGCGGGCGTGACGGGCAACAACGACGGCCCGGGGACGCTCGCGCGGTTCAACAGCCCGTTGGGCATCACCGCCGACGCCACCGGCAATATTTTCGTCACGGAGTCCGGCAACAACACGATCCGAAAAATCACTCCTGCCGGCGCGGTTTCGACCTTCGCGCGGAATCTCACCTTCCGCGATCCCTACTACTACGCCATCGCCGCCGACGCAGCCGGCAACGCCTACGTCGCCCGCTACATCACCCGCACCTACTCGAACTATTCCATCAACGGCGTACTGCAGGCGGCCGAGGTCGCGACCGACATCGGCTACCTCACGAAGGTCGCACCCGACGGCACCCTCACCTATCTGCTGCAGTCCAACGTCATCGTCTTCCACCCGGAGGGACAGATCCCGCCCATCAACACTCCGATCACCGACGTCCTGGTCGAAGCCGATGGGGAACTCCTCCTTGCCGTCAACGGCCGGATCGTCCACTTCGTGCCCGCCACGGGCACTTCCAGCGTGGTCAGCGGCTCGGGGATCCCGGGGTCGGCTGACGGCAACGCGGCCAACGCGCAATTCAGCGGGCTGCTGGGTCTCGCCGTGGATCGCGAGGGCGTGATCACCATCGCCGACACGGGCAACAATAACGTCCGCCGCATCTCCGCCAACGGCATTTCCGGCACCCTGGCCGGGCTCGCCCTCGACCAGGCGAGCGGCTTCGCCGATGGCAGCGGCAGCGCCGCTCGCTTTCAGTCTCCCGTGGGCGTCGCCGTCGACGCCGCAGGCAACACCTACGTGGCCGATCATGCCAGCCACTGCATCCGGAAGGTGGGCCCGACGGGCGACGTCACTTTGCTGGCGGGTTCGCCCGGCGTCGCCGGATCCGTTGACGGCCGGGCGACGGCGGCCCGGTTTTCGAGCCCCAGGGGCGTGGCGGTTGGCGCCGACGGCACTGTTTTTGTTGCCGACAGTGGCAACCACACCATCCGCCGCATCTCGCCCACCGGCGAAACCGACACCTACGCCGGGAGCGCAGGGAATGCCGGAACCGAGGATGGCCCCGGTGCCTCCGCCCGGCTGGATTTCCCGCGCGGAGTGGCGCTGGATGCCGCCGGCAACCTCTATGTCACCGCCGGTTCCACCGTGCGCAAAATCACTCCGGCGCGGGAGGTTTCGACCCTCGCCGGCAACCCAACCGCGTTCGGCTTCCGTGACGGCCCCGGCAGCACCGCCGAGTTCACGTGGCCGACCGGCATCGCGGTTGACGCCAGCGGGAACGTCTACGTGACGGAGGTGACGACCACGATCGCCCGCCTGCGCAAGATCACCCCGGCGGGCGTCGTGACCACCCTCGCCGGTGGCGATCCCGGCACGAACGATGGCAACGGCCTCGCGGCGCGTTTCCACGACCCGGTCGGCCTCGCCTGCGATGGCACGGGAAATCTCTTCATCGCCGACTCCTTCAACCAGACGGTGCGACGAGTGACGCCACAGGGCACTGTCACCACCCTGGCCGGCCTGGTGGATGCGCCGGGAAGTTCGGATGGGGCCGGCGCCGAAGCGCGTTTCTACTATCCGCAGGGCATCGCGGTCGACGTTGCGGGCAAGCTGCGCGTCTCCAGCGGCACCACCGTCCGGCTGGGCCAGGCCGCGACCGGACCCACGATCGCGATCCAACCCGAGGGAAAATCAGTTACCGTGGGGGCCACCACTGGATTTGGCGTCGCCGCCACGAGTTTCCTCCCCCTCACCTACCAGTGGCAGAAAAACGGCGTGGACATCGCCGGCGCCACCGAAGCAGCGATCAACTTTTCCCCCGTCACGGCGAACCAGGCCGGCGACTACACGGTCATCGTCTCCAACTCCCTTGGCAGCGTCACCAGCGCCAAGGCTACGCTCACCGTCCTGGCGGCGCCCGTCCCGCCACCAGCATCTGGTGGCGGTGGTTCCGGAGGCGGCGGGGCTCCGTCGTCTTGGTTCATGTTCGGGCTGTTCGGCCTGGGCATCGTTCGCGGGATCCGCGCCTGGTGCCAAAAGCAAACTCTCTGACCGACCGCCGGGTATGCGCGGAACTCGGGCGGCAGGGAATTTCTCCAGTGAGGCCGGCTTGAGCGTGGGGGGCCCGGCTTGCGAATTTCAAGGCCCTCCCTGGCGGAACCTCCACCCACCGGATGCAACCTGCCGGGGAGGTTTTTTCCCGGTCGATTGTCATGATAGGTAGGAGCATTCCATCGTGTTCAAATCCATTCTCCCCATCCTTTTGGCCCACGCCGCCCTTTCAACCTGGGTCGCGGCCCAATCCGACTATGCCGCGCCCTATGTGCTGCAGCCCTTCGCGGGCATCAGCAGTTTCGGGCATGTCGACGGCCGCGGCAGCGCCGCCCGCTTCTACAATCCCGCGGGCCTGGCCACCGATGCCGCCGGCAACGTCTATGTGGCCGAAATCAACAACCAGCTGGTGCGCAAGGTGACGCCAGCCGGCGAGGTGACGACCCTCGCCGGCGTCCCGGGAGTCGAGGGCGTGCAGGATGGCACGGGGGCCTCCGCCCGACTCTCCTACCCCGCCGGCATCGCCGTCGACCAAAGCGGCAACATCTTCGTCACCAACCAGCGCAATGTCCTGCGAAAAATCACGCCAGCCGGCGTCGTGTCGACGCTGCCGCATCTGGTGCAAGGCGCTTCGAGCCTGGCGTTCGATCCAGCCGGCAACCTGTATTTCACCCAGAATTCGTGGCATAGCATCCGGCGGATCACCCCGGCCGGCCAACTCGAGGAGTTCGCCGGGCAGAACTTCACCAGCGGCACGACCGACGGGCCGCGGCAATCGGCCCTGTTCACGGATCCCCGGCGACTCGGGGCGGATGCCGTCGGCAACCTGTGGGTCATGGACGGATGGTACGCCACGCCGCGCAAGATCAGCGCCGATGGCACCGTCTCCAGCCTCCCGGTGATTCCCGGCGTGACCGACGCCTACATGGACGATCTTACCGTTGACACCTCCGGCAATGTGGTGGTGGCGGCCTCGGTTTACGGCACCATTAACCGCATTTCGCCGGCCAGCCAGGCCACGGTCATTGCGGGCAAATCCGGGGAACGGGCCTACGTCGATGGCCCGGCGGCGACGGCGCGCTTCCAGCAACCCGGCGCGATGGCCTGCGATCGCACCGGGAATCTCTATGTGGTCGACGATGGCAGCAACGTGATCCGCAAGATCACACCCCAGGGCGATGTTTCCACCTTTGCCGGCATGCCCCGCGCCCTGGCGGAGGGCACGGTCGACGGGCGCGGTGATGCCGCCCGCTTTTCCAGCAGTTGCCTGGTCGCCCGCGCGCCCAACGGCGACCTCTTGGTGGCCGACCAGGAGAATTCCCTCATCCGGCGCATCACCTCCGATGGGACCGTTTCCACCGTCGCCGGCCAGCCGGGGATCGCGGGCCAATACGCCAGCCTGGACGGCACCGGCCCTGGCGCCCGCTTCTACGCGCTCCGGGCGATTGCCACGGATGCCGCTGGCAACTGCTTTGTCGCCGACCAAAGCAGCATCCGCAAAGTGACGCCTGCCGGGGTCGTCACCACCATCGTACCCGCGGACCAGGGTTACTATCCGTTCGGCCTGGCCGTAAACGCCACCGGCACGATTTTCTTCACCGATCGCGATGCCGTCTTGCGGGCCACGCCCGGCGGCACGGTCGACACCTACGCCGGCGCCTATTCGCAGGATCCCGATGTCAGCTATCGGCTGCACGGGTCGGACAACGGTCCGCGCGCACAAGCGCGTTTCTATGGTCCGACCGGCCTGGCCTTCGACAACGCCGGAAACCTTTATGTCGCCGACTCCGGCAACAGCACCATCCGCAAGATCGCGCCCGATGGCATGGTGACCAACCTGGCCGGCACGGCGTCGCCCGGAACTTACGGCTCAGCCGACGGCGTGGGCGCCGCGGCGAGTTTCGCCGCCCCCCACGCCCTGGCGACCGACACCGCCGGCAATGTCTACGTCGCCGACACGTACAGCAACCTCATCCGCCGGATCGCACCCGACGGGCGCGTCACGACGCTCGTGGGGCTGGCGCGCGCCCCCGGCAACGGTCCCGGCCTCGGCGGCAACGCGCGGCTCAACTGGCCCATGAGCATTGCCGCCACGCCCACCGGGACACTCTACCTGGCCAACACGAGCCAGATCTATGAAGCCAAGCCCGCCGCGGCGCCGGTCATCACCACGCAACCGCTCAGCCAGAGCGTTGTGTCTGGCGGCAATGTCCAACTCTCCGTCAGTGCGGGCGGCCTGCCCGCGCCGACCTACCAATGGTACTTCAACGGCGCTCCCTTCCAGGGCGCGACGGGCAGCACGCTCAGCTTCACCAACGCGCGCAGCACCGACGCCGGCGACTACACCGTGGTCGTTACCAACGAGCTGGGCAGCGTCACCAGCACCAAGGCCACCCTGACGGTGACCACGGCCCCAGTTCCGCCGCCCGCTTCGGGCGGGGGGGGTGGCGGCGGCGCGCCTTCGCCGTGGTTCCTGCTCGTGCTCGGTATACTACGTCTGGTGCATCGTTTCCGCCGGCGATGGACCTGGGGTAAGCCCGGTCTTTGACCGGACCAGGCCGTCTCCGAGCCAAACCCACGCCGAATCCGCAACTCGAGCCCGGGACAAAGTTGGCGGATTGCCTTCAATCGCTGCCGTGTTTTGGTAGCGGGACATGTCCGCCCCGTCCCGCCCCGCCCCCAGGTCCCCCGCCGCCGCTGGACGGGTGCTCGCCTGGTCGCTGGTAGGCCTGCTGGTTCTCGGACTCGCCGGCATCATCTTCCTGCAAGTCGAGAAACAGCCCGAATATTCGCCGGTGGCACGTGGAGCGAAACTGGCGGAATCCGCCGGCTGCTTCGCCTGCCATGGCCGCGGCGACGGCGAAAAGCGCTTCAATCTGCGGCAGGCCGTTCCCGAAAAATGGACGCCGAAGACCAATCCCACGCTCTGGGACAGCGACATCACGTCGGTCGACAAGCTCGTAGAGTGGATCGCCAACGGCGTCACGGCCGAGGAAGTCGAACGGCACAAGAAGCTTTTCATCCGCATGCCGGCGTACAAGGACCGCCTCAAGCCGGACGACATCGAGGCCATCGCCGCGTGGATCCTGGCCGAGGGGTTGCGGTACAACCAACCCACCGGCGCGGATGTCAAACTCGTTTCCGTCTCGGCGGGCCCGAAGCTCAAACCGGACGATTTGCTTTTGGCGGGCGACCGGCTCTCCCGCCGATTCGGCTGCTACCAATGCCACGGCGAACTGGGCCAGGGGGGTGTGGCAAATCCGAACTCGTTCAAAGGCTATATTCCCGGGTTTTTCGGCCAGGACTTTCTCAAGCTCACGGCGAACGGCAATCGCGCCGAAATCGTCCACTGGTTGGACCACGGGCGGGGCCTGGCCATTGCCTCGGGCGTGACGGGCCGGCTCGCGCAATCGTATGTCGAGGGCCAGGCGATCCAGATGCCGGGCTACCGCGACCAGCTCACTGCCGCCGAAAAGGAGCTGCTTGCCGATTTCATGCTGGCCCTCAATAAATCCGGTCCCCTGCCCGCCAGGGAAATCCAGCGAATCGTAACCTTCCTCGACGACTCTGCGTCCCACTGACCACACCACAATCATGCAAATGCCCCGTCCCCTGTTCCTTGCCCTCGCGATCATCCTGCCCGCCAGCTTCGCCATCGCCGCAGAGCCGGCGCTCGAAGCCCGGCTGCCGCTCAAGCCCGAGATTCGGAAGATTTTCGACCGGAGCTGCATCATGTGCCACGGCGAGGTCATCGACGGCCAGAAGGAGATCCGCGACGACCTCGACCTCACGACGGACGAAACCATCCGCGAGACGCTGCCCGAGATCGGCCGCCTCAAGCAATACATCCTCGAGGACACGATGCCCAACAAGCCGAAGCTCGGCCGGCGACTCCGCAACAACCAGGAATTGCAGGATCGCCTGACCAAGCTGAAGGCCGACTACGCCAAGAGCGACGACAAGGCTGTCCTGCTCGAGTGGCTGAAGGACGTGGTCGCCACAACGGGCGAGAAGAAGAAGGACCACTGAGCCGCCCCGTAGGAGGGGCTTTACGCCCCGACCTCGGGATTCGATCGCATCCGACAGGTGGGGGTCGCTGACGCCGCCCTTGGGTTTTGGCGGTCCCGGCTCCCGTCCATCTGCTCCTGGACGGCCCGCGTGCCTGCGGGCCGCTTCACCCGCAATGCGGAATGACGCTGCGGAAAACACCACTCCAATCTGACGGCAAACTTCCGCTACATGTCGGCCGCGCCGGACAAGTCACCGCGAACCGCGCCGGGCCGAATGACCATGGAAATCCCGGAGACCAACTTTATGACCCCGACCGCGGCCAAAACGACGAGGGCGGCGAATAGTTTATGGTTCCAATATCCGATCCAGACGTGGGTCGCAAAATAGTAGGCGACTGGAGCCGCAACGGACGCGGCACCGGCCCAGATCTTCCCGAAGCCGTCAGAGCGAATTGAAGCCGCCCGCTCGGCCATCAGTTCCTCTAGCAGTGCGCCGGCGTCTTTTTCCCCCACGTTTTTTCCCATGAGATATTCCCTGACCTTCTCAATGGGTTCGCCCCACAGGATTTTGGCTCGCGCTTCAATCGCGATGGAATCGGGGACTGAGTGTGGCATGCTCCAGTTCGACCTGACCAGCTGCTGGTCGCGGTGCGTGCGTGCAGCAGGCCGGAAAGCCGGCGGCAGGGCAATTCCCGACGCGCCCTATCACCCAAAACGCCCTGGGTCAGGGCGTTCCAGCGTGGCCCGGTCACAGACCGGCCCTCCTGTCGCCGGGGTCCGTGACCCCGGACCGGCCTCGCCGAGGCCGGCTACATCCAATCCGGCCCGCAGGGACGCGGGCCCGCCGGGTTCTAGGTATTCCCCAGCCGTCCCGTCGAGTCGCCGAACCGCTCGAGCCCCGTGACGCCCGCGGAGTCGGCCAAGTCGAGGAAAAGGTTGCTCAGCGGCTTCGAGCCGTGCTGCACGTAGCGCCCGCCGTTGAGCCGGCCGCCGCCGCCGCCGGCGAGGATCACCGGCAGGTTCTCGTGGGTGTGGCGATTGCCGTCGGCGTTGCCGCTGCCGTACACGATGCGCGTGTTATGGAGGAGGGAGTTTCCGTCGATGTCCTTTGTCTGCTCCATCCGCCCCAGGAACTTGTTGAACTGCTCGACGTACCAGCGGTCGATCTGGGCCACCTTCTCGACGCGCTCGGCGTTGTTCTGGTGATGGGAAAGGTCGTGGTGCCCCTCGGTGATGCCGATCTCGCTGAAAGACCGGTTGTCGCCATCGTGCCCGAGCACGAAGGTGGCGACGCGGGTGGAGTCGGTTTTGAAGGCGATGAGCATCATGTCGTACATCAGCTCGACATACTCGGCGTGGCTCGACGGGATGCCGGCCGGCGTCGCCTGGTTCGGGTCGACATTGGGACCGAACCGCTCCGCCTTCTGGATCCGCGCCTCGATCTCGCGAACGCCGGTCATATACTGGTCGAGTTTCTCGCGATCATTGACGTCAAGGCGGCGCTCCATCGCGCGCGCGTCGGCGAGCACGGTGTCGAGCACGGAGCGGCGCTCGAGCATCCGGCGCTGCGCATTGGCGCTCCGCATGCCGTGCTCGCCACCGCCAAACAATCGCTCGAAGACGAGCCGCGGGTTGTTCTCCGGGGTCATGGGCGTTGTCGGCGATGCCCAGGAAATGTTGTACTGGTAGGCGCAGGAATAGCCGGAGTCGCAATCCGCCGACTGGCGCCGGGCGTCGCAGGTCAGTTCCAGCGACGAAAAGCGCGTCAGGTGTCCGACCTGTTTGGCAATGACCTGGTCGATGGAAATGCCGGCGCGGATGTCCGACGCGCTTTTGTTGAGGCGCACGCCGGTGAGGAACACGCCGTTGCCGCGGGCGTGGTCACCGGCGCCGTCGTTGCCCGGATTGGCGTTGGCGTGCTCGAGTCCGCCCAGGATCTGGATGTGCTTCCGCATGCCGTCGAGCGGAGCCAGGGTGTTGCCCAAGGCGAAGTCCGTGAGGCCCCCGGTCGGCCACCAGCGCGATGGGATGGCACCGTTCGGGAAAAACACAAAGGCCGTGCGCAGCGGCGCCCCCGTGGCCGTCGTCGCCAGCGGCGACGCCGCGGCCGCGGCCATGAGGCGGGTGGGGACCAACGAGGCGAAGGCGGGCAGCGCGATGCACGCGCCGAGGCCCTTGAGGAAGTGGCGGCGGTCCATGGCGGCGATTTCTTGCTTGAGGGAAAGGCGGCGGGGGTGGCTCATGGGGGGAGAGGTTACTCGGATGGACGAGGGTTGACGAACGTTTCCTACACACCCCGCCCAGTCGGGCACCCCTCTTCATGGAGGGGACCTGGAAAAGAGTGGATTGGCTCCCCAATGTGAAGCCGGAACGATTCAGTTGGGGCCGACTTCCAGGGGGAAATCAACGACCACCAAATGGTGGAGCGCGTTGCTCCCCAACGCGCTGAGGACGTCCGCTGCGAAGAAAGCGCCCTGGGGAGCACGTCGCTCCACCTTCCATTGCATGGTTCCGGGTGAAGAGGGGCGGCGCGCAGCGCCGGGGGGTGTGGGGATGACACGGAAGCTGAAGGAATTGCCGTCAACCTTGCGGCGGGGTTGCGATGGAAGGCTGCTCGGCGGTCTGCATGGGAATGGGGGTGGCGCGGCGCTGTTGGAACGGCACCGATTCGACGATCCCCCGCAGGAGCGCGGAAGGCCGGCCATCGGCGGCCTCGAGCTGGGCGACCAACCGGTCCACCGTCTCGACGTCCTTGTAGTCGAGCCCGCGGCCCAGGGCGTAGGTCAGCAGTTTTTCGGCGATGTTATGGAAATAGTCGCGCCGGTGGGCGGTCGCGAGGATGTGTTTGAGTTCGCGGACGTTGGCGAACTTTTCGCCCGTGATGAGCTGGCCTGCGCTCTCGACCGGCTGGTCCATCTCGCGGTCGCGCCACATGCCCAGGGCGTTGAAATTCTCGAGGGCGAGGCCCAGCGGATCCATGCGGTTGTGGCACGAGCGGCACAGCGGCTTTTTCGCGTGCAACGCGAGCGTGTCACGCAGGCTCATCTTCGCCAGCTCCTCCTTGCTCGCGGCATCCTCCAGCGCGGGGATGTTCGGCGGCGGCGCGGCGGGCGGCGTGCCGAGGATTTTCTCGAGGATGAATACCCCGCGTTTGACCGGAGAGGTCCGGGTGGGATTCGAGGTCACCGCCAGGACGGTGCCCTGCGTGAGCACGCCCCCGCGCGGGCTGTCGGGCGGAAGCCGGACCTTGCGCATCTCTTTGCCCGTCACGCCGGGAATGCCGTAGTGCTTTGCCAGCTCCTCGTTGAGGAAGGTGTAGTCGCTCTCGATCAGCTCAAGCAGGCTGCAATCCTCCTTCAGCACGTGCGCAAAGGTGAGCTCGGTTTCCTGCTGCATGGCCTCGCGGAGGCTGCCGGTCAGCTGGGGCTTCGGCATGCGAAAGAACGGGATGACGATGTCGCGGGCCTTGTCGGCCGCCGCCTTCTCGGCGGGGGTGCGCGCATCGGGGTGGATCCGGCCGATGCGCCGGAAGGTCTCGAACGCCTCCTCGACCTCCGGGTTGCCGTGTTCGCGGAGGAAGACCGGCACGGCCTGGATCTGGACGCTGGCGATGTCGCGCGCCTGCAGCCACTGGCCGGTGAAGTTGCGGACAAATTCCTTCGCGCGCGGGTCCGCGAGCATCCGGGCCAGCTGTGCGGGCAGCTCGGACCGCAGCCGCCCTTCGCGCGCGAGCCGGAAAAGCTCGGCGTCGGGCATCGACGACCAGAGGAAGTACGAAAGCCGCGAGGCCAGCGACCACTCGTCCACCGCCGGATGAGCCTGGCCGGGGGCGAGCGGCAACACCTCCTCCTCGCGGAAGATGAAGCGCGGCGAGGCCAGCACCGCGACCATGGCCTGGGCGACGCCCGCCTCGAAGGTGCCGCCCGGCTGGGCCGACACCTTGTTGGCCAGCGCCACCAGCCGGTCGACCGATGCCTGGTCCACCGGCCGGCGATAGGCGCGCGTGGCGAAATCGGTGAGCAGCTCCTGCGCGTACTTGGTGCGCGCGGCCGCCCGCTTCGGCACGGGCTTGGGAAAATACCGCGCATAGTTGGGCGGCTCGACCCAGAGTTTCTCGTCGAACGGCCCGCGGACCACGACCTCGTTCAACCGGAGCCGGAGCAGGCGCTTTTGTTCGCGGTCGGGGCCGACCGGCTTGATCTCGAACGCGATATCATGCTCGCCAGGCTGCCAGGTCCGGTCGAAGGCGAAGGTGAAGGCCTTGTCGCCTTCCCGCACAAACTCCTGGTCGAGCAGCTGCTCGCCGTCCACCCGGATGACCAGGCGGCAGCGATTGTAGTCAAACTGGTCGTCCACGTAGCGCTCCACCGAGCGGAGCGACGCCACCACCTGGTAGCGGCCCGCGTGCCCGACCTTGTGCTTCGCCGCCACCGTGGCCGGGGTGTAGTAGGAAAGGTCCAAGCCGCGCCCCTCGATCGCCGGCGCCGGACGCTGGAAAACCGCCGGGGTTGCGGCTGGAACGCCGGCCCCGCCCGCGCCGGAGGAGCCCGCTGACTCGGCCGGCTTGGGGGACGAACTCGTTTCGCCAATGAGCGAGGCCGGCGTTTCCATCTTCACCGTGACGAACTCCCTGCCCGGCAAGGGATGCTCCGCGACGACCCGCTGCGAGGTCGGCACGGCGCCGGAAATGATGGTCTGCGCGGCGTCGAGGTATTTCTCGAGCAGCATCGGCGAGATCGTCAGCACGTCGCCGATGTTGTCGAAGCCATAGCCGGTGTCGTCGGCGGGGAATTCCTTCAAGGTGTCGAATTCGACGCCGAGCAGTTCCTTGATCGTGTTGCGGTAGTCGACGCGATTGAGCCGCCGCACGGTGACGCGACCCGGATCCAGGTGGGCCGGGTCGAGGCCAAAAGCGTCGCGCTTGATCCACGTCGCCAGTTTCTCGATTTCCGCTTCGGGGAGTTCCTCCTCCTCGGCCGGCGGCATGATGTGCGAACGGGTGTTCCGAAGCACGCGCAGCCACAGCTTCGGATCGCGAAGCTCCGCATCGGTTTTGAAGCCGTCAAGCTTCACCCCGCCCTTTTCCTTGCCCCCGCCGTGACAGCCGTAGCAATACTGGTCGAGGACCGGCTCGATCTCGCGCTTGAACGACACCATGGCCGGGTCCGCGGCGCTGGCGGCAACGGGGAACAGGGAAAGCAGGAGCAAGCTCTGGCGCAACGACATGGGGCTTCGGCCACCAAACCCTCCCCCACCCACTTTGCAACCCTGTGCACGGGAAAAATTCGTTAGTTGCAGGGGGGCTCGGAATTAACCCGTTTTGAGAGTGAAATTAGGTCCTAAATCCTTCCGGGCAGGCCATCGTTGCCAACCGGTGCCAGCGTCTCACAGTAGCGCACATGAATTCGCCCCGCCTGGCCGCCTGCCTGCTCCCTGCCCTTTGCGTTCTTTCCGCCGCCCACGCTGGCTCACTGGTGTCGGGACCGATGCTCGGCTATCAGGCCCGCCGCGAGGCGTTGCTGTGGTTCGAAACCCGGGATGCGCAAACCGTGGCCCTGGACTATTGGGTCGCCGGCAAGCCGGAGACCAAGCGCACGCTGACTCAAAACGGACTGGCGCCCACCCCGGCCGGCGGCCAGATCGTGCAGTTCCGGCCAGGCCTCCTCGAGATGGGCGCCAACTACGAATACGCGCTGCGGATCGATGGCGAAACCCAGGCCCTGCCCTTCCCCGCCACTTTCAAGACCAAGGGCCAGTGGGAATGGCGCGGCGCGCCGCCCGACTTCAAGTTCCTCTTCGGCACCTGCGCGTATTTCAACGAGCCAGCCTATGACCGGCCCGGCGCGCCCTACGGCAGGACGATGGAGACCTTTCGCCTGATGGGGGAAAGCGGGGCCGATTTCATGCTGTGGGGCGGCGACAACTGGTATTACCGCGAGGCGGACTTCGATTCCATCAGCGGCCTGTGGTACCGCGCCCAACTCACCCGCGCCCTCCCCGAACTCCGGAGGCTGTTTGCGAGCATGCCGCACTACGCGATTTGGGATGACCACGACTATGGGTCGAACGACGCCAACAAGAGCTTCGAGCTCAAGGACGAGTCGCTCCGCGTCTTCAAGGCCTACTGGGGCAATCCCAGTTATGGCGAACACGACAATCCCGGCGTGTACACCAAGTTCGTCTGGGGCGACGCCGCATTTTTCCTCATGGACGACCGATGGTACCGCGACGACGACCATGTTGCGCCCTCCGCCACGCTGACCGGCCGCAAGTCCCAATACGGCGCGCGGCAGCTCGACTGGCTGAAGCAATCGCTCCTCGCGGCGCAGAGTTCCGGTCACTATGCGTTCAAGTTCATCGTGACCGGCGGGCAGGTCATCACTGATTTCGGCGGCGCGAGCGAAACTTTCGCGTACTACCCGGAGGAGCGGGAGGATATCCTGAAGTTCATCGCCGACCATCACATCACGGGCGTCATCTTCCTGAGCGGCGATGTGCATTTCACCGAGTTGGCCCGGAAGAAAATCACCGCCACGCAATGGGTCTATGAGCTGACCTCGTCACCGTTTTCCAGCAGCGTGTCGAATCTCGGCACGACGGAACGGGCCAGCGACCCGCACCGGGTGCCGGGGACGCTGGTCCCCGACCAGAATTTCGCGACCGTCGCCATCCGCGGGCCCAAGGACGCCCGCGAGGTGGTCATCTCCTGCATCGACAAGCAGGGCGCCAGCCGGTTCACGCACACGATCAAGGCGGCGGAGCTGCAGTGACCGCAAGGCAGCCCGATTGAGCATTGGGCGCCAAGCGAAGCCCGTCCTCGAGATAAACCGTCACGGACGTCTTCGCCTGGTCGATGCGCCAGGGGATGCCCGGTTGGCGTTGGTGCTCACAAGCAGGTCTCTTGGCGGATCGTGTTTTCAGTCCGGTCGCCCATCGCAGCCGCGTCCTTCCGCATCATTCTGCGCGCGCCGCTGCCGTTGACAACGGCGCGGATACGGGAGTCTCTCCGCCCCCTTCACTCACCTGTTAGACCAACGGATCAGCAACCAGGCGAGGATGGCAAAAAAGAGGACGCTGATGCCGATGTTCACCGCCCGCATTTCCGTCGAGGCGGGCGGCGGCGGGGGCGTGGAAATGCCGGCCGCCAGCTTATCTCGATAGCCTTGGAACTCCTTCCAGGTTTTGTCCGAAGGCTTGTTCAGGTCGATCAGCGTCGCGTCCTGGGCATCCATCGCGACCCAGCCGTTGTCCTTGCAGAGTTTCACGATGGCGGAAATCGGGTCCCCTCCGCCCCGGACGTGAAGCATCACACTGTCCGTTGGCCCCGAGGTCTGGTGGTTGAACTCAATGCTCCACCCCTTGCCTTCCAGCACACCCCAGGCCGGGTTCGACCAATTCACGCCCGGCAACGACTTGGAGATCTGGTCGCGGACAAATTGTGCGTCGCCCAGCGGCGGTACCTTCATGTCACCCGTAATCGGGCCGGGATCCTTTGAAAATATCATGACGTCCCAACTCATGAGTCGTCGTTGATCGGTCAGGTTTTCGATGCCTGTTTCCCATCCGAGTCCGGCGCATCCGGCTTCCGCTCTCTGGCCTTCGCTTGGACTTCAACCGTTCCCTCGATGTTCTTGCCCGCGCGCCCGATCAACAATTCGTGGGCTTCGCCGTGGGACCACGGCCGCTGGAGGCGGTCGGAAAGCCATTCCCCTGTCTGGCCGGACAAACCAAACCTGCCGGCAACCAGCAGGATTCCATTGAGAACGCTCATCGAGATGCCGACACTATGAATGTCGGTTCCGCGAGCGAGCACACACTGAGCTTTTGTCCTCGGTTCACGCGATTGCCTCCTAAGATCCCGCCGATTCGCGAAATCGGCGATTGCGACGGGAGGATTCACCCCGGCCGGAAGCTAAGCGGATCCCCCGGCCTTCCCCTGGCCAGAGGAACTATTCCCGCCGGGCCCGGTATAGATATGACGGAACGGCCAAGTTGTTTCCCAACCCGAAGCTTGCGCTTTTGGCGGCGGGAAGTCCCATTCGGCGGTTCAACCCATGTTCCCAATCCCTCGTCGCCTCGCTTCCTGTTTACTGCTCTCCTTGCTGCCGGCGCTGCTCGCCGCTGACGAGGTGCAGCAGCTCCCGGTCCTGACCGTGACCGGCCCGGCCGGCACCCGCTCCGCCCAGCCCAACCTGGCGGCGCTGCGCGCCGGGGCCGACGTGTCCACTGGCCTCGACGACGTCGCCCGGCACACGGCGGGATTCACGGTCAGCGACGCCGGCGCGCGCGGATTCGGCGAGATCACCACGCTCCGCGGCCTCGGCAACACGCCGTTCTTCAGCGAGTCTTCGGCGCCCGTTTATCTCGACGACATCCCGCTCGCCAACGCCTTTACGTTCCCGACCGGTTTGTACGACCTCGCGGGTATTGCGATCCATCGCGGCCCGCAGGCGGCCACGCTTTTCGGCCGCGCGGGAGACGCGGGTGTCGTCCAGCTCGTCACCGCGCAGCCGGGTCCGGGCACAACCGGACGCGCCAGTTTCTCCGCCGGCAACCATGGGCTCCTGACTTTCGGCGCCGCGGTCCAAGGCGCGCCGAGCGGGCGGGCCGACATCTCGGCCGCGGTCAATGCCAGCCAGCGTGATGGCTACATCCACAACACGACGTTGAACCAACAGGTCGACGACCGCGAATCCCTCTCCGCCCGCCTCCGGCTGCGTTACCGGCCCGGTGCTGACACCGAGATTTCCCTCCACCTGCTCGGCCAGCGCTCGCGCGACGGGGCCCACGCGCTCGTCCCGCTGGGCGGCCCGCTCTTCACCGTCGCCCGCGGCAAGGAAGGCGAAGCCGACACCGACTTCGGCGCCGTGGCGCTTGGTCTCAACCGCAAGCTGGCGGATGGCACGCTTAACGCCACCACCAGCTACTCGCGGTGGGAGTTGTCGCCCTACGCCAACCGCCTCGTGGTCTTCGGCGGCGCCGATTTTGACTCGGCGCTCAGCCAATCGCAACGCACCTTCAGCGAGGAATTGCGGTACACGAACGAGCAGTACTCCAGCGGCGCGTTCTACTCGGCTTCCCGCACCCGCGGCGCAACGGACCGGGTCTTCAGCGGGTTCCCCATCGAGGGATCCTCGTTCACGACGGACGCCGGCCTGGTCGCGCTTTTCGGCCGCGCCACATTCAAGCCCACTCCCGACTGGTTCATCACGCCCGGCATGCGCGCCGAACGGACGGACAAGGACTTTGAACGCATCGAAACGATCCCGGCGTCCAGCGTGCTGCGCCGGGAGGATGACTGGTCCGCGTTCCTCCCGAGCCTCTCGGCAGGGCGCAAGCTGGACGAAACGACGGACTTCACGGTGACGCTGGCCCGCGGCTTCAAGGCCGGCGGCTATTCGGCCTACACCGGGCGCGCCGACCTTGCCGGCTTTGGCCCGCAGCGCAGCTGGACCCTGGAGGCGGCGTTCACCACCGCCCCCAAGGACTCGCCGCTCGCCTACACCGCCCGCGCCTACGCGTCGCGCGTCAGCGGCTACCAAATCGAACGCTCGTTCGCCGTGCCGAATTCGTTCACCGACGAGTACCTCGTCGTGAACGCCGACCGCGCCCGCGTGCTGGGCCTCGAACTCGAGGCCACCTGGAAGCCCGCCGCCGACTGGACCGTGACGCTCGCCGCCTCCGCCTGCCGGGCGACGCTCGAGGATTTCACGGACCCATTCACGGGCGACAACTTCTCGGGGAACCAGGCGCCGTACGCGCCCGCCGGCAACGGCTCGCTGCGCGTGGACTACCGCCCGGCCGCCGGCTTCTTCGCCGGCGCCGGACTCACCTGGACGGGCACGACCTTCTACGACGAACAGGAAACGGAGATGTTTTCGCAGCGTTCGTACGCCCTGGTCGAGGCCGACGCCGGCTACGCGTTCACGCGCGGGGAGCTCCACGTTTTCGGCCGCAACCTCGGGGATGAGGAGTACTACAGCGCGATCACGCCCGGCGTCGGCCACGCCACGCCCGGAGCCCCGCTCACGTGGGGGGCCGAGCTCACGGTGCGGTGGTGACACGGGAGCCCTATTTCTTCAGGAGCGGCGAGAACAGGTCGAGCGGGACGGGCAGGAACGTGGTCGTGTTGTGCTCGCTGGAAATCTCGCGCATGGTCTGCAGGAAGCGCAGCTGCAGCGCGATCGGCTCCTGGCTGATCATCGCCGCGGCCTGCACCATCTTCTCGGCCGCCTGAAATTCGCCCTCGGCATTCACGATCTTGGCGCGCCGCTCCCGCTCGGCCTCAGCCTGCTTGGCCATCGCGCGCTTCATCGGGTCGGGTAGCGCGACATCGCGCACCTCCACGGCGGACACCTTGATTCCCCACGGCTCGGTCTGCCGGTCGATGATCTCCTGCAGCTTCATGTTGATGGCTTCGCGCTGCGAGAGGAGATCGTCGAGCGGGGCCTGCCCGACCACGCTGCGCAGGGTGGTTTGGGCGATGAGCGAGGTCGCCTTCAGGAAATTCTCGACCTTCACGACCGCGGCCACGGGGTCGACCACGCGGAAATAGACCACGGCGTCGACGGTGGCGGGGACATTGTCCCGTGTCATGACCTCCTGGCGCGGCACGTCAATGGTCACGACCCGCAGGTCCATGCGCACCATGCGGTCGACCAGCGGGATGATCAGCACGAGGCCGGGGCCCTTGGCACCCAGCCGGTGCAGCTTGCCGAGACGGAAGATCACCCCGCGCTCGTATTCGCGGAGGATGCGCACCGCCTGGGGCAGCAGCATGATCAGGAGCAGGACAAACGGCGCCAGCCAGGTGCCGATCCCGAGGATTTTTTCATGGTAGTCGTGCATAGGAATCTCCTTTCACGGGGTGGCGGGTTTCACTTTCAGCGTCAGCCCCTCGATCCCGATGACCTCGACGGGCTGGTCCTTGTCCACGACGGTTTCGCAGGTGGCCCGCCAGCGCTCGCCCTCGATGCGCACCCAGCCGCCGCTGGCATCGATGCGCGCCTCGGCCGGCATCACCTGGCCAAGGAGAATCTCGCGGCCCGCCCGCACCGGCAGGCGCTGGGCGCGCAGGCCCGCTCCCACGATGACGATGAAGAACAACGCGGTCAGCGCGGTCGCCGGCAGGATCAGCCCAAGCGAAAGGCGGAACGCCGGATCCGTGCGATCGAAGAGCATCAATGCCCCGAGGAAAAACGCGATGATGCCGCCCCCGGTCAGGACGCCGTGCGTTGGCGCGTAAACGTCCACCACGAACAGCAGGACCGCGAGGACGATAAGCGCGGCGCCGGCGGTGTTCACGGGCAGGATGGCGGCCATGTACAAGGCTACGATGAGCGCGATCAGCCCGGCCACGCCCGGCAGGACGGCGCCGGGGTTGCTCAACTCACCGACGATCCCGTACAGCGCAACCAACATGAGCAGGAACATGATCTCGGGCCGCCAGAAAGCCTGAAATGCCTTTTCCCGCGCGGTCATGGGAATCTCCATCACGGTCGCCCCGTGAGTCCGCAATACCCGGCCGTTCACCTCGCGCCCGTCGAGCCGATCGAGCAACTCGGGCAGGTTGGCGGCAATCAGGTCCACGACCTGGATTTCGCGCGCCTGCGCCGCGGGGATCGACGCGCTGTCCTTCACGGCGGAGCGGGCCCACTCCACGTTGCGGTGGCGACGGGCGGCAATGGCCTCGATATAGCTCGCGGCATAGTTCTCGAATTTGGCGCGGAGGGTCTCGTCGGGCTTGCTGTCCCCGCCGGGATCGCCCCCGAGCGCGACGGGGTGCGCCGCGCCGATCGTCGTCGTCGGGGCCATGGCGGCCACGTCGGCGGCCAGCGTGATGAAACAGCCGGCGCTGGCGGCCGTTGCCCCGGCCGGGGTGACATGCACCACGGTCGGCACGGGCGACGCCAGCAGCTTTTGCACGATCGTCTTGGTCGAATCGAGCAGACCCCCGGGCGTGTCGAGCTCGATGATGAGACATTGCACCCCCTCGGTCTCGGCGCGGTCGACCGCGCGCACCACGTAGTCGGCGGTGGCCGGCCCGATCGGTCCGTCGATCCGCATGCGGGCGACGCGGTCCGGCGTGCCGGCGGCCAGGCCGGTCACCGCCAGCGTTGCGAAGAATGCCGCTGCCTGGAACGATTTCATGAAATTTCCGGCGGTCCCTGGCCGGTCAGGGACCATGGTAGCCCTGGATCCGATCGAGGTTCTTGTAGCGCGGCTGCAGGAAAGCGACGATGTCGAGCATCTCGTTGACGCGCATCCGGTCATTCACTCCCGGCATGGGGGATTTTCCATCCCGGGGCGGGGTGGTGAGTTGATCCGAGAGAGAATACTGGGGGTGAATGATGGCCGTCACCAAGTCGCCGTAGGTGCGCACATGCGCCACCTGGCCACCCAGAACAACCACCCGCTCCGCGGACGCCGGCGGCGCCGGGATCTCGGGGACGCCATCGACGCGATGGCACCGGTAACATTCCATTTCGACGAATGTCTTTTGGCCGCGCGCGGCATCGCCGCCGGGAAACACGAAACCCCGGCCCATGCGGCGCGGCTCGTCGCATCCGGTCAACAGTAACACTCCCAGCAAGCCGATGCCCAACAGGATCACGGTTTTCATAAGCAGGTCCTTCGGTTGGTGACGGGGGATCAATCCTGACCGGGAGGCGACATGCTGCTGCACCGGAGTGAAGGGAGCAGGCCCATCCGGAGAGAGACTGATTCCTTGGGATCATAAGATACCCCCTGTTGCCGCGAACCGACGGGCATATTTTGCCCAAACCTGACCCCCGGTTGCCCAGCCCGACCGACCGGGATTTCCCTCGCCAAGGCAGCAGGCGGAGATAATTTTTTGCGGGCAAAACGACCCGACATGGAAACCAAGAAGAAGATCGTTGAGGACTGGCTGCCGCGCTATACCGGCGTTCCGCTCAAGCAATTCGGCCGCTACGTCCTGCTCACCAACTTCGACCGCTACGTCGAATTATTCGCCAACTGGCACCGGGTGCCGGTCCACGGCCGGCACAAGCCGATGACCAGTGCGACGGCTGCCGGTATCACGATCATTAATTTCGGCATGGGCAGCGCCACCGCCGCCACCATCATGGACCTGCTGTCCGCAGTCCATCCCGAGGCGGTCCTGTTCCTCGGCAAATGCGGCGGCCTCAAGCATCGCGCGAAGCTCGGCAGCCTCATCCTCCCCATCGCCGCCATCCGGGGGGAAGGTACCAGCAACGACTATTTTCCGCCCGAAGTCCCCGCCCTGCCCGCCTTCGCGCTGCAAAAGGCCATCTCCACCACGATTCGCGAGCACAAGCGCGATTACTGGACCGGGACCGTCTACACCACCAATCGCCGCGTCTGGGAACACGACGGCGAGTTCAAGAAATACCTGAAACGCATCCGCGCGATGGCGGTGGACATGGAAACCGCCACGGTCTTCACGACCGGCTTCGCCAACGAGATCTCGACGGGGGCCCTGCTGCTCGTCTCGGACGAGCCCATGACACCTGAAGGGGTAAAGACGGCGGAGAGCGACAAGACGGTCGACGACAAGCACGTCGCCATGCACCTGCGCATCGGCATCGATTCGCTGAAACAGCTGATCAACCGGGGCGTCACCGTCAAACACCTCAAGTTCTGAAGCCGCTCCGGTCAGGAATATCGGCAGCGACATCTTTCGCGGTGGCCACCGATGAAATTCGCGGTTTAAGATCCTAGCCGGCCATGCTCATCCGCATCAAAGGCGCGATTTCCAACTGCTATCTGCTGCGCGGCAAGCGGCCCGTGCTGATCGATACGGGTGCGCCCGGCGACCTGAAGCGGATCCTGGCCGGCCTCAAGGGCGCCGGAGTCGCACCACGGGATCTCGCCCTGATCCTGCTGACCCACGGCCACAGCGACCACGCCGGCTGCGCGGCGGAACTCCGTCGCCGCACGGGCGCCCAAATCGCCCTGCATGCGGGTGACTTGCCACTGGTCCAGGCCGGCCGCAACGGGGTGATTGCCGTCCAGGATTGGATCGGCCGGGTCATCCGGCCCCTCGTTGACGAGGAATTCGAGGCGTTCGAGCCGGACCTCGTTTTCAAGGAAGGCATCGCCCTCGAGCCCTATGGACTCCGCGGCCGGGTGCTGCCCACGCCGGGCCACACCGCGGGATCCATCTCGGTGGTGCTTGCCAACGGCGAGGCTCTCATTGGCGACACGTTGCGGGGCAGCCTTGTCTGGCCGAACCGCGCGCGCGAACATTACTTCTGCAACGACCCTGAGCTCAACCATCGCAGCCTGGTGCGACTCGCGCGCGAGGGCCTGTTGCGCTGCCACCCCGGCGTTTTTGGCAGCTTTCCCGGGACGGAACTCGGTCGATTCCTGTCGACCTCGGGCGGCGAGGTCATGGAACTCTCCGGCGAGGCCGTGTGAGGCAATCCCGGTGCCGCCGCGCGCACGGACCCTGCGCGGCGCCATCGTCCGCCAAAAAAAAGCAGGGGCGGAAGATCCGCCCCTGCGCATGACACTCAATCCTAGAAATTGTCAGTTGGACCGCTTGCGGCGGAGGACCACGAGGCTGGCCAAACCAAGGCCGAACATCAGCACGGTCGCGCCCGTGTCCGGGGTGTTGTAGTAGCCCATCATGTTGTCGTTACCGCACTCCATGGTGTAGTGAACCTTGGCCGCCCCCTGCCCCATGAAAGACATGTCCACGGTGATCGCGAAGTGGGCGTCGGTGCCGGTGGACCAGCCCGTCGTGTTGGTGCTGTCGCCTTGGAAACCGGTGTAGGCATTGGTCAGGCCGGACAGGTAGCTGAAGGCGACGTTTTGGTAGCCAACAACCGCGGTGCCGCCGCTGGCGTAGCTCCAGGGATTGGACGATTCGACATCGACGACACGGGTGACGAGGCTGCCCGGCGTGAGCGCGATGACATTGTAGGTCATCGTGGTGTAGTTCAGGTCCAGCACGTAATCATAGCCAAACGTGTTGGAGGTGGTCGCCGCGTGGGGGCCAGGACCATAACCCGTTGCGCCCGTGCCGTTGTTGGCCGGGCCATACTGGGCGTCGCCATTCACGTCGATGAAGATGTCGCCGGACTTGTAATTATGGCCATCAGTCCAGGTAACGCCGTTCTTGAAGTCGTAACCGGCCACGAGTGTCAGTTGCGTGCCGTTCTGGAACATGCCTTCCAAGTCCCACTGCTGGCTGGTCACCGTGTTCGGGTTGGTCTCCGTCTCCTGATCCTCCCGGTTTGAGTACCAGCCCGTGCCGGTGTAGTTGCCATCCGAGATGGTGACATTGGTGCCAAAGGGGGTCGCCACGAGCGTGCTCGTCGCGAAAGCAGCCAAGGCAATCAGGGGGAGTTTGTGGGTCAGCGTGGATTTCATCGAAAAATGAGGTGCCAAAGCTAATGCAGCTCTTTTGCCAGATTATTGTTATTTTCCTTCAATAAGTATAACATGTTCATTGGTAACATACTATGAATCGACAAAAGTCTGGCTTTAGCATTTAGTTTACCCAATGCCCCCATTTTTGTGTAAGGCATACCGACATGATTCGGGAAACCTTACACCGGGTGATACCCCTATGCCAATCTGGGCGGTCTATCGGGGCCTATCGGCCAGCGGATACCTACGGCAGTACGTCGATCCAATAAGGAACGAAGATGTCCTTCCCGGCGATTTTCACTTGGGCCCAGATGACGTAGCGACCGGCCTGCGGTATCGTGAGCCTGAAACTCATTTCGGGGTGTAATGCATCAGGCGGCTTGGCCAAGTCACTGTCCATCGGATGGAGGTGGGCAAACCCGCTCCGGGCTTCGTCAAAGGTCACAAGATGCGCGAAAGCTCCCATGACCGGCTCCAGTGGCACGCGCTCCTTGACCGTGCCCTGACTTTCGATTCGGAATTTCAGAACCGTGGGCTGGCCGGCGTGCAGGCTGGGTGGCAGCACCAACTCGAAGTTATAGCCCCGCTCCTGCCAGGTGGTGTTGGCGTTGGTGATGACCTTTGCCACCGTGCCGGGCACGACAAAATCCGCCGAGGCGTAGAGCCCGCGTTGGGTCGCCACCGGGGTAAAATCGGCAAACACGCGGTAGACACCGGATCGCGCCGGCGTGAGCATGAATTTCCATTCGCCCTCCCGCCGGCCCGGCACCGGATGGATGTGCTGGTAGTCCGTGAGCGTCGGGTCGACGACCAGCAAGTGCAGCTTTTCGGTGTGGGCGACCATCAAGTCGGCCGGTCCGATCGGCTTGTCGCTGGCGGTGCGCAACGTGAGTGTCATCTCCACCGGCTTGTCCCGCGCCGGGGCGCTCGCGGGCTCGAGTTGCATGACCACGGGCGAACGCACGGCCACCACCGGGATGAACTGCGGGTTGGCCGGATCGCAAAACTCGAGCATTCCCTTCCCCTCCATGCGAAAGTCCATGTGGTTCACGTTGGATCCCGTCGGCAACAAGCGGATGCCCACGTAAAGCACGAGCGCCACGGCGGTGATGACCGCAATCGAGCGCTTTTGCCCGGCCGTGAGGCCTGCTGCGTCGGAACTGTTCACAACGCCATTAGTCATCGGGGCGCGGCGCGGGATCCAGGGAAACGGGCTTCATGAATCCCGGCGGGGCATTCAGCCTTTCTTCAGGCGTCGGACGAATTCCTCAATTTGCCAGGAACTGCCGTCCACGCGATGGGTGATGCGGCCCTGCTCATCGATGAGCACCGTGGCCAGCGTGTGCTTGATGGTGGCGCCCTCAAACTCGCGGATGACGCCGAGCTGCGCCAGCAGGTGGCGCACGGCCATATCGGGGCCGGTGAGGAACGACCAATTGGTCGTGTCCAGCCCGCGCACTTCCGCGTATTCGCGGAGCACTCCCGGCGTATCGTACTCCGGGTCCATGGAAACCGACACGAGTTCGAAGTTCTTCACGCCCGCCTCGCGCGCCGCCTTTTGCAGTTGGGACATGCGCAGGGTTGCCGCCGGACACATCGTGGCCACCGGGCAGCGCGTGAAGATGAAATTCAACACCACTTGCTTGCCCCGGAAACGGTTCGCCGGGACGGTGCGGCCCTCCTGGTCGAGCAAGGTAAACCCCGGCAAAGTCTCGCCGATTTCGCGGTAGGCCTCCTTGCCCCGCGTCGCGGTGTCCTGCGCCAGCGCATTGGCCGCCGCTTCGATGGTGGTGCGGGTGACGGTATCGTCCGGCCAGATCTTCTCGAGCCAGTAGTCCTCGCCTCGGTGGACCATCTCGGCCCGGATGCGCTGTCCGGCCTTGGCATTGGCCAGGTCGGCCTTCGACACCTTGAACTCCATCGTCATGGCCGGCATGAAGCCCTTGATCTCCTCATGCGCCACGATCAGCACCTGCGGTTCGGCCTCGACCTTGACGATCTCGCCGGTGAGCGGGAATCGCTTTTCGCCCGGCGCGGTCGCCGTGGACGCGGCACCCGGCGCTGCCGCAGACACCTCCGCCGCCTCTCGCTTGGTGCAACCGGCCATAAGCAGGCATGCGACAAGGGGTGCAATGATCGAATAACTCGGCTGCATCACCCCAACCCATTTGCCATGGGGGTAATTGTCAAAAGGTTTGCTCTCGCCCGGTCCGGGCGATGACCTGCCGGATTCCACGCCATCATCCTGCCTGATGTCCCGCTCCTCCGCCTATCAACCCGCACTCGCCTGGTTCGCCGCCGTTGGCAGCGCATGGGTCTTCGTGCTGGTGGCGCTCGGCGCGCTGACGACCACCATCGGCGCCGGCATGGCTTTTCCCGACTGGCCCTTGTCCAATGGCTCGGTCAACCCGCATGGCTGGCTGACCGAGATCGACAAATTTGCCGAACACTCCCACCGGCTCTCCGGGACGGTCATGGGAATCATCACGATCACCCTGGCTGTCTGGCTGCACCTTCGCGAAGGGCGCGCCTGGTTGCGCAAACTTGGATGGTGGGCTCTGGCGATCGTCATCTTCCAAGGCGTCCTCGGGGGTACGCGGGTCCTCCTTAACCGCGTCGCCGTCCCCGGCTTCGACATGTCCCTGGGCGAAATGCTGCGCATTCCGCATGGCGTACTGGCCCAGGTCTACGTCTGTGTGCTATTCGCCATCGCGGCGGGCCTTTCCCGGTCGTGGGTGGAAAACAGCCTCGGTCATGCTGGCGCACGCGTCCGCCGCCTCGGCTGGTGGTGTGCAGCCTTGTTGTTCCTGCAACTCGCAGTCGCCGTCACCATGCGGCACAACCATGCGCCGGCCGCCATCGGGGTGTTTCCAGAGAAAGGCGGCGGCCTGTTGCCCGCCTACTGGAACCAGCTCATCGCGCTCCAGTTCGTGCATCGGGTGATCGCTGGCGTGATTGGCGTGGCGGTGCTCGCCTTCGGCCATTTTCTTTGGCGCGAGAAGACACTCGCCCCCGGGGTCCGCGCCGGCAGCTTCCTCGTCGTTGCCGTGATCTGCGGCCAGATCTACCTGGGCATCCAAACCGTTTGGACCGGCCGTGCCGTCGTGCTGACCACCGCCCATGTCGTGTTTGGCGCCCTGACCCTGGCCACGGTTTTTCTCGTCGTCTTCCTCACCCGGCGTGACTCGATGGAGGGAACGCAACGATGACGGACACCGAATCCATCCCGGCGGCAGCCGGCACGGCCACCTGGCGCCACTATCTCGAACTGACCAAGCCACGCCTGAGCTTCATGTCGGTCATCACCGCCTTGGTCGGGTACCTTGCGGCCGTGCCGTATTCCTTTTGGGACTGGCAGCGGACGTTCTGGGTCGTGACGGGCACGGCGCTTTGCGCCGGCGGCGTGGCTGCGCTCAACATGTGGATGGAAAGCGATACCGACGCCCGCATGGAGCGCACCGCCGGCCGGCCCATTCCGGCGGGCATTGTCGCCCCCGGCTCGGCCTTCGTCCTCGGCTGGTCGATGTGCATCGTCGGGCTGGGTGTCCTCTTCCGGCAGGTCAACGGTTACTCGACCTTCCTCGCGCTGGCCACGATCGTCGCCTACCTCGCCATCTACACGCCGGCCAAGCGCTGGTCGCGCTGGAATACCGAACTCGGCGCCATCAGTGGCGCGCTGCCCCCGCTGATCGGCTGGGCCGCGGCCGGACGCTCGAACCCGCTCCTCGGCTGGTCGCTCTTCGCGATCCTGTTCACCTGGCAAATGCCGCACTTCTTCGCCCTGGCCTGGACGTATCGCAAGGACTACGCCGCCGCCGGCATGCCGATGTTGTCCGTCGTCGATCCCAGTGGACGAAAGGTGTCCCGCTGGACGTTCATCTGGACCGTCATGCTGGTCGCCGCCAGCGTCCTGCCGACGCTCTTCGGTTACTGCTCCTGGTACTACTTCGCCGTGGCCCTGCTGCTCGGCCTCTGGTTCCTGCGCGCGGCCTTTCTTTTCCTGGATCCGGCCCGCCGCGAGAAAGTCGCCCGCCGGGTGTTCCACGTCTCGATCGCGTACCTGCCCGCGCTGCTGACGGCGCTCGTGGCTGACCGGGTGATTTTCCGCTTGTAAGGGCTCCTGCCCCGCGACCGGTCGATGGAATCGCCGGCGAACTGGCTCCTCCGCACGACCGCCTCATGACCTTCAACGACATCCCCGCCCTCAATGCCTGCCTCAACGGCCTGGCCACCGTTTTGATTGTGCTGGGTTTCGCGCAAATCAAGGCGGCGCAGCGCGCCACCGACCCGGCAATCAAGTCTTCCCGCATCCAAACGCATCGCCGGCTGATGCTGACCGCGGGGGTGGTCTCCGCCCTTTTTCTCGTCGGTTACATCGCCCACAAGGTCCTGAAGGGTATGAACCGGGGTGCCGGCGAGGCCCTGCATTCGCACCTCGGCGCCGACGGATTCGTGCTCATTTTCTACCGCTCCATGCTGGCATCCCATATCCTGCTCGCCATGGCCATCGCCTACCTGGTCCCCCGCACGTTCCTGCTGGCCATCAACGGCAACTATGAAAGGCACAAACGCTGGGCGAAATTCACCTATCCCATCTGGCTCTATGTCTCGGTGACGGGCGTGCTCGTCTACCTGTTCCTCTACCAATGGTGGCCGGCCGTGCCGGCGGAATGAGGGCCGAGCCGAGGGGGTCACGGATGACGAGGTCGCACCCGCGTCGCGCATCGGCAAGTTGATCACGGTTTCAGTCGCAGCCAGACGATCCTCCGAAGGCGCGCCTTCACGGCGCCTCGCCATTCCTAACGCCCCTGTTCCGCCCCGGATCTTTTGGACGCGCCGCCGTCTCCAGAGTTGGCAACAATGCTGACGGACGCCAGGATTCCGCGTGTAATTTATATAGGAACCAGAATGCGTGATTTCACGAGTAACGAACGCCAGCTCCTGTCCGATCGGAAACAGCAATTTGAGCCGTTTCTCGAGGAGATGTTGCCGGTTCTCGCCGATTTTGCTGATCGGATCGGCATCGAGAATTCGCACCTGATTGCTGCTGATCCGGATGTTTTTCTTCCACCGATTGCAGAGTTCATGCGCGAACAGATGGTGGCGCCCAATGATCGCTCCTGGATCGTAACCCGACTCGGCTACTTCATTGGCGAGGTGCTCAACAAGAGACTTGGCGGCTGCTGGTTTATCAATGAGTGGCCAGAGACACGCTACTTTCTCCACTATGTTGTCGGGCAATTTGACGATGGCTCCCGCCCGAATGCAATGGTTGATCCCTTTGAAATCGCGAATGCTTTTGTGGCGGCGCCGCCAGGGAGAGACCTATCGAAATTGATCGCTGAGGTGGAGTCGGCTTGCCGGACACACCCCAGAAAGTGAAATCGACGGAAGCCGGGACGAACTCGGACCAGGTCATTTGATTCCCTTTTGTCAGTTCGCTCAGACCGCCGGCCGAACCGAGAGGGGCAGGTCATCCCAACAACGCACGTCCTCGGCTCCGCGTCGATCCCACGGGGCCGTGGTTTGGGGCTGTTCAATTTTCGGCGCCAAACCCCAAGTCCCAAACCACGGCCCAATTGACTGATTCCTATTCCCCGCGGCGATTAGCCGCTCCCCGGAACCAAAACCGGAGCTGATCACGCGGAGGGGACTCCGCGGGTCGGCCAATCGCCCGACTGGCAGACCACAAAATTCCAAGCGGCGGTTTCAAGTACTGACCGGATAACAGTGGCCCCAATTGTCGGGCCTCAATCTGGCAGGGAGTTTGATCATACACCCTTGCTCGATTCGCGGCGTGTCCGCGAAGTTGGACCAAGCAAGCTCGGCCCCTGCCAAGCAGGAATCTTGCAGTTGATGGTGGAGCGACCTGCTCCCCAGGGCGCTTTGCACGCAGCGGACGTCCTCAGCGCGTTGGGGAGCCGTTTCGGCAAGGCTTAAGGCCCTGAGCTCCGTCGAACGGGCAACGTGCTCCACTTTTTGGTATGCTCGTTTTTGCTCTGAAAGGCGGTTTCAACTGCATGAGTTCGACCAAGACCGGCAAAACCTAAAGGCACGGCTCAACGCCTCCAGCGCGCCGGCACCAGCGAAATCTCCAGGCGCGTGAGCGCGGCGTCCGCCAGCAGGACGACCGTGAAAAATGCCAGCAGCCAGGCCCGCAGCGATCGCTGGTGCTCGTCGCGCGGCGTGTCCCAGATCGCCGCCAGGTCGATGCGTTCCCGGCCGCCGCTGCGTTCCGACAATTGCCGGAGTTCCGCGAGGCGGGCGCGGTCGAAATCCCACTCCGCCGAGGCCGCCGCCAGGGGGCCAAAAGGCAACGCCACCCCGCCAATGCGCACCGCGCCCCGCGCCATCTGGCCCGGCGTCAACGCGGTGGTGGCGCGATACCGCCCGGGTTCGATCTTCTCCCACACCAACTCGCGCGTGACCGCCGCACCGCGCCCGGGCACGGACTCAGCCAGGGTCGCCGTCGGCGCCGCCTGCGCGATCCGCGCCGCCCAGGATTCGTCATGCAACAATTCGAGCGCCAGCTGTCCGCCGGTCACTTCGGTCCGCAACGCCGCGCCGGGCGGCGCCTCGTCCCCCGCCAGCCAGCGCGCAAGGGTCTGGACAAAATCCCCATAGTCCGGCCAGGCGCGTACCTTCCCGGAATGTTGCCCGCCGAGCGGAAACGAAACCGCCGCGACCCGCCCGGCTCCCCGCGACCATGCCGCCACGAGCGGCGCCTTGTACTCATCGGTGGTCACGAGGGCGGCCGTGGCGCCGGGACGCAGGTAACTCAGGTTATAGCCGTCCACCGTTTCCATCCATCGCGGGGTGCGGGCGGCCAGCTGGGTCCAGCCCGGCGTGCCCTGCACGGGGGTTTCCTCCTTGATGAAGGCCGACCGCGCCACCGAAACGGTTTCCTGCGCGAACACCGCCGGCAATTCAGCGGGCTCGGCGTTGAAGAAGATCCGCCCGCCGCCCCGCAGGGCCACATCCTTCAGGAACGCCGCGTCCGAATCCCCCTCGGTGCCCAGTCCGATCACGCTCACCGTTCCGCCTGCCGCGCGGATTTCCTCGAGCAGCTTTTCGTAGTGCCCCGGCTCCTCCGCGTCATTCGCGTCCGCGAACAGGATGATGTGCCGCTGGCCGGTCTGCGCCTTCTGCAACTCCTCCCACCCGGCCTTCAACCCGGTGTAGGTGAAAATGCCGCCGCCCTGGCTCGCGATGCGCCGGACCGCATCGGTCATCCGCCGGCGGTTCGATTTCACCTCGGCCAGTTCCACGACCAGGTGCGGCGACGAATCCACCGCGAGGACCGCAACGGCGTCCATGTCGCCGAGCAGTTCGATGGCCCGGGCCGCGCCGGCGTCGGCGAGGTCCATTTTCGTCAGGCCGCCCCCTGCGCCGACCGCCATGCTGCCCGACCGGTCGAGGATGATCGACATCGCCACCGTGAGCTTCCGGTGCTCGTTGCGCAGTTCCATCGAGACGGGCAGCAGGGGGTCGATGGGCGACGAAAAATAGCCGCCCGCGCCGAAGCTGCTCGGTCCGCCGGCCATCATCAATCCCCCGCCCTGCTCGTTGACCCAGAAATCGAGCGCCCCCATGAATTCCGCCGGCAAGCGGTGCGCCGGCATGTTGTTCAGCACCACGCAGCGGGCGCCGGCGAGCATGGCCGCCCCGAGGCGCGCCGGGTCGGTCACGACTTCAACATCGAGCCCCTGCGCCTTCAGCAACGGCGCCAGCGGGTCATCCGTGAATGGCGTGATGAGCAGCGTCCGCGGTCCACCCGTTACCTCCACCCAGGCGCCGGCAAGGTTGTTGTCCGCCTGCGCATCCTGCACCGGCTTGATCCGGACTTCGTAGTGCGCCGCCCCGCTGCCGCCGAGGCGGTCGGTCAGGCGCACCCGCGCCACACCGCGTCGCACGTCCGCCATGCCTTCCCCTGCCTTCCGGCCGGCGCGCCAAACCTCCCAGGGCACATGCGCGTCCTTCGAGCCGGTCACCACGAAATCCACGAGGAACGCCTCACCGGGCAGCACCCGGTTCGGCGCCATGAGCCCGCCGACGCGATAGTCGACGGCGGCGCTTTCACCCACCAGCCGGTAATCCAGCGGGACGCCGCGCCGGAGGAGTTTCTCCGCGGCGTCACCCAGCGGTTCGGTGGCATAGCCGTCGGTCAGCACCAGAAGCCGCGCCGCCCGGTCGGGATCCAGCTGGCCCAGCGCATAGTCAAGGGCCGCGCCGGTTCGCGTCTGCTGCGTGCCGCGAAATTCCGGATCGCCCTGGTCGCGCCGGACAGGTTCCACGGCGTAATCGATCCAGCGCACCCGGTCGTCGCGACCCTTGGATTTTTCGAGAATCGCCGCCACCTCGGGCATCTGCCGCACCGTCAGGCCGGCGGCGGAATCGGAGCGGTCGGCCAGGACCCACAAGTCGAGGCCGCCGCCACCGAGGCGCATTTGCGGATCCGCGAGGGCGAGGGTGAGGACGACCAGCGCGATGGCCCGCAGCGGTTCGTGGAGCCGCAGGCGCGGCACGCGCCAGCCGACCACGATGAGTGCCGGCAGCAGGAACAGCCATTCCGGGGCGATAAATGTCATGGCGCCGGTTGGCCCGCGCGGACCGGATGAATTTCGTCACGGGCCGCGCCACCGGCCGGCCACCAGCTGGCCAACAGGGCGAGGCCGGCCAGCGCCAGCCAGAGCAGCGTGAACGGGTCCGGCCGCGTATTGCGGCGGAACAGCGCCCCGGCCTCCGCCGGTTCCCCGGTGGCAAAGGTCGAGGCCGCGCCGAAGTCAGCCTGCCGTGGATCGGCGAAATGCGCCGCACCGCGCACCAGCACGCTGTCGCCCCGGCGCAGGACGAAGAATCCCGGCTGCTCCGGCGCGCGCAACACGGCCAGCTCCGCGGGTTCCAGCGTCCGGGCGGTGGCCGTGGCCGGTTCGCCACCAGCCGGTTGGAATTCCATTGTCGCCGCGCCAGCCCGGTCGCGCTCGGCGAGTGCGACGGCGGAGAGGGTGTCGAAATTCGCCGCGTACGTCCCGGCCTGGGCGTCCTGCACGTTTTCCACGTGTCGCCGCACCAGCAAGGCGGCCGCGGGCAGGCGCATGGCGTTGGACACGTCCCAATCGAAGTTCAGCACCAGCGCCTGCGCTTCGGGCCGGTTGCCGGTGAGCCACGCCAGGGCGCGCTCGTTTTGCCACAGCAGGGCCTGGTCCGCCTTGGCCCGCGTGAAATCGCCCGGTCCCGAACCGAGCCAACCCTGCCAGTTGAGGTCGGCGAGCAGCGGGTGTTTTTCCATGACCACCGGCGCCCGCAGGACCCGCGCCCGGTCCGCCACCGCCATTTCCTGGTGCAACACAACCGCCGCCACCGCCGGGAGGTTGGCGTCGGGCGCCAGCCGCAGCACCCGCAACCGCGGCGGCACCCCGGGTTGGAACGTGACCCCGTCCACGGTGCCGAGCAGGCGCTGGAAATATTTCCCGATGTCGCCCCCCAGCTCCAGGCTCACCGGCAGGGGCTTGGCCGCGGGGCGAACCAAGGGCAGCCGGTCATCCAGCGCAAATTCGTCGGGTTCGAGCACAACCACGGCCCGCTCGACCCCCTCCGGCAACCGGCCACTGAGTTCGAGCAACGCGCCCGGCCCGAGGGTGGCCACCTGCTCCGGCGTGCGTGCACCGCCCGCCTCGACCCACCAAGAGCGGCGCTGCGGCCCGTCCGTGTGGTTTTTCACCAGCGCATGCCAGGTGGCGGAGCCGCCGCCCGATTCGACACGCGCGCCGGCGAAGCCGACGTTGGCGAGAACGCGGCCAACGCCGAGGGCAGGCTGCGCCGCGGGCACCTTCACCCGGGCGTCCGTGACGAACCACACCAGGCCGTTGGCGCCCGCGAGGGTGTGCGCCAGGCGGAGCGCCGGCTGCGGGTCGTGGGTGCCCAGCGCCGGATGCCAGGCGGCCAGTGCGGCCAGCGCCGCGCGTCGGTCGGTCCCGCGGTAAATGGGCGCCTGCCGTGGATCGCTGGTCAAGAACAGCCACTCCGTCCGGGCCGCCCGGCCATCGCGGGCGTTGGCGAGCCGCGTCACCGCGCGCTCGGCCTCGGGGCGGAACGCCGCCATCGACGCCGAGCTGTCCAGCACCACCGCCACGGTTTGCGCGGACTCGGCCCGCACCCAGCGCGGCTCAACCAGCACCCACGTGGCCAGCAAGACGGCCAGCAACTGCAGCCAAAGCGCGCGCGAGGACCGCAACCGGTCCCACGTGCGTCCCCCGCGCGATTCCGGCGCGAGCGGGTCGATCAGGAACAAGGTGCTGACGGCTAGCTGGCGCCGCCGCTGCTGGAGAAAATGGATCGCCAGGATTGCCGGCACGCCGAGCAGCGCCCAGAAACCGGCAAGGTTGGCAAACTCAGGCAACATGAGGAGGTAATCTTGAATCGGTTGGCTGCGCTTCGCGCGAAAGAGCGGATGGTCAAAAGGCTCCTCGAGATTTCACGATTCAGGATTTCACGATTTTCGGTTTTCAAGATGACGCTGGGGCGGGCTCACACCCGGTGCTCGACGGCTCCCCGCCGCAGCGGCTCGCCGGCCAGCGCGTCCTTGAGTTCGCCCTCGGCCGGCACGGTCGCGAGCACCACGCCACGTTGCCGGGCTGCGTCGTCCCACAAGGCAAAGTGGCGGCGGTAGGCCTCGCGATACCGGGCGGCCAGCGCATCGTCGATGCGTTGGTGGCGTGACGGCCCGCCTTCGCAATCCAGCAGCTCGATGTTTCCCCGGGCGGGCAGATCGCGCTCGGCCGCCACCGCGGGCGCCAGGATCAGGGCCAGGCCCGATCCGGTCGCCAGCGGCCCGAGCACGCTCGAGGGTTCACCGGGAAACAACAGGTCGGACACGAGGACTTTCATCGCCCCCGGCCGCCAGGGCAGCGGTGCCGGCATCGCTGCCGGTGACGACGGTGTGGCGGGCGGCGGCAGCCGGTCCCGCCAGCGGCCGGCGCGCAGCCATTCCAGCGGCATGGCGCGAATCTTCGTGCCATCGAACGCGTGGATCCGCACCGGCGCACCGGCTTGGTCGGCGCTGCGAACGCAAAACGCGACCAGTTCGTCGGTCCGCGCCGCCTTGGCCGGGGTGAACGTCATGGAAGCCGACAAATCCACCGCGAGGTCAACCAACGGCGCGACCTCGGCGCGAAAAAGCTTCATCGTCAGCTGGCCCGTCCGCGCGAACGCCGCCCAGTGGATGTAGCGCGGGTCGTCCCCCGGCACATAGTCGCGGTGGTCCTGGAAATCGATCGAGCTGCCCAACCCGGCGCCCAGCCAGTTGCCCTGTTGCCCGCGCCAGGCCTGCCGGCCGAAGGGCAGGCGCAAATGTTGGGCGGCAGCCAGCGCGGGCCGCGCGGACGCCGCGGCGGTTTCGGCGGTGGTCATGGGGTCGAGGCCGCCACTTCGTCCCCGCGGCGGTCATAGCGCGCGACGGTGCCCCAGTAGAGCCGGGACTGCCGCCGCACGAGAACGATCAGCCCGGCCAGCGTCGCCACCTGCCCGATGACCTCGGTGGACGCAAAGCCATGTTCGACGGAATCGACTCCAAGCCAGAAGCTGAAAACCGGCAGCAGCCGGCAAATTGCCTCCAGGGCCCGCGCGAAATCCTCGCCGGTGATGTACCCCGTCGAGTTGGTCGCCGCGAGCAGGCTGATCGTGCCGAACAATCCCTGCACCACGAAGTAGCCGCTCCCCCCGACCCGCATTGAGCTCGCCGCCGGCAGGAAGGAGAGCAGCAGCGCGGGAAAGACCAGCGCCTGCCACCCCAGCACGAGCCACCAGGCCATGGCCAACCCGTCCGTGCCGCTCGGCGCCAGCGACGGCACGAGCAGGAGCGCCGCCACGAATACGCCCAGGGCGACGGCGGCGAACAGGGCGGCGCTCGGCCACCCGGGCAGCAGCAACCGCCCGAACCAGGCGCGCACGGCCCCACCCTGCGACCACGGCGACCAGTGTGGCCGCATCGGCAGGCAGTCGCGGGACAATTCCACGGCCGAGATCAACATCACGGTGATGAACCCGAAAGCGAGCATCTCCCCTCGCCCGATATAGGTCACCGAAACAATGATCAGGGTCACGCCCAGCAGCACCAAGCCCAGCAACCGCGCCCATTTCGCGTGGTTTTCCGCCGGCGGTGCGATCCGGCGCACGGCCAGCCCCAGGAAGATCAACATCACCAAGCCCAGCACGGAAACGCCCGTCGCACCCAGGTTCTCGAATGGCGTCCGGATCCCCCGGCCCAGGCCCGACCGGCCCGACATGATCGCCGAAAATGCCGTGGCCATGCCGAGGGACTGGAAACTCATGAACAGCAGGACGGGCAGCATCACCCGGAAGAGTTTCGGCAGGCCCGAAATCCAGAGGCAGATCGCCGCCAGCGCGGCACTGGCGAGGAACAGCCAGCCGGCCAGGACCAGGTCCCTCGCGAGGTCGACCGAACCGAAGAAATAGCGCACGACGCCGTACGGCATGACCGCGAGGAGGAAGAGCGCGCCCTGCGCGACGAGCGCGACCCATTTGCCCAGCACGATCCGCCAGGCGGTCAGCCGCGTGAGCACGAGCAGGTCGAGCGTCTTGTTGTCCAGTTCCATGCGCAGGCTGCCCAGCCCGCGCAACGGCACGACGAGCAGCATCACCACGTTGAGCAGCGTCCAGAAAGCGCCATTCAACCACGTGAACGTTTCGCGCAGGCCGGAGGCGGAGTTGATCTCGATGGTCCACCAGAACACGACGATCGCGACGAGATGGAATACCAGGAACAAGCCGACGAATCCCTTGGCGCGCAGGGCCTGCCGGAGCTCCTTGACGAGCATCGCGGGGATCCAGCCGGGAAATTCATCGCGGATGCCGGGGGAAACGACGGGAGCGGCGGGGGCGTTCATGGGAGCGAAGGTGGTGGTTCGGTGATTTCCGGCGCCGGGGCCCGGACCGCGGCAGGCCGCGCCCCGGTGCGGCCATCGCGCAGGATGTTCACGAAGGCATCCTCCAGTCGCTGGGCGGCGCGGCGGAACTCGATCACGGGCACGCCATCGACGGTGAGCCGCTTCAGTTCGTTGGCGAGGGCCGCGGGATCGGAGTGCTGGCAGACGGCGCGCGCGCCATCGCGGCGCTCCTCCAGCAGTTTCCAGCCGGGCCGCATGGCCAGCCACGCGAGCAACACCGAGGGCGGGCCATGCACCGTGATGTCAAAGGTCGCGCCACCGTCGCCGCTGTCGTGCCGCTGCAGCGACTCGGTGTCGCCATGGTGGACCACCCGGCCACCATCCATGAAGACCAGCGTGTCGCACATCTCCCCCAGTTCGGAGAGGATGTGCGAACTGATGAGCAGCGTCTTGCCCCGGTCCCGCAGCAGGCGCACGAGGTTCTTGAACTCCAGGCGCGCCTTCGGGTCGAGGCCCGCCGCCGGTTCGTCGAGGATCAACAGGTCGGGATCGCCCAGCAAGGTGCGCGCCAGGCAGAGCCGCTGCGTCTGGCCCTTCGACAGCTTGTCCATCAACCGGTCGACCAGGGGACCGAGTTCGGTGAACTCCACGATCTCGGCCGTGCGCCGCGCGAGGTCCGCACCACGCAACCCCCACGTCCGGCCGAAAAAGTCCAGGTAGTCCGCCACCGTCACGTCCTGGTAGGGCGAGAAATGATCCGGCATCCAGCCGATGCGGCTGCGCACCTCGCCCGGATAATCGCCGATGTCCACGCCCCCGAGCCGCACGGTGCCGCTGTCCGCCGAATCCAGGGTCGCCAGGATCCGCATCGTCGTGGTCTTGCCCGCGCCGTTGGCCCCGATGAGGCCGACCACCTGGCCCGCCGCGAGCGTGAAGGACACGCCGTCCACCGCGCGGACCTTGCCGTACCAGCGGACAAGGTTGTTGACCTCTAGCAGGGGCGCGCTCACGGCGTCACCTCCGGGGTGGCCCCCAGCCGGCCGGTGTAGAAGACCAGGTCATCGCGCCACCGGATCGAAGCCAGCGTCGGAATCAGTCCGCTCCCGTCGCCCAGGGCGCAGAACGTGCCGGGCGCCAGCGAAGGAACATAGCGCCAGATGGGGGAATCATTGCCCGCCGTTTCGGTAAGCGTCACCCGCGTGCCCGGCGGCACCTCGGCCGCTGCCCAGATCCTCCCCTTCTGGTCCACAAAGACGAAATCGCGCAACGTGCTGCTTACGGTCGACTGGATCACGGGCGCGGATTCTTGCGGTCCGACCAATTCCACGCGTTCGCGGGTCGGCATGAGCCGGGTCAGGCTGTGTTGTTGCACGGAGCGGCTCGCAAACCAGTCGCCGGAGGCCGCGTCGCCGTCGCGCCACAACTGCGGGCTCGACCCCAGCGCGAGCCGTTCATCCGCGTCCAGGTTCATGATGGCATCGGCTGGCAGGGCGAATTTGCGGTCCGCCAACATGCCCGTGCGGCTGATCTGGCGCTGGTAGACCACGGCCTGGTTCTGCGCAGGCTGCAGGAGCACGATGGCCCGGCGCGTGCCCGTGCCGCCAAAGCCGTCGCTCAGGGTGATGATGCCGAACAGCGCGGCGGCCGACGCGACCGAAATAAGCGGCACCGTATAAAACATCCGATGGCGGCGCCCGGCGGGCGCAAAGTAGAACAGGTTGACCGGCCCGATCAGCAGGCCGAACAGCACGATGTAACCGGTCAGCCAGCGGTGCTTGCCCACCAACTGCCATTGCCGCGGGGACAGGTCCCAAAAGGACTTCGACGCCAGCGCTTCCGCCGACCGACTGCCGTCGCTGAGCAGGTAAAGATTGATCTCGCCGCCCGTGAGCGTGCGTCCCGGCAGCGTAACGATGGTCCCGGCCCCCACGTCATCGCGCGACATCCGGCCATTCAGCCGCACCAAACGCCCGCCCAGCGCCACCCAATCGAGCAGCGCGCGCCGCCGCGCGGTGTCGAGCTTGTCCCAGGTCGACTGGTCCAATAACACTGTGGCGAACGATGACCACAACCGCCAGTCCGCCGGCCAAAGGGACGGGTCGATGATGCTCACGTTCTGGATGGAAGCTCCGGGATACGACCGGTAGCGACCAGCCGGCGTGACAGACGATGCCTTGGCGAAGTCGGCCGCGATCACGGCCAATCGCGCCTCCAGGCCAGGCTCGGCCGCAACGCGCGGGTTGACCCCACCCCAGGTGAATGAAAGGTGAAGGGTGAAATCGCCGCGCTGCACTTCCGGGCCGGACACGGTGCCCGAAATGCCACTTGCCCGGCGGTGGTCGGGCAGCGCCGGCACCGGGGCAAAAATAAAGAACTCCCGCGTGCTGGCGGCCGGCACGGCGAACGTGTGGACGGAACCAAGCCCAGCACCCGCACCGTAACCGCCCACCGTGGCCAGAGACCCCAATTCCAGCCGCCAGCTCCGTTCGCTGGCGGCGCGGTTGTTGATCCGCACGCGCAAGGGCAGGAAACCCGTCTGCGGCATCTGCCCGCCGGGCACGGTCATCTTGAACTCCGCATCGGCACCAGTGACCATCTCGGCCACGAACTCGTAGTCGCCGGCCTGGAGTGCAGCGCCCCCGAACACCGCGGCGGCCAGCAGGAGAATCCTCAACCTCCGGCTCATGCGATGCGCGCCGCGCTGAGCGACCCGGGCAGGGGCTTTTCCTGGGCGGAAACCTCCGCCAGCAACCGATCCACGACGGCCCGTGCCGTCACGCCTTCCAGGCGGGCCGCATGGTCGAGGAGGATGCGGTGCGCCAGCACCGGCACGGCGACGGCCTGCACATCCTCAAAGCTCGCGTGCGGGCGCCCCTGGCGCAGCCCGCGGGCCTTCGCGGCGGCGGCCAGGGCGAGCGCCGCGCGCGGGCTCGCGCCAAACCGCACCCCGGCGGATGCGGTCGACTCGCCCGCGTGCGACGAATGCACCAGGCGGGCAATGTAGTTGGCCACCACTTCCGGCATGTGGACGCGCCGGACCTGCGCCATCAGCGCCGCGAGCCCCTCCCGGGTAAGCACCGCGGGCACCACCGGCTCTTCCCCGATCTCGCGGTGCAGCACGATGCGTTGCAGCACCTCGGCGGCGTTGCGGCGGACTTCGAGTTTGAAGAGGAATCGGTCGAGCTGCGCCTCAGGCAGCGGGTAGGTGCCTTCGAGCTCGATCGGATTCTGCGTGGCGAGCACGAAGAAAGGATCGGGCAGCGTGTGGGTCTCGCCGGCCGCCGTGACCCGGCGCTCCTGCATCGCCTCGAGCAGGGCGGACTGGGTCTTGGGCGAGGCGCGGTTGATTTCGTCCGCGAGCAGGATGTTCGTGAAGACCGGCCCGCGCTGGAAAACGAAGCTGCGCTTGCCATCGATCTCCTGCAGGACCGGGTTGCCCGTGATATCGCCGGGCAGGAGGTCGGGCGTGAACTGCACGCGCCGGGCCTCGATCCCAAGCGTGCGCGCCAGGCCCTTGACCAACTCGGTCTTGCCGAGCCCTGGCAGGCCCTCGAGCAGGATGTGCCCGCGCGCCAACACGCCAATGACCACCAACTCGGTCAGCTCGCGCTGGCCAAACAGCACGAGGTCGAGGGCTTCGAGGAGGCGGCCAAGCGAGGCGGAAGCCGAAGCCAATTCGGCGTCAGTGAGCGGAGTGGGCGGAACGGGAGGAGGCATGGGGAATAGGGTTAGTCCGGGGATATCTCTCGACCTCGATCCCACCCACCCCGTCCGGTCGGGCGCCCCTCTCCGAGAGGGGACTTCGGCAGCGTGGGTTTGGGCCCCCTCTTGGGAGGAGGGGCGCATGGCGACGGCGGGTGTCGGGCGGTCACGGGGGAAGGCAATTTCCGCGCAGGTGAATACGGTCGGGGTGGAAAACTATTTGAAAACTTCGCGCAGGATGGCGCGATCCGACGGCGACAGGCGGTCGATCCACACGGCTTCACCCCCGAGCGCGCGGGCCGCCGTATCACCCGCGCTCGCCGGCCCGCCCAACTTCGTGGGGTCCACCTGCGGCGCGCCGCCGCGCTCCATGCCGGCGAAATCCCCCAGCGTGGCCCGCTCGAGGTCGGCGGGGCTGAGGGCTTCCAGCTTGCCGGCCTGCTCCGCCGTTGGGTCATTCATCATCGTCAGCGGCGCATCGCCGCGCCCGCGGTCCGCCCCGCCATTGCCGGGACCCTCGCCTTCCTCGCCCGCGCCGTCCCCCGGCCGCGCAATTTTTGCCCCCGCCCCCGCGGCCCCGGCCACGCCGCGCGCGCCCGCGCCCGCTTGGTTGAGCCGGTCGCGCAATTGCTTGAGTTGTTCCGGCGACATCTGCCGAGCGGCGGAAAGCAGGGAGGACAGCTCGGGGTTGCCCGCGAGCCGGCCGGAACGCAGGCCATCGAGTGCCGCCGCGAGGCGATCGTCCGCCCCCTTCGTGTCGGCGTCGCTGTTGGCATCGCGGGACTCGAACGGCGTCAACGCCGCCGCGGCGCCATCGTATCCCCGGGCGAGATTTTGCACCGCGGTCATCGTCTGGTCGCGCAGGGTGTCGGCCGCCTCGAGGGCGGAATGGGTGTATTGCTCCTCAGGCGAACGCTCCGCCAATTCGCGCGCCTGGGCATCGAGCTGCTCCAGCGAAGCCGGGTCGGCCACCTCGAGCTTGGCCAGTTCCTCCAGCATGGCCTCGGTCTGGGCCAGCGATGGCGGTTTTTCGGTCGGCCGGCGATTCGCCCCGGTGCGCCCGAAAACCGGCAGCAATGCGCCGGCGGCAAGCAGCACCACCGCGGCAGCAAGCCAGCCCGGGGCCGCCAGTGAGGACCAGCGCACCACCGGCGGCACTTCCGACCGCGCCGGCCACGGCGCCACCCCGTCCACCGCCGCCGACAGCCGCGCATCCAGGCGCAACGTGGATTCGAGGAGCACCCGCGCGTCACCCGGACGATGGAAACGCAGCCGGCCCCGCCACCAGGCGAAGCCGCCGGACCCGGCGAGGCCCGCCGCGAGCCCCAGCCAGGCAACGGTCACCGGTCCTTCCGTGCGCCGCAGCGCGAAGAGCGCGATGGCCGCGGCGCTGCCGAACAAAAATGCCAGCGGGGCAAAGTGCTCGAGCCAGATGGCGAGGTTGATGCGCCTCGCCAGTCGCACGGACGAGCGCTCCCAGAAGATTTGTGCCGCATCCCGAGCCACGCCCCGCGAGGCTGCCCGGCCGCCCGAAGGTGGCAAGCTTGGTGTTGGAGAGTGGAAAGGCGGGCGACCCTTTCCATCCGGTCGAATCAGCTCGTTCGGTCCCGCGTCCAATTCGCGGCGCGCAGAAAAGCCGGGCGCGAGGCCCGGCTTGGAATCCTGACGTAGGGGCGTTCCTTGCGGATGCCCTTGGACGCGGTTTGGCCGCGCCGCTACAACTGCACTTACTTGACTGTGATCGTGCCCTTCATCCCCGCGAGATAGTGGGCCGGGAAGGTACAGAGGAAAGTGTACTCACCCGGTTCCGTCGGGGCCTTGAACGTGATTTCGGCGCTCTCTTTCGGCCCGAGGAGCTTCGTATGGGCGATGATATCGTCGGCCTTGGCCGCCGGGACATAGTCGGTGGCCGCGGCCGTGATCGCGGCGTCCGCGATGGACTTCGGATCGACCCCTTTCTTCAGGAGCACGAAGTTGTGGCCCATGGCGGTCTTCGGCATGGTCCCCATGTTGGTCAGCGTGACTTTGACCTCCTGGCCCGCCTTCACCTCAAAGCTGGTCTGGCTGTACTTCATGCTGTCATTGGCCGTGAGCTCAATGTTGGCCACGGCGGCGGCGGGGGCAGTATCCGACTTCGCGGGGGTCGCGGCATTCGCCGTGGACGCTTCTTCCTTCTTGCCGCAACCAGTCAGTACCAGGGAGCCAGCCAGCAGGGGGAAAATGAGATATTTTTTCATGGTTTGCCACCTATGCACAGGCTGGCGACCGGCGCAATGGCGCAAAATTGGATTATTACCGACTTATGCCCCCGGGAGATGTCTTAATATGGGACGAAGTGCCGGGAATTAGGGGTGGTTTTGTAGTTGAAATGGCCAATTTTTCACCAAAACCTGACCCGACAGCCTTGGCACTGCGCACACCGCTGATGCCGCCAATGTTACACATGACCCGCCTACGTCCCGCCTCGTCCCTAATTTCCCGCCTAACGACCGTCCTGATCGGCGGTTTTGCCGTGCTTGCCCTCACCGCCTGCAGCCCGGTCGAATTCCTCAGGCAGGTGTTCAGCATGAGCGGCCCCCAATCGACCATGGTCACCGCCGGCCCGGTCGCCGAACGCCAGTGGGACCTGTTCATGATCACCGTGTGGGTTTGCACGTTCATTTTCATCGTGGTGGGCAGCGTGCTCGCCTACACCCAGATCAAGTTCCGGGCGCGGTCCGAGGCGGAAGAACACGCCGAGCCCCCGGCGGAAGCCGGCCATGGCAACCCGTTGGTTGAAATCCTCCTGATCGGGGGCTCCGTCGCCCTCCTGGTCGTCATCGCAATCCCGACCGTGCGCGACATCTGGTACACCCACGATGTCCCCGAAGCGGAAAAGAAGGACGCGATGGATATCAACGCCACCGGCTACCAGTGGTGGTTCCGGTTCGAATATCCGACCGAGACGGTCAAACTGCCCAGCGGCGGCGAAGCGCCCCTTGCCACCGGCAACGAGCTCGTCGTCCCCGCCGGCACCCCGATTCGCGTGCACCTGCGCACGATCGACGTGATCCACAGTTTCTGGATCCCCAAGCTGGCAGGCAAGGTGGACATGATGCCCAACCGCGCCAATTTCCTCTGGTTCAAAGCCGACAAGCCCGGCTACTACTACGGCCAGTGCGCCGAGTATTGCGGCGAGTCGCACGCGATCATGAAGTTCCGCGTCATCGCGCTGTCCCCGCCCGAATACATCAAATGGCTCGACAACCAGAAGCAGTCGGCCCGCACGGTGACCGCGCAATCGCTCGCCGTCGAGGCCGCCGTGCCCCACGTGAAATTCGCCAGCTTCGAGGCGAAGCCGGGCAGCACTTTTGGCGGATCGCCCGACTTTGACGCCGACCCGTTTGCGTATTGGAAGAAACAGCAGGCGCCCGACGCCGGGGAAAACGTCCAGCTGATTGCCACCGGTCGGAAGCTCTTTAACGACAAGACCTGCGTGACCTGCCACACGGTCCGCGGCCATGAGGGCGTGGGCATCACCGGCCCGGAACTCACCCACGTGGGCGCGCGCTCGTCGATCGCGGCCGGCGTCCTGGAAAACACCCCGGAACGCCTGCACGAGTGGATCAAGCGGCCCGACTATTTCAAACCGGGCAACAAGATGTACCACGGCGGCTACATCGACGTGCAGACCAACCAGCCCAAGTTCACGCTCAACGACCAGGAGATCGACGCGCTCGTCGCCTACCTCCACAGCTTGAAGTAAACGAGACCACGGACTCCTGACCACGAGGCCAGCCGCCTCCCAGAACCGAGAACCCAGATCCCAAACCCTTTCGTCCCTCCCATGGCCCAAGCCATCGCAAAATCCGACTACACCGGCGCGACCCACGCCCCGGCCAAGCCCACCTTCCAGCTCTTCACCCGCCCGACGGCCAAGACCGGCCTCGTGGGCTGGTTGACCACGGTCGACCACAAACGGATCGGCATGCTCTATGGCGGCTTCGCCATCCTGTTCTTCCTCATCGGCGGCATCGAAGCCCTCCTGATCCGCACGCAGCTGATCATGCCGAACAATCGTTTCCTCGAGGCCCAGACCTACAACGAATTGTTCACGATGCACGGCACCACCATGATCTTCCTCGCGGTGATGCCCCTGAACGCGGCGTTCTTCAACCTGCTCGTGCCGCTCCATGTCGGCGCCCGCGACGTGGCGTTCCCCCGCCTGAATTCGTTTTCGCTCTGGGTGTGGGTGGTGGGCGCGATCCTTCTCAACGTCGGCTGGCTGTCCCACGTCGCGGATGCCCTGAAGGGTTTCGGTGGCGCGCCGGACGTCGGCTGGTTCGGTTACTCCCCGCTCACCTCGAAGCAGTTCACGCCCGACCTTTCGACGGATTTCTGGGTGCTGGGCATCCAGATCCTCGGCGTTTCGTCCATCGTGGCTTCGCTGAACTTCATCGTGACAATCATCAATATGCGGGCCCCGGGGCTGACGATGATGCGTCTGCCGGTGTTCACCTGGATGGCCCTCGTCACGAGCTTCCTCCTGATCCTCGCCCTCCCGGCCATCGCCATCGCGCTGGTCGAAGTGATGTTCGACCGCAACTTCGGCACCAATTTCTTCGAGGTGTCGGGCGGCGGCCAGCCCATCCTCTGGCAGCACTTGTTCTGGGTGTTCGGCCATCCCGAGGTGTACATCCTGATTCTCCCGCCCATGGGCTACGTCTCCGAGATCCTGCCCACATTCTCGCGCAAGCCGCTCTTCGGCTACCCGATCGTCGTCTTCTCCGGCGTCGCCATCGGCTTCATCGGCTTCGGCGTTTGGAGCCATCACATGTTCACGACCGGCTTGGGCACGATCGCCACCGCGGCCTTCGCGCTGGCCACGATGGCCATCGCGGTGCCGACGGGCGTGAAGATCTTCAACTGGATCGGCACGCTCTGGGGCGGCCGCATCGTTACCCGCGTGCCCATGATGTTCGCGCTGGGCTTCATCTGGATGTTCATGATGGGCGGTTTCACCGGCATCATGCACTCCGCCGCCCCGGCCGACGCCCAGCAGCAGGACAGCTACTTCGTCATCGCCCACTTCCACTACGTGCTGATCGGTGGCGCCACGTTCGCGCTGCTGGCCGCCATTCACTTCTGGTTCCCGAAGTTCTTCGGCCGCATGGTGCCGGAGTTCTGGGGCAAATTGTCGTTCTGGCTCATTTTCATCGGTTTCAACACGACGTTCTTCCCGATGCACTTCCTCGGGCTGAATGGCATGCCCCGTCGCACCTGGACCTATGACGCCAACATGGGCTGGAACGAGGGCAACCTGATCGCCACCCTCGGTGCCTACCTGCTCGGCGTCGGCATCTTCACCTACTTCGCCGTCCTCATCTGGTCGTTCTTCAAGGGCAAGGTGGCGGGCAGCGACCCGTGGGACGCCCGCACGCTCGAGTGGTCCATCCCCTCGCCCCCGCCGGAGTACAACTTCTCCGCGATCCCGACCGTCCATGCGCGCGACGCGTGGTGGTATGAGAAGACCCACCACGACCAGATCGCCAAGGAGCGCGCCGAGCACATGAAGGACGAGGAAGAACACGGCGGCATCCACATGCCCGACCAATCCTGGTACCCGCTGTTCGCAGCCTCCGGCCTGCTGCTGGCCACCTATAATTTCGCGCAGCTGAAGCACCCGGTGATGTTTGGCAGCAGCCAAGTCCTCTCCTCGCACCTGCCCCTCGCCATCACCGGCGGCGTCATCCTGCTGATCTCCTGCTACCTCTGGTCGCTCGAAGGTCCGGGTGGTTACCACCTCCACCTCGATGCCGACGGCAACGTCAAGGAATCCCGCGGCGGCCACCACTAAGCCAGCCCGGCCCCAGTTCCTGGACCCCAGATCCCAGACCCAATACCTTACATGAGCAGTCACGCGGCCACCGGTCACATCGACCACCATCACGACCATACGACCTCGACCGGCATTCCGAACAAGAAGCTCCTTTGGTGGGCTTTCCTTGCCTCGGACTGCATGTTCTTCGGGACCCTCATCTCGACGCACCTGGTCTACCGCCTCAACCCACCCCCGGGCAACGCGGTGCCCACGCAGGTCTTCAATATCGAGCTCACGTCCTTCTCGACGTTCATCCTGCTCATGTCCTCGCTGCTCATGGCGCTCGCGGTGAATGCGATCCAGCGCGGCAACGTGAAAAGCACCCGGGTGATGCTGCTCGGCACGATGTTCTTCGGCTGCATCTTCCTGGGCGGCCAGGTGTATGAGTTCGGCCACTTCGTCCACGCGAAGAAGATGACCCTCTCCAATAGCATCTTCGGGTCGACGTTCTACACCCTGACCGGCACGCACGGCACGCACGTCGCGATCGGCGTTTTGCTCCTCGGCATGATGTACGTCCGCACATTCAAGCCGATGCACGGCAATGGCCTGTTGAGGAACTTCGCCCACCTGGCTTCCGTTTGCATCGTGATGGGCGTGTCCTTCATTGTTTTTGTCCCGGGCATGATCGAAGTCATCTATGGCCACAGCTTCGGTGAATTCCTGAGCCACCACGCCGTGCCCCTCGCGGTGGGCGTGGCCGCGTTCATCGCCGTGCTTTGGTTCGGCCGCACCTCCGGCGAGGTTGAATTCGGCGAGAAGAACGCCGGCGACGTCGAAGCGATCGGCCTTTACTGGCACTTCGTCGACATCGTCTGGATCATCATCTTCACCGCCGTCTACCTGCTCGAGTATCTCTGAGGCAGCTCCCAGCTCCCAAACCCTAGAGCCAAGATCCCAATCAACCATGTCCGCTCCCGCCACCGCCCATGCCGACGCCGGCCACCCCCTCGAGCCGAGCAAATTCCACTTCTACATCCAGGTTGCGATGGTCCTTTCCGTCGTCACTGGCATCGAGGTCGTCCTCGTGTACCTGCCGCTGGCCAAGTGGTTCGTCGTTTCCGCGCTTTGCCTGCTTTCCGCCGGCAAGTTCCTCGCCGTTATCTTCTACTTCATGCACCTGCGCTGGGACAAAGTCTTCTGCACGATCCTGTTTTTCATCGGGCTCGTCCTGGCCGGTGGCACGATGTGGGCGCTGCTCCATCTCTTCGGAGCCGACGCCAGCAAGCCGCTCAGTTCGGTGGTCGGGATGCTGACGTTCTGAGATCCCCGCAGTTTGCCTTCCTCGCCGCGACGCAAGTCGCGGCTTTTTTGTGCGCCACGGCAGGACAAGTTGCGAGTCGTTGTGGCGGCGTTGATAGCCTCACGAGGTGGCGCAAATTTTTGTGCCTTTTTTGGCCAACCCTGTTTGGGTACCGCAGTGATCGATTGGACCCACTGGCACAATGAACCCATCCTCATCGGCGGGCTCATCTTCCTGGGCTGGCTCTATGCCATCCTCACAGGACCGTTGCGCCCCCAGACCATCGCTCTCGCGTCTCCGGTCCCAAGCGCCCCCTCCCACTCCTATCCCCGCCAACACGCCGTCCGTTTCTACTCCGCCTTGATCATATTTTACCTGGCGGTGGGTTCGCCGCTGGACCAGGCCGGCGAACGCTACCTGCTGAGCGCGCATATGCTCCAGCACCAGCTGATAATTTATCCGGCAGCACTGCTCTTCCTGCTCGGCCTTCCCGCCTGGCTGGTGCGCCCAATCACCGGCCGGCCCGGCCTGCGTCCCATCCTGCAGGTGCTGACCAACCCCGTGGTGTGTGGCGTGATCTACATCGCCGTCCTGTCTGGCTGGCACATGCCTTTGCTTTACGACCTCGCCTTGCAGAACCGGCCGATCCACATCGCCGAGCATTTCACGATGTTCGGCGCGGCCCTGTTCTATTGGTGGCCCCTGGCCAGTCCTTCGCGGGAATTTCCCCCCGCGTCCTATGCCACCCAGCTGCTTTACCAGCCCGCGGTGATCATCGGCATGACCCCGGTTTTTGCCTATATCACCTTTTCGCAGGACGTCCTCTATCCCACGTATGAGTATGCGCCCCGCATCTGCAGCCTTTCCGCAGCGGGCGACCAACTCCTCGCCGGCGCCATGATGAAGCTTATTGGGATGGGCGTCGCAGGGCTGGCTTTCGGCGTAAGCTTCTACCGGTGGTACCGGAAGTCCGAAACGCCCAAGTAGGATGGTCCAAACGCCGTCCGCGCCGAACTCCAGCGACCAGCACTGCCGCGGCTCCAGCGAACATGGCAAAGGTGGAACCGGTTTCGGGCACCGCGGCGGATGAGGAGACAACCGTGGCCGTGGACCAGGTGATGGTGTCACGGTACCCGTGTTCACCATCATAGTACAGAATGGTCTGGTAGGTGAAGGAACCGGGATAGTACGGCTGCGCCGGTTGGCCGAGATCGTAATGGTCGAAGAATGGACCCCCATAGTTGTAGCTCCCATACGGGGCGATGAATACCGCGCCGGATCCGTCGACGCTCAGCCACGAACTCTGCAGGTCATCCAAGCCGAAGGTGACCGATGATGGGCCGCTGCCCGGGATATTGGTCAACGTCAGCGAGAAAGCCGAGTAGATGGCCCCGTTGGAAAAATAGAAGGGGTCGAGGATGGTGCTCGTCGTGAAACTGCCGTGAGCGACGGTCCCGTTCGTTCCCATTCCCGTAAATGTGAAATCCGTCGGGTCCGCCTTGGCGGTGTTGCTCACAAGCAGACTCGCGAAAGCGGTCAGCGCGTACGCCGTTGTTGTCCTGATTAGGGTCATAGGGAAGGTGGTTAATAAGTTGTTGCTATTTTTTTGCAGCTTGGCGCATGCCACGAAGCTACAGGTATATGCGACCTCCCGTTGTGAACTAGTGATCAATAACTTAACCGAATTTCTCTGAAGCGCCCTTAACGTGACTAAACTCTCGGCGAGCTAGGTTTGTAAGTGAAGCCGACGAAGCACCTTCGGACCTGCTTCCTGCGCCGCTTCTGCCATCCGCCCGCGCTTATGCCAAATCAGTCCCTTGCGCGCCCCGGGCGTCGTCGCATCCTGCCCGCCTCATGCCGCGCACGTCCCGCCGCACCTCCGTTTTCACCGAGTCGCTCATCCGCGAGATGACCCGGGTCGCCCACCAACACGGCGCGATCAACCTCTCGCAGGGCTTCCCCGATTTCAACCCACCGCGGGTGGTGCTCGATGCCGCCAAGGCCGAGATGGACGCGGCCAACCACCAGTACGCCGTCACTTGGGGCGCGGCACCGCTCCGGCAAGCCCTGGCCCGCAAGCTCACCCGCTTCACCGGCCTGCCCTGCGATCCCGACCGGCACCTCATCGTGACCTGCGGTGCCACCGAAGCCATGATGGTCGCGGTCATGACCGTCGCCGATGTCGGCGACAAGATCGGCCTCTTTTCCCCCTTCTACGAGAACTACAGCGCCGATGCCATCCTGTCGGGCGTTACGCCGGTCTTCGCCTCCCTCCATCCTCCCGACTACACGTTCGATCCCGCTGAACTTCGCCAGGTCTTCGCCAGCGGTATCAAGGCGTTCATCCTCTGCAACCCGTCGAATCCCTGCGGCAAGGTTTTCACCCGCCCGGAGCTGGAGCAGATCGCCGCCCTCGCCCGGGAGTACGATGTCTACATCGTCACCGACGAAGTCTACGAGCACATCGTATTCGGTTCCCACCGTCACACCTACCTGTCCGCCCTGCCGGGCATGGCCGAACGCACCGTGATGTGCAGTTCCCTCTCGAAGACTTTTGCGATCACGGGATGGCGATTGGGCTATGTCTTCGCCGACCCGGCGTTTGTCGCGCAGGGCCGCAAGGTGCACGACTTCCTGACCGTCGGCGCGGCCGCGCCGCTGCAACACGCCATCGTGGCCGGATTGAATCTGCCCGACAGCTACTATGCAGAGCTGGCGGCTGAGTATGACGAACGCCGGCGGATCCTGCTCGGATACCTCGACCGCACGGGCTTGGGCTACACCCAGCCTCAGGGCGCGTATTTCGTGATGCTTGACGTCTCGCCGTTCGGATATGCCAACGACGTGGAATTCTCCCGCTGGATGACGAAAGAAATCGGCGTCGCGCCCGTGCCCGGCTCGGTATTCTTCCCCACGCCCGAGCACCGCTACGTCCGCCTCAACTTCGCCAAGCGGGCGGAAACGCTCCACGCCGCCGGCGAACGGTTGCAGCGGCTCAAGCGCGGGTAGAGTTGAATGCAGGGTCGTCGCTTGCGACGACCTCGGGCGCGAGGTCGGACCGAGGTCCGACCCTCCAAAAGACGAAGCCGGCGCCCCACGGGCGCCGGCTCGTGAACACGATCAAGGCTCAGCTGCCCGCCGTCACGAGGTCGTCGACACTGTCCGTCTCGACGTTTACGTCGGCGAAGAGCCACGTGGAGAGGTACCGCTCGCTGCTCGACGGAATAATCGCCACGATTTGTTTGCCCTTGTTTTCGGGCCGCTTGGCCAACTGCAGGGCGGCCCAGACCGCCGCGCCGGAGGAAATGCCGATCGGAATACCGTCCAGCTGATTGACCTGTTTCGAGATCGGGCCGGAGTCAGCCTCCTTCACGCGGATGACTTCATCATAAATCTTGGTGTTGAGCACGGCGGGCACGAAACCGCCACCGATGCCCTGCAATTTGTGCGGTCCAGGTGCGCCACCCGAGAGTACCGGCGAGGCGTCGGGCTCGAGCGCGATGATCTTGATGCCCGGCTTGCGCTGTTTGAGGACCTCGCCCACCCCGGTGATCGTGCCGCCGGTGCCGATGCCGGATACCACGATGTCCACCTTGCCGTCCGTATCCTTCCAGATTTCCTCGGCGGTGGTCCGGCGATGGATGGCCGGGTTGGCCGGGTTGGCGAACTGCTGGAGGATGACGGAGCCCTTGATCCGGGCCTGCAATTCCTCCGCCTTGGCGATGGCGCCCTTCATGCCCTTCGGCCCCTCGGTCAGGACGAGGCGCGCGCCGAGGATCTTGAGCAGCTTGCGGCGCTCGGTGCTCATGGTCTCGGGCATGGTGAGGATGAGCTTGAGGCCCTTGGCCGCGGCGACGAAGGCCAGCGCGATGCCCGTGTTGCCGGAAGTCGGCTCGATGAGCACGGTGTCCTTGGTGATCTTGCCCGCCTTCAGGGCGTCATCGATCATCGCGAAACCGATGCGATCCTTCACGCTCGAAAGCGGGTTGAAAAACTCGAGCTTGAGGAGGATTTCCGCCTGGGCCCCGTGGGCGGCGGCGGTGCGGTTGAGGCGCACCAGCGGGGTGTTGCCGATGGTCTCGGTGATGTCGTTGTATATCTTGGCCATGGTGATCGTGGGTTGAGGTTGGGCAGTGGACTGAAAGTTCAGATGGTGTAATCCTCCGCGAAAGTGCGGGTTTGGCGCAGGCGGAGAAGCACGAGGCCATTGACGCGCAGGTTGAGCCGGACGAGTTCGGCACGGGAAATTTCGGCCTCGACCGTTTCTCGGTTCTCGACCTGTTCCAAGGTCAACCGCGCCTGCGGACCGGCGGCGTGAATATAACGCAGCACCGCCGCGATGCCCGGGGCGCCCGTTTCATGGGGCACAACCTCGATGTCGTGGGGCCGCACGTAAACCTGCCCGTTGCTCTGCAGGCCGCTGGTCGGAATTGGCGGGTTGGTCCCGGCCGCCAGGGCCGCGACCTTGAGCACGTTCACATTGCCGAGGAACTGATAGACAAAGGGAGTGGCGGGGCGGTCATAGACTTCCTGCGGGGTGCCGATCTGCTCGATCTTTGCCTGGTTCATGATCACCACCTCGTCGGCGATCTCGAGCGCTTCCTCCTGGTCGTGGGTGACGAACAGCGTGGTCAGGTGGATCTCCTCGTGGAATTTCCGCAGCCACCGGCGCAGCTCCTTGCGAACCTTGGCGTCGAGGGCGCCGAAGGGCTCGTCGAGCAGCAGCACCTTGGGCTCGACGGCCAGGGCGCGGGCGAGCGCGACCCGCTGGCGCTGGCCGCCCGACAGCTGGTGGGGATAGCGTTCCGCCAGGTTGTCCAGCTGCACGAGCTTGAGCAGCTTGTGAACGCGATCGGCAATCTCGGCCGGCGGGGGCCGGTTCTGCCGGCGCACCTTCAAGCCAAAGGCGATGTTTTCGAACACCGACATGTGGCGAAAGAGCGCGTAATGCTGGAAGACGAAGCCAACCTTGCGCTGGCCGGCGGGGACGTTCGTCACGTCCTCACCATGGAACAGGATGCTGCCGCTGCCCGGATCGGCGTATTCCAGGCCGGCAATGATTCGCAACAGCGTGGTCTTGCCGGAGCCAGAAGGCCCGAGCAGCGCGGTGAGCTTGCCGCTCTTGACGGACAGGCTGACGTCGGCGAGCGCCGTGTAGTGGCCGAAACTCTTGCGGAGATTATTTACCTGTACACTCATGACACATCAGCCCGCGCGCTTGCTCGCGCGCCATTCGACGAGGCTCTTGAGAACGAGGGTTACCAATGCCAGCAGCGCCAGGAGCGAGGAGACCGCGAAGGCGGCGACGAAGTTGTACTCGTTGTAGAGGATCTCCACGTGCAGCGGCATGGTGTTGGTCACGCCGCGGATGTGTCCGGAGACAACGGAGACCGCGCCGAATTCACCCATGGCCCGGGCATTGCAGAGGATGACGCCGTAAAACAAGCCCCACTTGATGTTGGGTACCGTCACCCGCCAGAACGTCTGCCACCCGTTCGCCCCCAGGGTGACGGCGGCATACTCCTCGTCGGTGCCCTGTTGCTGCATGAGCGGGATCAATTCCCGCGCGACGAAGGGAAACGTCACGAAGATCGTCGCCAGGACTATGCCCGGCACGGCGAAGATGATCTTGAAGTCCTGCTCGACCAGCCACGCATGCAGCCAGGGCAGCGCGGGGTTTTCGGCGTCGAGATATTGCCCGTACCAGCCCTGCGCGCCGAAAACCAGGACGTAGATCAGGCCGGAGATGACCGGCGACACGGCGAACGGCAGGTCGATCAGCGTGATCAGCAGGCTCTTTCCCTTGAAGTCGAACTTCGCGATGCACCACGCCGCCGCGACCCCGAACACCAGGTTGGCCGGCACCGCGATGGCCACCGTGGTCAGCGTGAGTTTGAGCGCGCTCAGCATGTCCGGATCCGTGAACGACTGGAAGAAGGGTCCGATGCCCTTGCGCAGCGCCTCGGTGAACACCGCCAGCAGCGGGAGCACCAGGAAACCGGCCACGAAGGCGAACGCGAGGGCCATGAACACCACGCGCACCCACACGGGATTGCGGATCACCCGCCGCCCGGTGTCGCGGTGGCCGGGGCTGGTGCCCAGCGTGGAGGTGGCGGTCATGCCCATGTCAGACGCTGTAGTACCGGCGGCTCCATTTCTGGAGCAGGTTGATGAGCAGCAGCAGGACAAACGATGCCACCAGCATGACGACCGCAATGGCCGTCGCCTTGCCGTATTCGAACTGCTCCAGCTTGGTGATGATGAGCAGCGGCGTGATCTCGCTGTGCATGGGCATGTTGCCGGCGATAAACACCACCGAGCCGTACTCGCCCAGGGCGCGCGCAAACGCCAGGGCAAAGCCGGTGATGAGGGCCGGCATCAGTTCCGGAAAGATGACCCTCGTCATCGTCTGCCAGCGATTCGCGCCGAGCGTGGCCGCGGCCTCCTCGATTTCCGGCTCGAGTTCCTCCAACACCGGCTGAAGGGTGCGCACGACAAACGGCAGGCCGACAAACGTGAGGGCCAGGAAAATCCCGGGACGGTCGAAGGCCACCTTGGCTCCCAGCCAGCTTTTCCAATCCACCCACGGCACCCAGTCCGCGAGCTTCACCATCCCGTTGGCCCACAGCGGCTCGAGCCACTGCCCCACCCAGCCGTTGGGCGAATAGATGGCCGCCAAGGCGATGCCGGCCACCGCGGTGGGCAGCGCGAAAGGCAGGTCAACCAGCGCGTCCACGATGCGCCGCCCGGGAAACGTGTAGCGCACCAGCACCCAGGCGAGGATCCCGCCGAACACGGCATTGGTGAGGGCGGCCAGCAGCGAAATGCCGAAGCTCACCTTGTAGGAGGCAACCACCCGGGGCTGCGTCACCGTCTCCCAAAAAGCCCCGACACTCAGTCCTGCGCTCTTGATGAACGCGGCGGCCAGCGGGATCAGCACGATCAAACCTAGGTAGGTCAGCGTGAAGCCCAGCGACAGGCCAAAACCGGGCAGAACGCGACGGCGGAAGAGCGGTAGTTTGACGGCGAGGGCTTGGCTCACAGGTTGGCTCCTTGGGCGATAAATCGCCGGTATTCAGCCAGAACCGAGCGCAAAGCGCAACCGATTGCTTCGACTTGTTGTGTCATCGGGGCCCGGGCCGCGGTCTCGAAGATGACTTCGAACGGCTGGGGGCGCTTCTCCGGTGGCGGCGCGAGGATGCCCGGGTAACACTCCTGGATCAGGCCCTCCCGGCCGGCGAAGCCATCGATAAGCGCGCCCGGGTTGACCGGAATAACATGCGACGAAGCCCGCAAGGCGGGCGCCAGCAGGTTCTCGGTGAGCACCCGGCCCTGCGTGTAGCCGTAAAGACCGTCGCTGGTGTCGTCGGCGTGAAGGGCAATGATACCGTCGAAGGACTCCCCGCGCAGTTCCTCCTCGAGGATTTTTACCTCAGGCTGGGCGGAACTCCGCCAGAACTCGCGGTTGAGGTCCGCGCCGGCGCGGTTGTGGCGGGTGCCGTCCTCGTAGCCGGTGGGATTGCACAACGGATAAATCGCCAGCTCGTAACCCGCCGCCAGCGCGGGCTCGTTGACCAGCCCGTTGAGAAATCGCTCGAGACCGAGGGCACCAGCCGGTTCATCGCCATGCAACAAGGCGAAGATACCCAGCCGGAGCGGCGGGACGTTGGTCGGCGGCCCGAGGAAGACGAAGCGCGGGATGGTGTAGCGTTTCTGCTCCCATTCGAACGAACCGACGACCGTGCCGACCACCTCACGACAAACTTCCGCGAGCGCCAGGAACGGCCAGTAGAGCCGCCGCAGCTTGTGCGGGTACACCGGCTCACCGGGTTTGATGGTATTGGCGAGGCTCATGGGGTCAGAGGTGCTGGCCGTAAGCCAGGAAGCCCCGATACCGGACGATGAAGCGCTTCAGGATCGATGCGACCGCCTCGGCGTACAAGCCCGGCGACCAGTCGCCCGGCACGCGCACCGTGAGATCGAGCGGACGGAACGGCAGGTCGTCCCCGAGCGAAAGCGGACCGGCGGTGGGCGCGGGACCGGCTTCGATTTCCCAGCGGGCCGCGAACGGCTCCGTGTCGTCGGATGAAAACAACGGGATACTGGGCGCCGCCCCGCCCGTGACCCGCAGACGCAGGGTGATGGCGTCGTCCGGCGCGCCGGTTTCGACGCGGATGAAGGCATGGTAGGTCCGCAGCCGCGAATCCTTCGCCAGCAGGTCGATCTCCGGCGCGGCAGGGGCCGTCCAGCGTTGCGCCGTGAGGTCGCGGCTCGGCGCCTGCTGCAGGTGGCCCAGCACGTCGACGAGCGGATAAAACGCCAGGTGCAGGCTCTGGCCAATGTCCGGGGTGACCGCCAGTTGCTCGACCAGGTTGAGCAGAGCCAGCGTCGACCGGAGGTCGCGGCTGTCGAGTCCGGCCAGAAACGCCAGGCGCGGCGACTCCTCGGACGTGTGCGGCCCGAAGTAGACAAAACGCGGCAGGTAATGCGGCTGGCCGGTGTGGGTAAAGGGTCCGAGCGGTGAACCGAAGACATATTCGGAACGCTGCGCCAGGCCGTAGAGGGTGGAAAGCTGATCGCCGAGGGCGGCCGACAGCGAGAGCGACGGGGCGGGCGCGGAGGCGCGGGCGACCGTCGCACGACGGGAGGAGGAGGAAGAGCTCATGATTTGGGTCACGGGTTGAAACCGCCGCGTCGCGCGTACGCGCCGTCGCCCGGTAGCGGACGCGGCGCGGCGGAATGGTTGGGATTATCGCGCGTTACTTCGCGTAGATCTCGTCGAAGGTGCCGCCGTCGGCGAAGTGCACCTTCGTCGCATTGGCCCAGCCGCCAAAGGCGGCGTCGATGGTGAACAACTCCAGCTTGGCGAAGTTCTGCGGGTACTTCGCCGCGATGGCCGGGTTGCGGGGGCGGTAGAAGTTGCGCGCGGCGATATCCTGGCCCTCGTCGGAGTAGAGGTACTCGAGGTAGGCCTTGGCGACGTCCGCCGTGCCCTTCTTCTTCACGACCTTGTCGACGACCGTGACCGACGGCTCGGCCAGGATGCTGACCGACGGGGCGACGATCTCGAACTTGGCGGTGCCGAATTCCTTGAGCACGAAGAAAGCCTCGTTTTCCCAGGAGATGAACACGTCGCCAATGCCGCGCTGCACGAACGTCGTCGTGGATCCGCGCGCGCCGGAATCGAGCACCGGCACGTTCTTGTAGAGCGCGCGGATGAAGTCCTTCGCCTTCTCGTCGCTGCCAAGCTTGCGCTTGGCGTATTCCCATGCGGCGAGGTAATTCCAGCGGGCGCCTCCCGAAGTCTTCGGGTTGGGCGTGATGACGGAAACGCCCGGCTTGGCCAGGTCGTCCCAGTCCTTGATGTGCTTCGGGTTGCCCTTGCGAACGAGGAACACGATGGTGCTGGTGTAAGGAGAGGAGTTGTCCGGAAGGCGCGAGATCCAATCCTTTGGGACTGAGTGCGCGACCTCATGGATCGAGTCGATATCGCCGGCAAGGGCCAGGGTGACGACATCGGCCTGCAGGCCGTCGATGACGGAACGGGCCTGCTTGCCCGAACCGCCGTGCGATTGCTTGACGGTGACGTCGTCGCCGGTCTTCGCCTTCCAATGGGCGGCGAAGGCCTTGTTGTACTCGACGTAGAGCTCGCGCGTCGGGTCGTAGGACACGTTGAGGAGCTCGACGGTCTTGGCGGTGGCGCCCGTAGCCAGCGCAAGCGCGGCCGCGGAGAGGAAAAGGGATTTCAGTTTCATGTGCGGAAACAAAGGAGGTTGGAGGTTAGAACGAGACCTGGAGGCGGGTGATGAATGTGTTTTCATCATCGGCGATGAGCGCGTTGGGCGCGGGCGCGGCGCCCGGGGCGAGATCGAACTCGTTGTGGAAGAAGTTGAAGTTGGCCCGGACGGAGCGGGACAGGTACCAGTTCAAGCCGAGGCCATAGGCGGTCAGCTTGGTGGCACTGACGTTCGGGTTCGCGAGGCGGCCGGCGGTTCCGCCGTTGAAGACGGTGTCGTCGACATCCACGCCGGAAACCCGGCCCACGACTTCAAATGCACCCCAAGAGCCGGCCGAGGGCTTGAATACGGTCTTGGGCGTGACGCCACGGTACGTCGAGTCCTCACCGGTCAGCACGTAGCCAACGGAAAGGTTGTAACCGAAGTTCTGCACCTCACGCACCCCAAGGGAACCGCGCTGGACATCGAAGGAGGAGACGACGTATTCGCCAAGGACGCCGAGCGGGCCGCGGTAGAAGTAACCCTGCGGCGACCAGACCAGGCCCTTGCCTGCGGCTTTGACGTTGTCGGCGTCGGTCGTGGCGTTGGTCAGGTAGGTAAAGAAGGTCTGCTGGCCGTCGGTGCGATAGCCGGCGGTGCGGCCGTTGACCGTGCCGTAGTCGCCGGAGCTGACGCCGATGCCGATGCCCAGGCCGTTCAAGAACGAATCCCGATTGTTGACAAAGGGCGTGGCGAAGAGGCGGGCCGCGTAGGTCTTGTCGGTGTCAAAGTCCACCCCGCCCGTGACGTTGTTGGCGCCATCGGGTACACCGTTGAGGACCGCCACCGCGTAATTGACGGTCTTGTTCAGGATGTCGCCCTGGATCTGCAGGCCGACGTCACGATTGGGCGTGAGCCCAGTCGCCACGGAGCGCTCGTTGAAGAACGCCACCGCGTCGGACTGGAGCTGCTCGAGGCCGACCGGGGTCTTGAATTTGCCCGCGCGCACCGCGAACTCGGGGCTGAAGTTGGCCTGCGCATAGGCGTCGAGGATCTGGATGGTGCCGGCGAGTTCCGGCTGCACCACGTAGCTGAAGATGTTGTTGAACTTGCCCTCGAAGATCAGGCGGGCACGGCGCAGCAGGAACGAGTCGGCCGGGTCGTTGGCCGCGTCGTACCAGCGGTAATCCGCCTGCACGAGGCCGCGGAGCCGCAGGGAATGCTGCGTGTCGCCCGAGGTGATTTCCACGCGGGCGTCGGCCGCGGTAACGATGGTGGGCTTGGCCGCGGCGGCGGCTTCGTCGCGCAGCTCCTGCTTGCGCTC
>DASZPS010000098.1:0-16697 GCA_035549955.1 Lacunisphaera sp. | reverse complement strand
AGGGGCTGACGCCCCTCCCAAACCCTCCCCGATCTTTGCCAGATCACCCAACCAATCTGTCAGCGATGTGTGGCACCTAAAGTGTCAGCGATGTGTGGCACCTAGCCCTTGCTGCGCCCATTCTTCGCGAAGCGAGGAATCCCTCTTGCTCGATCCTTTCCGGTTACGTGTGAGAAGACCGGGCAAGTTCTGCCCCTTCGTTGCCCGGGGAATCCCGGCTTGCCGGGATTGGGCGCATCAAGACTGCGCCCCTACCCGAATCTTTCGTGCAGCCCTCTTCGCCTGCGGTCTGCTTGGCGAAGGCTGGTGCGGGCAGAGGGAGTCGAACCCTCCTCTCATGCTTGGGAAGCACGCATAATACCGATATACTATGCCCGCAATGAACGAGCCGGCACTAAAAGGCGTTGGGCGCCCCCGGGCAAGTCACGAATCACCGGGGGTAGTGGGCGTCCGAGACAGGCTCTATGACGAGACGCTGGCCTTGTAGAATCGGTGATGCTGGCTTAGTTATCGTTCGTTCAACCCCACAATACCCATGAAATCCCTCCGTTTGATCCTAGCCCTTGCCATTGCTGGTTTTGTTGCCGCGGCCGTCCAGGCTGAGGATGCCCCCGTTTCCAAGCCCGCCAAATGCTGCGCCAAGGCGGCCGAAAAAGGCGAAACCTGCACCCACGAATGTTGCATTGAGGCCGCCAAGGCCGGCAACAACTGCACCAAGTGCAACGGCAGCGGCAAGATTGAGAAGAAGGAAACGCCCAAGAAGTGAGCGAATGAGGTGGGCGCTGGTTTCCACGCCGGCGCTGTCGTCGATGTGGAAATCGACGACCACCTTGGGATCAAGCCGCGCGGCGATGCGCGGCTTTTTTGTCGGGTGGAGTTAGAGCGTTTCAAATAAAGCTATGGCCAGTCAGTGAGGTGGAACGTCCTGACCTCAGCCGGGATCTTGCAGTTCATGGTGGAGCGACCTGCTCTCCCCAGAGCGCTTTGCACGCAGCGGACGTCCTTAGCGCGTTGGGGAGCAACGCGCTCCACCCTTCCGAGCGGTTACAACTCAATTTAAACCGCTCTAGACTCCAGACCGCTTGAACGCGCTGGCGTCAGCGCGTTCCACCTGGTCACCGTACATCCACGGCCGGCTTCACCGCCGGCAGCGCGCGCCAGCGGGCGATGACCTTGCGGGCAATGTCTTCGGGCGAGAGGCCGTGTGCGGCACGGAGCAAATCCACGCTGTTGCCATGCTCGACAAAGGTGTCAGGCCAGCCGATGCGTTCGACCGGCGTGGTGCAATGGGCGTCCTGCAAGGTTTCCAGGACCGCGCTGCCAAAGCCCCCGGCGATCACGTGATCCTCCATTGTGACGATGAGCGGCACGACCGTGGCCTGGCTGAGCAGGAGGTTGTGGTCGAGCGGTTTGACGAAACGCGCATTCACGACGCCCACCGAGAGCTGTTCCTCGCGCTCCAGGCGCTGGGCCAGTTTGAGCGCCTCGGATACCATCGGGCCAAGCGCCCAGATGATGATTTGCGTGCCGACTTTGAGCACCTCGGCCTGGCCGATCGGGAGGAGCACCGGCTCGGGCTTGACTGCCACGCCAGTGCCGGCGCCGCGGGGATAACGAATGAAACCCGGTCCGGGCAGGTGCAGGCTGGTGTGGAGCATGTCGACCAGTTCGTCCTCGTCCTTGGGTTGCATCACGCTGGCCTGCGGCACGCAGCGAAGGTAGCTGAGGTCGAAAAGCCCGTGGTGCGTGGGACCGTCGTTCGCCGACAACCCGGCGCGATCCATGCAGAATGTGACCGGCAGATTCTGCAGGCAGACATCATGGATGATCTGGTCGTAGGCGCGCTGGAGGAAGGTCGAATAGATGGCAACGACCGGGCGAAACTCCTTCGTAGCGAGGCCGGCGGCGAAGAGCACCGCGTGTTCCTCGGCGATGCCGACATCGAAGAATTGCGCCGGCAGCTCCTTGGCCAGGAGTGACAGGCCGGTCCCGGCCGGCATGGCGCCGGTGATGCCGAGCACCTTGGGGTTGCCCCGGGCAAAACGAGCCAGGGCGGCGCCAAAGACATCCTGGTAGTTCGGCGGCGTGCCGGGAATGGGCCGCACGCTCTCGCCGCTGTCCGGGTCGTAGGGGCTGGCCCCATGGAATTTTTCGGGATGGGCGACGGCGGCATCGAGTCCCTTGCCCTTCTTGGTGAGGACATGGATGAGAACCGGAACGTCGCAGTGCTTCGCAAACTCGAGGTTCTTGACCAGGCCGTCGAGGTTGTGGCCGTCGACCGGGCCGAGGTAACGCAGCCCGAACTTCTCAAAGAGGGACGACTCGACGAAGAAGTCCTTCGTCTCGCGCTTCCACTTGTTGTAGACGCGGTTCATCTCGACGCCGCTGGGGAAGCTCTTGAAGAAGCCCTCGATGTCGTGGTGCAGCTTGTTGTAGGTGCGGCTGGTGCTGAGCCGGTTCAGGTAGCCGGCGATGGCGCCGACGTTCTTGGCGATGGACCACTCGTTGTCGTTGAGGATGACGATGAGGCGCTTGGTGGAACTGACGACGTTGTTCAACGCCTCGAGGGTCACGCCGCAGGTGAACGCGGCGTCGCCGCAAATGGCGACGACGTGCTCGGGGGAGCCGCGCAAGTCGCGGGCCGTGGCCATGCCCAGCGCGGCAGAGAGGGCGGTGCCGGCATGGCCCGCGCCGAAGGCGTCATGCGGGCTCTCGTTGCGCGCCAGGAAGCCGGAGGCGCCGCCCGTCTTGCGGAGCTTGGCGAAGAATTCGCCCCCACGGCCGGTGAGCAGCTTGTGCACATACCCCTGGTGCGCGACGTCGAAGACAAATTGGTCCTCCGGGGAGTTGAAAACGCGGTGCAGCGCGATGGTCAGCTCGACCACGCCCAGGTTGGGACCGATATGGCCGCCGTTGCGCGAGGTGACCTCGATCAACTCGTCGCGAATTTCCTGCGCGAGCTGGGGCAGCTGGGCGGCGGCGAGGGCCTTGACGTCGGCCGGACCGGCGATGCGCGAGAGGAGGGAAGTAGCGGACGGAGTTGGATTCATCAGAGAACGAACAAGCGCCGGCGGCTATTCCGCGCGGGTGGCCTCAAACGGCTCGAGCGCGACGCCATCCTTGGACTTCTTCAGTCGCTCGATCTTGAGCTCGGCGTCCTTCAGGCGGGCTTCGCAGAGCTTAAGGAGCTTGCTGCCCTCCTCATAGCGGGCCAGCAGTTCGGCGAGCGGCACTTCACCCTGTTCCATCGAATCAACGATGGCTTCGAGTTTGGTAAGGGCGGCCTCGAAGCTGAGCTTGGCGGTCTTGTCTGAATCCACGAGGTTACTGTGTGTTCGGGACGAGTGATTTCAATAAATCTTTGACCGCTGACGGTCGTTGGAGCGGACGCCAGCGGTGACGCAAAACAAATGTGGAAGAACCGGGGCGCCAATCGGTTCCATCAGTCATTTCTCATGATCTTCATCGTCCGTTCACCCCTTATTCATGCTGGCAGGCGGCGGCAAAGTGGTCTGTGTTGTGCGGTCATGCATTGGCTACCCCTCACGGTCATTGGACTCATGGTTGCCCGCCTCGGGGCCCAGCTGGGACTCGAAGCCCTGAACCGCGGGGAGGTGCGGCGGCGTTCCGGCGGCGTCCCGCCAGCCCTCGCAGGGGTGATGGATCAGCCGACCTTTGCCAAGGCCGGCGACTACACGCTCGCGAAGAGCCGGTTCGGCTCGCTCGAGCTGGTTTACGAGGCTATCGTCCTCGCGGTGGTCGTCTTCAGCGGGTTGTTGCCCTGGTTGTGGGCGAAATTCGACGCGCTGGCGCCGGGGGCGGCGTGGAGCGGGGCGCTGTTTCTGGTCGCGACCATGATCTTGTTGGGCCTGCCGGGCCTGCCCCTGGCGTGGTGGTCGCAATTCCGCCTCGAGGCCCGGTTTGGATTCAACCAAAGCACGCTGCGGCTTTGGATCAGTGACCAGCTCAAGTCCACGCTGCTGGGGCTCGCGATCGGTTTCCCGCTGGCGTGGGCGCTGCTCGCGCTGGTCGGCTGGGTCGGGCAATGGTGGTGGGTATGGGGCTTCTTTTTGCTCTTTGGCTTCCAGCTGCTGATGCTGGTGCTTTATCCGAAGTTGATCCTGCCGCTCTTCAACAAGCTCACGCCGCTTGAGGAGGGCGAGATGCGCCGGCGACTGCTGGAGCTTTCCGATCGCACCGGCTTCAAGGCCCAGACGATCGAAGTGATGGACGGCTCCAAGCGTTCCGCGCATTCGAATGCTTTCTTCACTGGCTTCGGCCGGTTCCGCCGGATCGTGCTTTTCGACACCCTGATGTCCCAGCTGGCGCAGGATGAGCTGGAGGCGGTGCTGGCGCACGAGATCGGACACTACCGGCGCGGACACATCCCGCAGCGGTTGGTGACGATGGCGCTGCTGCAAATCGGGGCGTTTGCCGCGATCGCCTGGCTGACGCAGGCACCTTGGTTTAACAGCGCGTTCGGGTTGCCCGCGGGCGCAACCGCGCCGACTTTCCTGCTGTTCGGCCTGCTGGGCGGGCTGGTGACTTTCTGGTTCTCGCCCATCGGCAACTGGGTGTCGCGGAAACACGAATACGAGGCGGATGCCTTCGCCCGCGAGGCCATGGGCGGACCCGCGCCTTTGTCGGGGGCGCTGCGCAAATTGTCCCAGAAGAACCTCTCCAACCTCACGCCACACCCGCTGTACAGCGCGGTGTATTACTCGCATCCGACCTTGGTCGAACGCGAGCGAGCCCTGGGCACTTGAAGGATGAAACCACGGAATATACGGAACACACAGAAGAAGGTCTCCGGCCAAGTTTCTGTGTGTTCCGGGTGTGCGGTGGTTAATTCGGTCCGGTTTGGTTTGGCGATCTGGCTGGGCCTGTTCGCTGTCGCGGTGGTCCCGGCGGCGCTGACGGTCGCGACGTACAACGTTGAGAACTACACGATCGCCGACCGGATGGTGGAAGGCGTGTATCGGCAGGCGTATCCGAAGCCCGAAAAGGAGAAGGCGGCGCTGCAGCAGGTGGTGGCCGGCATCGCGCCCGACATCCTGGCAGTTTGCGAGATGGGGAAGCCGGAGTACCTGGCGGAGTTCCAGCGCGAATTGAAGCAGGTGGGACAGGATTTCCCGCACACGGTCGTGCTGGAGGCGGCGGATCCCGACCGGCACGTCGCTGTGCTCTCCAAGGTGCCGTTCAAGGAAGTCAGGCGCCACGCCCACGTGCCGATCATGTATTTCGGCGAGGCCGACGTCGTGAAGCGGGGAGTGCTCGAGGTGATCTTCGCCACACAGGAGGGCGACATCTCGCTCTTCGTGGTCCACCTCAAGAGCAAGTTCACCGAGCGGAAGGACGATCCCGAGAGCGGAATCCGCCGCGCGGCGGAAGCAGAGGCGGCGCGCGACCTGGTGTTGTCGCGTTACCCGGACCCGAGGAAAGCGAAGTTCATCGTGTGCGGCGACTGGAATGACACGCGCACCACCCGGCCAGTGCGCGCGCTCCTCAAGCGCGGTGAGACGGACATCGGGGAGTTGCTCAGCGCCACCGACTCACGCGGCGACACCTGGACGCACTATTTCCGGCGGGAGGACCTCTACAGCCGGATCGATTACCTGATGGTTTCGCCCGGCCTGAAGCCGCTGGTTGCCGGCGGCCGCGCGAGGATTTGGGACGGCGCCGGGACGACGGACGCCAGCGACCACCGGGCCTTGTTCACGACGCTGCAGGTCACGCCGGTGAAGTAGTCGGGCCCCACGCCGCCTGACGGCCAGGGTCTTCAGGTTGTTGCCGTACCGGCGCACATCACCCGGAGGGAAAATGCGGCTGACCGAGTCAGGCGCCGTCGCGCCAGGAGCGGGCCATATAGCGTTCCCTCGTCCCGGAAAGCACGCGCAGGGCCTTCGCGACATTGCGCGCGCGTGCGGCGGGGGATTTCAACGACGTGAGGTAGCGGAGGATTTCCTTTTGCCGGCTGGGCGTGAGGGTTTGCCAGCCCGCCCGGGCGGTTGGGTTGCGCTTCAAGGCTGCGCGAAACCAGGCGGGCAGGGGCCTGGGCCCGCTGCGGTAAGCGGGGTCAAACGCGATCTCGACGATTACCTTGTCGCCGACCTTGGTGTTGGACGCCTTGCGAACGTCGCCGTGAAGATAGAGGTAGAAGCTCCCGTTTCCGACCGGCATCAGGTTGATTCGCCAGGGAACACTCGGACGGCCGTTGATCCTTACGCGCACCGGGATTGGTTTGCGCCAGCCAGGTTTGATTGCGCTGGCGCGCGCCCGGCTGACGAGAACGTACGGATTGATGCCGCGGAGCTTGATCCCGGCCTGGAATCGAAGGGGATGCATCGCGAAGCTCAGCAGGATCGTTCGACGATCAGCCCTTCTTCCGGAGCGGGCGAATGTGGAGCACGTGGACCAAGGCAAACGCCCGGCCTTGTTGTCCATCCGCCAACCAAGGGGTCGCAATCCCGGGCTGGTAGAGTGATTCGTAGGCTTCGAAGGTGGCGACGCTGCCGCGGCGCTCGATGCGGGCCCGTTCCTTGCCCTGCAAATGGAGATTGTACTCCATCAGGACGGGTTGTTCCAGCGCCCGTCCATTTACCGCCACGACTTTCAGGGCGTAAGGTTCGACCACCATGTTCTGGGAATAGTAGTCATTCGGCTTCGCGACGAACTCCGCCTGGACAACCACCGGGTTGCCAGACTCTGACGCGATCGCCGGGCGTATTGCTTCCTGGGCGGGCATGTAACCTGCCGATGCGGCCACGATGGTGAAGAAACTGGGGAGAAATTTCATGGGTTACGGAACAGCGGGTGGTGATTGGGGCGAGGTTCGCTTCCGCCCCAGCCAGACGGCGAGGCAGCCTCCCAGGATGCCGGTGAAGAAGGCGGCGAGGGGTCGGAGATCCGGGGTAGCCATGTAGTAGGGCAAATCCGGCTGGCGCACCGGCGCTGGCGCCGCGACGTAACCCAGAATTGCCGCTGCGCCCGCACCGAGCACGAAGAGGCCGATGGTGCGCTTGATTGCGCGGTCCAGTTCGTTGACGACCGACGCGGAGCCGAATCGTCCCGGGTTGACCTCGCGCAGCAATGCGACCGCACGGGCATGTTCCTCGTCCGCCACCTGCAGCTGGATAAAGAACGGCGCGCCAAGCTCGTTGCGTGAGGTATTGCCGTTCAGGAGGCAGACCGCCATGCCGTGTGACTCGAGGAACGCCTTGTCCACTTCCGCCTCGGAGGGAAGATGGTAGGTGAGAACGGTCTTCAGGTAGGCCATTGTTTCACCCCGCGCCGGTCCGGCGGATCACTTCGCCGGCTTCCGTTTCAGCAGGTAGGTCGGCATCGGCGAGGAATGCTTGATGTCGATCACGCCCATGGGCTCAAAATCGTACTTTGCCTCCAGGAGCTGCTTGGTGACCTCGGAAACCTGGATCTGGCCGGGCTTGCCGTGCGATTCCATGCGGCTGGCGATGTTCACGGTGTCCCCCCAGAGGTCGTAGGCGAATTTCTTGGTGCCGATGATGCCGGCGACGACGGGCCCGCTGTTCATGCCGACGCGGATGCCCCAGTCGAGCTGGTGGCGCCGGTTGAAGGCGCGCACGGCGTCGAGGATTTCAAAGGCGGCGGCGGCGCAGATTTCGGCGTGGTCATTGCGGATGACAGGAACGCCGCCGACCATCATGTAGGCGTCGCCGATGGTCTTGATCTTCTCCAACTCGAGTTTTTCGGCGATGCGGTCGAAGCTGGAGAAGATTTCGTTGAGCAGCTGGACGGTGCGCTGCGGCGACTGCTTCGCGGCGATGCGGGTGAAGCCGACGATGTCGGCGAAGAGGACGGTGGAGTCGATGAAGCTGTCGACGATGGTGCGCTGGCCGGCCTTGAGGCGTTCGGCAATGGCCTTGGGGAGGACGTTGAGGAGCAAGCGCTCGGACTTGGTGCGCTCGATTTGGAGCTGGGCCAGGAAGGCCTGTTCCTGGTCGCGCAGCCGCTTTTTCTCGAGCGAGGCGGTGATGCGGGCCCGGAGGATGACCGGGCTGAAGGGCTTCGGCACGCAGTCCTCGGCGCCGGCCTCGATGCAGCGCACGGTGCTGTCCACGTCATCGAGCGCCGTCAGCATGATGACCGGGATGTGCTTGTGGTGCGGGTCGGCCTTGATGAACTCGAGCGTCTGGAATCCGTCGAGGTCGGGCATCAGGATGTCGAGGAGGATGAGGTCGAAGTTGCCGTCCTTGACCTTGGACAGGGCCTCGCGGCCGGTGGAGGCCTCCGTGACGTCGTACCCCAGCTTCTCCAGGCGGCGGAGCAGCATGTCACGGTTCATCGGGTCGTCGTCCACGGCGAGCAGGCGGGCCGTGGGCATCGGCGACACGGAGATGTTGAAGTCCTGGGGCGTGACGGAACCGAGCCCGGGTGGCGGGGCGTTGAGGGCGGCGATGGCGCTGTTGGAATCCTCCGAACCAGGTTCGGTCGGGGGACGCGTGCTGCTTTCGCCGGTGGCGGTATTCTCGGCGAGACTGAGGAGGTTTTGCGCGGCGAGCAGGATCTTCTCGAGGTCCTTCGCGATCGCGGGCTGGTTGGCCGTGCGGGCCTGTTCGAGGCTCTGGCTGGTGAGCGTGATAACACCGCCGAGGGGGTTGCGCAGATCCTCGCGCAGTGCGGCGAAGTCGACCTTGCCGGCCTCGATTTTCCAGGCGGCCAGCGCGTCGTTGATGAGCGCGAGCAGCTCCCCGCCGCCCGAGTGGATGCGGCGGAGCTCGGGAATGAGCGAGGTCGTGCCCGTCTCGGCGGCGGTCTCCATGAGCAGCTCGCTATAGCCGATGATCTGGTTCAGCGGCGTCCGCAGGGCATGGCGCAGCTTGGAGAGACCCTCGGTGTCGCGGGTCTTGAGCGCCTTGAGCAGCGGGGCGAGGGTGGCGGGCGGCGTCGAGCGGCCGGACGAACTGGCAGGGCTGCCACTCATGCCGTGGGCTTGGGCGGGAACTTCTTCAGGAGTTCCTCGATCTTGGCGAGCAGGCGCGGCAATTCCACCGGCTTGGTGTCAAAATCGTCGCAACCGGCGCCAAGGGCCTTCTGCCGGTCGCCCTCCATCGCGTGGGCGGTGAGGGCAATGATCGGGATGTGCCGGGTGGTGGGGTCGGCCTTGACCTGTTTGGTGGCGTCCCAGCCGTCGAGCACGGGCAGCGACATGTCCATGAGAATCAGGTCGGGCACCTCGGCCTTGGCCTTGGCGACACCCTCGCCGCCATCGACTGCGATCGAGATGGCATAGCCGCGTTTTTCGAGGCGGCGCGTGAGCATGTCACGGTTCATTTCATTGTCTTCAACGAGCAGGATCTTGGGCATGGGAAAAGGAATCGGGGTTGATCAGGAGGTGGCGGAAAGGGTGGCTTGCTGGACGACCGGCCGGATGATGCCGAGCAGGTCTTCACGGCTGAAGCGACCCTTGTACAGGATGCCCACGGTTCGTGGCGTGAGATAATCGCGCATGTCGGCAGTCAGGTCCATCGAGGTGACGATGACCACGGGGATCTTCGCCCAGTCCGGATTCTTGCCGATGACCTCGAGCAACTCAAAGCCATTCATGCCGGCCATCTTGAGGTCGAGGATGATGAACGCCGGGGCGGATTGCTTGAGGATGCGCAGGGCGGCGTTGCCGTTGATGGCGGAGCGGGAGTTCCAGCCCTCGGTGTCGAGGAGGCGCGTGATCAGCGTGCGGGAATCGGCATCGTCCTCGACCAGGAGAACGTACGACGGCGGCAGCGGGGCGAGCTGCGTCGCGATCTCGGCGGTGAGCTGGTAGGCATCGACGGGCTTGAAGAGCACGGCGGCGGCGCCCAGCGACATGGCCATTTCGAGGCCGCTGGCGCCACTCAGGATGATGACGGGAGTATCGGCCAGGGCGGGCTTGTGCTGGAGTTTCGTGAGGACGGTCCAGCCATCCATGCCCGGCATCATCAGGTCGAGGATGATGAGGTTGGGCACCATCTGGGCGGCCAGCTCGAGGCCCTGCTGGCCGGAGGCGGCGGTGAAGACTTCGTAGCCGCTCTGGTCGAGGATTTCGGTGATGAGGACGCGGATGTCCTTGTCGTCGTCGATGACGAGGATCTTGGGCCGCTTCTCGGTCGGGAAAGGCGAGCGGGTGAGGCGCTGGGTGGAGGTGTTAACCACCTTGGGTTTCTTGGTTTCAACCGTGATCGGCAGGCGAATGGTGAAGGTGGAACCGGCGCCCGCCGTGCTGGTGACGGTGATATCGCCGTGCATCATCTGCGCGAATTGCTTCGAGATCGCGAGGCCCAGCCCGGTGCCGCCGTACTTGCTGGTGGTCGATGCATCGGCCTGGCTGAAGGCTTGGAAAAGGCGCGTGAGCTGCTCGGGGGTCATGCCGATGCCCGTGTCGGAAACCGCAAACTCGATCGATTCGCCGTCGGCCAGCTTGGAAACCTTGAGGGTGATGGTGCCCTTCTCGGTGAACTTGCTGGCGTTGCTCATCAGGTTGAGGAGCATCTGGCGCAGCTTGGTCGCGTCCGCGTGCATCGCGCCGATGTTGGTGGGGCAATCCAGGGCGAGGGTGTTGCCCTTCTTGGCGATCAGCGGCGAGGCGGTGGCGATGACCTCGGTGACGGTCTTGCTGACATCGAACGTCTCGAGATAAAGTTCCATCTTGCCCGCCTCGATCTTGGAGATGTCGAGCACGTCGTTGATCAGGCCGAGCAGGTGGCGGGCGGCGTTGAGCACCTTGTCGAGGTCCTCGGCGCGGCGGGCATCGCCGTCGTCCTCGGCGTCTTCCTTCATGATTTCGCTGTAGCCGATGATGGCGTTGAGCGGGGTGCGGAGCTCATGGCTCATCTTCGCGAGGAAGCTGCTCTTGGCCTTGCTGGCTTCCTCCGCGTCCTTGACGGCCTTGGCGAGGAGTTTGGTGCGGTCCTCGACCCGGGCCTCGAGGGTGCGGTTCGCCTCCTCGAGCTGTTCCTTGGCCCCTTCGGCGGTGACGCGGGCCTGATCCAGTTCGTCGGTCTTGGTCTGGATCGTCTCGAGCATCGCGTTGAACGAATCGATCAACTCCCCGACTTCGCCGCTGGCCACGCTTTCGACGCGCTGGTTGTAGTCGTGGGTGCGCTGCACGGAAGTGGCGACATGGGCCAGTTCGGTTATTGGCTGGGTGAAACGGCCGCCGAGACGGGCCGCCACGGCGATGGCGAGGAAGGCGGCGCCGCCGAAAATGATGAGGGCAAGGCGAAGGAGGTTGCCGAGGCGTTCCTTGTCCGCCTCACTTTCCTCGGCTTTGAGGTACAGCAGGCCAAGCGTGTGGTTGCCGGCGACCGTGATCGGGGTCCATGCCACGTAACGGTGGCTGTCGAAAAGTTTGGGCAGGCCCGAGGGGGGTGGGGGGATGATTTCGTGGGCGCCTTCGCGGACATAACGTCCCAGGAGTTTTTTGCCGTCGGGGGTGTAAACCGCGGCTGCCACCACTTGTGAATCCGAGCCCAGGGTGCGAAGTTGCAAATCGATGGCCTCGGGGTTCTGCTCAAGCAGAGGGGCCAAATAGCCCACCAGGAGGAACTGGGTTTTTTCCAGGCGGGACTGAATCTCGATGTTAAACTGGCGTCGGTCGTTCAGGTAAAGCCCGACGAGTGCGAGTGATAGGGTCACACCGCAAATCATCAGGATGAACAGCGTTAGCTGCCAGCGGAACGAGAGGCTTTTCACAAGGGAAGAGACTGCCCCTAAGCCTGCGCATTATGGCGCAAAGTCAACGAGATAGCAGACTAAGGACGACGGGCAAAGTCGCTGAAGGTGACCCTAAGATCCTCTTCATTGGAAATCAGGAGGACCCGCCCCTTAAACTTGGATGAATGAGTGGAAGGGAGTGCAGGTCGGTCATTTCCGGGAGGTTGATAGGTGGCTTCCACGTTCAACTCGTCCATTTTTACACCTAGCACCGGATTGTAAGGGGCAGTCAAGGTGAGGCTGTATTTTTCTATGAAAGGGTTCTGCTTTCGAACGGTGAGATGAAGGACCAAATGAGCCAGCATTTTGTCCGCACCACTGGCTTCCTCCCGAAAGGCCCCTTTGAATTCAGCCCGGTCGGCGGTTTCTTGGACGAGGGTGAGGCTGCCGGGCTCGATGTCGCCTTTTTGAAAGTTCGACTGGGGACCGACGGAGATCCCCGGCATGCGGGAGCTCGCGTACTTACCCGTTTCCTCGGCGGTGGGCGACCGTCCCTGATATTGCAGGAGGGACCATTGTGCCTCCGCCGGGCGGGCGGGATCGAAGCGCTCGACGATGGTCAGGCCATTGCGGGTGGTGGTAATCGTGCAGGCCCAACCGGCGGGGACGCCGGGGTTGAAATTATCCAGCGCCGACCGCAAATAGGCGGGCATTTCCGCCCGGGCGGCCAGAGTGACCAAGCTCCAGACAAGCAGGAGCCATCCGCGCTGGTGCGGACTAGATCTGGGGCGGGGGAACGCGGGAGAGGAACCACTCAAACTTGCCATGAAAGGTGAGCGTGCCGGCACGATCCTTGAGATCAATCAGGATCACGGCATTGGTCCGGCCGCGGCCGGCCAGTTCCGACCCCAATCGTTCGCGGGTTTGCGCATCGGGCGTTCCGAAGGCGAGGAGATCGCTTGTGCCGGGCTTCCGATATTTCACTTCGACGCCGCGGACGACGGCGAAAACATCGCCGACCGCAGGGCCGAAATTGCGCAGGAGGCACTCGGCGCTGGCCGCCTCCGCCAGGGAGAATTGGGCGGCCGCATGCACGGTGCCGAGGTGGTTCCGCACGAGCGGACCGAACGGCAACTCCAGCAGGTGCAGGGCTCCGGGGGGTGCGGCCCGGATGCCGAGGGCCTGGTTGTAGGCAAGGTCGGTGACTTTCACCGGCAGGACGATCCGGGGCGCTCCGTCGCCTGGCAATGCCGGAGTATCCTAAGCCGGAATCACGCAATTGAAGCGCCGTTTCGCTTGGTAGCGAACCGACCGAAAGGTGGTCGTCGATTTCCATATCGACGACAAGGACTCACGAGGCGTGCGAACCTGGCGTCGGTGTGGAAACCGACGCCCACCAACTGCATGATCCCGGCTCAGGCCTCCGCTCAGGGTTTGGCGGCTTTCAATTGCCGGGCAAACGCGGCAAGGGTTTCCGGGCTGACATGGTGCTCGATGCCTTCGGCGTCGATTTCGGCGGCCTTCTCCGGGATCCCGAGCGAACGCAGGAAAGCGACGACAATGCCATGGCGGTGGTGACACTCCTGGGCCAGGCGGCGGCCGGAATCGGTCAGGAAGATCGCGCGGTAGGGCTGGACGGTGACATACCCCTCGCGTTGCAGCCGGGACAGGGTGCGATTGACGGTCACATGGGTAACGCCCAGGCGCCGGGCCAGGTCGACCACCCGGGCCTCGCCCTGGGAGGCGGACAGGTCGGCAATTGCCTCCACATAGTCCTCGGCCGTTTCCGACGCGTGTTCGCGGCGCGTATGCTGCAGCGACTCGGCCTGGAGGGCCGAGGGTCGGACGGAGGTCTTGGCCGGGCGGGGGGACTTCTTCACGGCAGGCAACCAGCCATGAAAGGAAGACCTTGACAAGTCGAGTCCAAAGTGTAGCAAAGGCTACACTGTGTACCGTTTTCTACGCCCGGTCCTTGGCCTCCTCGCCGTCCCGCTCGCCGCCGGCGCGGCGGAACTGCGCGAACTGTCGACGGACCGGCCCGACCAGACGGAAAGTCCGCAGACGGTGGATGCCGGCCACTGGCAAATCGAGACCGACCTGGTGAACTACACGCGGGACCACAACCGGACAGGGGGAGGGGACCTGGTGACCCGCGACCTTACGGTGGGCGCGATCGACCTGAAGTACGGCCTGACCGACCGCATGGATGTGCAGGTGGTGGTCGATCCTTATGTGAATTCGCGGGTGACGGACCGCATGGCGGGCCTGACCACCCGGGCGTCGGGCTTTGGCGAGGTCACCACCCGCCTGAAGTTTAATTTCTGGGGCAATGACGGCGGGTCGACGGCTTGTGCGATCATGCCTTTTGTCAAGTGGCCGCTGTCCGCCTCGGGAGTTCGCAACGGCGAAACCGAGGGTGGCGTGATGTTGATCCTCGGCTATGAATTGCCCGCCGGCTGGGGTTCGGCAATGATGACCGAAGTGGAATGGGTGGACGATGGCGCCGGCGGCCGTGACGTGGAATGGGTCAACTCAATCACTTTTGCCCATGACCTGACGGCCCGGCTGGGCGGCTATGTCGAGCTGTTCACTGTGACGGGCAAGGCACCCGGCTGCAAATGGCAGGTCCAATTCGATGTCGGTCTAACGTACGCCGTATCCCCTGACATCCAGCTCGACGCCGGCTGCAATTTCGCGCTCACCCGCGCTGCGCCCGACTTCCAGCCCTTTGTCGGCTTCTCCCGCCGCTTCTGAGAAATTCCCATGGACGATCCAGCTACCCCCACCGTATCCGCGCCCGATGCCGGCTGGCGCGCGTCCCGCGTGACCCGCAGCCTGCCCGAGTCTTACCGTTCGGTCTTGGTGCCGAAGGGCTCGAACTTCTGGCGCAAGGTCCTCGCTTTTTCCGGTCCCGGTTTCATGGTCGCGGTCGGCTACATGGATCCGGGCAACTGGGCCACGGATCTCGCGGGCGGTGCGCAATTCGGCTACACGTTGCTGTCGGTCATCTTGATTTCCAACCTGATGGCGATCCTGCTGCAGCACTTGTGCGTAAAGCTGGGGATCGCCACCGGGCGCGACCTGGCGCAGGCATGTCGCGACCACTATCCGCGGCCGGTGGTGTGGTTTCTCTGGATTCTGTGCGAACTAGCGATCGCCGCCTGCGACCTCGCGGAGGTGATCGGTTCGGCCATCGCGCTGCAGTTGCTGTTCGGCATCCCCTTGGTGTGGGGCTGCGTCATCACCGCGGTGGACGTGATGGTCGTGCTCCTCCTGCAGAACAAGGGCTTTCGCTGGCTCGAGGCGGTCGTGATCACGCTCATGCTGACCATCGGCACCTGTTTTGCGATCGAGCTCTATCTTGCCCGGCCTGACGTGGGCGGCGTGCTGGGGGGATTCCTGCCCACCGTGGAAATCGTCCGCAACCCCGCCATGCTTTACGTGGCGATTGGCATCCTCGGGGCCACGGTGATGCCCCACAACCTCTACCTCCACTCCTCGATCGTGCAGACCCGGCAATACGAACAGAACGCGGGCGGCAAGCGTGAGGCGATCAAGTTCGCGACGATCGACTCGACGTTTGCGCTCATGTTTGCGCTGTTCATCAACGGCGCCATCCTCGTGCTCTCCGCCGCGGCGTTCCATGGGACCGGCCACAGTGACGTGGCTGCCATCCAGGACGCCTACCATCTCCTTGACGGCGTGCTGGGGGTTACCTTCGCCGGCATTCTCTTCGCGGTCGCACTGCTCGCGTCGGGCCAGAATTCGACCCTGACCGGCACGCTGGCCGGCCAGATCGTGATGGAGGGCTTCCTCAACATCCGCCTGCGGCCGTGGTTGCGGCGGCTGATCACCCGCGCCATTGCGATCGTGCCCGCCGTGGTGGTGATCGGCGTCTACGGGGAGGAAAAGTCCACCCAACTCCTCGTGGCCAGCCAGGTGTGCCTCAGTATGCAGCTGGGCTTTGCCTGCTGGCCGCTCATGCGGTTCACAGGCGAGCGGGCCAAGATGGGCGAATTCGTCAACCCGCTGTGGATAAAACTGGTTGGCTGGACGATCACCCTCGTTATCATCGGACTGAACGTGAAGTTGCTCCTCGACATCGCCGGGATCACCGGAGGCTGACCATGTATAAGAAAATCCTCGTTGCCTTGGAAAATGGTGCCGCTGACGAGCGGCTGCTGCCTCACATCACGACGCTCGCCAGGCAGGTGGGCGCCGAGTTGCTGCTGCTCCATGTCGCCGATGGCTGGGCCGCGCGCAATTTCGAGCAGCTCAAGCTGGCCGAATCGGACGAGATGCGGGCCGACAGCGACTACCTGGAAGCCACCGCGCAGCGCGTGCGGCTCGGCGGCCTGCAGGTCGACACCCTGCTGGCCCTGGGGAATCCGCCGACCGAGATCGTCAAGATTGCGAACAGCTCGGGCTGCGACCTGATTGCCCTGGCATCACACGGGCACAAGCTCATCGGCGACATCATTCATGGCAGCACGATCGACAAGGTGCGACACAACACGACGATTCCCCTCCTGGTGGTGAGCGCCGGGAAGTCGGGCGGAGGTTGAGGCGCAATGAATGGGCCCTATTGGTTCGAAGTCGCCGTGATCTGCGCGATCACGGCCGTGGGCAACATCGTCATGGGCCGTTGGGAGGAGCAAACGCCGAAATGGCGGCGGATCGGCAAGCTCGTGATGTTCTGTGCGGTTTCCGTCCTCATTTCCGCGACCGCAGGCCGGCCATGGTTCTTCGCGATGCTGGGTGTCATGTTTGCGCTCGTACTGTTGCTCCACGGCTGGTGGCTGCCGCGCCAGGGCATCAACGGCTGGACCGCCGAGCCACGTGAGAAATACTTCGCGCTGCGCGGTTGGAAGTGGCCGCCAAGGTCCGGCGCCTGAGCCGGGATCATGCAATTGAAGCGCCGTTTCGCTCGGTAGCGAACCGACCGAAAGGTGGTCGTCGATTTCCATATCGACGACAAGGACTCACGAGGCGTGCGAACCTGGCGTCGGTGTGGAAACCGACGCCCACCA
>DASZPS010000097.1:0-34648 GCA_035549955.1 Lacunisphaera sp. | reverse complement strand
CACTACCAGTAGGTGGAGCGACTTGACCCCAAGGCGCTTTCTTCGCAGCGGACGTCCTCAGCGCGTTGGGGAGCAACGCGCTCCACCATTTGGTGGTCGTTGATTTCCCTCTGGAAGTCGGCCCCAACTGAATCGTTCCGGCTTAGCGCCATTCAACTCAGGGCCTCGAGCAGGTCGATAGGCGACGGGCGGAGAATTCGAGAATTCGCCCCAATCGGATTTGGAAGACACCCAAGCTCGGCCTCATCACCATGGGCATGGCGCGGCGCCGTCGCTCACATCTGCTTCACTGCGTACGCCATCGCCTTGGCGATCTTCTCGAGGTCCTCGTCGCTGTGCAGGGCGGAGACGGCCGTGCGGATGAGGTCCTTGCCGGGCGGCACGGCGGGGGCGATGGACATCACGGTGAACACGCCCTTTTCGAGCAGCGCGTTCCAGAAGCGGTAGACCAGCTCCTTCGAGCCAAGGACGATCGGCACGGCGGGGGTTTCGCTGCCCCAGATGTCGAGGCCGAGGCCCTTGAGCATGTCGCGGTAACGCTTGGTGTTTTTCCACAGGCGTTCGAGGTGCTGCGGCTCGCTTTGCATCAGGTCGAGCGAGGTGGAAGCCGCGGCGGCCATGGCCGGGCTGATGGCCGCGCTGAAGAGGGTCTGCTTCGAGTTCGTGCGCAGGTACTCGATCAAGGCCCGCGAGCCGGCGACGAAGCCGCCGGTGCTCGCGAGGGACTTGGACAGCGATCCGCAGACGATGTCGACCTGCTCGTTGAGCCGGAAATGATCAACCGTTCCCCGGCCTTGCCGGCCGAGCACGCCGAAGCCGTGGGCGTCGTCGAGGACCATGAAGCAGCCGTGTTCCTCGCTGATCTGCGCCAGCTCCGGGAGGCGGCAGATGTGGCCTTCCATCGAATACACTCCCTCGACCACGAGCATTTTGGGCGTGCTGTGCGCGAGGCTTTTCAGCACCTGGCGCAAGTCTTCCGGGTTGTTGTGGCTGAACCGCTCGACCGTGGCCATCGACAGCCGCGTGGCGTCCACGAGGCAGGAATGGATGTTCTTGTCGGCGAGGATGACGTCGCCCTTCTGGGCATACGATGCGACCGCGGAACAGCACGAAATATATCCGGCCACGCTGACATGACAGGCCTCGCGGCCGAGGAACGCGGCGAGCTTTTCCTCCAGCGCCAGGTGATAGGCGCGGGAGCCGTTGGAGATCCGGGCGCCCGTCGTGCTCGTGCCCCAGACCTTGGCGGCGGCCCCGCAAGCCTCGATGACCTTGGGGTGGAACGAGAGACCCAGATAGTCATTGCTGGAAAGCATGACCATGTCGCGGCCGTCCAACCGGATGCGGGTGCCCAGCTGTGCCTCCATGGCGTGGTAGTAGGGCTTGTACTTAAGCCGCATCTTGGTCGCGTAGTCCTCCTGCGCGCGATCCACGATCGCTTTCTTGTTCTTGGTAAAAAGGGACAGGGCCATGTCTAGGGTGCGCCGACTAAGGGCCACCGGCGAGTGGCTGGCAACCCTTAAGCCGGCGGGCGTTTCTGAAACGGCATTTTTTTTGCAGGCTCGCCGGCGGCAACCACGTCGCGCTTGAGGTCAGCGCCAGCGCCGAACCTGTAAGGGAACGTGTCGGCGGTTTATTCGCGACGCGGCAGTCCAGCCATCCACGCGGTGAACTCCGCGGCATACTCCGGCCACGTCTTGATATGCCTGATGCGCGCTGCTTCAGCCAGGCGGGCGAGTTCGGCCGGGTGCGTGAGGAGCCGGCGCAAGGCCACGGGCAGGCTGGCGGCGTCGACCGTGTCGAGCGGCACGCAACCGCCGCCGTGCGCGGATTCGCCGAGGGCGCCGTGGCCGGAACAGACGCAGGGCTTGCCGTAGTGCAGGCTTTCCAACACCGGCATACCGAAGCCTTCGATGAGCGAGGGGTAGACCGTGAAGCTGCAGGCGCGGTAAGCGGACTGGAGATCCGCATCGGGTACCGACCCCTTGAACAGCAGCGGCCGCCCGGCTTGTTGCAGGGCCCGGATCCGGGCGAGCGCGGGACCCGCGGTGTCGGCGCGAGCCATGCCCACCAGTTGCAATTCAAACTGCAGGCCTTCGGCCCAGAGGGCCTCGCAGGCGTCGAGCAGCGCGAGGTGATTCTTGCGGCCTTCGATGGTGCACACGCAAAGCAGGCGCGGCAGGGCGGGCATCACGGCCGGCTCGGATGCGACGCCGGGAGGGCGTTCCACGCCGAGCGGAATCGCGTCGACCCGCGGCGGGTCGACGACCCCAAGCCACCGCCAATAATCGCGCAAGCTCGCGGCGGAATCCTCCGATATCGCGGCCACGCCGTCGAAAAGAAGCAACTCCCGCAGGTAGGCGGGAAAACGCGCCACGGTGCCGGAGGGGGTTAGTTCGGGAAATTTCAGCGCGATGGCGTCGTAGAAGACCGCGACCCGCGGTCCGGATACCGCGGCGAGCAGTTCCGGCAGGCGCGACCCGACCTTGGCGGAGAACAACTCGGGGCAGATCAGGCCGCCCGCGGCCGGGAGGACGGGCTTGCGACCGAGCCACCGACGGGAGGCGCCGGACAGTTTCTGCCCCACGGTCCACTTCGCGCCGCGCGATTTGCCAGCACCGCCGCTGCGATCGCGCAGGACGGCGAGTTCCGCGGTCGCCAGCGGTCGCCAGCCGATCAGATGCGGATCATAGCAGATGGGCACCGCGCGGCCCTGCGCGTTGAGTTCCTCGAACAAGGCGCGGCAGACCCGCTGGATGCCGGTCTGGGCCGACGTGTGGCTGGTGTGGGAGGCGTCGAAGAGGAAGGGTGGGGAACTCATCGCGCGGATTCGATCGCGAGCTTCTTGATGGAGAAAGGCAGCACTTCATGGTTGCCGACGGGGGGAACCGTGGCGAATTCGAGCCCGTTGACCGGGTGCGCCTGCAGGGGCACGGCAAATTGCCAGGGTGGGGGCACGCGGGTCACGGGATTGATTCGATGGTGACCTGGCGCACGGCGAAGGGCCAGGGCTGGCTGGTGTCGGCCGCGCCCACCACTTCGCACTCGACGGTTTGCGACCGGCCGGGAGCCAGCGCCACGTCGATCTGCCAGGGAGGTGGTCCGGCCAGCTCGTGGCTGGATTCACCGGCCGCGGAGCGATGGGTGATCCGCCACGTGGCTTGCGGCCAGAGCTTTGCCTTGTACGGCGCAATCGTCAGGCGCAGGCGGGACGGGGAATGGGGCGTAACCTCGATGCTGAAATGGCGGGAGGCGTGGTCGGGGTAACCATTCGTGGGATAGACGCCCTCGAGTTTCGTCACGCGGTTGGCGTCGCGCAGCAGGACATATTCCCGGCCCTCGAGCAGGCGGGGCGAGTTGGCATCGAAGCACTCGGACCAGCGGCGCCCGACCAGGAGGGCGGCCGGCCGCCCGCCCGGGATGAACGATTCGTCGTGGACGCCGAGGCGCAGGTAACCGCCGCCCTCGCCACCGCGCCTGGCGAAATAGATTCGGCTGGAGGACAGGAAGTAGGCGCTCCACATCGTGTGGAAGAACGGCATGCGGAAGCTGGCCGCTTCCACCAGCACCGGCTGCTCGCGCAGGGTGGAATCCGAGAGTCGGCGCAGCGCGAACCAGTCGCGCGAAAGGCCCTTCTGCTGGCGCCACAGGTGAATCTCCCCGAAGTTCACCAGTGTGCCCGCCACAAAGAAGGCGACGATGCCGGCCAGGCAGGCGCCGGCGGCGCGGCGTCGCCAGTCCGTGCGCCGCCATTCCTCAAACAGGGCCTCGAGCAGCGGGGCGGTCAGGCTGGCGGCCACAAAGATGCCCCCGAATTGGACGGATTTCTGCCAGCCGTACTTGAAGCCGGTGAGCAGCGTGTAGACGACCAGGAGGGCGCTGCCGGTCAGCATGCACAGGACGCCGATCCGGTCGCGCGCCCGGGCCCAGCCGGCCAGCGCGGCGGCCACGAGCATGATCGTCAGCACCGCGCCCAGCACCCAGCCCAGGTGCTCCGCGGCGGGAATCGAGAGCGTGGCAAAGCCGGGGACATATTGCGCGGCGTTGAGCGGTTCGAACAGGTTGCTGAAGATGTCATCGGTGCGCGCCGTGCGGAAGGAATAGGTGAAGCCCCGCCAGGCCCGGATCGTGATGGCGGGATCGATCGCGGCACCGGCGGCGAAGGCGGCGGCCACAAGGCTGCCGTTGGCGCGGACCACCTGCCACCGGCGCGCCAACCAGGGCCGCAGCCAAAGCAGGCCCGCGGGCAGCAGCGTGAATGGAGCCATCTCGGGGTACGCGGCCAGCAGGCCATGAAACCCCAGCAGCACGAGCGCGCACCACCCCAGGCGGTGCCGGGTGGTTCCCGCGCGCAGCGCTTGTTCGGTTGCGATCACCACCGCCGCACCCGTGATGGCTCCGAACAGGTTCGGCAGGTTTGAATTGGCGTGGAAGAACACGAAGATCGGCTGCAGGAACACGAGGCCGGCGATGGCCGGACGGGAGATCCGGCTCCGGAAGAACGTGGTGACGACCAGGTAAACCGCGGCGCACCAGGGGAGGAAGAGCGCGCCGGCAAAATACAGGCAGGTGTGCAGGGGCGTGGTGGCCGCCAGGCTCGAGAACAATGCCAGGAGGGTCTCCGTGCCCAGTTGGCCCCGGCGGGGATTCCAGCCCATGTTGTCCTCGGCCATGTTCATCCAGGGGTGCGCCTTGCTCGGCGTCGGCGGATCGAGGTAGGTATGGTGCTGCAGGTGTTCTCCCGCGGTGATCCAGATGTAGCTGTCGTGGTTGGGGGTGCCGTCGTAGAACAACAGCTGCCAGTCCAGCAACGCCGGCCCGAGCAAGAGGGCGAGGAACAACGCGGCCAGGCCGAGGACCATGAGCCCGGAGCGCGAGAGGACCGACGTGCGAAAATCGGCCAGCAGTTGGCGGCGGGGGCGCGGCCAGAGCAGGACGCCCGCGGCCGGCAGCAGGCAGGGCAGCAAGCCCGGGCCGGAGAGCGGGAGGAAGAAGTTCACCACGTCCACCAGCAGGAGCAGGGTGGCCAGGCCGGCAACCGCACCGAGCGCGAGGCGCTCCGCGCCGGACTCCACCAGTTCCAGCGCATTCAGCCAATAGCCGGACAAGAGGATCAACGCGGCGACGCCGCAAAGGAACACCAGGCCGGCGAGGGGATTCATGGGCGGTTTTCGACCCACAGCGCCCGCACGCCGAAGGCGAGGTCGGCGGGATGGGGCAGGCCGACGAGGTTGAGGGCCACGGCATTGCGGCGGCCGGCGACCAGCGGGATGCGGAACACCCAGGGCGCGGCGCAGGGCACACTCGAGGCGAATTCCGCGGTGTCCGGTGCCGTGCGCTGCAGGTGCCATTCCGCGGTGGCAACCCCCTGGTGGGGTGGCGGCTCGAGCTCAATGACCAGGTCGCTGGGGCTGTGCGGCAGGATTTCCAGGTTGAAGGCGCCGGAAATGCGCTCCGGCGGGCCGTTGACCGGAAAGTTTCCGCCCACCTGGAACACGCGGTTGCTGCGTTCGACGAGGACGAATTCGCGGCCGTTGAGCAGGCGTGGGGAATTGGCGTCCAGCGTGTCGGCCCACTGCCGTCCCACCAGCACCGCGGCGGGCGAGGGAATCACGGCCTTCGATTCTTTGAGGACGTAGTCACGCAGGTAGCCGCCGTTTTCCTCGCCGCGGGCGCCAAAATAGATCCGGCTTTCCGGCAGGAAATAAGCGGCCCACATCGAGTAGAAGAACGCCATGCGGAAGGACCCGGCCTCGATGAGCACCGGGGCCTGGCGGAGCGTCGTGCGGGAACTTTCGCGCAGGGCGAACCAGTCATCGGAAATGACCTTGCGCTCGCTCCATTTGTAGATGTCGCGGCAGTTCATGAGCGTGGCTCCGGCCATGAAGGCGGCCAGGGCCCCAAGTGCGGCGGTGGCCGCGTGGCGCCGCCATGGCGAGTCCGTGCGCAGGCCCCAGAGCAGGTCGAAGGCGGCCACCGGGAACACCGTGGCGATAAAGATGCCGGAGAACTGCACGGTCTTCTGCCAGCCATAGGCGAAGTCGGTGGCCACGGTGTAGCCCAGGAGGGCAAGGCTGCCGGCAAGCGCGGCGCAGAGCCCGTACCGATCGCGGCTGCTGCGAACGGTCAGGGCGAAGACGACGACGATCAGCGTGCTCAACGGCCAGCCGAGCCAGCCCCCCAGCTCCTTGGCACAGTAGATACTGAGCGAGATCAGGCCCGGCAGAAATTCCGCCCGGTCGAGGGGCAGGAACAGGTTTGCCCAGGTGTCATCGGCCCGCGCGGATTTGAAAGAGGTGATGAAGCCAAACACCGCACGGACGGAGGTGGCGAGATTGAGGGCGAAACCAAGCAGCAGCGCTCCGGCGGTCAGCAGGCCGGTCCGGCCGAACTGTCGCGGACCTTGGGTGAACCAGGGGCGCAGCCAGAGCAGCCCGCACGACAGCAGCACGAACGGCCCCATCTCGGGATAGCTGCAAAGCAAGCCGTGCAGGCCCAGCGCGGCGAGCGTGGCCCACGCCGTGAAGGCCGGTCGCGTTTGCGGCCCGGTGCGCAGGGCGTGCTCCAGGGCGAGGATGGTCGTCGCGCCAGTTATCGTACCCACCAGGTTGGGCAGGTTCGCGTTGGCGATATAGAAAATGAAAAGCGGCTGGAGCACCGCCAGGCCGACCAGGGCGGCGGGCGACAACCGGCGGTTGAAAAAGGTCTTGGCGGCCAGGAACACCGCCGCCGTCCACGGCAGATAGAGGACCGCCGTGCCGTACAGGTAGATCTTGAGCGGCGAGGCCCCGACCAGGGCGGATGAGAGCGCCAGGAGGCCTTCCGCGCCGATGCGCCCCCAATAGGGACTCCATCCGATGAGCGCGCTCGCGGCATTGAACAGCGGCTGGGTGGCGCTTATCGCCACCGGATCCATGTAGGAATGTCGCTTGAGGTACTCCGCTGACGCCACCCAGAAGAAGCTGTCGTGGTTGGAGGTCCCATCGTAGAAGACGATGTGGCCGTGGGCGATCATCGGCCAGAGGAGCAGCGCGAAAAACAGCGCGAGCAACAGACCCGCCAGGCGGGTTTCGCGGTCCCGCGCGAAGACGTTGAGGTCGGACCACAGGGAACGACGGCTGCGACCCCCGGCCAGCGTCACGACCATTGGCAACAGGCCCAGCGCGGCCCAAGGCAGGGACAGCGGGACAAAAAAATTCACCACACTCACCAGGAACAGCGTCAGGCTGAGCCCGGCCAACAGGCCCACGGCCAGACGCTCCGAGGGGGTTGCCTCACCCAGCGCTCCCGCCAGCCAGTAACCGCTCAGCAGAATGCCCAGCGGGAAAAAGAGCAGGAGCAGGAGCCCTTCAAGCTGGTTCATGGGGCGGGCGCGCTCACCAGCCGGCGATGGCTTCCAGGCGTCGGTAATACCGCGCGCCGATCACCGCCGGGGAAAGGTTGGCTTCCGTGCTTTGCCGCGCCGCCGCGCCGATTTTTCGCACCAATGCCGCGTCGCCCTGCAGCTGCTGCATCCACCAGGCGGCGTGGTCGACATCCGGGTCGGCCCAGGTCTGGCCCTTGGCGTAAGGGCCGTGCGTGCGGTCGAGCGTCACGAGCTGCGCGCGGACGGGGCACGCGTTCCGGGCGTTGACGAAGTCCGTCGTGCCGGACCAGTCCGTGGCAATGACCGGTTTGCCCAGGTACATGCACTCGGCCACCGCGAGGCCAAACCCCTCGGAACGGTGCAGCGAAACGAAGCAATCGCAGGCGGACTCCAATTCGTAGATCTCGGCCCGGCTGAGCGTCTGGGTGATCAGCGTGGTGCCGGGCAGGCTGGCTGTGGCCTGGCGCAGGCGCTCAAAGTCCTCCGGGTTGCGCGTGACGTTGTGGACCTTGATCACCAGTGCGGCGTCCCGGCCGGCCAGCCCCGACCGGCGGAAGGCCTCGAGAACGGCGCCGGGGTTCTTGCGTTCGGAGTAGGAATTGAGGTCGTAGAGGAAGAGGAAGAGGAACTTGTCGGCCGGCAGGCCGTATTTCAACCGGCCGTCGCCCGCCGGTCGCGCGAACGAAATGGCATGCGGCATGGTGAGCACCGGCAGCGGCAGTTTTTGCGCGATGGCCTCGGTGGTGAAGCGCGAGGGCGTCCAGATCTCGTCGAAGTAGTTGGAATGGTGCACCCACGCGTCGGGAAACTCCGGCAGTTCCCACGCCCAGTAGGCGATGTTGTAGCGCCCCCGGCGGAAGGCCGCGCCGTGGTGGTGGTCGATGTCGCGCGAAACGGGCGGGTCGAGGTGAAAGACGTTTACCGGGTGTGGATTCGCGTCCGTGAGGCGCGGCACGAACGAATCGTCGGTCTGGGGGTTGATGCAGTGGAGCTTGAGGTTGACGAGCGCCGTGCCCAAGCCGGCGGCGTCGGCCGCGCGGGCCATGCAACGAACGGACTCGCCGACGCCGAGATCGGCGCGAAAGAAACCCGCAATGTTCAGGCCCAGCTTGAGGAAGCGCCGCGAAAAGGCGGAATTCCAGGGCGCGGAACGATTGCTGAAATCGAACAGGATCTCGCGGTCGGCCTCCACCCGCTGGATCCGGAGCCGATGGTTGCGGGCCTGCCGCCGCCAGGGTTGCAGGAAGCCGAGGCCGGTGACGCGCCCAAGCCAGGCCAAAAGGTTGCTGAAGCCCACGCCGGTGAGCTCGAGGGTGAGGACATGGCCGCCGGCCGTCTGGCCGGACGGCAGCGGAAGTTCGAGCCGGAAGGGACCGGCTGCCGCGGCGTGAAGTTGCGCCAGTTCGTGGCCGTCGAGCCGCGCCCGCAGCCCGGGGTTGCCCGACGATGTCGGGTCGGCGGGATCGGCCGGCAGGACCTCGCCGACGACGGCCACGCGGCTGACCCCGGCAAGGGATGGCAGGGAAAGCGACGCCTGCTCGCGGATCCAGAACGAGTCGGTCACGACTTCATCGTGAAAGAGGCCCGAGAACTTGGAGCGAAGGCGGAAAGACATGCAGTCACCCCATTTAGGGAACAGACACCGATAGATTTTCAACCATGAATCCCAACTCGCGGGGATCGTTTTTGCCGGGTCGGAAGGTCCGGCCGTTAAGACGCCAGGACAGGAGGTTCAGGCCATGGACCAGCCGGATTTCGACCTCATGGATTTCCGGGCCGGTGCGGAATGGCCCGAGTTCACGACCATCGTGGATGACAGTCACCGTCGAGGTGGTCGGGCCATCCAATCGGAAGCGCATTTTGGCGTTTGGTGCGGCTTGGCTGTCGCACCAGATGCCGAGCGTGGCCTGGCGGGTGGCCCAGCGCCAGCGGCCGGCGGTCGAATTCTCCGGCGGAAACCACCCGCCGAGTGCGAGCAGCAGCGGTTGGCCAGCGACATCGCGGTCATCCATCCAACGTTCCTTGAGCCGGGGGTCGTCGAAGTTGGGCAATTGTGGGTCACTGGCAGGTTGAAGCAGGAACACTCGCGCCGGGAAGGTGCGATCAGGCGGAAGCACCTCGACGCGACCCAAGGTCCGCAACGATTGCTGAAACGGCCCGATTTGGCCCGTGTTGTCGACGTAGGCGCGCAGGTCCACCCAGAGGGCGGAGAATCCCGCTCGTTCGAGCGCAGCGATCATCTCCTTCTGCGGCAGGCGGGTGACGTAACGGGCCCACGCCAGCGCCGGATCCTGGCGCAGGAGCCCGTAGGAAAACCGCAAACTGCGCGAAGTCAGGAAGGGCAACGCGTGCTGGTAGTCGGTCATGGACTGGGTCACGCCGGCCTCGGGAAACGGCACGGCGGGCATCTGGAATACCATCGCCCCGGGCGGGAGTTGGCGTTCGAGGCGGTCGGTCAGGTCCTGGTACTGCCGCCAGTTGGCGAGGTTGCGCGCGCCCACGACGGGATTGTCTCCGAGCGCCGGGGTCTGCTCCCAGCAGGCGGCTGCGGCGATCATTGCCGCGACTGCGACTGAAAGCGCGCGGGGCAGCCGGCGGCTCTGGCGGGTGATCCAACCGGCGAGAAAAAACAGGATCCAGATGGGCGCGAAGATGCCAATCCGCGTGCTGGCGCGAAACAGCTCGAAGCCCACGGCCCCGAGCCAGGTGTTGATCCCGCCGTGGACGCCGAAGGCGGTGATCCAGCCCAGGCCCAGCAACGGGTCCAGCCGGCGGTAACGGCGCCGGGCAACGTGCCCGGCGCCGCCGACCAGGAGCCCGGCCAGTCCGGCGACGCCGAGCACGCCGAGGTAGTTGTAGAAAAACTCCCCCGTGTTTTTTCGCGCGGCCTGGTAGGCCTGCCCGATTTGTGACAGGGCCGGCACGCGGTGGCCCGCCGGCGGCACGAGCCAGTCGATCGGGCGCAACGCGTAGACCTGGAAATCCCCGGCATTGCGCGCCAGGGCGTCGGTCGTTTTTCCTCTCAGCCGGGCGGCAAGGTAGCCGGCATTGGCGGTGACAAAGCTGCCCGTCACACAGGCGAGGAAAACGAGCAGCGGGATTTTCCGGGCCCATGGGCTGCGGCGCAGGAAGCCCAGGAGCAGCGCCCCGCCGGCGACGACCCCGGCAAAGTAAGCCAGGTAGGGATTGCCGATCCCAAGCCACAGGCCGAGCGCGGCCGCCAGGATGCTCCATGGGCGGTTCCGTCGCGGCGGACGGCCGCGCCGGCTGGCCCAGGCACAGAGCAGGATGAGCGGTGGGAAGGAGAAACTCTGGCTGAGGCTGAGCGTGATGCCCCAGCGGACGTTGTGGTTGCAGAACGCAAAGACGAGCGCCAGCGCGAGCGCCCATTCCCACCGGCATCTCAGCCAGCGGGCGCAAAGGTAGAACGACGCGGCGTTCAGGCCCGCAATCAGCGCGGCGACCAGGTTGATGGCTGTGAACAAACCCGTGGCGCGTGCCAGCAATCCGGTGAGGACGAAAACGAGGCGGTCAGGCACGGGGTAAGCGGACCAATCCGCCACGCCCGGAGCGCCGAGCCGGTCGATGGAGTTGAAATGCAGCAGCGCGTGGGCCGGCTGTTCGCCGGCGATCTTGACGCGGAGGTAGACTTCCAGCGGGTCGCCTTCCAGCCAGTGAGGAAGGCCCCAGTCGCTCCACGACAGACGGTGAAAGAGCACGCTCGTGGCCAGCACGCCGAGCAACACGACCACGCCGGCTTGGATCCAGCGAGGCGAGCGGGCTGACAAAGGGGCGGACATGCGGCCATGGTGTGATGCGGGATTTGCCCGTGCCCGCCAATCCCAATACTGCGCAGTTCCTTGCTGACGACCGGGCGAAAATCGGAACAGGATGCGGCCAACCTCTCGCATGACCCCGGCCCTGAGTTTTGTCATTCCGTTGTATTGCAGCGCCGAAACCATCGCGCCGCTGGTGCGGCAAATCGAAGACCTGAAGGTGGAGGGCGGGCACGAACTGGTGCTCGTGAACGATGGCAGCCGCGATGCGACGGTGCAGGTTTGCCGCGAACTGGTGCGCAACGCGCGCATTCCCATCACCCTCGTCGATCATGCCCGCAATTACGGCGAGCACAACGCCGTGCTCAGCGGCTATCGCCACGCCCGCGGCGCGTATGTCGTCAACCTCGACGACGACGGGCAGAACCCGCCCGCCGAGGCGGTGCGGCTGTGGGAGCACGCCCGGCGCGAAGGCCTGGACGTGGTCTACGGACATTACCTGAACAAGAAGCATGCCGCGTGGCGCAACCTCGGCAGCTGGCTGACCAACCGGTTGACGGATTGGGTGCTCGACAAGCCGAAGGGCTTCTATCTTTCCAGTTTCCGCTGCATCAGCGCGTTCATCGCCCGCGAGGTCGCCCGCCACGAAGGGCCCTATCCCTATATCGACGGCCTGATCCTCCAGGTCACCCAGAACATCGGCGCGATCGAGGTGCGGCACGATGAGCGCGGCGCGGGACAGAGCGGCTATACCTTGCGGCGGCTCATGCGCCTGTGGGCCAGCACCTTCGTCAATTTCTCGGTGATGCCCCTGCGGCTGGCCACGCTGCTCGGTCTGGTCATGGCGGCCGCCGGGCTGGCGGGGCTCGCGGTGGTATTCTACCTTTGGACGACCAACCAGGGGCCCAATTACGGCTGGGGAACGCTGATGGCGGCTTTGCTGGTGTTTTCGGGCACGCAGCTGGTGATGCTGGGCCTGATTGGCGAGTATCTCGGGCGGATGTTTCTCACCGTCAACCGCCGGCCCCAATCCACCGTGCGATCAGTCGAGCGGGGCGGCGGGGCGTGAGCGGGTGGGAGCGCGCTGAACCCCGATGCGCTTCGGCCGCTGCTGGAGGGTAGGAGGGGCTTTACGCCCCGATCGGTGGCGCCATCGCCAACCCGTCGGGGCGTAAAGCCCCTCCTACGACGCCAGCTCGCGCCAGCGAGCCAGCTCGGCCTCGATGGCCGTGTGGACGCCAAGCAGGATGCGCGGCGTGGGGCGCGGCAGGAGGCGGCAGCGATGCAGGAAACAATCGCGCGCCAGCAGCGGGTCGGAATAATCGCGCGGTTCCTCCCACTCCAACGACAGGTAGTGCCGGCACCAGTCGAGGGCGGCGTGGCGGGCGATGACGTGGCGCCACCGCTGGACGAGCCGGGCCGTGTTTTGTTCGTCGCGCAACTTGCGTCCCAGCGACGCGCTGATGTGGTGCCGCACGACGCTCCGGCGGGCGACATAGTTGACGTGGCCTTCGTGGCGGGCCCGGAAGCAAAGGTCGACGTCCTCGCAGCCATTGACGTAGCCCTCGTCAAATCCACGGAGCTGCTGCCAGGTGGCGCGGCGGATGCCGAAGCAGGCGCCGGTCAACGCCGCCACCGGGCGGGCGTGCAGCAGGCCCGGTCCGCGGCTGGTGTCGTGCTCCGGCTTGCCCTTGCAGTTGAAGACAATGCCCGTGTGGTCCACGGCACCGGTGGCGTGGTTGAGCTGGACATTGCCCACCAGGCCGGCGCGGGGATGGCGCGCGAAGGCGGCCAGCATGGGCTCGAGCCAGTGGGGCAACAGCACGAGGTCGTTGTTGAGGAAGAAGAGAAACTCACCGGTGGCTGTGCCGGCCCCGCGATTGCAGGTGGCGGCAAAGCCGAGGTTTTTGTCGTTCAGGAGCGCCCGGCAAGGCGCGGACAGCTTGCCCAGCCACTCGCGCGTGCCGTCCGTGCTGCCATCGTCGACGAAAATTACCTCATGCGCGAGGCCCGCGGGCAGCGTGGCCTGGAGGCTGGCCAGCATCGCCTGGGTCAGCGGGAGGCAGTTGTAGAGCGGGATGATGAACGAAACCTTCACCGGGCCGGCGGGTTTTCCTGCAACACGTGCAGGGACAGGTAGATCACGGCAAGGCGGCGCGGATCGCGTTCGGTAGCCAATGCCTCGCGGTAGCCGATCGTCAGTTCGTTGCGGCCGGGTCGCAGCGGCAGGTCGACGGCGAGCCGTTCCTTCTGGTTGATGCGGGGCACGCCCTGCTCGTGGAGGATGGTGCCGTTGAGGGCGATCGTCAGCGTCTGTCCCGCGGAATAGGTCAACAGGTCCGCCACCAGGCGGCCGGGGCCCGCGACAGCGGTCTCGATCGCAAGCGTCGTGGCGGGAGCGTAGCCCCAATGAAAAACCGGCAGGAATGCCTCGGGCACCGGGCCTTCGGGCGGTCCGAAGCCGGCGGTCGCTGTAAATCCGCTGAAGCCGGGCGCAGCGAGGCCCGGGTCGGCGGAGTCATCCAGTTCACGGATCACGGGATTGCTTTCCGGTGACGCGGCGCCGGCCGTGGCGGCGAGGCGTCCATGGCTCAGTGCGAGGCGTTCGAGATAGGGTACCAGGGCGCGCGCGAGTCGCTGCCAGCCGCCGCGCCCGGCCGAATACCGGAGGGTGCCGCCGCGATAGGGCACCGCCCGGGCCGGCAGGTCGCGCGCGGGCCGGCGCGTGGCGGCGAAGAACAGGTCCGGATCCTCGGCGAGCAGCTGGAAGCCCAGCCGGTTGTGCGTGCCGATGTCCGAGTGGGCGAGGCCCTCGCTGAACTTCTGGAGCTGCGGCACCACGACGCGCAGCACCTGGTGCTCGGCGGAACGCAAGGCGAGGTGCGCCAGGTAGAAGTCGGCCGGCAAGGGCTGGTCGGGCAACGGCTGGCCGTCGCGGACCAGCACATGATTGCCCATGGTGACGACGACGTCATCGGAGCGGGCGAGGTCGGCCGGGATCATCACCTTGCGCGTCGTTGAAGGTTGCGGCTGGCAATGTCGCAAACGTAGCGCCGGGTTGGCTTCGTCGGCCGGGTCGGCCTCGGTGAACAGGTAATTCAGCAGCGGCAGGCTGCGCGAATGGCCGGGGCGGGCGGCGGCAAGCTCCGCTTCGAGCGCCGCGCGATCCGGCCCGCAGAGAAACTCGTCGGCGTCGAGCGGCAGGACCCAGTCGGCGGCGGCTTCCCGCGCCGCGAGTCGGGCGAGGTGCGTGGTGCGAAATTCCTGCAGGTAACCCAGTGCATCGTCGGTGAACAGTTGCAGCGGGAGTCCCTCGCGCCGCAGGGCCCGGAGGATCTCCCGCGTCCCATCCGTGCTGTCGTGGTCAAGGACGAGCAGGTGGTCGACCCAGGCGAGCGTATGCCGGACGAACGCCTCGACCACGTCGGCTTCATTCTTGACTAGGGCAACGGCCACCAGGCGCATGCCCGGAGTGTGCCCCTCCGGCGCGGAAAGCGGAGCCAAAAACACCGGCCGCGCTGGCGCACCCGACCAGGATGGGCAATTCGTGGTGGAGCAACCTGCCGCCCAGGGCGCTTGCGCCGCGGCGGGCGTCCTCAGCGCGGTGGAGAGCAACGCACTCCACTGGGAACATTCCATCTCAATCGGTCGTAGCAACGCGGACCCGCGGAAACCCGACGCCAATGGCACCAATCCGGATCACTGCAGGAACGGTTGCCATTGCGTGCCACGCTTGGGCGCGACCAGCTCCGCGACGGGGGCCGGGTTCTTTTCAATGACGACAATTTGCGGATAGAAACTCACCGAGTGGATGGCGGATTGAAACGGGCTCGTCCGGCAGGCGAGGCGGCGCGCAACGTCCTCCCGGTCATTGGTGACCTCCCCGGCGTTCAACATGGCGGCGAGGCCGGCCGCGAAGGCACCGAAGGAGTTGTTCTCGGTATGGACGTCCTCGCAGAGATAGACGCCGCCCGCGCGCACGTGCGGCAGCAGTTCCTCCAGGGTGATGCGCTGCTGGTCGTAGAGGTGGCCGCCGTCGTCGATCACGATGTCGAGCACGGGCACCTCGGCGCGGAAGCGCCGCCAGAATGCGCGGTCGGTTTGGTCGCCGGTGAAGATGCGAACGGCGCCGCCTGCGTAAACCTGGCACGCCGGCTCGATGTCGGCGCCGTAGATGCGGGCCTGCGGGCCGAAGTACTCCCGCCACATGTCGAGACTGCCCCCGCTATAGACCCCGATTTCCAGGACGTGGACTTCCCGGCCGCGGAAACGGGCGAAGTGTCGTTCGTACACCTCAAGGTAATGCTGCCATTTCCAGATCCCGCGACCCTCACGGCGGGCATCGACGAATTTCTGGAGGTCGGAGGGCGGCGCGACGGCGGCGGGCGCGGCGAGGCCGCCTGCCCAGACGGGCAGCGTGGTGAAGGCGCGCCCGGCGGCATGGGCCTCGACGCACCGTGCGGCGTCGGCCAGCAACGCCGCCGCGCGCGTGTTCGCGCCCAAGCGACCCTCGGCGCGCCCGCAGGTGTCGAAATGTGCGCGCCCCGACGCAAAGGTCCCGGACGCAACCGCCGCCGCGACATCAGGGTAAGTGGCGAGGTAAAAGGCTTCGTCGAAATCCGGGCCCGCGGCCGCAGCGGCCGATTTATCTGGAGTTGAATTCATCCGAAGATGGACCGCCTGGCCGGTTGGGACCGGGCAACGGGCCGGGGAACGCCGCGGCTCAGGACAGGAGGCGGCGGAGGTACTGGCCGTAGGAGGATTTGCCGAGCTTCTTGATGTTGGCCTCGAGGGCCGCACGGTCGATCCAGCCGGCCTTGAATGCGATTTCCTCGATGCAGGCGATCTTCAGGCCGGTGCGGTTTTCCAGGACATGGACGAAGGTGGCGGCCTCGACGAGCGAATCGTGCGTGCCGGTGTCGAGCCAGGCGGTGCCCCGGCCGAAAAGTTCCACGTGCAGCCTGCCCTTCTCAAGATAAAGCCGGTTGAGGTCGGTGATCTCCAATTCCCCACGGGCGGAGGGCTTGAGGCTCTTCGCGAGCGGCACGACGTCACCGTCGTAGAAATAAAGCCCGGGCACGGCGTAGTTGGATTTCGGCTGCCGGGGTTTCTCCTCGAGCGAAAGCACCCGCCCGTCGGGCGCGAATTCGACCACGCCATAGTCGGAGGGATTCGCGACATGATACCCGAAGATGGTGGAGCCGGCGGTCCGGGCGGAGGCCTCTGCGAGCGAGTTCACAAACTCGGCGCCGTAGAAAAGATTGTCCCCCAGCACGAGGGCGGAGGGTTCGCCCTGGAGGAACCCGGTGTCGCCGGCGATGTGAAAGGCCTGGGCCAGGCCATCGGGACTGGGCTGCTCGGCATAACTGAACTTCATGCCGAGGTTGCTGCCGTCGCCCAGGAGTTTCCGGAAGTTGGGCAGGTCGGTGGGCGTGGAGATGATCAGCACCTCCCGGATGCCGGCGAGCATCAAAACCGAGAGCGGGTAGTACACCATCGGCTTGTCGTATACCGGCATGAGCTGCTTGCTCACGGCGATGGTGAGGGGGTAGAGGCGCGTGCCGGAACCGCCGGCCAGGATGACGCCTTTGCGTTGCGCGGCGGCAGGTGAGGGGTGAGGGGTCATGGAGTATGGGTGGTGGTGCGGGCCTTGATCAGCGCTCCGAGCATGCGGCCCAGCTCGGCGCACCTGCCTTCAAGGGTCTGGTGAGTCTCTGGGTTAAGTGAGCCAACGTCACGCGCGATTTCGAGCCGGGTGCGCAATTCTGGCAGTGATCCTTTCGCCATATGCCAGAACCGGACCGAATCCTTGTTGGTACCCCTTTCATCACCCTCGGCGATGTTGGACGGAATACTGGCGGCGGCCCTGCGCATTTGGTCCTGCCGGCCGAAGTCGCGGGCCAGCGAGCCCGTGTCGGTTGCCTGGTACATGTCCCCCGCGAGATCCCTGGCTGCGTGCCAGACCCGTAACTCGCGATAACCTTCAGCTCCCATAACCCATGACCCATCACCTCTAACCTCGTCCCAATCGCTCGAGCTTATAACTGCCATCCAGGATGCCCTTCCACCACGCTTCGTTGTCGAGGTACCATTGGACGGTCTGGCGGAAGCCGGAGGTGTGGTCCTGCTTCGGGGTCCAGCCCAGCTCGCGCTTGATCTTGGAGGCGTCGATGGCATAGCGGAGGTCGTGGCCGGGGCGGTCGGTGACGAAGGTGATTTGCTCGGCGTATTTCCGGCCGTCCTGGCGGGGGCGCAGTTCGTCGAGCAGGCTGCACAACAGGCGAACGAGGTCGATGTTCTGGCGTTCGTTGTTGCCGCCGACGTTGTAGGTCTGCCCGACCCTGCCTCGGGCGACAACCGTATGCAGGGCCTCCGCATGGTCGCCGACATAGAGCCAGTCGCGGATGTTTTCGCCCTTGCCATAGACCGGGATGGGATCGCCGCGCAGGGCCTTCAGGATGACGACCGGGATGAGCTTTTCGGGAAACTGGTAGGGGCCGTAGTTGTTCGAGCAGTTCGTCACCAGCACGGGCAGCCGGAACGTGTCCGCCCAGGCGCGCGCCAGGTGGTCGGACGACGCCTTGCTGGCGGAGTACGGCGAATGCGGGTCATACGGCGTTTCCTCGGTGAACAGGCCGGTCGCCCCGAGCGAACCATAAACCTCGTCGGTCGAGACATGGAGGAAACGGAAGCGATCCTTGGCCGCGCCGGTAAGCTTTTCGAAATGGCCGCGGGCCGCCTGCAGCATCGTGAAGGTGCCGACGACATTCGTCTGGATGAAGGCGCCAGGGCCATCGATCGAGCGGTCAACGTGGCTTTCCGCGGCGAGGTGCATGACCCAGTCGGGCTTGAATTCCGTGAACAGTCCCGAGATGGCGGGCGCGTCGCAGATATCGCCCTGGGCGAAACGGTAGCGCGGGTTGGCCTCGAGGTCGGCCAGGGAACGGCGGTTGCCCGCATAGGTGAGGGCATCGACGTTGAGGACGGTGTGCTCCGTGGTCGTGACGAGCAGCCGGACGAGGTTGCTGCCGATGAAGCCGGCGCCGCCGGTGACGAGGATATTCATGCGGAAATCAGTTTAAGCGGAAAGTTGCAGTTCAAGCAGGCGGCAAGCCGCGCAGGTTCGGTGGGATAACTTGAACTCAAACTCAAGACTTCAGCTGGCGGCGCGCCAGCGCCGGAGGTCGCGTTCGATCGCCTCGTGGACCTCGGTCATCCTGATGCCGGTGGCGGCGAGTTTCCGGGCGTCCATCACGCAGTTGGAGCGGGGGGTCTTGGCGGCGATGCGCATGAACTCGTCCTCGTCCTCGAAGAACTTGAAGTCCTTGTTCGAGACGCCGGTCTTCTTGATCAGCTCCACGACGTCGCGCGTGGTGACGCAGCCCGGGTTGGTGACGTTGTAGATGCCGAATGGCACGCGCTGCTCCCAGCAGGCCAGGGTCGCGGCAACGAATTCGTCGAGTTGCGAGATGGAATTGGCGGCATCCAGCAGCTTCGCGTAGCGCATGACTTTCGTCAGGTAGTTGCGCGGGTTGTCGACCTCGTTGAACGGGATGCGCAGGCGCCAGACGTAGACATCGGTCCGGCCCGCCAGCACCTCCTCGCCCAGCGCCTTGGTGCCCGAATAAAAGCTGCAGTTGTTCGTGCGGAAGGTGAAGTTGGGGGTATCGGTTTCCGTGAAGCCCGCGCCCGTGGTCCGCGCGCCGGTGAAGATGCAGCCGGAGGAGACGTGACCCCAGGGCACGCCGGCGTCGGTGCAGGCGAGGGCGATGGTCCCCGGAAGCACGGCATTGCCCATGATGCATTCGGACTTGTGAAGTTCGCAGGCGTCGACGTTCGGCTTGCCGGTGTAGCCCGCAGCGTTGATCAGGAAGGCCGGCTTTTCCCGGCGCAGCAGATCAGTGAGCGCTTCCCGGTTGGTATAATCGAACTCGGCGCGGCGGATGTTCCGGAACGCCAAGTCTTTGCGCTGCAGCAGTGCTTGGTAAGCCGAACCGACATAGCCGGAACCTCCGAGTAGGTAGATCATGGGAAAGCAGACAAGTAAGGTAAGAAAGCGCGGCGGAACAAGCTGTTTTAACAGGCTGGCCGCACTGCGCGTGGCTGCCGTTGGCTATTCAGCGCGGCCGCTAATGCTTTCGATAGTCGCCCCGGCTGAAGTACTTTTCCAACCAGACATAGGCGCAGATGAAGAAGTAGCGACTGCCCATCTCCTTGATCTTCAGCTTGGCCTCCCCGTATTTGCGGTTCTGCCAGGAGATCGGTGTGACCGTGAAGCTGTAGCCGCGAACGATGGCCTTGAGCGGTATTTCCACGGTCAGGTTGAAGTGGGGCGAAAGGAACGGCCGGCAGCCTTCGATCACCGTGCGGCGGTAGGCCTTGAAGGCATTGGTCGTGTCGTTGAGCGAGATGTTGAAGCCGACCCGCACCAGGAAATTGGCCACCCGGTTGACCCACAGTTTGAGCCGCGGGTAGTCGACCACCTTTCCGCCTTTGACGAAGCGGCTGCCGAAGACGCAATCCCAGCCCTCGTTGAGCAACCGCCAGTACTTGACGGCATCGTCGGGCGAATCGGACGCGTCGGCCATCATGATGGTGCACGCGTCGCCCTTGATGTGGTTGAGACCGCAGACGACCGCGCGACCGAAACCATTCGGACCCTTGTTCTGGACCGGCGCGAGGGTGGGGATGGTGGCGCGCAATTCCTGGAGCACCTGCCAGGTGCGGTCGCGGCTGTTGTCATCCACGACGACGAGTTCATGCGGCACGTTTTCCTTCACCAGCACCGCATGCAGCTCACGGAGGGTGGGCGGCAGCGACTCCTCCTCATTGTGGGCGGGAATCACCACCGAAAACAGCGTCAGGGACGGTTGGATGGGGGGACGGGAACGCGAGCCGAACATTCGCGGGCCACCATTTGGGACAAAGTCCCGCCCGGCAAGCCTTGGGTGGGTGGGAAAAACTGAAAGGCGGAAGGCCGGAAAGCTGGGAACGGCGGACCCAAGCTGAACCTTGTCGGGGTTCAACCCTTCAGCCTATCAGTCGTTCCGCCTTTTCTCACCGCGGCGCCGAAAGCTCCAGCCAGTTGGGATGCTGTTCCGCGTGGACGGCGATTTCCTCCAGAATCGCCGGGGTGGCAGTGGCGGGTTTCCAACCCCAGATTGTCGTCGCCCTAGCATGGTCGAGAACGATCCAGGGGATGTCGAAAGGTCGGGGTGTGCCGTCCGGCACCACGGTGTGCGGACCGAAGCGCGCGGCGCACCAGTCGCTGAGCTGCCGGAGCGACATCGCGGAGGCGGCGCCGCCCGAGAAATTGGCGATCCGGTCGGTGACCGCCAGTTTCGGCGCAACCAGTTGTTTGGCGATGACCGGCATGAGGTCGCGGGGGTGCAGGCAATCACGCACCTGGTGGCCATGGCCGCCGAAACCGAGATATTTGAGGGGGCGCTTCCGCAACCACGCGTTGATCCAATAGGCAAAGATACCCTGGTCCGCGCGACCGAACTGGCCCGCGCCGGCGAGCACGCCGCAGCGGTTGATGAACACGGGGAAGCCGAAGGTCTCGCCGTACTCCAAGGCCATCGCCTCGGAGGCCAGCTTGGTGGCGCCATACAGCGAGATGGGGGCCGTCGTCGCGAAATCCTCCGTGAGCCCGGCGGCGCTGAGGTTCGGGGGAAGGCGGGAGGCGAGGGGCGAGGGACGAAGGGCGTTGCCTTCAACCTTGGTTTCCAAGGCGGCCAGCGGCGCGATCGAATACACGCGGCTGGTCGAGAGGAGAATGAATCCCGCCTTGTGCGCCTTGCAGTACTCGAGGACGTTGATCGTGCCCGTGAGGTTATGGTCCACCAACTCGCGCGAGCTGGTCTTGCCGTCCACGCCGGCGAGCACGCTCGGATTGGCGGCGGCGTCGAGGACGAAGTCGGCCGGCGGCAACGCCTCCATTTGGGCGGCGTGGCGCAGGTCGGCGGTGAGGACCGTGACCCCCAGTTTTTCCAGCGGGCTGCGATTGGTCTCACTGCCCGGGCGGATGAAATTGTCGAAGCCGAGCACTTGATGGCCCGCCGCCAGCAATTCGCGGGCGAGCGTGCTGCCGACGAAGCCGCAGATGCCGGTGATCAGGATTCTCATGCGCAAATCAGTTTAAGGGGGAAGTCGGCGATTAAGGAAGCCACGAATCGTGGCCGGAACTATTGCAGGGTCGGACCTTGGTTCGACCTCGCGCCCAAGGTCGGCGCGAGCCCCCTCGGCCGCACGGGGCCTTGAGCCTGCCGAAATGGCGCCGACCCTGCCGCCAATCTGAGGCGTGCCGCGGCGCCCAATTTCTCGTGACAAGTTCCCGGCGCTGCGTTGGATTCCGAGACCCGGCGCGGCGATCCGCCCAGGTGAGCCGGCGCGCGCACCACTACCTTCCGCAATTTTCTCCTCCATGCAAAACGTCCTTGTCTGTGGCGGGGCTGGATTCATTGGCAGCCACCTGGCGCCGCGGCTCCTCGGGATGAAGAGCGTTGAGCAGGTTGTCATCTACGACAATTTCACCTCGGGCACGCGCCGCCACCTCGCGGCCGTGGCGGACAATCCCCGGCTGGCCGTGGTCGAGGCCGACGCCAAGGACCTGAAGAAACTCACGGCGACGATGGCCGGCATCGACACGGTGTTTCACCTCGCCGCCAATCCCGACATCGCCAAGGCGGTGACGCAGCCCGACATCGATTTCTGGGAAGGCACCTACCTGGCGCAAAATGTCGTGGAAGCCATGCGGGTCGCGGGGGCGAAACGCCTGCTCTACATGTCGGGCAGCGGGGTTTACGGCGAGAACGCCGGCGTCGCCTTCCCCGAGCATTACGGCCCGATGCGCCCGATCTCGACCTATGGCGCCAGCAAGCTCGCGTGCGAGGCCTTGATTTGCGCCTATTGCCATATGTTCGGCCTGACGGCGCGCGCCTTTCGCTTTGCGAACGTCGTCGGGCCGCGCCAGACCCACGGCGTGGGCTACGACTTTGTGCGCCGCCTGAAGCAGGACCCGACGCAGCTGCGGATCCTGGGCGATGGCATGCAAAGCAAGAGCTACATCCATGTGGAGGACATCCTCGACGCGGTGTTCCTCGCGAACGAGAAGAGCCCGGAGCGCTTCGACGTTTTCAACGTGGCGACCGGCGACTATATCACCGTGCGCGAAATCGCCGGGCTGGCGGCGGAGGTCTGCGGCCTGCCGCCGGGCAGCGTGCGCCACGATTTCACCGGTGGCGACCGCGGTTGGAAGGGCGACGTGCCGGTGGTGCGCTTCGATTGTACGAAAATCCATTCGCTTGGCTGGAAGTGTCGCCGCAATTCCGCCGAAGCCATGCGCCATGCGATGAGCGCGATGCGGGACGAGCTCGGCCATGCCTGATACCCGCCCTGCGCCGACCGTGGTGGAACATTTGCTCCCGCCCGGGCTAACTCCCGGGCCGGTGGACCTCAGCCTCGTGGTACCCGCTTTGAACGAGGCCATCACCGTCGGCGAATTCGTGGCCTGGTGCAAACTGGGCCTGCAGGTGGCGGGCGTCACCGGCCAGATCCTGATTGTCGACAGCTCGACCGACGCGACCCCCGACCTCGTGCTGGCCGCCGGCGGCGAGGTGCTGCGCGTGCCGAAACGGGGGCTGGGGCGCGCCTACATCGACGCGCTGCCCTACATCCGCGGCCGGTGGATCATCATGGGCGACGCGGACCTGACCTACGACTTCCGTGAGCTTGCGCCCTTCGTCATCCAGTTTCGCGCGGGCGCCGACTTCGTCATGGGCAGCCGGTTTGATGGCGACATCGAGGCCGGTTCGATGCCGCCGCTGCACCGCTATTTTGGCACGCCGCTCACGACCTGGATCCTGAATCGCATCTATGGCAGCCGGTACACCGACATCCACTGCGGCATGCGCGGGGTGACGCGCGAGGCGCTCATGCGGATCGACCTGAAGTCGCAATCGTGGGAGTACGCCTCCGAGATGGTCCTGAAGGCCGCGCGGCTCGGCCTGCGCATCGAGGAGGTGCCGGTGAAATTCTACAAGGACCGCGAGGGCCGGCTCAGCCACCACCGCCGCATGGGCTGGCTGTCCCCGTGGATCGCCGGCTGGCTCAACCTCAAGGTGATGCTGGTGTATTCGCCGGACTCGTTCCTGCTGGTGCCCGGCGCCGTGCTCATGATGGCGGGACTGGTGCTGTCCGTGCCGCTTGGCTTCGGTCCGCTGGTGATTGGCGGAGTCGGATTCGAACTGCACTGGATGTTGCTGGGTGTGACGTGTGTCACCCTCGGTTACGGCTGCTTCCAGGTCGGTGTGCTGGCGCGCATCATGCATGGCCTGCGGCCCGGCCTCGCGGAAAGGATCCAAAAGCTCCTCGCCTACGATCGGGGCATGGTGCTTGCCGGCTTGCTGGTGCTGGTGGGTTTGTTTTTTGGCGGCCAGTTGGTCTGGCATTACATTCAGGTGGGCCTTCGCCTGTCGGCGGTGTCGTACCGGGCGATCCTCGGCCTGTTGTTCATCATCCTCGGCTTCCAGACCTTTGGCTTCACGCTGCTGCTGGAGATGACCCAGCGGGTCGTTCGGGGCCGGACGATCAATGCCGGTTGATGCATGAAATCCGAACGCGACGACTGGGACCAGCATTGGGACAACTTTGCCGAGGCCGCCTCCCTCAATCCCGCGCAACGGATGCGGCACGAGCTGGCGATCCGGTTGCTGCGGGATTCGGGGGGGGCCGGCCGGCTACGGATTCTCGACCTCGGCAGCGGCCAGGGCGATTTCGCCGTGCAGCTGCGCCGCGCCATGCCCGAGGCCGAACTGCTCGGATTTGAAATGAGCCACAGCGGCGTGGCCATCTCGCAAAAGAAGGTGCCGGCTGCCACCTTTCTGGTGGTCGACCTGTTCGCACCGCCACCTGAGGCGGGGAAATATGCCGGCTGGGCCAACGCCGCGGTTTGTTCCGAGGTGCTGGAACACGTGGACTCCCCGGTGGATTTCCTGAAGGCAGCCCGGCGCTATCTCGCCGACGGCGCCCGGTTGGTGGTCACCGTGCCGGGCGGCCCGATGTCGGCCTTCGACAAACACATCGGGCATCGCCAGCACTTCACGCCCGGATCCCTCAGCCGTGTGCTCACCGAGGCGGGCTTTGCCGTGGAGCGCACCTGCCGCAGCGGTTTTCCCTTTTTCAACCTGTATCGTTGCGTCGTGATTGCACGGGGCGGGCAGCTCGTGGCCGACGTCGCCGCCGGCCATGCGGGTGCCTCCGGCTGGCTGGCCCGCGTGGTGATGGCGTTTTTCCGCGGGCTGTTTAGGTTCAACCTGACGAATTCACCCTTCGGCTGGCAGGTGGTCGCGGTGGCTAGAGCGGTTTGCTTTCAAGCACGGCCTTCCTGATCGTTGTAGCAGGGGTCGCTGACACCGGTGGATCAGGAAATTGGAAATGCCCCGGGGTCAACGACCCCGGCTACACCCATTGGCATCCGCTTTGGCAAGACCGGTGGCGATTGATGGCAACTCAAGTGCCGGTGCGGGAGCAAGTTGATGACAATGCTGCGAACACCCAACACGGAGGAGACCAGGGAATTCAGGCTCCAGCCTCCGTGTCGGATGCTGACGCGTTCCTTGGAAAGAATGTCTTAGGGAGGCAGGACAGTGAATGACGCCACGACGACGCGTTCACTCGAGTAGTCGTTCCATCCAGCCCAATGGTAGATATCAGTCCCGGCCCAGGTACCGTTGCTGTAGGCGTTGATGTGAACCTGATAGGTGCCGACAGCCGTGGGTGTGAAGGAAGTATATTTGAAGTAAGAACCGCGGGCTCCGAAAGTGTCGTCGAACAGCATGCTCCAACCGGTCCAAGGCGAGCTCGTGGTATAGCTGCCCGGGCCGCGGATCCATCCAGTCAGGCGCGTTAGCCCGGCGGGGTCGCCTGACGTATAGCCTTTGCCGAACAAGTCGCCCTCAGTATAGCCGCGGCCGAGGATTAGCACACTTTCGCCCAAGTGGATGCTGGCTGAAACATTGTAGTCCCCATTGGTATAGAGGATATCAGCCCCGGCATAAGGAATATCTGGTAATACCGTGAGGGTGGCGGCGATGGCGGGCGCCCACGAAAAAGTGTTCCACGAGGCCCATTGGCCAATATCGGTCCCCGCCCACCCATAGGTCGTGCTGTAGCCATTGGCGTGGAATTGGTAGTTCCCCGCCGCGGTGGGAGTGAATGTTGTGCTGGTACTGGCTGAAGTCGTGGCGCTGAAACCAACGGAGATGATTTGCGACCATCCGGACCAGTCGGGTGCCGAATAGGTGCCCGGTCCTCGCAAATAGCCGGACAGAGCGACCAGGCTTCCATCGGCGGCGCGGGCATCGGCATAGAGGGTTATGGGCTGTCCCACCACGGCGATATAATTTGAAGTCCGCGCGCGAGCCGAGACGGATGGGGCAACAACGGTAAAGGTGGCCGCGACGGCCGGAGTGTCCGACCAGGTGTCCCACGAGGCCCAATTACCAATGTCGGTTCCCGCCCAGCCCTCGCTCGAGCTGTAGCCATTGGCATGGAATTGATAGGTTCCGGTGCTCGTGGGCGTGAAGGTGACACTGGTGTTGTTGGCATACGTAGCCCCAAAGCCCACCGAGAGAATCTGCGACCATCCCGACCAATTGGGTGGCGAAAAGCTGCCCGGCCCGCGCACATAACCGGAAAGAGCGACCAAGTCTTGGTTGGTAGCATAGGCAATGGAAGTAAGGGTAATGGATTGCCCCAACTCGATGGTGGTTTCCGATGCGTGCGCTTGGGCGTAGATGGTGGCATTGAGTCCGGTCACACACAGGCCCGACGCGAGCATCAGGCTGGCGAAGCACTTCACGATTCTGGATGGAGTGTTCATTTTTGTTGAGGTTTGGAGTTAATGTTTCGGTTGGCCCTTACCGAACGCCTCGATTTTAGCGCGCTCCTCAACCGACTCCGCGCTCTAAACCGCCTTTTTTCAGGCCACGTTTTTCACCGTCGCTTCACGTCTTTTTGCCGCGGGCAATGGAACCTCCCCACACCGCGGTGACCAGCGGCCCCGGCGCTCAGCCGAGCGGGCCGAACCGGGACCGGGCCCAGGCGACGATCCAGGTGAGGGGGTCGTAGAACATGCGGATTTTCTTTCCCTCCTTGAAGGACCGCGAGCGATAGCTCACGGGGATCTCGACCGGCCGGTAGCCCTTGCGCACGAGCTTGATCAGCAATTCCCAGTCGAAGTCGAAGCGGTTGCACCGGAACACCAGCCCCGCGAGGCATTCGCGGCGGAACACCTTGTACATGGTGAAAGGGTCGCGGAGCGCCAGGCCGAGCGACACGTCGATCATCGCGGTGAAGAACCAGTGCGCGGAGTTGAGCAGGAATGCCTGGAAAAACTGGCCGGTGAACTGGCGCATGGCCCATTGGTTGGCGGTGTGGCGCGAGCCGAGCACGAAGGCATGGGTGCCGGCCTGCAGCGGGGCCAGCAGCCGCTCGTAATCAGCGAGATCGTACTCGAGGTCGGCGTCCTGGATGAGCAACACATCGCCGGTGGCCCGGGCGAATCCCGCGCGGACGGCATGGCCCTTGCCGCGCGGCCGGTCCTCGAGGACGACCTGCACGTGCGGATGGCGCGCGTAGCCTTGCACGATTTCGCGTGTGCCGTCGGTGGAGTTGCTCTCGACGATGATGATCTCAAGGTCCCAGCCCGCGATCTGCTTGGCCGTGAGGGCGTCGAGCGCGGCCGTCGCGGTGGCGCGTTCATTGAACGCAGGCACAATGACGGACAGCCGCGGACGCGCGGGCAGCGGGGGCAGGTCGGAGGCCTTATCCATGGACGGGAACGCGTCGCGACCAGAGCCAGGCGCCGCCCGCCAGCAAGATGAGCAGGCCGGCGAGACCGGCCCGGAGCGCGGTGGTGAAATGCTCCGGCCAGTACCGGAAGGAAACCTCGTACGTCCCCGCCGCCGGCAGGGCCACGCCGCGGAAAGCGTGGTTGACGCGAAAATAATCCGCCGGCCGGCCATTGAGGGTGACCTCGAAGTCGTCCAGGTAATACGTTTCAATCAACACGGCGACGCCCGGGCCGGGCGCCTCGACGGTGAAGGTCGTGCGGTTGGGCTCGAGCCGGTAGTCGCGGGCGGGCACCGTGACGCGGTCGCCGGCGCTGGACAACGCCGGCGGAACCGGGGTGCCGCGCTGCACGGCGGCGAAGGGCTTGCCATCGCCGCCCGTGATGAGCTTGGCAAAATCCGCCGGTCGGTCATAGGCCGCGAGCCGGTCGACGTAGAACGCGCGCGGCCAGGCCGTCGGGCTGGCGTAAACATCCAAGTCGGCCTGCCCGAGCAGCACAAGGCCCTCGATGGGATGCGGGCCGTCGCGGTGGGTCGCGAGGTAGTTCGTCACGTTGTAGCTGTCATATTTCCGGACGAGGTCGCGCGCGTCCGCCTCGCGGTTGGGCCAGTCCCAGTTCCACACGCGTTGCAGGCCCAGGCTGTCGGCCAGGTCGTGGAAATGGACGCTGCGCACGGCGTTGACCCCGTACATGCCTTCCCAGCGCGGGACGATGTTGTAGGAGGCGTAGAGGACGGAGTCCCAGCCGACCACGCGACCGGCGGCGGGCTTGTGGGCGTCGATCAGCTCGACCGCCGGCGAACGCGCGTGGAAGTCGGCTCGCGGGCCCGGAACAAAAACATATTTGTCGAAGGCACTCGTGCGGAACTGGGCGTGGCGCCAGCCCAGGAGCGGAAGCCCGAGAATGACCACAACCCAGAGTGGGCCGGGGCGGTCGGGCCTGAGCAGGCCCCAACGCACCCCGAGCGGCAGCAGGAAGAAGGCGGCGGCCAGGGCTGCGGTATAGCCGCCGAAGAACGGGCTCTTGGGAAATTCCCGCGTGGTGAGGAAATAGAGCCCGGCCAGCACCAGCGCCGCCAGCCAGATGCGCGCAATGGTTCCGCGGGCGGCGGGGTCGCGCAGCCGGTCCCAGGCATCCCGGAAGCCGAGTCCGCCCAGCACCGCCCCCAGGATCAGCAGCACGCAGGAGAACGTGTTGCCGACGTGCACGATGTTCGCGACGAACGGAATCCGCAACACGACCGCCTTCGGCACCAGGCCGAACGCGAGGGCAAAGGACGGCAGTGCCGCGAGCAGGATGGCGCCGCCCAGGAACGGCGTGCGCCACGCCCGGGGTTGCACCAGCCACCAGAGCACGCCCAGCAGGAAGAAGAAATTCAGGGCCGGCGCGACCACGCGTTCATCGGCGGTGGTCTGGCGGTAAAAGATGTCGTCGAAGAGGCCGATGACGTGCGACCATCGCAGCATGTCGGCCTGCGGCGTATCGTAGCCGGTCATCGAATGGTGCCACGCGCTGAGAAACGAGACCCAACCCGGGGCCGTGAGCAGCACGAAAGCCGCGCCCCCCACGCAGGCCGCGGCAAACACGCGTCCGCGCCGACCGGCGGTATCGGGCCGCCGCCAGAGGAGCAGCGCGCCGGCAAAGTTCAGGCCGACCATCAGCATGTAGGCTTCCTTGACCGTGCCGCTCATCATGACGGTCCAGTTGGCGGCGACCAGGGCGCCCAGTCCCACGGCGAGCCGGCGCGGGGTGGTGGCCGTGTGCAGGGCGCACCAGGCGAGGAGAATCAGTGGCGAGTAACCCACGCTGAAGTTGGCCGGATGGGTAAGCCGGAAGGTGAAGAATCCGAGGAACGCCGCACTCACCGTCGTCAGGACCGAGGCCCCCAAGTGCCGGGTCAGGCACCAGACGACGCCGCCCAGCCCGGCGGACAGGATCCAGCGTGCGATCAGGAAGCGCAGGTCCCAGGACCATGACGCGCCATCGGTCGCGATGGTGAGGAAGTTGAACGGGTCGCCGAACATGGACTGACCCTGGCCGAGCAGGGGTTCGCCCCCGAGCGAGTGGCGGTTCCAGAGCGGCAGTTCGCCCGCGGCCAGCGCGTCGCGCTGGAGCATGGGGAAATACAGGTGTTGGAAAAGCAGGGCGCCGGTGTCCGAACTGCCGGTGTTGGCCGACATGGGGTCGGTCTGGCCGGGGAGGGCCGGCAGACCGTCGTAAAGCATGTGGCCGCCGTTGTTGGGCGAGACGAAACTGCGGCCCTGGAAGAGGACCGGCTGGCACTGGACCGCCACCGCGAGCGTGGCGGCCAGGACTATCGTCATGCGCGGCGAGTCCCGCAATCGGGCCGCGAGGGCAAGGGCACCGCGCTGCAGGCGGCGGGCGACGAACGGGCAGCCGAGGATCAGACCTGCGATAAACACCGGCACGGCCACGGGCCGGCCCAGTTCGAGCCAGATCCGCCAGTTGCTCGCCACCCGGAGCGGGCGGGGAAACTCCAGTTCCAGGATGGCGTCGGTCGCGCCCGGCACGGTGTGGAAGGTGAGCGTGTCGCCGTGGATTTCCGTGTGGGCGATCTGCGCAAAGGGTTTGAAGTCGGCCGGGCCGAAGCGGTGCACGACATGGCCGCGGACATCGACGATCTGGGCGTGCGCGAGGGTCATCGTGCCGACGCCGTCGAGGGGGTCGAGGCGCAGGCCCTTGAATTCCCCCATGGGCATCATGTAGCGGTAAACCACCGGGCTGGGCTCGATCTTCAGGGGCTGGCGCGAGGAGTCCTGCTCGTTGTACCCTTTGCCGAGGTCCCAGAAGAATTGGGTCGCACCCGGCGAGGTCGAGGTCAGCGTGACATCGAAAAAGTAGAAGTCGCGCCGCTCCACGTTCGTGGTCATGAACGGAAGCGCCGCCGCCACCGCCAGCACCAGGGCCAGGCCGACTGCGCGCAAGTCAATCAGGGACTTCATCATGGACCGGCGAAGGAGAATGGGACGGATCGCATGACCGGCGAGACAAGCAGGCGCATCCGGACAGGTGAAGCGGGAAATGGATACCGGCTGTTTTCGATAGGTGAAACTACGGCCAAAGCAGTCTTGCGCATGGAGCTTTTCGGGTTCCGAGTTGTCGAACCTACCACCATGACAATCAACTCCGGGTTTACCCGCCTCCTTGCAGCGCTTTCTCTACTCTTGGGTGCCACGTCGGCCTTCGCCGCCACGCGCACCGTCACGATCGACGCGCCCGCGGAAGCGGTGGCCGGGTCAAAGGTGAGTGTCACCTTCTCGGCCGCCACCGACGTGGGAGGAAACGAGCAGATCGGCTTCCTGTACGCGGCTTATTCCGTGGACGGCGGGCTGACCTGGACCGGCACGTGCTTCGACCAGTCGGTGGGCCCCAAGGCCACGCGCAACATGGTCATTCCCGTCGGCGCCAAGGGCTCGCAGGCCAAGGTCCGGGTGATGGCGGCATTTCGCGGCGGCAAGGCGGGCGACGTCGACTATTCGGGCGCGCCGATCAAATGGGACGGCTCCTGGAGCAAGTGGGAAACACCCCCCGCCCGTTACGTCACGATCGCGGTGAAGTAGGCGGCTCCGCCGGGGCTCGGAGGGCGTTAATCACGCCGATTTCGGCCGCACCTTCCAAGCCTCGACGATCTGGCGGATCGTCTCCTCGAGCGACTGTGTGATGTCCCATTTCGGGTAGTGGGCCTTCATTTTCCGGAGGTCGGAATAGTAGCAGATGTGGTCGCCGGCGCGGTTCTGGTCGACGTAGGTGAAGACCTGCGCCCGGCCGGAGAACTTTTCGACGATCTTGAAGGCCTCGAGGATGGACGTGCTGTTGGCCTTGCCGCCGCCGAGGTTGTAGACCTCGCCCGCCCGGGGCGCCTCGACGAAGGCCGCCATGAATCGCGCGACGTCCAGCGAATGGATGTTGTCGCGCACCTGCTTGCCCTTGTATCCGAACACACGGTACTCCTTCCCCTCGAGGTTGCATTTCACCAGGTAAGAGAGGAAGCCGTGCAGCTCGACGCCGGTGTGGTTCGGGCCGGTCAGGCAGCCGCCGCGCAGCGCGCAGGTGGGCAGGTTGAAATAGCGGCCGTATTCCTGCACCATGACATCGGCGGCGACCTTGGAGGCGCCAAACAGCGAGTGTTTGGATTGGTCGATCGTGAACGTCTCCGGGATGCCGTGCGCATAGGCCGGATCGGCGTAATCCCAACGGGTGGCCTGCTCCACCAGCTTGATGGTGTTCGGGGCGTCGCCGTAGACCTTGTTCGTGCTCATGTGCACGAAGGGCGACTCCGGGCAGGCCTGGCGGGCGGCCTCGAGGAAATTGAGCGTGCCGACGGCGTTGGTGTCGAAATCGTCGAACGGGATCGCCGCGGCGCGGTCGTGGGACGGCTGGGCGGCGGTATGGACGACGACGGACGGCTTCACCGACTTTACGAGATCCAGCACCCGGGCGCGGTTGCGGATGTCGAGCTCGTGGTGGACGAAGCCCTTCAGTTCCCGCGCCAGGCGGCTCTGGTTCCACCGGGTGTCGCCCTGCGGCCCGAAGAAGACGGCCCGCTGGTTGTTGTCCACGCCATGCACCGTGTATCCGAGCGAGGCAAAATAGACGCAGACTTCCGAGCCGATGAGGCCCGATGAACCGGTGACGAGGAGGGTTTTGGCCATGGGAAAAGTAAAGGCTGACGCAAACAGGGCCCGCAGGGTGTTTCCAGCCGATTCTGGGCGCGCCCAGGAGCGGGTGTTCGACGTGAAAACGAGAATGGTGGCGGCGGATTTTGGCTCGGAGGTGGGAGGGGCTTTATGCCCCGACGGATGACGTTCGTTGCCGGAAGGGCAGGATTGGCCGGATGCCCGCGTCGTCCGGCGGGTTAGGTTGCCCGTTCCGGGCGCCACGCGGCGAATGCATCCCACAGCGTCACGCCGACAAAAACCAGCAGCAGCGGGTAAACAGGCGCGAAGTCCGCGATGAAGTTCTCGGCCCACGAAGCGGCGTGCACCACCACCGCCGCGGTGCAGGAGATCCACGCGGCCACCACCACCACGAGCAGGTCGCTCCAGCGACGGATGCGCACGGCGTGAACCACGCGCGCCAACGCCACGAGTTGCGCAAGGGCAAACGCGCCGAGCAGGACGGGCCGCAGCGCCTTGCCCACCCGGTGCAGGGTGTCGGTCTTCCAGAGGTTGTTCAGGTAGCGCGTCGCGCCGACGGTGTCCAATTCGCCGGCGGGGGGGGACAGGCGTTCGTGCGTGACATTGCGGAAGAGCTGCAACTGTTCCTGCGCGCCGGTGCTGGGTGGGGCGCGGCCGCTGAAACGGCTGAAACTGACCAGGAAATCGGCCGACTGGCCGCAGCGAGACAGGAAGCCGGCAGGCGGTTCGGTGGCGGAGGCCGACGCGGGAGCGTGCGTGACGAAGCGGCCGTAGTGGTACTGGTTTCGGGCGCAAACCAGCAGCGGGGGCAGGACGGCGGCGACCAGGGCCAGCGTCAGGATGCGGGCCGCAGCTTGTCCGGCTGCGCGGGAAGTCTGCCTTGAATCGAGCAGGAAGAAACCGGCCAGGACCGCAACGCCCGGCGCCAGCCAAACCACGGGCAGCCCCGTGAGATAATACGCGCCGCCCGCGAACCCGGCCAGCAGCAGCCAGGGCCGCTGCCGGGGGGGAGGTTCCGCGCGGCGGAGGCAGAGCGCCGCCAAGCCGGCGAAAACGAGGAGAACGAGCGGGCCACCGACTTGTTCCGCCATCACCCGGCTCATGGCCGAACCTTCAAAGGTCATCGGATTCCAGAGCAGCAGCGCGAAAAGGGCGGCCCTCGCACCGGCCGAGGAGATGGCCGGCCAAAGCGCGAGGACCAACAGCGCGCAGGCGGCGGCATAAAGCAGTTGTTGCGCGAGGAAGAGCGGCAGGCCGAGGACCAGGGCGCCGGCGATGAACATCGGGTAAAACGGCCCATGCGCCAAGGCCGCACCGGCATCGGTCCCGAGCCATTCGCCTTGGACCAAGTGCTGCGCCAGTTCGAGGAAGACCTGGTCACCCGGGACGGGGCCGCCGATTGCATACACGCCGAGGCCGCGGGTCAGCCAGAGCTTGAGAGCGGTGAGCGCGAGCGCCACGCCCAGCCACCCGCGAGCACGAAGATCGGCGGGAGCGGTCATGCCGGGCAGGGAAGAGCGCCAGCCCGCAACCCGGCGACTTGCCCACGGACGCAGCCGGCGAACCGCCGGGCCCCACGGGGGAATGACATGCCCTCGGTGAGCATGGGAAGGACGATGGCGGAGGATGGAACGGCGGACACTCCTGCGAGCAAAGCAACCGCGCGCGGCCGCGCAAAGGCTGAAATATCCCCCCGGGAATACCGGAATTGCGTTCCCAAGGATCAGGAACAGCCCGGCCGCTGGCCTGGCTTTCGCCACCGCCAGGGCTGAGCCATGCCGTCCAGATGGGGAACGATCTCCGCTGATCGAGCGCCCGAGATGGGATGGAGCTTCACCTTGCGCGCTACCAGAACCCGCTGGCAGCGCAGCTGAATTGGCTCCGCCCGGTCTGTCTCGTCATCGAGGCCACCTCGAAACTCGCGAGGTGCAAGGTGAGGCCGACCCTTCAAATCCCCTCGAGCGCCCTCCACGCAAACCCGTACCGGCCATGCCCGGAAACGTGTAATACAATACGTTACACCCGAGCCAATCATCCGGGGAAAGGTGTAACGTGTTATATTACATATTTCCGAGACACCGGCGCGACGGATCGTTGCAGGCGGGCTGATCCGAGGGAGTCGGCCGATCCGAGGGGTCAGGTCACGGATGACGAGGGCGCACAGGCACTGATTACGCATCCAGTCACAATCTGCCGATCATTCGGAGGCGGGTTCTCACGGAGGCTCGTGATCCGTGACCCCCTCTGTCTTTCCCTTAGCGAAGGCGGGGCTTGTTCAACCGGCGTCCCGATTCGCGCTACGGCGCAGCAGAAGCCTCTAAGATCGGCTCGTTTCCGTGGCGGCGGCGAGGACTATGAATATGATTGCGATGATGATGGCGGCTAGGCGAGCCCACCAGATCTTCAACCCGACGCTCGTAAGCATCGAACGTGGAGGCACGCCGCTTCGAAACAGCAGGGATGGCTTCTCTGCCCGCCTTACTTTCTCGTCATCGACACAGTAGCTAAGCGCAAAACTCAGGAGCATCGCAACAATGAGGGTGTATGCGCCGATGGTAGCAAAATACTGGTCTATTGTATTAGGCATCTGCGTTTCTTCGCCGATCGTTTACGATGAGCCATAGCCGGGCGCCAGCCCGGACATTGGCTCGGGCGGCTGGTTGGCCTTTTAGTCGTGTCCGACATAGCCTTGATCTTCGCGCCTCGGAATAGGATCTGGATGCGCATCGCACCAGTCGACCGCGCGGAAATGCATGAAATCCCACTCTTCTTTCGTCGGCATTAGCAGCTTCGTATTTGCGCCAGCCTTTTTGATTCGCGCTGCACAGCTCCGAATCCGCTCTTGAATGTCGGGATCAAACGTCGAATCGCCGCACAGCCGATCGACGAAGAGATCGATGTCGCAATCATTTTCCTCATCCCAATTCACGAAACCATTCCGATTCGCTTCATCTTCCGCATTCGCGATGATCCGCATGACTTCGCCCTGCCA
>DASZPS010000095.1:0-12131 GCA_035549955.1 Lacunisphaera sp. | reverse complement strand
CCCAAAACCCAGACCCCAGACCCAATTCCCATCCCCATGGATCTCATTTCCCGTCGCACCTGGATGCACCGAGCTGGAGCCGTGTTCGCCTGGGCGGCGGCGCCAAAATCGCTGTTCGCCCAAGCCGCGCCGGGGCCATTGCCGGCCGCGACAGCCGAGCAACGCACCACCATGGCGACGATGGCGCAGGAGTTCATGGACAAGTTCAAGGTGCCGGGCCTTTCCGTCGCGATCGGGCACCGGGGACAGATGCTTTACGAACAGGGCTTCGGCTACGCGGACACGAAGAAGGGCGAGGAAGTGACGCCCGATCATCTCTTCCGCATCGCCAGCGTGTCGAAGCCCATCACTTCCGTGGCGATCTTCACGCTGGTCGAGCGCGGGCAACTGCGGCTCGAGGATCACGTCTTCGGACCGGACGGCCTCCTGCATTTTGGCAACGCGGAGTCGCTTTCGGACCGGGTGAAGGCCATCAAGATCTACCACTTGCTCAACCACACCGGTGGTGGCTGGGACAACAAAGCCAACGACCCGATGTTCGCCCAGGCCCTGATGGATCACGCCAAGCTGATCGAGTGGACCCTGCGCACCCGTCCCCTCGAAAATGAGCCGGGGAAGAACTACTCCTATTCCAACTTCGGCTATTGCGTGCTGGGCCGGGTCATCGAGAAAATCACCGGCCGGCCCTACGACGCGTGGGTGAAGGAAAACATCCTGAAGCCTTGCGGAATCACGACGATGGAGCTCGGCGGCAACCGGCTGGCTGACCGCAAACCGCGCGAGGTGCTTTATTACGATGACAATCCCGGCCGGCCCTACGGCATGAACGTCACCCGCATGGACTCGCACGGCGGGTGGCTCGCGACCGCGCGCGACCTGGTGCACTTCGCCGAGCGCGTGGATGGTTTCGATGCGCCCACCGACATTCTCCAAGCGGAGACCCTCCGGCAGATGACCTTGGGCAGCGCCGCCAACCCCGGCTACGCCTGCGGCTGGTCGGTCAACGCCGTGCCCAACTGGTGGCACCTGGGTTCGCTCCCCGGCACCTTCAGCATCATGGTCCGCACCGCCCGCGGCTTCTGCTGGAGCGGCCTCGTCAACACCCGCACGGAAGGCCTCGGCCCTGCGCTCGACCAGCTGATGTGGAAGCTCGCCCAAGCCGTGCCGGCGTGGGGCGCGTAGCGCGCGGCGATGGGCAATGGGCCACGAGCGAAGGGTGTAGCGCCCTGAGGACGTGAAACGAGAGACCGGTCCTGGTTCCTGGTTCTTGGGTCTAGCTTCCGGGGACCAATCCGCAAAACCCGGAACCGACAACTTGGATCCTACAGCTCATCCAAAATCACGTAGTTGAAATCCATTTTCAGACTGGGACCGGTCGCACCAAATGGTGGAGCGCGTTGCCCGTTCGACAGAGCTCAGGGCCTTGAGCCTTGCCGAAACGACTCCCCAACGCGCTGATGACGTCCGCCGCGAAAGAAGCGCCCTGGGGAGCAGGTCGCTCCACCTCAACTGCATGAGTTGGCTCAGTGTCCGATCACATCCATGCCCAGCGCATCGAGCACGGATTCGATGGGATTGGCATAAGTGTGGTCGCCCATCCGCGCGAACAACAGTCCCACCGGCTGGCGTTCCCCGTCGAAATTCCAGACGAGCGAGCCCGAGTCGCCGAGGTCGCAAAACGGATCGGACTCATCAGCAATCTCGATCTGGTTGTGAAACACGTAAACTCGTCCCGCCAGCTTGACGGAAACCGTGGCATTGGCCGACACGAGCCGCCCCGCCTTGACATCGGTGCTGCGGCCGCACTTGCCCAAACGCGGGCCCGCAGGTGTCGGCTCGGAACCAATGGAGAAATAATTCGGCTCCGGCTGCCCGGGGATGTGCTGCACCATCCTTTCATCCACCAACTCCCGATCCGTTACCAGTGCGGCGGCACAATCCACCACATTGATTCCCGCCGGATCGAGGGTGACCCAACTAAACAGCGTGGCGATGGCATCGGCTTCCACGCCCCCATCCTCGGCCGCCGCCGGCTGGACGATCAGGTCGCCCACGGCGCCCCGGTTCACGTCCGCCAGGATGTGATTGTTGCTGACCAGATAGGTCTCACCGCCCAGCCGGCCTCGCGCGAGAAACCCGATGGTTCCCGCCAATTCCCCGTTCAGGTTGCCGCAAGACAAGCCGGGTGAAGCGGGCCGGAGCTGGTCCCGATTGCCGAGAAACGAGGCCGGACGAACCGGTATGACCTCGTAGGGCAGCGACTTCTTCCGGAAGAGCTTCACGCCATAAACCTCATGCAGCAGTTCGCCGATTTCTTCGCGGCTGGCCGCACGATTCACGTACAACCGCAGGACCGACGAGCCCGGCGGACAGTGCGCCGCCGACTCCGATGACCGCGGCCGTGCTGGGCCGATGCTGGCGCCGTGGAGGAGGTGCCGGATCTTGGGATCCTCGAGCAGCTTCCGGTTCAGCCGCGCGGTCCCCAGCCGGCACTTCGCCTCCGAGGCATGGGTGGCGGCGATCAATCCCGCGGCGAGCCGGTGCGCACCGAGGACGGCCTGGGACGCCTTGGCGCCGGGGACTGACCGCGCGCGCAACGCGGGTTGCGGGATGCCGCCTTGCTTTTGCGTGGGCATGAGATCGGGGGTCGAAGCGGGCGGTTGGAATCAGAACGAGTAGCTGAGAACCAGCGCACCGCCCACGTGCGCCTCTTTCTGGAATCTCAGGGAGTCGCCGGTGGGGAGCGCCTGGTTGGCTTTCAGGCCGTCGGCGAGCACTTTGACGTTGGGTTCCACCATGCAGTAGAGCCCCAGGTTGAAGGGCCGGCCGACGGTCTTGATGACCTTATTGCCATCCACGGTCTCGAGCGTGTAGTCGCGCCACGACGCCTGGAGCCCGACGCCCACGCTGCGAATCACGTCCCCGCCAAACTCCACGGCAAAGGACATGCCTTTGGCGACGTCCCATCGCGCGGTGCCCACGATGATATTCCCGTTCGTGATGCCCGCACCTGCACCGACCGCCACCTCCTCCCGGGTCAGGCGGGTCTTGCGGCGGTCCCACGGATAAAAGTGGTACTCGAGGATGGCCCCCGCCCGCGCCTTGCTGGTCTCATCGACCCGAATGATGCCGCCGTCATCGACCGAGGCATTTTCGATCCCGGCCTTCGACATCACGATGAGCGCCACGCCGGCGCCGAAGCCCTCCTTTTCCAATTCCGCCGCGGTCAGCAGGAACGATTTCTCGGCGGGCTTGGAACCGGGCGTGACCGTCGGTTGGGTGGCGGCGCCGGCGCTTTCAGCCAGGCCATTGGTGAGCGACAGGCCCCCGAGCAGGAAGCCGACAGCGAGATTCTTGAGGGAGTGCGATTTCATGATGGTGGGAGGGTTCGAGTGTTGCGCCGCCCAGTATGCCGCAACCCGCCCGGCGGTGCCGGGGACGATCGGAATTTTCCTCAGGAAATCTTCCCGACTCGAAGCCTCGCCCGTCCCGTTCCACGGCACCGGACCGCAAGCGGGCCAATCATTTTTCAGATCTCAGGCCTCAAGGTTTCGGTCGCTTCTTCCCGTCCGACGCGTTGCAGCGCGCTCCGACAAAGTCGGCCCGACAGAGCTGCCTCGCAATATTTCACACTTGGAAACAAACCAACGCACCCCGCCCTCTCGGGCACCCCCTCGGCGGCTTGGGTGAATTGAATCGTTCTCGTTCTCGTTCGCTTAATCTTTCTCTCTGTTCGGAAATCCTCGGTCCGAGAGAACGAGAACGATTACGAGAATGAGAACGAAAGAACCTGCCTCACGCAGACTTTCGTAGGGGAACGTGGAAGGTCTCCCCCAGGTTCACCGCCAGCAGGCAATGAGGTTCCATGGCGAAAGCCTTGCGCACGCGGGCGGCGGGTTCGTGCATGGCCTCGGCGGCTTGGGTGAATTGCATCATTCTCGTTCTCGTTCTCTTAATCTTTCTCTCTGCTCGGAAATCCTCGGTCCGACGGCGGGAGAACGAGAACGATTACGAGAATGAGAACGAATGGATTTGCCTCACGCAGATTTTCGTAGGGGAACGTGGAAGGTTTCGCCGACGTTCACCGCCAGCAGGCGGTGGGGATCGCCGGCGAAAGCCTTGCGCACGCGGGCGGCGGGCTCGTGCATGGCCTCGGCACTCAGCTTGAAAGTTTCGTGGTGGATCGGGACGAAGGTCCGCGCGCCGGCCTGGCGCGCCATCTCGGCGGCCTGCTCCGGGTTGCAGTGGGCCCGGATCCAGGGGTCGTAGGCGCCGATCGGCATCAGCAGGAGATCGATCGGCCGGGCCGGATCCCGCAACCGCGCAAACGCGGGCGTGTATGCGGTGTCACCGGCAAATCCCACGGTGTGTCCGCCCCGCGTCAGGAGGTACCCGTTGTAACCCCGGTGGTCGTCCCGCATCATGCGGGCGCCCCAGTGGGCGACCTCGAAGGCGGTGATCGTGATCGGCCCGGGGCGGGTCGCGATCGTGGCGGACTGGCCCCAATCCAGCTCGTGGATCCGGTGAAACCCGTGGCAGCGCAACAGGTCGGCCGTGGCCCGGGCGGTGACGACCGGCGTGCGCCGGTCGAATTTCCGCAGGCTCCAAACGTCGAAGTGATCGAAATGGGCGTGGCTGAGCACGATCACGTCGGGCGCCGGCATGTCCCGCGGCCCGAGCGCCGGGGCCTGGTACCGTTTTGGCCCGAGCACGAACGGTGGCACCCCAAGTCCCACCCGCCGCGAAAACACCGGGTCGGTGAGCACGTGGACGCCGAGGAAGTTCAGCAGGACCGTGGAGTGCCCCAATACGCTGCCGGTGATGGCATCGTCCCGCCATTGCGCCGGCGCGGGCCGGTGCGCCGCGGGCGGCGGCTTGCCCCGGCCGTCGAAAATCATCTGCCGGAGCATGCGCCATCGAGGCATGCGTCGGAAAGGAATCGCTTCGCGCCAAATGTCCAGCGGGTCCCAATGCTGTAGCCCGGGTCGCTGACCCCGGGGTTTATGAGAATTCCAAATTTTCCCCGGGGTCAGCGACTCCGGCTACAGCAATCTCCAAGACAAGCGCGTTGGGTCAACGCGCTCCACCTCTCGCCCTCCGCCCGTTCCCTGGGCATTTCTTCATTGGCTTCGGTCCGCGTCCCGGGATTCTGGCGGGAACCCCGTTCGCTTTTTGGCGTCCACGCCCTCATCCCCCGCCGAAGACAGAGTCTACGCCAAGGTCTTCTGGCGCCTGATTCCGTTCCTCATGGTGTGCTACGCCGTGGCGTACCTGGATCGCGTCAACCTCGGCTTCGCCAAGCTGCAGATGTCCGCCGAGCTGGGCTTCGCCGAGGGGGTCTATGGCCTCGGCGCCGGGATTTTCTTCCTGGGCTACTTCATCTTCGAGGTGCCGAGCAATCTCCTGCTGCAGCGCTTCGGGGCCCGCCGCTGGATCGCCCGGATCATGGTCACCTGGGGAATCATCTCCGCGCTGTTTGCGTTCACGTCGTCGGTCACGGGTTTCTACGTCCTGCGCTTCCTGCTCGGGGTCGCCGAGGCGGGTTTCTACCCGGGCATCATCCTCTACCTGACGTATTGGTTCCCCAGTGCGCGCCGGGCCCGGGTCACCGCGATCTTCATGACGGCGATCCCGCTCTCGGGGATTTTCGGCAATCCGCTTTCCGGTTGGATCATGGACCGCTGCCACGGTACGGCCGGCTGGCACGGCTGGCAGTGGATGTTCCTGCTGGAGGCCGCGCCGGCCCTGGTGTTCGGCCTGGCCGTGTGGTTCTGGCTCGACAACGGCATCCGCGACGCCCGCTGGCTCACCGAGGAGGAGAAACAACTGCTCGAGCGCAACCTGGTCGCCGACGACGCCGGCAAGCCGGCAGTTCAGTCGCTGGCGGGAGTCTTCCGCAATCTCCAGCTGTGGCAGTGGTGCACGCTCTATTTCCTGTTCACCGCCGGACAGTACGGCCTGACGTTCTGGATGCCGACCCTCGTCGCCGCCACCGGCGTGCAGGGCAACTTCAAGATCGGGGTCCTCAGCGCGATCCCCTTTGTCGTCGCCATCCTGTCGATGGTGCTCCTCGGCCGGAGCGCCGACCGTCGCCGCGAGCGTCGCTGGCACCTCGTCGTGCCGGCCCTCTGCGCCGCCACCGGCCTCGCTGGGGCCGCGGCGACCGCCCACAGCGCGCCGCTCGCCATCGCCTTTCTCTCCCTCGCCGCCGCCGGCATCCTGCCGCTGTCGCCGCTGTTCTGGTCCCTCCCCACCTCCATCCTCCATGGCCGCGGGGCGGCCGCGGGCATCGCCGCCATCAACTCCATCGGGAACCTCGCGGGCTTCTTCAGCCCGGTCATCGTGGGTTACCTCAAGGACGTGACGCATGACAACCGCTCTGGCATGTACACCCTCGCCGGCATGGTGGTCGTCGGCGCCCTGCTCGTGCTGCGCACGCCCGCGAAGCTGGTGAACAGATAGGCGCAGAGAGAGAGCTGAAACCTGAGACCTGAAACCACAGTCCAATTCAACGCATCTTTCCCCCACGCGTGAACTTCCCTCTTCCCCTCTTCATTTCAGGTCTCAGGTTTAAAGTCTAAGGTTTCAGGTTTCTCTTCCCCATGAAAATCCTCATCACCGGCGGCGCCGGATTTCTCGGGCAACGGGTGGCCCGGCGGCTGCTCGCGGAATATCCCGACTCCACGACCACCCTGGTGCTGGCGGATTACGTCGCGACCGATGCCTTCGCCGGTGAGCCGCGGGTGCACGCGGTGGCGTGCGACATCTCCGACCGGGCCGCGCTCGCGCGCCTGCTCACGCCGGACACCGCGGTCGTTTATCACCTCGCCGCGATCGTGAGCGGACAGGCCGAGGCGGAATTCGACCTGGGCCTGCGGGTCAACCTCGCGGCTACCGAAGTCCTGCTGGAACTCTGCCGCCGGCTGCCCGCGCCACCGAAATTCGTCTTCGCCAGCTCCCTGGCGGTCTTTGGCGGCGTCCCCGCTGACGCGGTTTCGGAGCAGACCGCGGTTTGTCCTCAATCTTCCTACGGCACGCAAAAGGCCATCGGCGAATTGCTCGTGAACGACTACAGCCGGAAGGGATTCATTGACGGACGCGCGCTCCGCCTCCCGACCATCGCGGTGCGGCCCGGGAAGCCGAACCGCGCGGCATCGTCGTTCGTCAGCGGCATCATCCGCGAACCCCTGCACGGGTTGCCTGCGGCCTGCCCGGTGGGCCGCGACGTGTTGGTCGCGATCTCATCCCCGAACACCGCGGTGGAGAACCTGGTTTACGCCCACCGCTTGCCTGCCGCCGCGTGGGGGGCGAGCCGCACCCTCATCCTGCCCGGCCTATCGGTGACGATCGGCGAGATGCTCGACACGCTGGCGAGGGTGGCCGGGGCCGAGGTGGCCGCGCGCGTCCGTTTTGAACGGGACGAGGCCGTGGAACGGATCGTCCTGACCTGGCCCGCCCGCCTGGATTGCACGCGGGCCCGGTCCCTTGGGTTTCAAGTCGACCGCGATTTCGAATCGATCCTGCGCGGCTACCAGCGCGACGCGGGGAGGTAAACGCCGGGCGATCGGCGATAGGTGGAGGGCCCAGCTCCCGCGGGGCCGGCTTTGACGAATTTGAACCTCAGAGACACCGAGGCACAGAAGCCGAATCACTGTGAGTTCCCTGTCCACGAATGGACGCCCTGAGGTGGACCGCACTGCTCCCCAGTGCGGTGGTTTGCCCGACGGTGGAGTGCGCTGACGCCTGAAGGTCCACTATTGGACACGAATAGACATCAATAGGATGGGGTCCCGTCTCGCTGGAGGGCCCAGCTCCCGCTGGGCCGGCTTTGGTGTTTTCAACCCCACGCAGCGCGGCAGCGCGGAGATGGCGTAGCCTGGAGTTCACGCCGAATGAAGCCGACGAGTGCATTCTCGAACGCGTTTGACCCATCTCGACCGGCACAAAACCGGGACATTCATGTTTCGTTTTGTGCGCATGCGGAATTTGACACGAAGCCCGGGGGGCGAATGGTGGTGTGTACTCATGAAGCGCCACCTCCAGCTCCACGGCAATTTGCTGCCCGCGATCTTCCCTGGCGCGGCCGGCCTCGCAGGCTGAGCCGCGGGCGCGCGGCGTTTTGATTTTCGCCTTCGAGTGCTGAGGATTTTTCGGGCCCGTCCGCCCGTCGCGAGTGCCTGGATGTGCATTCGCTCGTTTTAACCGGAAGCGACAGCGGCAACCCGCGGGACTGGTAGTCCCGTCTCCCGCGCATCCGCCTTCGGCCTTCCCGCTCGCTTTGAGCTCTCAATGCCCAGCTCTCACCTCTCAACCAATTCCCCCATGAATTCCATCCTCCAAGTCTTCGCACCGCTCGCTCCCGCCTTCACGGCCACTTCCGTCCTCGCGCAGAATGGCTTCACCTGCACGCTCCTCACCCTCGAACCCGGCGCCGAATCGATCCTGCCGGCCAGTGCCTCGACCGACGACCAGATACTCTTCGTCGTCGACGGTACCGTGGCAATCCACACCGACGACCTGACCACAATCCTCCACTGGGGCGAGGCCTTCCTCCTCCGCCCCGGCCGAACAGCGGCACTGTCCGCCCGCTCGGACCTGACGGTTCGCGTGCTGCGCGTGGAAATCCCGCCGCGACAGGTCGTCACCCCGCAAATCATCACGCCGTAGGCGGAGAATCCTGAATTCAAACGGCGCGTCGGTTTGCATACCGATCCAGTCGCCGGTGGCAAAACCGGCGACCACTCTCAACTCCCAGCTCTCAACTCCCCTTCCCATGAATCCCATTCCCTTCTACATCACGCGCGAAGACCACGCCCTGGTCCGCCTGCTCCTCAATGCCGCCCATCGATCCGGTGCCACGCCGGCCCTGGAAAGGCTCCGTTCCGAACTCGATCACGCCACCCTGCTTGATTCCGCCGCCATCCCGCCCGATGTCGTGACACTGGGCGCGTGCGTACAGTTCGAGGATCTCTATTCCGGCGAAATCGAGGAATACACCCTCACCTTGCCCGATCAGGCCGACATCGCCGCCGGTCGGCTTTCGGTCCTCGCCCCGGTCGGCACCGCGCTGCTCGGTTATCGCGAGGGCTGCATCGTCGAATGGCCGACCCCCGGCGGCATCCGCCGCCTGAAAATCCATCGGGTTACGCCGCGAGACACCGTCTCCGCCGGCGACACCGCCGCAGTCGCCTACATCCCCTGGCGCTGAAGGTGGGCCCGGAGGCCGCCTTGGGTTGTAGCGAGCGGACCGGACCGACCAAGGTCGGCTCCTGCCGTGATTCCCCCGGATCACAACCTGTTTGTGCTGCACGGACATTTCGCACCACCCAACCCCGCGCGAAATCCGGGCGCCACCACCAGGTGGACCTGTTTCTCAACGCCCCCGCCCGCGCCGAGCGCCCGGCCGGTGATCGAACCCATTTTCCGCACGCCGGGGGGCGGGGGCGGGTCTCAGCCACCTTCCGCCAGATCCGGGACGAATGGGACGACAACCTGCCGCCCCAACCCGGCAAGTGCCCGTGGGATGAGGCATCGCGTGCACCGCCACGGCGCGACTCAACGCGCAGCGCGATACTTGTAGGCGGCGAGGCCGCCGACCCCGGCTAGCACCATGCCGGCCACGACCGCGAGGCCGGTCTTGGTCTTCACCTTGCCCAGCGCTCGTTGGGCGAGCGAGGTCTCGGGCCGGGCAGCCGGCGTCGCCACGCTGCGAGTCGCCACGGCGCGGCTCGGGGCGGGTTTGGCGGCGGCCGCACGATGGTGCGAGGTCCGGCGGGCAGGGGTGTGGGATCGGGAAGTCGATTTCGTTTTGGTGGTAGAGCTCATACGGTCCAAGGATACCCCTCCTCTCGCCGGCCAAAAGCGGGGCATTGTCCTGATCGAATCCCAAAATCCACCCCGTCACCCCCCGCGATTTCCGCCCATTGCCGCCGGGGTCCCCAAATCACCTCTGCCGCCGGATACCCGATGAGCAGAGCGACCTTGTCCTGCTTGCCTGGGACCAGTCGCGCAGCCTGCGCTGCGCCTGGGAAATCGCCGACCACCAAAAGGTGGAACGCGCTGACGCCAGCGCGTTGCGGCGAAGCCGCTCCAAGCCAGCGCCTTGGGGTCGCTCCACCTTGCACTGAATCGCTCCTGGTAAGTTGAGGAGCGTTGTCGTCGGCCTGTTCGCGTCAGAGCGAAGTCAGGTCCTGCTGCATGGCTTGGGACTAAATGTCGAATATGCAGGCTGGCGCGGCAACGGGACGGTGGGCGTGAGGCCAGTCTGCACCCTTTCCAGCGGGATCGGGTCGGGCGACCAATATAGGAACTGCACCCAGCGCGGCGCCTGCCGCTCCTGGGAGGTGATCGTCGCCCCATCGATTGTCCGCCAGCCCACCGCCATCAGTTCCCCGATCCGCTCGTCGAGGTCGCGCCGCGTCGCGGACTCGACCATACAATGCCTCAGGCGTCCATCGCTCGCGCTCATATAAATAAGTAAGATAAAAGGGTTCTCCGTTCGCTTTCCTTGATCAGCCCCAATCTATTCTTCCCGTCGCCCGACAGCCATCGGGGCAAACCGGGATCGCCCGACCGGAATTTCACTTAAAGGCGCCCCGCAGAAAATTTCCCGGTCTCCGTCGCTTCACGGCGGGGATCCCCACGCCTCTGGTTGTCCACCCCGTTGTGGTGCGAAAACCCGAAACCCGGCCAAGCGGGAGCCGGGCCCACCGGCCGTCTATGCCATCCGTGAAATCCGTGGTTCAGTGCCTCTGTGGTTCAAAAGAGACAAATACGCAGCCTGTACTTGTTCCCGGCCCGGCTTCCCGCTTTGGTTATGCCGTGCTCGGCCACCTGCTGCATTACCTCCTCACGAGCGACGTCCAGGAATCCGATCCCATCGCCATTCGGTTCCAATGCCCGGCCTGCGGGGAAGCGAACGCCGCCGGCGCGGTTTATGACCACACGGAGCAATTCAAGCTGCTCAATTTCATTCCCGTCGGCACGTCGCACTCGACCTGGGTCACGTGCTACCGCTGCGACCTGAAGTCCCGCGCGACCCTCCCGGCGGAGGAGCTCGCCCGCCGCGCGCCCGGTGACATCAACCATTTCATCCGGCGGCGGCTGCCACCCGCTCTTATTTTGCTGCTGATTGCAGGCCTGCTGATGTCCCCCTTCCCGCCCATCGGCTTCGTCTTTCCCGCCATTGTGCTCGCGTGGGCCGGAAAATACGGCGGCTGGGTCCGCCGCCTCGCCTTCATCCAGATCTGGCTCGGCGTCATCATGATCATCACCTATATCGTCATCGTCCTCGTGGCCGTGGCGAATCCGAAGCCCAAGCCCACGTTTCCGCCCCGGCGGCAACCCGTCACCGCGCCGGCGGGCGCCAAACCGTAGACTTGGGACGGGAAACCTGGGATTGCGGGAGTCAGGCCCTCCAACAATCCGTGCCCGCCGTGAAATCCGTGGTCAAAACCCCGGTGTCTCTGGGCCTTGGCGGTGCAAATCACCTTTCCAGGCACGGCCCGCAGGGACGCGGGCCCTCCACGGACGTAGGTCACTCTGCGCCCACCAGCGGTTGGGCGATCAACGCGCTCGGGTCAGCGCGTTCCATCTTCGGGCAAACCACCGCACTGGGGAGCAGTGCGGTCCACCTTCGTTCCAACCCTTCGTGCGATCCGTGAATTCCGTGGTTGGAGCCTCGGTGTCCCTGGGCCTCAGCCAGGATCTGGCAGTTGATGGTGGAGCGACCTGCTCCCCAGGGCGCTTTCTTCGCAGCGGGCATCCTCAGCGCGTTGGGGAGCAACGCGCTCCACCTTTTGGTGCGACCGATCCCATTCTGAAAATGGTCCTCAACTGCATCGTTCCGGCTAAGTTAAGGTCATTCTTCGTTCGCCAACTTGCCTTGGTGTGCACGAAAGCCCGACACACCCCGACACTTCGCGCCACCCCTCTTGATCCGGAGCTATGCAATAGGTGGGCGTCGGTTTCCACACCGTCGCGAGGTTCACCCGCCCCGTGAGTCCTTGTCGGCGATATGTCCTGTTGTTCGCTGCTGCGAACCCGGGACCAGTCGCGCAGCCTGCGCTGCGGCTGGGAAATCGCCGACCACCAAATGGTGGAGCGCGTTGCTCCCCAACGCGCTGAGGACG
>DASZPS010000094.1:0-31356 GCA_035549955.1 Lacunisphaera sp. | reverse complement strand
CGGCCGCCGGGCATCTCGATGCGCTCGACTTTCCCGTTCGCTTCCACCTCCACCGGCATGGGGAAAGGGTAACCTTCAGGCGTCTCCCAGCGCAGGACGAGCTTCTCCCCTTCAATTGTCGACAGGAGCTTTGGCAGTTTCGGCTGGAAAAGGTAAAGGTTGAAAAACCAGCCGAGGTCGCGGCCGGCGACTGCATTGGCTGTATGGATGAAGTCCGCCGACTTCACAAACCGGCAGGCGCTGCCGTCGGTGCTGTGCTCGGCCGCCTCGGTTGGGTAGGCAAAACGGCGAAGGGTGAGCAGCATCTTGTCCTTGCCCACCAGGTAACGCAGCATGTGCACGACCCAGGAGCCCTTGTTGTAGACTTCGTTGCCGAGCGTGTCCTCGATCAAGCCTTGCGAGGCAGGCCCGGCCGGGACCATGGCGGCGACGTTCTTGATGCCACGCCGGTCGGCATACATGGCATGGTGATAGGCCATGACGCCCTCCCGCTCCTCCGCGTAGAGCGGCTGCATGTAGGTGCACAGTCCTTCGTGGATCCAGAAATCGCGCCAATCTGAAACCGTAACCAGGTTGCCCCACCACTCGTGGCCGAGTTCATGGTGGTGAAGCCAATCGTAGCCGTGCGGACCACCGCGGTACTTGTTGCCGTAAGCGATGATTGACTGGTGCTCCATGCCGAGGTGCGGCGTCTCCACCACGCCGTACTTTTCCGCCCGGAACGGATAGGGCCCGAGCATGCGTTCGTAGAAATTGAGATGGGCCAACATCTCGGGGAATAGTTTTTCACCCGCTGCCCGGTTTTCGGGCAGGACCCAATAGGTCACGGGAATGTCCTGTCCCGCCACACTGCGGTAGGTGCCGGTGATGGTCTCGTAAGGCCCGATGTTGAGCGCGATGTTGTAGTTGCTGATCGGAAAAGCCGTGTGCCAATGGTAGGTGCGGGTGCCGTCGCCGTGCGACACCACCTCCACGAGCTTGCCGTTGGAGGCCACCACGAGCGGTTCCGGCACCCGAATGCGCAGCGTGAAGGACTCGGGCTTGTCCGAGGGATGGTCCTTGCAGGGCCACCAGAGGTCGGCGCCTTCGGTTTCGCAGGTCGTGGCGATCCATGGCTGCCCGTCCTTGGTCTTGCTCCACGTGAATCCGCCGTCCCACGGCGCACGCTCCGCCTCGTGCGGCACGCCGCCATAATCGATTTCCGCCATGACGGGCGTGCCGGCCGGGTGCGATTGTCCCAGGTTTATCCAGAGCCGCGGACCACGGCGCTCAAAACGCGCGTCCACGGCCACCCTCTCCCCGGCCGCCAGCCGCACTTCCGTCACGACCAGCCGGGGATCGAGGTCCAATACCAGCCAATCCAAGGGGGACACCACTTTCAGCCCGATCTTCGCCGTGCCCAGGATCGCCTTTTTCGCCGGGAAGATCTGCAGGTCGAGTTCGCAGGCCTTAACATCATAAGCCGCCTGTTCGGGGATGAGCGTCCCGCCGGAATCCTCGGTCGGGGTGCGAACCTTCTTGGCGGCGGGCTGCCCGGAGGGTGCGGGTCTCGGGGACGGACCTGGCGTGTGGCAGCCGGACAGCAGCGCTGCGCTCAAGGCGGAAGAGACCAGCCAGCCGGGGAGCCGGAAGAATTTTTGCATGCCGGGGTGATACCGGCAGCGACAATCGAGTCAACGGCGCCGGGCCGTCCGCCGACCCACGCGGGTCCACGACGCGGCGTCCTTGACCTCCGTCATTATCCATTCACCGGGGTCAACGCCCCCGGCCAATTTCTTCCCGCTTGCGCTAGCCCGCATATTTCACACCCAGAGGTGTGAAACATGCGCCCTGTCGGGCCGACCTTGTCGGGGCGCGCCGCGACAAAGTCGCTCCGCCCCGGAGGGCGGACGGACATTTTGCTGATTGGATCGCCCAAGACTGTGAAATGTCCGGGCTAGCAGTGCCGCACGAACTCGCCGATGAATTGGTCCGTATTCCGACCCGAAACCTCCGCCCGGATCTCCCGGCGCAGGCCGTTGATCTTCTCCGTCAGCTTCACCGTCACCCCGACACGCTGCGCGATGCGGACAATCGCCTGGGTGCGTTTGGACTCCCACCGCCAGCACGTGAGGCCGACGCTGATGGGTTTGGCGGAGAGCGGGGTAATCGACGTTTTGGCGGCTTCCATGGTCACGGTTTGAAGCCTAAACCACGCCAAAAGGGGTCCGTTTTTCCGCGAAGTGCGTCACAGACACCGGCTGGCCCGCCCCGCTTTGCCTCGGTAACCAAGCTGGCTTTGTTTCGTCAGTCTCTGCCAATCCTCAACCCCGGAACCCCCATGAACCGCCGCACCGCCCAGGAATTCCCCCAGGAACTGCTCAACCTCTACGACTACTATGTTCATGGCCAGATCGACCGCCGTGGATTCCTGGATCGGGCCGCGAAGTTCGCGGTGGGCGGCGTGACCGCCGCCGCGTTGCTGGAGTTGTTGAGCCCCCAATATGCCTTTGCGGCGCAGGTGCCCAAGGAGGACAACCGCGTCGAATCGGAGTACCTCAAGTATCCTTCACCCGCCGGCAACGGCGAGATGCGCGGCCTCTTCGCCAAGCCGGCTGGCGCTGCCGGCAAACTGCCCGGCATCGTCGTGGTACACGAAAACCGGGGCCTCAATCCGTACATCGAGGACGTCGTCCGCCGGGTTGCGCTCGCCGGCTTCGTCGCGTTCGGACCCGATGCCCTGTATCCAGTCGGGGGGTATCCGGGCAATGATGACGAGGGACGCGCGCTCCAGGCCAAGCTCGACCGCAACAAGATGACCGAGGATTTCGTCGCGGCCGTGAAATTCCTGCACGATCATCCTGCGTGCAATGGCAAGCTGGGCGTCACGGGCTTCTGCTTCGGCGGCGGCATGGCCAACACCCTCGCCTGTCGCCTGCCGGACCTGGTCAAGGCCGCCGTGCCGTACTATGGCGGCCAGCCGGGCGCGGAGAACGCAGCGAAGATCAAGGCCGCCTTGCTCCTCCACTATGCCGAAAAGGACGAACGCGTGAACGCCGGCTGGCCCGACTATGAGAAGGCCCTCAAGGCTGCGGGCGTGGAATATCAAGTCTACATCTATCCCGGCGTAAACCACGGCTTCCACAACGACACCACGCCGCGCTACGACAAGGCAGCCGCCGAGCTCTCGTGGTCGCGCACGATCGAGTTCTTCAAAAAACACCTGGGGTGACGGGGGCAATGCAGGGTCGTCGCTTGCGACGACCTCATGCGCGAGGTCGGGCCAAGGCCCGACCCTACAGGGATCAAATTCCCGCCGCGCCGGACTTCATCGCTTCGCCCGAAACTGCTGCCAGGCCTCGAAGCAACGCCGGGCGGTGTCGAATTCGGAGTATCGGCTGCCTTCCTGCTCCATGAGGTAAAACTCGACGCCCCCGACCGATTCGGCGGCCTCCACAATGCCGGCCCACGGGGCGACGCCTTCGCCGAATAGGACGCGATAGCCCTTGTTGTCCTCCGGCTTGCCCGGCGCCCAGTCCTTGAGATGCACGCTTTTGATCCGGCCCGGGTTTGCCTTGATCCAAGCCACCGGATCCGCGCCGACTTCCAGGCAAGTGCCGACGTCAAGTTGCAGGACGAACTCTTTCGGCGTCTGGGCCGCGATGATATCCATGATGCGCAGGTCGCCATCGACCTTGGCCCATTCCGTCTGATGATTGTGGAAACCAGCCGTCAGGCCATGCGGCAATAAGGCGGTCGTGGCGACCGAGAGTTGCTCGCATATCCTCCTCCAACCATCCGCTCCGCCGGGATCGCGACCCACGCTGGAAAGCACGAGCTGCCGGGTCCCGAGAATCTGGTTCAACTCGATGGCCCGGGCCAGTCCGTCACCCGGCGTGAATGAGATCAGGTGGTTGTGCGTCGATTGGCAGCGCAGGCCCAAATCGTCCATCCGTTGCCGCACCTCCTTGGCGTAGATCGGAGTCCACTGGAAATATGGCGCGTAGAACTCGACGATCGTGTAGCCGATCTCCGCCACGGCCCTCAGCGTGGCCGGCAAGTCCTTCGTCAGTTCGCCGCGCACCGCATAGAGTTCGATGCCGAGGGGAATCTTCGCGGCGGATCCAGGCGTGGTGACCGGTGCGGCCGCGAGGGCACGATTGCCCAGCGCGGGTACAAGCGCGACGGCAGGCACGAGACCGGCGAGCGCAAGGAAGCGGCGGCGGGAAAGATCCTGAACAACGGGGTAAGTGTGGGGCATGCGTAGCAGTCAAGCGCTCAGGCGCCCGGGATGCAATCCTGTCGGCAGGGGCCGTCACCCATCCAATCAATTGGCCTCCTGTAGGGGCGCAGTCTTGCTGCGCCCAAGCCCGGCCTGCCGGGCTTCGTTCGGCGGTACAATCTGGATTCCGCGCGCTTCGCGCGAAATGGGCGCAGCAAGACTGCGCCCCTACGGGAACGAGAAACGCACTGGCGCGGCCCCTGCCAACCTACCACACCCGCACTCGCGCCGCGGGCTCCAGGTAGAGCGCCTGGCCGGGTTTCACGCCGAAGGCCTCATACCACGCGTCGAGGTTGCGGACCGTCAGCGCCCGATACTGGCTGGGAGCGTGCCCGTCCGTGATGATCTGCTGGCGAAGCGTGCCCTCGCGCAGCTTGTTCCGATATTTCTGCCCGAAGGAGATGAAGAACACCTGGTCATTCGAAAAGTCCCCCGTCTTCGCCGGCTGGCCCGCGGTGGCGGCGCGGTAGGCGTCGAAGGCGGCATTGATCCCGGCCAAATCCGCGAGGTTTTCGCTGAGGGTCAGCTGGCCGTTGACGGCGAGGTCGCTGAAGGGACGGTAGGCGGAATATTGCGCCACGAGTGCAGCGGAGGAGGCCTTGAAGTGGGCCAGGTCGTCCGGCGTCCACCAGTCACGCAACCGGCCCTGGGCGTCAAATTGCGACCCTTGGTCGTCGAAACTGTGGCTGATTTCGTGCCCGATGGTCGACCCGATGGCGGCGTAATTATACGCATCGGACGCCTCCGGGTCGAACAGCGGCGGCTGCAGGTAGGCCGCCGGAAAATTGAGCGCGTTCTGCATCGGCATGTTGACGGCGTTGACGGTCTGCGGGGCCATGCACCACTCGGTGGCATCGACCGGGCCGCCCAGCAGTCCCACGCGCTGCCGGTAGCGGAATTCTTCCGCTCGAAGGGTGTTGCCCAGCGCATCCGCCGGGTCGATGACGAGACCCGTATAGTCGGTCCATTTATCGGGATATCCCACGCCGACGTACAACACCTTGAGCTTGGCCCGGGCCTGCTCCTTGGTCGCCGGGGCCATCCAGGCCAGCCGGCCGATCCGGGCATCGAACGCACGCAGGATATTCGTCACCATGGCCTGGACTTTTGCCTTGCTCGCGGGTGGGAAATACCTGGCAACATAGATCTGGCCGACGGCGTCCGGCACCGCGGCGTTGGTGGCGGCCACCGCCCGCTTCCAACGGGCCGGCTGCTGCGGCGTGCCGGTCAGCGCGGTGCCATAAAAGGCAAAGCGCGCGTCAGCGAAAGCCTTGGGCAGCACGCCGGCGTATTTGTTCAAGGCGTGGAAAACGAGCCAGTCCTGCCACACCGCCAGCGGCTCGCTGCCGACCAGGGCCGCCGCGCCCGTGACGGCGTTGGGATGCCAGACAATGAAACGCGGCGGCTTTTCCAACCCGGCGCCGGCGAAGAACGCCGCCCAGTCCAGCCCGGGCGCCTTTTTGGCGAAGTCCTCGCGCTGCCAAGGATTGTTGGCCTTGAGTACATCCACGGATTCCTCGCGCGTCGCGTGCGCGGCGGCGAGCCTGCGTTCGAGGGCGAAGATGGCGTCGGCCCTCCCCTCGACGTCGGTCAAGCCACCGAGGCGGAGAATCGTGGCGATGTGCGCGCGATATTGGGTGCGCAGCTTTTCCATCCGCGGGCTGTCGGTCAGGTAATAAGCCTGGTCCGGCATGCCCAACCCGCCCTGCAGCAGGTAGGGCGTGTAATGCGCCGGATCGTCGAGGCCCTGCACGACCCACAGCCCAAAGAGGTTTTCGGTGAAAAACTTTGTCGCGTTCAGCGCATCGACGTCGGCGCGCAGCGTGGCGCCGAGCAGGCGGGCAAGGCCGGCCTTGTCCTTGATCGCGGCGACGCGGTCAAGTTGCGGCTCCAGCGGTGCGAGCCCGCGGGCCTCGATCGCCTTCTCGTCCATGTACGCCGCATGAAAATCCGCCGCCAGCCGTGCCGCCGAGCCCGCCTCGGCCCCGGTCTGCGCGGCCCGGAGCAGTTCGCTCACCCGTTGCGTCGTGAGTTCGATGAGCCCTCCGCTTGAGCCCCAGCTACCGCGGTCTGCGGGAATCTCCGTCGCCTCGAACCACGTCCCATTCGTGTAAGCAAAGAAATCGTCGCCCGGCAGGACGGTGGCCTTCATGCCGGCGGGATCGATACCCGGGGCACGCGCGGCTGCAAACGGCGCGAGGGAGAAAAGCAATGCCGGCAGAAGCCAGCCCGTGATCGGTCCAGGCCGACCGGAAGGAAGTCTGTTCATGGCAAGTTGTGTTGGGGCAACGCTGCCCTCCCGCCGCCAAGGCGTCAAACGGTGAAGCAAGCCGATCCGGACTCCGACCGGACGATGGCCCCGCGAAATCTCGCCCTACCCGCCCGCCAAAAAAAATGCGGGCGAAACCCGCCCTTGACATGCCAGGTTTCTTAGTTAACCACTTGGTTAAATACAAAACGCGCATGTCTCCCGACCGCTTGAGCCTGACTTTTGCCGCCCTTGCCGATCCGACCCGGCGCGCGATCCTGGCGCGCCTGTCCCGCGGCCAGGTTTCGGTGACGGAGCTCGCCGAGCCACACGACATGAGCCTGCCGGCCATCTCCAAGCACCTGCGCGTATTGGAGCGCAGCGGGCTCATCGAGCGCACCCGGGACGCCCAATGGCGACCCTGCCGCCTGCGGGCGGAGCCGATGAAGGCCGCGGTGGATTGGATGGAGCAATACCGCCGCCATTGGGAGGAGAGCTTCGACCGTCTTGAGAATTACCTGAAGGAACTGCAGGCCGACCGGCCCGCCAACAAGGAGACCAAGGATGACCGCAAAAAATAAATCTGCCGCCGGCCAGTTTACCCTCACCCGGATCTTCACCGCGCCGCGCCCGCTGGTGTTTGCCGCCTGGACCAAGCCGGTCCACCTGAAGAAATGGAGCGCGCCCCAGGGCTTCGCGATTCCGGTTTCGCGCGGCGAACTCAAACCTGGCGGCAAGTGGCTCGCCTGCATGGTATCGCCCTCGGGCGAAAAGATGTGGCTCGGCGGCGTCTATCGCGAGGTCGTGCCCGACGAGCGGCTCGTGTTTACCCATGCCTGGCAGGGTGGCGGCGAGGAAACCCTGGTTGTCGTCCGGTTCGAAGACCACCCGCGCGGCACCAAGATGACGTTCACCCAGTCGGGCTTCAGTTCGACCGGCTCGCAGGCCGGGCACAAGGGCGGCTGGAGCGAGTGCTTCGCCCGGCTCGACGCCCTCCTGGCCCAGATCCAGCCTCGAATAAAGTCCGGCCGAGTGTCCGGAAGGAAACGGGCGGTTCGTTGAGTCTGCAGCAACCCACGCCTCGCTGTCATGCCACGACCTGCCACCAGCTCCAACCCCGCCCCCGCCCCGGGCATAATCGTCACGACGCGGGTCATCGCCGCGACGCCGCGCGAGGTCTTTGCCGCCTTCAGCGATCCCGTCCGGCTCGCCCTTTGGTGGGGACCGAAGGGCTTCACCAGCCGGTTCCAGCAATTCAACTTCCACAAGGGCGGCTTGTGGATGTTCACGATGCATGGGCCTGACGGCACCGCCTATGCCATGACACAGCAGTTCGCCGAGATCGTGCCGACCCAGCGCATCGTGGTGCATCATTTCCAGCCGGGCCATGACTTCACCCTCACGATGACGTTCGTCGCGTTGGATCGCGGCACCCGGCTCACGTGGGATATGCAATTCGCCGATCCCGCCGAGGGCGAGAGGGTGCGCCCCTTCGTCGTCCCTGCCAACGAGGAAAATTTCGACCGCCTCACCGAACACCTGGCCCAAACCGCAAAGTCATGAGCACCAATACCAACCCCTCCGACGACACCGCGCAGCGCGAGATCATCTTGTCCCGAGTCCTCACCGCCCCGCGCGAACTGGTGTGGGAGGCGTGGACAAATCCCGAACACGTCGTGAAGTGGTGGGGCCCGCGTGGGTTCACGAATGCGACGAAGCGCCATGACTTCCGCGTCGGCGGCTATTGGGAACATACCATGATCGGGCCGGACGGCACGAGATACCCGAACAAGAGCAAATTCCTGGAGATCGTGCCGCTGGAACGCATCGTCTATCTCCTGGGCGGCGGGCGGGAGGACGGCGAAGTGGCGGGCGCAAACTTCACAGCGACGTGGACGTTCGAGGTCGTCGACGCCAACACGACGAAAGTCACCGGCACGCTGCTTTTCCCGACGAAGGAAGCCCGCGACCACGTGGTGCGCGAATTCGGCGCCATCGAAGGCGGCCGGCAGACGCTGGAGCGCCTCGGCGAACAACTCGCCGTCATGCGGTGCGAGCCCTTCGTGGTGGCACACGAATTCGCCGCCCCGCGCGACCTCGTCTGGCGGACATGGACCGAGCCGGAACATTTCCGCCATTGGTTCGGCCCCAAGGGAGCCAGCCTCAACATCGCCAGGTTCGAGGTGAAGCCCGGCGGCATGACGCTCTTTAGCATGACTCTACCCGGTGGCCAGGAGATGTGGGTCAAGGCCGTCTACCGCGAGATCGCGCCCCCGGCCAAACTCGTCTGGGTCACCTCGCCCGCCGACCAGGACGGCGCCACCGTTGCGCGCCCCATGTGGCCGCGGGAAAGGCTCACCGTCGTGACTTTCGCCGAAAACGCCGGCAAGACCACGGTCACCGTGCGATGGCTGCCGCTCGACGCCACCGCCGAGGATCTCGCCGCCTTCGATGCCGGCCGGGCCGGCGCTGCCGCCGGCTGGAGCGCTCCCTTTGAAAAACTCACCACCTACCTCTCCGAACTTCAAACTCCCGCCCATTAACATGAACGCCACGCCTTCCCCCACCCCCGATTGCCCTCCTTTCGTCATTTCCCGCGAGTTCGATGCGCCGCGCGACCTCATGTGGAAGGTCTGGACCGACCGCGAGCACTTCGCCCGGTGGTTCGGGCCGAAGGGCATGAAGGTCACCATGGCGAAATTCGACCTGCGCCCGGGCGGCATGACCCATTATTCCATCGCGACCCCCGATGGGAAGGAGATGTGGGGCCGGGCCATCTACCGGGAAATTGTCCCGCCATCGAAGCTGGTGTGGATCAACTCCTTTTCCAATGCACAGGGAGGCATCGCCCGCCATCCGATGACGACCGACGCCTGGCCGCTCCAGCTGCTGACCACCGTCACCTTCGCTGAAACCGCCGGCCGCACTACTGTGACAGTAAACTGGCTGCCCTATGAGTCGAACGATGAGGAACGTCGCGTCTTCGATGCGGGCCGCGACAGCATGAAAGGCGGCTGGGGTGGCACGCTCGACCAGCTCGGCAACTACCTCGCCGGGCTCAAGCCCTGATTCCGCTCCTGCCTCGAAGCCGAACCTGCCCGACGAATCCCGGTCAATATTCCTACGCCTTGCCACACCCCACTGACGCCATGGACGCCACCAATCCACCCGCCAGCCCTTCCAAAGCCGCCCGCATTGCCGGGTGGATCCTAACCGTCCTGCCCGTGCCCCTGCTGCTCATGAGCGGCGTGATGAAGCTCGGCAACGATCCCAAAATCGTCGAGGGCTTCGCCAAGTGGCCCGCGGGCAGCGCGACCATCATCGGCATCCTGGAAATCAGCTGCACGCTCATCTACCTGATTCCCCGCACGTCGGTGCTCGGCGCGATCCTGCTCACCGGTTACCTCGGGGGCGCGACCGCGATTTCGATGCAGATGGGCATGGGTTTCATGTCCTTGTTGCCCGTCACGTTCGGCGTGCTCGCCTGGGGCGGCCTTTTCCTGCGCGATCCACGCATCCGGGCGCTGATCCCCCTGCGGAGCTGAACGCCCTGCATTTGGGTAGGGGCGCAGTCTTGCTGCGACCATTCCGCGCGCGGCGCGGAATCCAGTTCGTTTGTACCAACGGAGGAATCCCAGCGCGCCGGGACGGGGCCCCCGATCCCAGAGGAAGTCGAGCTTTGCTCGACTCGGGCGCAGCAAGACTGCGCCCCTACGGTCTGGTGCCCTTCCCAATCACCGAACTGTCACGCGCCCCCGGGCGTGACAGCCGGGATCGTTGTTCCAGCCTCGCTTGATCTCCTGCCCCATGTCCCGATCCGCCCGTCCGCTGCTTTGCTTCATCGCCTTCGCCAGCCTCGCTGCCGCCCAAACTAGCGCTGGTGCCGCCGAACCCGCCTTCCGGCAATGGGCGCCTCGCCCTCCGATGGGCTGGAACAGTTGGGACTGCTTCGGCACGACCGCGACCGAAGCCCAGGTCAAGGCGCAGGCCGCTTTCATGGCCGGGCACCTGAAGCCACACGGTTGGGAATACGTCGTCGTCGATATCCAATGGTATGAACCCGGCTCCGCCGGCCACAGCTACCGCGAGGGCGCGCCGCTGACGATGGACGAAAATGGCCGCCTGTTGCCGGCACCGAACAAGTTTCCGTCCGCGCAAGGCGGGGCGGGCTTCAAACCGCTGGCCGACCACGTTCATTCGCTCGGCCTGAAATTCGGCGTCCACCTGATGCGTGGCATTCCGCGCAATGCCGTGAAAGCCAACCTGCCGGTCGCCGGCACCCGCTACCTCGCCCAGGATATCGCCAACCCCGCGAGCATCTGCCCGTGGAATCCCGACATGTACGGCGTCGACATGACCAAGCCGGGTGCGCAGGACTACTATGATTCGGTGTTCGCGCTGCTCGCGGCGTGGGGCGTCGACTACGTGAAAGTCGACGATATCGCCCGGCCCTATCACCAAAACGAAAAGGAGATCGAGGCCATCCGGAACGCCATTGACCACTCGGGCCGGCCCATGGTGCTCAGCCTTTCCCCGGGTGAGACCGCGCTGACCGCAGCCGAACACGTCAGCGAGCATGCCAACCTCTGGCGCATCAGTGACGACTTCTGGGACCGGTGGCTGGCGTTGCACGATCAGTTTGCCCGGATTCGCGATTGGAACCCGCACCGCCGCCCCGGTGCGTGGCCCGATGCCGACATGCTGCCGCTGGGCCGGCTCAACCTCGGCGAGCGCACCACGCGATTCACCCCCGATGAGCAGCGCACCATGTTGAGCCTTTGGGCCATCGCCCGTTCCCCGCTGATGCATGGCGGCGACCTGACGAAAACCGACGATCTCACCCTCTCGCTGCTCACCAACGACGAGATGCTCGCCGTCAACCAGCAGAGCGCGAACAACCGGCCGCTGTTTCAGCATGACGATCTCATCGCGTGGGTCGCCGATGTGCCGGATTCTCCCGACAGGTACCTCGCGGTCTTCAATGCCCGGGATCGCGTCCGCCTCATTCCGCAAAACGCGCGGCAGGTTGCGCTTTCCAGGAATGCACAGCCGATGGCCATCGACGCGGACATAACCGGTGGCTCGCGCTTGTTTCTCACCGCCCAGCCGGCCGACGCCAGCGGAGAGTGGAATCGCATTCTCTGGAGCGAGCCGCGCCTCGGGTGGGCCGACGGTACCGAGCGTGCGCTCACCGAGCTTAAATGGACGCAGGCTGATGCCTGCTGGGACAGCACGCGCGTGAAGAAGGATGGCTCCGGCCGGGTCCTCGGCATCGCCGCGGAAATCCCGGCCGTTGTCGCCTACGACTTGCCCGTCGGCGCAGTCCGTTTCAAGGCCACCGCCATGGTCGAAGGCAACGGCCGCGGCGCCAAACCCGGGCCAGTGAATTTCCTCGTCGTGGTCGCCACACCCCAAAATGAAGGACCCGAAGCCGGACTGCCGGTGGAAGTGTCGCTCGCCGATCTCGGCCTGACCGGCGGCGTGCGGATCCGCGATCTCTGGACGCACCGGGAAATCGGAAATTTTAGCGGGAAATTCACGCCGATCATCCCCTGGCATGGTTGCGGGCTCTATCGGCTAAGTCCGGCCCATTGAGCAGGGCTTTATGCCCCGACCGGCGCCCGCGCTGCTCGCAACGGCGGGGGCATCCAGCCCCTCCTGCATTCCGAGCCAAATCTGTTGAATTTCGCGCAATAGCCTTACACACCCCGTCGCTTCGCGCCACCCCTCTCGAGAGGGGAACCAAACCTCCGGAAACGATGGTCCCCTCTTGAGCCGGAACAATGCAATCGGAGCCAATCTTCAGAGTGAAATCGATCACACCAAAAGGTGGAGCGCGTTGCTCCCAACGCGCTGAGGACGTCCGCTGCGAAAGAAGCGCCCTGGGGAGCAGGTCGCTCCACCTCGAACTGAATTGTTCCGACTCGAGAGGGGTGCCCGGAGGACGGGGGGTGTATAGGGTCCGAAGAGGCGGCGAAGGTTTCGCCGTCAGTCCAATCGGCGAAACTCAATTATCGCATAATCTGCGAGCGTGCCCTGCGTGGCATAGCCCCATTTCCCGCGGTTATTCGATTGAATGTCGCTCTGCGCGCGGCTTGCTTCTGCGCTTCATTTCGCCCGAACCCACGCTTCGCCGCTAATGCCGCTCTTCGTTCGTTTCATTTCTCGCTCGTTTCTCGTTTTCGCCTGCCAGCTTTCGCTTCCCGGCCACGCCCAGCAACCCGACCAGCCGGCCGGCTGGTTTGTCGCCCATCCCGCGTGGACCACGGTCGCCGGTGTTGCGCTGTCGGCTGACGGAAAAAAACTCGACGCCACCCCCGGCGGCGACGGCCGCATCCTTTTGATCAACGACGCCAAGCCCGGCACGCCGCATCTCCGCACCGAGGCCTTCATCAGCGACAGCATCGTCAACTTGGAGTACATGCTCGCCGGCAGTACCAAGGCGGGCATTTACCTTCACGCCGGCTATCGCATCCAGCTCGACGGCGAAAACGCCGGCACGCTCGGCGTGATGGTCGACGGCCAACGGCAGCCGTTACCCGTCGTGCCCCCGCTACATCCCGTCGCCAGCAAGCCGGGCGAGTGGCAGCGACTCGAGGCCCGCGTCCGCGCGCCGCGCTACAACGAAGCCAGCGCCAAGTCCCAGAATGCGCTCATTCTCGAGGTGAAGATCAACGGCGTGGTCGTCCAGGCCAACACCGTGCCGACCGGCTGGTGCCTCGGCACGGAGTTCGAGTGGGAATCCAACGGCGCGCGCACCACGATCGCCGTCGACGCGGGCAGCATGGCGATTCGGGAGTTCGCACTGCGCCGCGCCGACTTCGAGGCCGTCGCCGTCCCGCCCGCCAGCGGGCAGCCCACCAACCTCGACCAACTCACCGACTACGTGAAGCAGGGCGCGGATCTCTTTCGGGGTCTCGGCTGTGTCGAGTGCCACGCCGTGCAGCGCGGCGACCCGGCGCAAAAGACCGGACCGAACCTTTTTGGCCTCTTCCAAACCATCCCGCGTGACCGCGAAATCGCTGCCGGCGAAGGCCATCGCTTCACCATCAAGGCCGACCGTTCCTACCTCCAGCGCAGCCTGCGCACGCCAATGGACGAACTCGCCATCGCCGAATCGGGCCCCACCACCGGCGCTCCCTTCCTGCCCGCGATGCCGCCATTCCTACCCACGGTGCTGTCTGACGCCAACATCGACGCCCTCGCCGCCTACCTCGCCACGCTCAATGAGCCCCCGCAACAGGGCCCGGTCGTCAAACTCGTCCACCCAAGTGGCCTCGAAAATTATGATCCCATGGCCGACCGGCTGCAGTTGCTGGTCGATCGCGTCGTCCGCATCCAGCGCGGCCCCATGGAGCGCGTGTCCGCCCGCAGCGTCCATGTCGGCCTGCCCGGCGGCATCAACTATACCTTCGATCCCCGGCTCCTCGCCGTCGTGCAGGTGTGGCAGGGTGGCTTCCTCGACCTTACCGGCGAACTTCTCAACCGCGGCGGCGATGGTCTCAAACCCGGCTATGAAAGCCGCGAAATCAAACTCGGTCCCGCCGGCGCCCTGCTGGCACCGCTCAACGCCGCCGGCCAGGCCGTCGACCTCAGCTTCCAATCGCCGGTCTTCAAGGACGGCGAGGCCGTGCGCGCCACGCTCAACAGCCCGCGCGACTTGCCGGACCTGAGCGCTTTGGCCGATGCGCAATTCCTCGGCTATCAGCGCGACTCGACCAACCCGGCTTCCGCCCCGGCGTTCAAGTATCGCGTCGGCCCGAACATCGTTGCGCTGCGCACGGACATCGCCGCCGACGGCCGGTTGAACCTCCTCATCGACGCCGATTTCGCCGCGCCGCAGGTTTTCCTCATCAATGAAGCCGTGCTCGGCCCTGTCACCGTGTCCAAAGGCGTGGTGCGGAATTCCCGCTGGACCCTGCCCGCCGGTCAATATCGCGCGGGCGCCCGCGGTCGGTTGACCCTGGCGCCGAAGTCCTGGCAGGCCGCACCATCCAATTTCAACTACCTCCGGCAACCGCTGGAGACCCGGCCGGCCCAGCCGGCGCTGCCGCGAGGCTACGCGGCGGCATCGCATCCGGGCCCCAAGGACAACTACGGGCGCGAATTGCTCTTCGAGGCTCTGGGCCTCGCGCTGGCGCCCGACAGCACGGTCGTCGTCGCCACCCGCACTGCTGGCATCTGGCGCGTGGTCCAGGGCGAGTGGCGGCTATTCGCGGAAGGGCTGTTCGACGGCCTGGGCGTCGTGGTCGAGGACCAGCACGGCCTTGTCGTCGTCGCCGGACAAAAGGCCGAGCTCACCCGCATCAGCGACACCAACGGCGATGGCCTCGCCGACAAATACGAAACGCTCGCCGACGCATTCGGCTACACCGGCAACTATCATGCTTACATGCATGGGCCGGTCCGCACCGCGCGCGGCGATTACCTGTTCACCCTGAATCTCAATGATTCGTCCCAAGGCGACATCGAGTACAAGGCCGGCGGCAAGTACATGGGCACGGGCGGCGGTTACCGCGGCTGGGCCATTCGCGTGCCGGCGAAGGGCGGATTCGAGCCTTACGCGGACGGCTTGCGCAGCCCGGCCAGCCTCGGCGTGGCGCCGGACGGCCGGCTGTGGTACGCCGACAACCAGGGAGAATATTTTGGCACCTCGAAGCTCTTCGTGTTGAAAAAAGGTGCGTACTACGGCCATCCGGCCGGCCTCGTCGACCGGCCCGGCATGACGCCCGCCTCGCCTGAGATCGCATGGGAGCGCGTGCGCGACACGGCCGAGCAGGCGGTCGTCCTTTTCCCGCAAGGACGCCTGGCCAACTCGCCGGGCAACCCGGCGTGGGACACGACCGGCGGACGCTTCGGGCCGTTCGCGGGGCAGATGTTCATCGGCGACCAGACCCAGTCCAATCTCATGCGCGTGGGGACGGAAATCGTCAACGGACTCGAGCAGGGCTGGGCGATCACCTTCGCCACGAACCTCGAGTCAGGGGTCATGCGCCTGCTCTTTCAACCCGACGGCAGCCTGCTGCTCGGCGAGACCGGCCGAGGCTGGCAGGCGAAAGGCGGCCACGTCGCCAGCCTGCAACACATCCGTTGGGACGGAAAGACGGTGCCCCCGGCCATTCACTCGCTCTCGGCAGTCGCTGGCGGCTTCGACTTGAAATTCACGGTGCCCGTCCCGACCGGCGTCTCCGAACTCGACCTCGCCGCCGCGCTCGCGATCAAGTCCTGGGTCTACCGCGATGCCCCCGACTACGGTTCTCCCGAACTCGACGAGCACGCCGAGCCCACAACCTCGGTCACGCTCGCCCCCGATCGCAAGTCCCTGCGGATTGCCCTCGCCAAAACCGCGCAGCCCAAGATCCACCCCCAACAAACCGCCCGCGTTTACCAGCTTACCCTCTCCGGCCAGAAAATCTGGAACGACCCCGGCCCCGGCTTTGAGGCGTTCTACACCCTGTATTCCTTCCCCACGAAATAGGTGGAACGCGCCGACCCTGGCGCGTTTTTCGACTCTTGCGGTGGAACGCATCGCTCCCCGATGCGTTCGCTTGAACACCGAAGCTCTTCCCGAACATCCAAGCCGACAAATCCAGGATTGAAGCCGCGGCGATTGTCGCGCCTTCTGGCCCTGAGGACCGCACCGAAAACAGGTAATCGCAGGTTTCACACAAACATAGTCAGTCCCTGCCGTGAAATTCCCGCTGAACGTAACCCAGCAGACATATTGCCCGGTCTGCAGGAAAGCCGGGCCGGGCACGAATTCCCCGGTGACGCCCAGACCCGAGACGGTCACCCTGACTTTTTCGGTCCAGTCATTTGTTCACGGACGAAGCTATCCCGTTTACATGGGCTCCCTGCTCATGCTCGGCTGGGATTCCGGCATTTCAAAGCACCCACAGAGCCGCGCCTCCATTGGTGAAGCAATCATCCTCGCGAAAAAGTACGCCCGCGATCCGCAGGCAGGGCAGTTGGAGGTCGTGTTTTGTTCCACCCGCTGCCTGCGTCGCTTCGTCAAGCAGGCGATCGATGAACTCGACCGCCGCATTGCCTTGAATAGGCCGACGGTGCGAAAGGCTAAGAGCAAGCCTGGCCGGCAATGAAGCCGCGGGATCGTCGGCCGGGACTCTTGGCGCAGCTGCGGACCGCCGTCGCAGTGCGCCGCCTGCGGGGCGGCGGCGAGGAACCCATTCAGGAATACGCGCGCAACACGGCAGACCTGCAAAAGATACCCCTCTTCAATCCGCGCTTCCGGAATGTCTATGGCTGGCCAGGCACGGCCGCGATCCTGGTCGTTGCCGCCGGCGTTTTTGGCTTGGGCGTACGGTGGCTGGCCCCGTGGAATCCCGGGTATCTGCCTGCAGAGAAACGCGACATCTGGGTGGGAGTCGCGGTCATGCCTTTCGCGGGCCTCCTGGTCGGAAGTTACCTGGTCGAGTTCTTGCTGAAGTCCGGCCACGTCGCTTTCTGGGCCGTACGGCGAAGCGTGGTCCTCAATGGCCGAGCCAAGGCTGCGGGCTCGGTGGCGGTCTCCTTGCTCGTTGTCGGCTCCATCCTGGCGAATGCCGGGCAGGAACTTGACGCCTATGGATACCTTGCCCTCGGACTTTCCGCCCCTACCGCCTATTGGTTCATTACCTTCTCCTGGGCAGCTACGGAGGAGAAAAGAAGATCGAGCCAGCCGACCAAGCCGGCGTCCGGGCTGGCGCCCAACCGCGGGCATTAGTAAGCGTCAGGCCATGGAAGCCATGGCCTTTGGCTCGACGTCAGAGTCAGCCCGATGAAACCCGCCTGCCTATCGTGCCCGGCCGTCGGGACCGGGATCGGTCTGGTGGCGGTGCATCGAGCGGGGCGCGAAAGCCGACCAGCGACGAATGCCCCCGCTGCCGTTACTCTCCCGAGGCTGACCGTGCGGAGAAGGCGGCCTGCGACCGAGCTAGTCATTACCCATGAACGATTAGGGTCTATCGGCAGCCAGTGCCGCCATGGCTGCGATCCATCACTCCATGCAAACGCGGCCGAAAGAAGATCCAAGCCTTGTCCAATTTCCGATCAGTCAAACGTTGAGAACGTGTACGACCCCTTAACCCGAGAAAACCCCACTTGCCCCATCCCGTCATGAGCACTGATCCAGCCAACATGCAATCTGCCACGGCGCGACGCGCAGCCGAGACCCAGTTGCGCGGCCTTGTCACCAAATTCTCGCCCGCCCACCAAAGACTCGTCGCTGCGACGCGACGGTGGTTGCGACAGCGCCTGCCGACCTCCATTGAAATTGTCTACGAATATCGTGACTGCTTCGTGGTGAGCTTTTCGCCGAACCATCATGGTTATGAGGGCATCTTTGCCCTCCGCGGCGACGCGAATGGCCTCAAGCTTTACTTCAATCGCGGCAAGGGGATGCCCGATCCCGAAAAACTCCTGCAAGGAAAGGTCGGCCAGACGCGGTGGATTCCCTTGGTGAGCGCTTCCACCCTCACGCACCCGCCGGTCGTGGCCTTGGTCGATCAGGCCATCGCCCGGAATCGCGTGCCCTTCGCGCCCACCGGTCGCGGGCAGGTAATCGTGCGGTCGTCCGCCACCAAGCCGGCAGGTAAACGCCGCGCCAAATAGTCGCTTCACGTAGGGGCGCAGTCTTGCTGCGCCCAATCCCGGCGCGCCGGGATTCCATTGGCAAAGCAGGGGCCGAGCTCGCTCGGTCCTCGCATGTAACCCAGGAGATGATCGAGCAAAGTCGACCCCAACAGGGCGGGATCAGGATTCCGCGCTCCGCGCGGAAAGGTCGCAGCAAGACTGCGCCCCTACCCTCGAGGCTCCCATGTCCTGACTGGCGCCAACCTTGGCGAGTCGTAGGCTTTCTCCACTTATGAAAGCGATCGAAGGCTATCGGTTGATTCGTCCGGACGAGCTCGCGTGGCGGCCGTCGAATATGATGCGCATCCCGAACGCGGATTACCTGGAACGTACCGGGAGCGAAATCCTGGGCGCACGACTGTGGCGGATGCCGCCCCGCAGCGCGAACACGCTGCACCGGCACGTGCGGGCGGAGGAGTTCTACTTCGTGCTCGAGGGCGTGGGTCGGATGCGCGTGGGCGACGAGACCCTCACCATCCCGCGCTACGGCGGGGTGTTGGTCGGACCAGCGGCGCTCCGGCAGATTTTCAACGATTCCGATTCCGAGGCGCTCTGGCTCATCATCGGCGCGCCCGACAAGGAGTTCGATTCCGGAGAGATCGACCTCAAGCAGATCTATCCCGTCGACCCGAAACAGCTGCCGCCGGAGTTGCAGGGAGCGGCCTGGCCTCCGGCAGTTTAAGTCAACCAAGCTCGGGGCCAGGCAGCCTTGGGGGGAAGAAAACCAAGAATTGCACAGCCGTGGTCGGCCCGCTGCGGGTATCCTGGCGCCGAACCAAACTCTCCGCGCTGCCATGAAAACTTTCCTCGCCACTTCCTTTGTCGTCGGGATCGCTTGCACGTTCGCCACGGCGCTGGCCTACGTATTGGGCGCCCGGGGCCACGCGTTTCACTCACTTTCCCTTGTCACCTGGGGCCTGTCGATTCCCACCGCCTGCCTGGTGGCCGGTCTTTCGTTGATCATGCAGAAATCCAGCGACCCGCAGGCCTGATTGCGCCGCTGCCGGAAGCGCGCCGCCGGAATGTGAGAAGGGCGCCAAGGCCCGACCGCGGGCACTTTCGCCAACCTGTCGGGGCATAAAGCCCCTCCTCCGCCAGGCGACCCGCGGGACTGGTGGTCCCGCCTCCATCTTCCAGGCAAGGTCCCGGATCGGCGCCTATTTGTTCAGTTGCCTGAGCTTTTCCTGGAAGAACTTCCCCTGGCGGGTCGGCGTGTAGTTCCAGTCGTCGATCAGCATGGGTGACCATTCGGCGTCGAACACCCAGGGCGTCCAGGAAATGCCGCGCTTCTCGAAGAACGCGATGATGGCCTCGCCGTATTTTTCGTCGGCGATCACCGGCCGGTGCGCGCCGCGGTCGCCCGCCGCCATGAAACCAAACTCCGTCGCCACGACGGGGTATTTGGCGGCCACGAAGCCCCAATCCCGTTCCCAACTGGCTTCCTGGATTTCCTCGCGCTTTTGCGGGTACGGATGCGTGACATAGGCGACGTTCTTCGCCTGCACCGGGTCGTAGCGCACCTGCGAAAGGTCGTAGCCCCAGTTGAATCCGGCGACGAGGACGATGGCGCGGGGATTGATCGTCTGGACCATGAACGTGAGTTGCTCGATCAGGATGCGATAGTCGCCCCAGGGCATCGGGCCCATCTGCCCGTCGACGTTGGTCGGCTCGTTGTAGAGTTCGTACATCGCGACGGTGGGATTCGCCTTGTAACGCTGGGCGATCGCGTACCAAAAGCGGAAGGTTTCGTCGCGCGAGGTGAGGTAAATCGGCCGGTGGAATACGCCCGTCAGCAGGTTGCCGATGGTGTGCCAGTCGATGATGACGTGCATCCCGAGTTCGCCGGACCATTGGACCGCGTCATCGAGCATCTTGAGGTACTTTTCCTCACCCAGCCCGCGCCAGTCCGAGGGGTGGACGGGGATGCGCACGACGTTGGCGTTCCACTCCTTCGCTTTTTCAAAATAGCGCCGACCCCATTGGCCTTTCCGCAGAAGTTCGGCCGGATCCGACAAGGCCAGGCCGCGAAAGATGACGGTTTCCCCCTTCGGGTTCACAAAGCGATTGCCCTGCACCGCGATGACCGGCAGCGCGGACGTTGCCCTGGCCTCGGCCGGAGACGCGCTGAATGCAGTCGGCGCGGCGGCCGGTGGCGGCGTTTGAGCCAAGGCGCAGGACGCCAACAGCAGCTTCAGGATGAGCAACGCGGGGGTAAGGCGAACGTTCATGCAATCGAGGAAATCTTGAAAACTGAAAATCGTGTACCGAGTGTAGCGACAGTTCGACAATCAATAAACTGAAAATCTCAGAAAGCCCGTCCCAGCAATTTCAAGATTCCAGATTTCACGATTTTCAGTTTTCAAGATTCCCCGGGTCGATGAGACGGCCGCCGTTCTAATGGGAGCCAACACCGGCGTTTGACACCCCGGCGGCCCTCAGCAGGGTGCGACCACCCCGCCGCCCCGCCCCATGCCCTTTACCGATGCGCACGTCCATTTCTGGGATCGCGACCGGATGCCCTACACGTGGCTGCACGAAGTCCCTTCCATCTGGCACCGGCATACTCCCGCCACACTGCTGGAGGAAGCCAGCGCCAATGTGCCGGACAAAATCGTCTTCGTGGAGTGCGGCGCCCCGCCGTTCGACGAAGTGATTTGGATCGAGGAACTCGCCGCCCGCGAGCCGCGCATCCGCGCGATCGTCGCCAAGATCGCCATCAACGCCGGGGCGCAGACCAGCGCCGACCTCGCGCGGCTGCGCCAGCACCGCCTGGTGCGCGGCGTGCGCCATCATTTCGAACACGATGCGGTCGACTATTGCGCCCGCCCGGAATTCATCGCCGGCGTGCGCCAGCTTGCGGCCACGGGCCTGAGTTTCGACATCTGCTGCAAGCATCCGCAGCTGCCCGCGGTCATCGAGTTGGTCCGCGCCTGCCCGGAGGTGAACTTCATCCTCGACCATGGGGGCAAACCCAACATCCGGGTCGGCTTGTACGATCCGTGGCGCGAGCAAATCCGCACGCTGGCCGCGTTCCCCAACATTGCGTGCAAGCTTTCGGGCCTCGTCACGGAAGCCGACCACCGGGACTGGCGGCCCGCACAGGTGCACCCGTACGTGACACACCTCATCGACACCTTTGGACCGTCACGGTTGATCTTCGGCGGCGACTGGCCCGTGGCCAAACTCGCCTGCGGCTATGTGCGCTGGCTGGAACTCGCCCGCCAGTTCACGGCGCACCTTGGCGCCGAAGCGCAGGACGCGATCTTCTCGGGCAACGCAGCGCGGGTGTATCGGATTTAGGATGCATGCAATTCTCCGACCTGCTGTTCCGAATGTGGGAGGGGCTTCATGCCCCGACTCGTTCGTCGCCTGTTGTGTCCTGTCGGAGCGTAAAGCCCCTCCTCCAACTTCTGGCTCTCAGCTCTAAACTCTCAGCTCTCAGCTTCCCTCAGTGCCCACCCTTCCCCTCCGTCCTTTCGGCTCCACTGGCATCAGCCTGCCCGCCCTCGCCGTGGGTGGCAATTTTGCCCGTTTCGAGGGCTTCGACCGATCGATCGCCACGATCCGGCATGCGCTCGAACTCGGCGTACGTTATTTCGACACCTCCGTCATGTACCGTGCCGGCGCGTCCCAGGCCATCCTCGGGGAGGCCCTCGCCGCGCCGGCCGCACCGCATTACCTCGCCACCAAAATCGGCTATTTTCGCGAAGCGCGGCACTATCGTTCCGTCGAAGCCATGCACGTCCAGTTGCGCGAAAACCTCCGCCTGCTTCGCCGTGACTCCGTCGACTTGCTGCAGGTGCACGAGGCGGACTGGGATCATTGGTGGAGCGACCGGCCCGGGCTCAAAACCCACCGGCTCTTCGACCTCCAGGGCGATTACGATTTCGCCAACGCCCCGGTCATTCAGTTCCTGCGGGAAGCCAAAGCCTGCGGTCTCTGCCGCCACATCGGCATCACGGGCAACCACGCCCGCCACCTTGGCCGCGTGATCGGCGCCGTGGACGGCCTCGACGCGGTCCTCGTCGCTTACAACTACACGCCGCTCAATGTCTCCGCTCGCGAACACGTGCTCCCCGCAGCCGCCGCCAGGCGCATGGCGGTAATCGTCGCCGGCCTGTTCACCTTTATCTATTCGCTGCCTGCGGGCTGGGCCACGGAAGGCAGCTACCTCGGCCCGCGGTCGGATGTCCAGCTGGCCGCGCTCCAAAGACTGCAACGCGACTGCGGCCTCCCGATGGCCGAGCTCGCCTTGCGCTTCGTCGCGGCCGATCCGGTTCCCAGCATCGTGCTCGTCGGCGCCTGCCAGCCGGCCGAAGTGGACGAAAACCTGGCGGCATTCCTGCGGGGACCGTTGCCCGCCGACCTGCATGCCGCCGTCGAGGCCATCGCGGGACAATTTTGAAAAGAAATGTTTCCTATCACTCACTCAGCCGGGTGGAGCGCACTGCTCCCCAGTGCGCTGGTTCGGACAGCGTCGAGCCAAGCGCGTTGGGGAACAACGCGCTCGACCTTTTTCAACCAACCCCTGTCATGCGCCGCCCCCTTCTGATTCTCCTCGCCTTCGTACCCTTCCTCGCCTCCGCCGCCGAACCGGCCGCGGATCGCTTCGAAAAACAGGTCCTCGCTTACGAGTCTGCCGACAAGGCAAGCCCGCCGCCTCCAGGCGCGATCCTGCTGGCGGGTGACTCGCAGTTTTTCCGGTGGAAGACCGTCCAGGAAGACCTGTCCGGCTACACGGTCGTCAACCGTGGCATCGACTCGTTCCAGATGCATGACCTGCTGCGTCACCTCGACCGACTCGTGCTGCCGCACAAGCCGCGCCTGATCATCCTCCATGTCGGGGGCAACGACGTCCACAACGGCAAGACCGCCGAAAAGCTGCTCGCCGAGTTCCAGGAGTTCGTGGCGCGCGTCCACGCCACCCTGCCCGGCGTGCCGATCGCGTTTTCCAGCATAACGCCGGGCCCCGGTCGCTGGGAGGAGGCCGATCGCCGCAAGGCGGCGAACAAGCTCCTCAAGGACTACATCGCCACCCAGCCGGGTCTGCACTTCATCGACCTTTGGGACGCGATGCTGACCGCCGACGGCAAGCCGCGGGAAGACATCTGGGTGGAAGACCGGGTTCATCCCAACCATGCCGGCTACCTGATCCGCGTGAAGATCATGCGTCCCCTGCTCGGCACGCCCGACAAGGAAAACATCCTCCCCAACGTCACGCTCCATGCTGCCGAAGTGATCAAGCTCTGGCCCGGCGCCGCGCCCGGTGACACGGCCAAGATCGGCCCGGAGTACGTGTTGCCGGAACGCCCGCGGCCCTTCGACCAGCTCGCCGATGTCTCGGTGCCGACACTTTCAGTCTTTTCGCCCGACCCCGAGAAACGCAACGGCACGGCCGTCCTGGTCATCCCGGGCGGCGGACTGGAGCGCCTGGCCATTGAACACGAAGGATATGAGGTCGCCGAGTGGCTGAATGCCCAGGGGATCACGGCCTTCCTGCTCAAGTATCGCGTTCCCCCCCGCGATCCGCAGCAGCGGTGGAAAGCCGGACTGCAGGATGCCCAGCGTGCAATGGGCCTGATCCGCGCCAACGCGGCAAAATGGAACTTGGACATGGATGCGATCGGCTGCCTCGGCTTCTCGGCCGGCGCCGAAATCAATGTCCTGCTTTCCATCTATCACGCCGAGCCGCGCCAGTATTCGCCAGGGGATGATGCCGATAAATTCTCCACCCGGCCCGACTTCAACATTGCGATCTACGGCGGGGGCTTCGCCGACCTGAAGTCAAACGCGCTGCGCGAGGATGTCGCCAAACGCCTCACCGCCGGCACACCTCCCATGTTCATCGCCCACGCATTCGATGACCAGGCGCTCAATTCGATCATCCTCATGAACGCCTTGAAGCGGGCCAATGTGGCATCCGAACTCCACGTCTTCGGCGCGGGCGGCCATGGATTCGGCGTTCGGGACAGCGGCCTGCCGCTGGGCCATTGGCGCGAGCTCTGCCTGAACTGGCTCGCGTGGCAGGGCTATCTCGATCCCGCCGCGGTCCGCACTTTTGCCCGCGACTATTCCGCCGGCTGGACGAGCGGCACCGCCACCTTGCCGCGATTGGGTGCGATGTCCCCTGCCAGCGACCTGCCGACCGCCTTTGCCGCGCAACGCCGCGTGGTCCGGCAGGCGGTGGTCCATGGGGCGGCCATCGCCGGATACAAGGGCGCGTTCACCTCCGCCGCCGCGCAGGCCGCAATGGGCATCGCCGGGCCGATGCACGGTGTCCTGTTCAAATCCGGGCGCATCGAGGCCTTGCCCGCCCCGACCATCGCCCTTGAGCCAAACCGTCCGTTGTTCGTCGAAACGGAGATCGGTTACATCATGGCCGTGGATATCGGCACCAAGCTCCGGTTGCCACGACAGGCGCTGACGGCCGTCGAAGCCATGGTTCCCGTGATCGAACTCCCGGTGAACATCGGCCCGCTCATGGGCGGCGCCGTCAAGGTTGCGGACGTCATCGCCGCCAACGTGGGTTCCAGCCGCTACATTGTGGGTGCTCCCGTTTCGCCCCAAGTCCTCAACCCGCCCGACACCTTTCCCGTGACGCTGAAGCACGACGGCCAGCTGCTTCACGAAACCACCGGCGCCGACGTGACCGGTGGCCAGGCGCAAAACCTGATGACGCTGATCAACCAGATCATCGACCAGGGCCACGTCATCCATGCGGGCGACCTGATCATCTGCGGCGCCCTCGGCGGCGCCAAGCCCGCCGCGAAGGGCAGCTACACCGCCACGTGGGGCCGCCTGGGCACGATCGAATTCAAGCTCGAGTGAGATCCGTTCACGACGCATCCGATTCCCCCCAATGAAAATTCCCCAGCCCCTCCTTTTCGCCCTGACCGCCGCCGTCGCCTTTGCCGCGGGCGCCGCCGCCGACCGCGCCGCCCAGCCGGCCCCGCTTGAAAGCTGCATCATCCGACGCGCCGAAGTGAAGAAATCCGGCGGGGACTGGGGCACGATTCGCGTCTATACGAGGGACACCACGACCACGACGGGCACTGACAGCATGCTGACCGCGGAACTTGAATTTCTGCCTGGTAAGCGCCTGCAACCCCCGCATCAGCATCCGAACGAGGAATTTCAATACGTCATATCCGGCACAGGCACCTGGCATCTCAACGGCAAAGACATCCCGCTCGAACCCGGCGACCTCATGTACGCCAAGCCCGGGGACCTCCATGGCATCGCCAACACCGGCACCGAACCCCTCCGCTTTTTCGTGGTGAAGTGGATCAGCCGGCGCCCGGAGGCGCGATAGCAGGTGTCCCCCAGTGTCGTAGAGGCCGAGCTCGCTCGATCCGTTTCGCATTAATCCGGTAGGGGCGCAGTCTTGCTGCGCCCAATCCCGGCGCGCCGGGATTCCATCGGCAAGGTCGAGCTTGCTCGATCTTTTGGGCGGCACCGGCAGGACCGAGCGAGCCCGTCCCCTACGACTGCAAAGGCTAGATCAGCTTCTGCCTCCGCAGCGCCTCGCCGAGGCTGCGGCCGGCATCCTCGGCGGCCTTTACGAAATCCTCGCCGAGGAACCCGCGGGAACGAACGATCGACGGGGTGACGCCGTCAAAAATCCCCAACGCAAGCTTGCCGTCGAACGAACTGTATTCGGCCGAAAAACGGCATTCGATGTCACCCATACGCGTTTGGCGCCAATCGATCAAGGTGAGGGTAAGCAGCGGTTTGCCCTGGGCCGGCTCATCGCCCTCCTCAACTTGCACGATCTCAAGGTCGCGCGAACGCGCCCGAATGCCGTCCCGCACGCGCGAGAATAGCGCGTCGACGATTTCGTCGCGTTGGATGAGATCGATGACATAAGGCGCGACCACCTTCATCTGGAGCTTTGGGCGGTCGGCGGCGGTGGCCGCCGCGGCCCCCTTGTCGGCGTCGGCCGCCAGCGCCAAACTACAAGCGAAGAACGAAACAAGACAGAAGAGTCGCGGTGCTTTCATGGGAAGGAATTGGTGATATTCCTTCTTGGACCCGGACCATCGTGCCGGGTTGCATGCGGAATCCCCCCGCCCCATGCGTCGGGAACGGCCGAACTTGCCTGATCCGTCGTTGAAACCACGCGTCGCGCCGGGACAGGGCAATCGCGCCCCAACATGAATCAGGCGTTCGGGAGCCAGGTTCGATATGCGCCGGTCCCATCACTTTCCCGGCGGACGGGATATCAGGAGCAATTCGATCCGCTTCACCTCGCGAAGGATGCGGTTGGAGTGCATTTCCAGCCAGAACCACACCTTCATGAAGGCGATGAACAGGACGGCCCAGAGGGTGACCGCACCCCAGAGCAATTGTTCACGGACCGAGGTGGACTCGTAGAAACGAATTCCAGCCCACACGGCCAGGGCGAAGAACCCGAGGCCCAAGACGATCGCGAGAGCCGTGATGCCCCGATGGCGGCCACGGAAAGCCGTGATCACCTCCTCCGCTAGGTTGGGTTCGCTGGCGAGGGCGTCGCCGCCCGGCTGGCCGCGCAAGGCGGCTTGGATTTTTTGGTCGATGTCATTCATGGGTTCGGGATTCGAGTTTTTGTCTGAGGGTTTCACGAACGGTAAACAGGCGTGACTTCACCGTACCTGCGGGCAGGCCCAGGATTTCGGCGATCTCGGCCATGCTCCGGCCGAGTTCGTAGTGCAAGTGCACCAGCTGGCGTTGCTCGATGGGCAGCGTGGCGATATGGATACGAAGGCGCTGGAGGTCGTCGGACGGACCCTCGGCCGCGGATGCGGGTGAAAGCAATTCCTGCACTTCGCCCGCCAGCGCGGCGCTTTCCTTGCGACGACGGTCCGAGGTTTGTCGCCGGACCCAATCCGCGCTGCGCCGTTCAACGATTCGGAACGCCCATCGCGGGAAGCAGGCGGGGTCATCGAGCCGCCTGATGCCGCGGGCAATCGCCAGCCAGACATCGGCCACCACCTCATCGGCGGCGGCGTCCCGTTCAACCCGCACCAAGGCAAACCGGCGCAGGTCCGCATTCCACAGGCCATGCAATTCACGAAAAGCCGACTCTCCGCCGCCTTGTGCGGAAATCACCAGCCATTCCGTCAATACCTGTTTGGCATCCGGGTTCATCGGTTCCGCCCAAAGGTCGCAGCCGGGCGACGAAGGTTCAACGAATCCGCCAACTGATGCGTTAGCATCTCCCCTCCAGCATATTGCGCGGAACTTGAGAGAGCTCGAAAATGGGCAGACCTCCATTGCGAGATTGAAGACGTGGCCGAGACCACACCTAATTTTCAGATGCCACCCCGTCCCGCCGCTGCCGATCTGCGCATATTCGCCGCCGCCTTGCTGGAAAAGGCCGGTCTCGACGCGCGCAAGGCGGTGGCCGTGGCGGAAACCCTGCTCGAAGGGGACTTGCTCGGCCACACCACCCACGGGCTGGCGTTGCTTGCCCCCTATCTGGGCGAACTGGAAAAGGGCGCCATGGAGAAATCCGGGGAACCGCGCGTAATCGCCGATTTCCCGGCCGCCGTAACCTGGGATGGCCGCCGCCTGCCGGGACCCTGGCTCGTGCGCCAGGCCCTCGATTTGGCGATCTCGCGCGCCCGCCAGTGCGGCACTTGCACCGTCGTCATCCGGCGGAGCCATCACATCGCCTGCCTTGCCGCCTACCTCGAACGCGTCACCGCCCAAGGCCTCATGGTGTTGTTAAGTTGTTCCGACCCGACGGTGGGCACCGTCGCCCCGCATGGCGGCCGCCGCGGGGTGATGACGCCGAATCCCCTCGCCGCCGCGTGGCCGACCTCCGGCGAACCGGTGATGCTGGATGTCTCGATGTCGATCACGACGAACGGCCTCGTCAAACGACGGCACCTCGAGCAGCGCCCGCTTGACGGCGAGTGGGTGGTCGATGCCGAAGGCCGGCCCTCCCGCGATCCCGCCGTGACGTTTTCCAATCCCGCCGGAGCGCTGCTGCCGATGGGCGGACTTGACCATGGCCACAAGGGCTACGCCTTGGGTCTGCTTGTGGAAGCGCTTACGGGAGGACTCGCCGGCCATGGGCGGTCTGATCCCGCCGAAGGCTGGACCGCCACGGTTTTCCTGCAGGTGCTCGATCCCGCCTTGTTCGGCGGCGCGAAGGATTTCGCGCGACAGACCTCCCACCTCGCCGAACTCTGCCGAGCGACGCCGGCCCGGCCGGGGGTGGAACGCGTGCGCCTGCCCGGTGAGGCCGGGTTGCGCCGCAAAGCCGCGCAGCTGAAGGACGGGATTGAGCTTTACCCAGGGATCCTGGAAGCGCTCGCCCCGTGGGCGGAGCGATTCGGGATTCAGGTGCCACCTATCAAGAGGTAGAGGCCGAGCTCGCTCGGTCCTAGCCAGTCGGAATCTGTAGGGGCGCAGTCTTGCTGCGCCCAAGCCCGGCTCGCCGGGATTCTCCGGTCCATTCGGGCTATGAGGATTCCGCGCTGCGCGCGGAATGGTCGCAGCAAGACTGCGCCCCTACCCGAGTAAGCCACGGACCGGGCAAGCTCGGCCATCTACCGAAATCCGCCTCAGTCATCCCGTAGCGCCTCGATCGGCGACACGCGCGAGGCGCGGTGGGATGGCAGGAAGGTGGCGAGCAGGACCACCACCAACATGACCCCGGCCGTGGCGGCCAGCACGCCGGCGTGCACGGCCCCTACCCCGAACAACTGGCTTTGCATGGCGCGGCCCACGAACCAGGCGCCCACCGCGCCGAGCCCGACACCGACCAGCAGCAACCGCGCGCCCAAGCCGAGGAACTGCGCCAACACCTGTCCCGGCAACGCGCCAAGGGCCATGCGCACGCCGATTTCCCGGCGGCGCTGGTTCACGGCGTAGGCCAGCACGCCATAGGTGCCGACTGCCGCCAGCACCAGCGCGACCGCGGCAAAAATCCCGGCCAGCAGCGCTGGCGAGCGCCGCGCCACCATGCTGTCGTCGATCCATTGCTGCATGGGCTTGAGTTCATCCACGGGCAACTCGGGATCGAGCTTCAGGACGACCCGCTGGAGCATCGGCGCCAAGGCGACGGGATCCATGCTCGTGCGGAGAACCACCGTGAACTGATTGGGTGCGTAGGTGCCCTTGTAAGGAAAATAGATCGCCCCCTGCGCCTGGGTTTCCGCCAGCCCCGTCTGTTTCACGCTCCCCACCACGCCGACGATCGTAAAGGCGTCCTTCTCGTCAAATTTCGGGTTGCTGGCGATCCGGCGGCCCAGCGGACTCTTGCCCGGCCAATAGCGCCTGGCGAAATCCTGGTCCACCAGGCAGGCCCGCGGTTCGCGGTGATTGTCGGCGTCCTCCAGCAACCGGCCTTCGATGAGGGGAATGCCCATGGCCTGCCAGTATTCCCCTGCGGCCGGTGACATGTAGTGCGCGCGAATCGACTCACCGGGTTGCGGCTCCTGGCCTTCGATCGCGGTGGCGCTGTTGTTGTAATTGTCGCCCATCGGCAGGCCGGCCACGAGTCCGACCGACGTCACTCCCGGCTGCACACGCAGTTCGGCGAGCAGGCGCTCGACGAAAGCCAGGCGGGGTTCGTCCTTGGGATAGCCCTTCCATGGCAGCGAAATATTACCCGTCAGGACGTGCTCGGGTCGAAAGCCCGGCGAGGTGGCGATGAGTTTTCGCAGGCTCAAGCCCAGCAATCCCGCCCCGCTCAACAGGACGAATGCCAGCGCGACCTGGGCGATGATGAAACCGTGGCGTACCCGCTGGGCGGCGCGGCTGACCGTGCCGCCGCGCGACTCGGTCTGGAGCACCGTCGCCAGCCGCGAATGGAGGCTGAACCAGATGATGGGCAGGGAAAGAACCACCCCCACCAGCACCGACACGGCGAGAGAAATCAGGGCCAGGCGCGCATCGAAAATGATGCTCGAACCGAGGGGCAGTTGCTCCGTGCCCAAGGTCGCAAGCAACCGCACGCCGACCGCGCCGAGCGCCAGGCCAAGGATGCCACCCAGAAAGGCGAGCAGGACGGTTTCGAGAACGACTTCTCCGGCCACATGGCCGGCCCCGGCACCCAGCGCCTGGCGCACCGCCAGTTCCTTGGTGCGACCGCTGGCCCGGATGAGGAGGAGGTTCACGAGGTTCACGCCGCCGATCAGCAGGAGAAAGAAGACGCCCCCCTGCAGGAGCAGCAGGGCCGGCTTGATGTCGCGCACCGTATCGGCGTGCAGCCCGAACACGTCGGTGCGGAACTTCGCGCTCTTAAGCAGGCCGGCAAAGGGATCGTCGGCGATTTGCACCGCATTGAGGGCGTTGATTTGCTCCTGGGCGATGGCGACGCTGGCATCCGGGGCCAGGCGGGCAATGAGCTGGACGTTGTTGCTGTGGCGGCGATCCGTTTTCCGGTCGTCTGCGTCCGACGCGAGCGGGACAAAGAACTTCGCCTTGCTCGAAAGGTAGCGGAATCCCGGGGGCAGCACGCCCACCACGGTGACAGGGAGCGAATCCACGATGAAGGTCTTGTCGAGGACCTGCGGGTCGGCGTTGAACTGCGTATGCCAGAACTCGTCGGTGATGATGGCCCGGGCGCTGTTCTTGTACCACATCTCGTCGTCGGTGAAGGTCCGGCCCATGGCCAGCGGCACCCCGAGGGTGGCGAAGAACTCCGGCGACACCCGGTCGCGCTCGACCCGCCTGGGCGAACCGGCGTCGCCGATGATCGCATTGCCGCCCTGGTGGATGGAGGTCGAGGCGAACGCCTTGATGGCGACCTTGCGGTCGTAATAGTTCGGCAGCGAGGCTCCCGCGCGCTCCACCCCGGCTCCCGGGTACGCATTGACCGCGGTTACCAGCCGGTCCGGCTCGTGGAAAGGCAACGCGCGGACCAGCACCGCATCCACCACCGCATAGATGGCGACATTGGCCCCGATGCACAGGGCCAGGGTAAGCAGGACGGTGGCGGTAAAACCGCGCTCACGTGCGAGCCGGCGCAGAATTTGACGGAAATCAGCCAGGGCGATGAGGTGGTGCACCCATCGAGAACCCGGCAGTGGCTTGGCAAGTTACAGAAATTCCGGCCGTCCGATGAAAGGCGATGCCGGAAGGGTCCTAGCCCGGACATTTCACAGTCTTGGGCGATCCAATCAGCAAAATGTCCGTCCGCCCTCCGGGCGGAGCGACTTTGTCGCGGCGCGCCCCGACAAGGTCGGCCCGACAGGGCGCATGTTTCACACCTCTGGGTGTGAAA
>DASZPS010000093.1:0-29214 GCA_035549955.1 Lacunisphaera sp. | reverse complement strand
CCGCCGCTCCCAAGGCCAGGCGCTCTGCAATAAAACGCCGGCGTGCACCAACCAGATCTTCAGTTTTCCAGGGCATAGATGCCCGTAAAACTGTCAGCGATGTGTGGCACCTAAAGTGTCAGCGATGTGTGGCATCATGCCCTTGCTGCGCCCATTTCGCGCGAAGCGCGAAATCCTGTCTGCGAATCGACCGAGCGAGTTCGGACTCTCCATTGCCGGAGGAATCCCGGCGGACCGTGATTGGGCGCAGCAAGACTGCGCCCCTACCAATAATGGGCCGAACCAGCCCTCAGCTCGCCGCAGCCACGGCGACTTCTTCCTCGACCGGTGTCGCGGTGACTGCCGGAGCGGGGGGGCCGGCCATCCAGAGGGCGGCCGCCTTGCGGGCCTCATATTTCCAATCGCTGCCCGGCTTGTCGAAAATGGCGTGGGTGGTGCTCGCTTCCGTGCCGGCCCAGCTGAACTGCAGCTTGAGGCAGGGGGAGCCATCCGCGAGCTTGAAGCCTTGGATCAACACGCCGCCGCGGGGCTGCCGCGGGCGATCGGAGTGCTTCACGGCCAGCGTCAGGCGGGCGAGACCATTCTTGTAGTTCACGGTCCGCTCGGCGTCCCAAGTGCCTTCATCCGGCGAAGGATCGTCGGCGATGATGGCGCGTTCGAAATTGGACAGGAAGGAAAGGAGGCGGGAATGCATGGGAGCGTGGGATTGTGTGGGCCGGGTACACCCCTGGCAGCCCGGAACATCGGCCGGCCTGCCAGGGACTTGAGTAAAAAATTCGCCAACCTTCTGAGGAAAGACGTTGAACCGGCGGAGGATGCCGCCTATGTTCCGGCTTCTCCCTGACCGACCCCGCGCATGCCTTTCGAGAAAGTCCTTATCGTGGAAGACGAGCCGGTTGTCCGAAACCTGCTGCTCGAGATTTTTACCCGCCGGAAGTTCTCCGTGACCCAGGCGGAATCCCTGGCCCAGGCCGAGGCGGCCACCGCCAAGGAGTCCTTCGACCTGGTCATGCTCGATATCCGCCTGCCGGACGGCGACGGGCACAATTTCCTGGAACGGCTGGCCACCCTGCCGGAACACCCCCTGGTCGTCATGGTGACCGGCTATGGCACGATCGAATCGGCCGTGGCCTGCATGCGGGCGGGGGCCTTCGACTACCTGGTGAAGCCCTTTCGGCCGTCCCAGATCGATATCCTGATCAAGCGTGGCCAGTCCTTCCGCCAGTTGGAGCAGGTCAGCCAGCTCCTGAGCGATGACCAGGACGACATGCTCCTGGTGGGCCGCAGCCCGGTGATGTCCCGCCTGCGGCAACTGATCGAGCGGGTGGCCCCGACCGACGCCACCGTGCTCATCACGGGCGAAAACGGCACCGGCAAGGAGATGGTGGCGCGCGAACTTTACCGCCGCAGCCCGCGCCGGCAGCAGCCCTTCATCAAGGTGAACTGCGCGGCCATCTCCGAGAACCTGATCGAAAGCGAGTTTTTCGGCCACGAGAAGGGCGCCTTTACCGGCGCCACGGACCGGCGCGCCGGGCGCTTCGAGCTCGCCAACCAGGGCACGCTGCTCCTCGACGAGGTGAGCGAGATCCCGGGTTCGGTGCAGGCCAAGCTCCTTCGCGTCCTCCAGGAGCGGGAATTCGAGCGCGTCGGCGGCACCCGCACGATCAAGGTCAACGTGCGCATCATCGCGACTTCCAACCGCGACATGCTGGGTTACATCGAGAAAGGCTCCTTCCGCCAGGACCTTTATTACCGGTTGAACGTCTTCCCCGTGCACGTGCCCCCGCTGCGGGAGCGGCCGGAGGACATCATGATGCTGGCGCGGCATTTTCTCGGGCGCTGCAACCGGCGCTTCGGCACCAAGGTCGCGGATTTCTCCCCGACGGCCGAGACCGCGATGCTCGCCTACCGCTGGCCGGGCAATGTCCGCGAGCTCCAGAACACCATCGAACGCGCCGTGATCCTCACCGAGCCCAACCGCCCGGTTTCCGCTGCGGCGCTGGGCCTGCCCACGCCGGAGGGCGGTGCCTCGGGTGAATCGCTGCTGACGGCCGAGCCTTTCGAATTCGAACGGAACATACCCGAAGCCGTGGCCGAAAGCGCCGCCAGCGGCGGAGCCCCGGTGGTCGTCCAACCCATCGCCCAACTGGAAAAACAGGCCATCAAGGCCGCCCTGCAGCAGACCGGCGGCAACCGCACCAAGGCCGCCGAATTGCTGGGAATCAGCATTCGCACCCTCCGCAACAAATTGCAGGAATACCGGGCCGACGGGGATTTCGTCGGCACCGGCACCGACGAGTAAGGCGATTTTGGAGGCGGGGTGCCCCCGCCCCGCAGAGACAGGCGTTGCGGGGTGGGGGCACCCCGCCTCCAACCGGAACCATGCAGTGGAAGGTGGAGCGACTTGACTCCAAGGCGCTGGCTCGGAGCGGCTTCGCCGCTACGCGCTGGGGTCGGCGCGTTCGACCATGGGGTGGTCGGCGATTCCCACATCGCCGACAGGGACTCACGAAGCGTGTGAAACCAGTGTCGGCGTGCCCCTCGACCGGCTGGGGGTTCCTGAGCTGGTCGAATGGAGAAGCCGACGCCCACCGATTGAATAGTTGCGGCTCCAAAGAGGGGCGTCCCGGGTGGGGCCAACCCACCTCCAAGCCCCTTATTTTGGCCAAAAAGCGCGTAAAGTCCCGGATATGCGGGCCGATAATAGTGCTGCGAAGCCACCCTCTCCCCGCCCAGCCATGCCTGCAGCCACCCAAGAAATCTCCGAAACCCTGATCCGGGACAACATCAACCGGGCGGTCAGTGACGTCTTCAAGACGATGCTGCATCGCTCTTCCTCGCTCACTCAAGCCCAGGTCACCGGCTCCTCGGATGGCAATCCGCTCTCCCCGCATGGCGAAGAGATGAGCGCCACGCCCCAGGTCGTCGGCACCGTCGGCTTCCTCGGCGAGATCAACGGCCTGATCTACCTGTATTTTGAAGGCGCCTTCGCCAAGCACTGCACCTGCCACATGCTCGGCATGAGCAGCGCCGAAGTGGATGAGGCGGGCGACGAAGTGATCAACGACGCCATCGGCGAAATCACCAACATGACCGTGGGCAGCTTCAAGAACGGGCTGAGCGACCATGGCTTCCCCTGCCGCCTGACCATTCCCTCCATCCTCCGCGGCCGGAATTTCAGCATCGAGCCCATCAGCGATTCCCAGCGCTTCATCTACACCTTTGAAACCGAGGGCCAGCGGCTTGTGGCCGACATCCTCCTGAAGGTTGGGGAATAATTTCCAAATACTGTCACCACCATGCGCAACAAGATCCTCACCGTCGACGATTCCAAGACCGTCCGCATTATCGTGAAGAAGGCCTTCAAGGCCTATGACTGCGAGATCCTCGAGGCCGGCAATGGCGTGGAGGGCCTGGCCCTCGCGGCCAAGGCGATGCCCGACTTGATCCTCCTCGACGTGACCATGCCCGTCATGGACGGCGTCGAAATGCTCACCAAGCTCAAGGCCGATCCCCAGCTCAAGGGCATTCCGGTCATGATGCTCACCGCGGAAGGCGGCCGCGACCACGTCCTCAAGATCGCCAAGATCGGCGTGCGCGACTATATCGTGAAGCCTTTCGAGGAAGACGTCCTCATCGAAAAAGCCGGCCGCATCATCGACCTCAAGCCGCTCGTGGACGGCCCGGCCAAGGCCCGCTCCCTCACCGATCCCGCCAACATCCTCGTGATCGAGGACAAGCCCGCGATCATCCAGCAGATCCAGGAAGGCCTGAAGCACACGCCGTGGAAGGTCGTGGGCGCCGCCACCCAGGGCGAGGCCATCGATTTCTGCAACAAGACACCGCCGGACCTCGTCATCGTCAGCCTCTCGCTGCCCGAGGAGTCCGCCTTCGCCCTTTTCCGCCTCCTGCGCACCAACGTGAAGACGAAGTACACGCCCGTCTTCGGCCTCGTCGTCAAGACCGAGACCGGCACGCTCCAGCAGGCGCAGACCGTCGGCTTTACCACCGTCATCACCAAGCCGATCGACATCAGCGACCTCGAGACCCGCGTCGCCAAGGCGATGAACCTCGACACCTCCACGCGCTATTTCAACGTCGAGGACGGCTGCTTCGTCTTCAAGATGCCCGAGCATTGCACGCCCGCCGTGCTGGCCGAGATCGCGACGTACCTGAAGCCCAAGCTGACCGAGGCGGTGGACGCCGGCCACAATCGCGCCGTGATCAACGTCTCGGCGATCAAGTCGCTCCACATGGGCGTGATCAAGCAGCTCGTGACCGCGATGCAGCTCTGCAAGGACACCGGCGTGAACTATGCCCTGGTCGGCAACAACCAGTTGGTGACCGAGTGCAAGGGCTTCGAGGAAACGCGCAGCTGGAACTTCCACGAGACCGTGGACGAGGCCAAGGCGAGCTTCCCGAAGGCGCCCGTGCAACCCGCGCTGGCCACGGCCTGAGGTTCGGATCGCACGCCCGCGAGTTTACCAGGCCCGGCGGACGCCGGGCCTTTTTGATTGGGTTTCCCCGTCGGGCCGCAGTGTCTCCCTGCACCCAGATCGCGTCCCGGCGCGATCTGCCGCATTCATTGTCCAGGGAGAATCCACGCGAGAACCGAATCGCCAGCGGGTGGGAAAACGGCGGCAAGGCCGTCGTTCGGATGCAGCGAGACTGCACGCCGGTGAGGAAGCGCCGGCCTCAGGGTAGGGGTAGGGGCGCAGTCTTGCTGCGCCCAAGATCGCGCCCGGCGCGATCTTCCTTATTCGCCGTGACAAACCCAGGCTGGAACTGGTTCGCCGATCCATTTTGCCGGCGGCGAACCATTCGAATTGAGGTGAACAGGAAATCGCAGGAGGCCGGGTGCGGCTGTCCACCACCACGGCCAAGTCCCATCAGCTGAAACCAATCTCGCACGATAGGGATTGAGGTAGACGTAGAGCGCATAGGCCTCCAGGTCTTCGCGCGGTTCCAGCCGGTGTTCAAAGAAATCCCGCTGCCACTCAAGCCCCGCGGCTGCCAAACCCGCGTTGGTGCGCGCTTTGAGCCGGGCCACGATGCGCCCAAGGGAAAGACGGTGCTCCAGTCGGAATACCCAATGCAAATGATCGGGCATGATCGTGAAACCCAGTGTCGCGGTGTCTTGTGCCGCGTCACAGTCGATCACCTGGGAGCGCAATTGGGGCGCAACGGGCTCGCGGGACAAACCGGTCCTCCGCCCAAAAGTGCAACACGTGACAAAATAGGTCGTCTGTGGCACCGAAAGACGGTGCCCATGCAATTGGCCCGTCCGCCGACCGGACGCCATTCCCCCAGGATGGGATTTAGGGAAACGGCGGCAAGCCGCCGTTTGGGTGCAGCAAGACTGCACCCCTACAAACGCAAACGCCCCACCTGCCCGGGTCCCTACGATACCACCGTAAAAAAGGCCGGGCGATTCGCCCGGCCTCGGTTTAAGGTTTGAACGTGCGCTTCGCTCACGCCGCCGCAATCCCCGCGATCTGCTTGACCGCTTCGGGGGCGACGACCTTGTCGATGTCGAGCAGGGTCTTGACCTGGCCCTTGACCTTGGCGAGGCCGAGCAGGTACGAGGTGTCCACCGCGGTGCCGAATTCCGGCGTCGGCTCGATCTCGGCGGCCGTCAGGGTGACGACCTCCTCGACACAGTCCACGATCAGGCCCATTTGCACGGTGGTGCCGGCGGCGGGGCGAACCTGGACGACGACGATGCAGGTGCGGTCGGTGAAAGCGGCTTCGAGGCCGAATTTGACCCGCAGGTCGATGACGGGAATGACGCGTCCGCGCAGGTTGACCACGCCCTTGACGAAGGCGGGCATCTGCGGGACCGGGGTGATCTTGAGCATGCGGATGATCTCGCGGACCTTGAGGACGGCGATTCCGTAGGCCTCATTGGCCAGCCCAACGGTGAGGTACTTGCCAGCGTGTTCGGTGCCGGCGGAAGTGGAAATAGCGGCAGAGCTCATAGTAGAAGTATCCAATTATCGGCAGTTTGGGCCCGAAATTGAGATGCAAACGTGTAAAAGCCGGGGAAATGGGGCGGTATTCCTTAAGCCAGTCCCTGACCGCGCCGATAAATGGGCGTAACCGTCACTCCCATCGGGCACATGCCAATTTCGCCTCAACAATTCACGGCACTCGAGGGTGCCGTCAACCGCCTCGCATCCGAGTCGGTCCTGGCCACCGTCGGTCGCGACGATGGCTTGGTGCCGTCCTACAGCCTCGCCGCGGAAATCTGCGAACTCTGCGCCAGTGAACCGGCGCTGCACGCGCCGCTCAAGACGCTCGTCACCGAACTCGAAAAGTGCCTCGACACGGCCCAGCCGTTCACCGCGGACTTGCTCGACCGCCTGCACCGCACGGTCGAATGGCTCGTGCCTGCGATCACGAGCCTGCAGCAGGGCGGAGCGGTCGCCCCCTTCGAGGCTGCAGCCGCTCCCGCCGGCGCAACCCCGGCCGCGGCCGCGGCTCCCGCCACGCACGAGAAGAGCGACGTCCTGATGGTGCTGAACCTCGAGGAGAACAAGGAACTCCTCGCCGAGTTTCACCCCGAAGTGGTCGATCACCTTTCGCAGATCGAGGCCGCGCTGCTGCTGCTTGACCAGGCGCCGGACAATCCCGAGGCGCTGAATTCCATCTTCCGGTCGTTCCACACGATCAAGGGCAACGCCGGCTTCCTCGGCCTGGTCCCGATGCAGACGCTCGCCCACGAGGTGGAGTCGCTGCTCGACCTCGCCCGCAACCACAAGCTGCGCCTCACGCCGGCCATCGTCACCGAGATCCTGCGCAGCCGCGACGCGTTGCAGCAGCTGACCCAACAGGTGGGCACCGCCATGCAAACCGGCGTCGAGCCGACGACCGTCATCCAGGTCAGCCACCTCATCCGCGCGGTGAAGCTGTTCGCCGATGGCGCCGCCCCGGCTGCGCCCGCCGCCCCGGCCCCCGCGCCGGTGGAAGTACCCGTTTCCGCGCCGCCGCCCGTTGTCGAGGCGCCCGCTGCCCCCGAGCCCGCGCCGGTGGTTGCAATGGAACCCGCACCCGTCGAGGCCGCCCCGGCTCCCGCCGCCATTGCGCCCGTGGTGCCGATGACCCCCGCCGCCGCCGTTCCCGCAGCGACTCCTGCCGCGGGCGCAGCCGCCGCCAAGGCTGGCGCGGCACCGGAAAAGTCCGGTTCCTCCGGCGCCACGGTCCGCGTCAACACCGAGAAGCTCGACTCCCTCATGGACGTCGTGGGCGAGCTGGTGATCGTGCAGAGCCAGATCATGGAGTCGGCCCGGTCGATCGCCGTCGCCGGTTCCCCGCTGCACCGCAATGTCGGCCAGCTTTCCCGCATCACCAAGGAACTGCAGCACACCTCGATGGCGCTGCGCATGATCCCGATCAAGCAGACCTTCCAGAAGATGGAGCGCCTCGCGCGCGACCTCGCGCGTTCCTGCGTGAAGAAGGTGCAGTTCTCCACCGCGGGCGAGGACACCGAGCTCGACCGCACCGTGGTTGAGGAAATTGCCGATCCGCTCGTCCACATGGTGCGCAACTCCATGGACCACGGCCTCGAATCTGCCGCCGACCGCGTGGCCGCCGGCAAGCCCGAGACGGGCACCGTCCACCTCAGCGCCTATCACCAGGGCAGCAACATCGTCATCGAGCTCCGGGATGACGGCCGCGGGATCGATCCCGAGAAGATTTACCGCAAGGCCGTGGAAAAGGGCGTCATCGCGCCGAACTCTTCGCTCACCCGCGACGAAATCCTCGCGCTCATCTTCGCCCCGGGTTTCTCCACGGCCGAGAAGGTTACGGCCGTTTCCGGCCGCGGCGTCGGCATGGACGTCGTGAAGCGGAACATTGACCGCCTGCGCGGCAAGATCGAGATCGAGTCCGTCGTCGGCCAGGGTGCCACGTTCAAGATCAAGCTGCCGCTGACCATGGCCATCATCGACGGCCTCGTGGTCCGCGTCGGCGGCGACAAGTTCATCCTGCCCGCCACCTCGGTGGTCATGGCCATGCGCCCGAGCAAGGAGGCAATCTCCACCATCAACGGCACCGGCGAGGTCATGGAACTGCGCGGCAAGATCATGCCGCTGCACCGCCTGCACCGCCGCTTCGGCATCCCGGCCGACAACGAGAAGCCGTGGGACGGCATCGTCGTCATCATCGAGCACTCCGGCAAGACGTCCGCGCTCCTCGTCGACGAGATGCTCAGCAAGCAGGAGGTCGTGATCAAGAACCTCGGCAGCTATCTCCAGGGCTTGCCCGGCATCTCCGGCGGCGCCATCCTCGGCGACGGCAACATCGCCCTCATCCTTGACCCGGCCGCGATCCTGCAGGCCGCCTGATCCCCTTTTCATGAGCGTTCCCACTCCCCCGTCTCTCCAGAAGGTTTGCGATGCCGCCCTGAAGCTGCCCTGCGCGCCCTCGCTGCTGCCGCGGCTGGCGCTGGCCCTGCAGAGCGATTCCAGCTCCGCGCAGGAAATCGAGCGCCTGATCGCCTTGGATCCGTCCCTGGCCGCCGCGACGCTGCGGCTGGCGAATTCCGCTTCGATGGGTCGGGGTGGCGTGGATTCGGTGCAGGAGGCGGTCTTCCGCCTCGGCGCCAAGGAAATCTATCGCCTGGCCGCCCTCGCCCTGGTGGGCCGCTGGGAAACCTCCCTCGGACCCGATGTGCGATGGAATCCCGGCGATTTCAGCCGGCAGGCGCTGTGCACCGCCATCGCGGTCGAGGTGCTTTGCGGGACGACCGAGCGGCTCGACCCGCAGCTCGGCTACACGGCGGGCCTCGTGTGCGACCTGGGCAAGCTGGCGCTCGCGCACAGCTGTGGCGAATTCTATCCGGCCGTCCGGACGTGCGTGGAGCAGACCAAGTGCAACTGGGAGCAGGCCGAGCGCAACATCCTCGGTTACAACCACGCCGATGTCGGCACGCGTCTGCTCAAGGCCTGGAGCTTTCCTCCCCTGTTCGTCATGGCGGTCGAGCACCAGTTCAATCCCGCCGCCGCTCCGGTCGAGGCGCTGCCGCTGCTGGCCCACCTGCACGCGGCCAAGTATCTCGCCACGGCGATGGGGCCTGGCGTCCTCGAGGAAGCCTTCCTGCAGACGATGCACGGCGGCTTCCTGTGCGAATGGGGCTTCAACTCCGAGATGCTCGAAGCCGCCATGCCCATCGTCCTGGAGAAAGCCCGCGCCCGCCTCGGCGAAAAGCTGACGGTCGGCCACATCTCGGTCTGAGCAGACACCACGCTTCATTGCTGTAGGGCGGGATCGCCGATCCCCTTTGGAGGGCCCGCGTCCCGGCGGGCCGGCTTTTTTTCAACCACTGATGAGTTTCGCCAATGGCGAAACTTTCAGGGTCCCCTCCGGCTGATCGCCTCCGGTTTTGGTTCCGGGGAGCGGCTAATCGCCGCTGGGAAATCTGTTTGAATTGCCCATCGGCGATTAGCCGACCCCCGAAACCCATCGTGGAGCCGATCAGGCGGAACGCATCAAGTAGCGCAGCCGGTAGGCGAAGCATTCGTGGTCAATCCTCTCCGTGGTTTGAAAACACTCCTGGAGGGCCCGCGTCCCGGCGGGCTGGTTTTGTTTCCCCGCTATTCCGTTTCGCCAACGGCGAAACTTTGAGGGTCCCCTCCGGCTGATCGCCTCCGGTTTTGGTTCCTGGGAGCGGCTAATCGCCGCTTGGAAATCTGTTTGACCTGCCCGTCGGCGATCAGCCGACCCCCGAAACCCATTGTGGAGCCCTGTTCCGATATCCGCGAGCATCCGCGTGATCCGCGGAGAATTCTTATCCCTTCTCGCGTCCCGCCCTCAACCCAGCACAAGCCTGCTCTTCCCGGTCGGCGTCTGGAGGCTGACCGTGCCGGTACCGAGTTCCAGGTGCACGGTGCGGCTGATGGTGCCCCCGGTGTCGGCGTGCGCGACGTGCAATGCATTCTGGGTCACGAAGCCAATTGTGGCCTTCGTGTTGCGTTCGCCGATTTTGAACGGGTCCTGACCGGACAGCACGCTCGCCCCGCCGGCGATGCACAGCCGCAGCCGGGCGCGTTCCGCGCGCAGGCCGATCAGCGCCTTGAAGAACATGGGCAGGCCGGTGTCGGCAAACATCGCGGGTTGGGTTAGCGCCTTTTGCGGCGAAACCGACGCCTCCGGCAGCATCAGGTGGAGGATGCCCCCGCACTGGGCGACGGGATCGAAAGCGATCACCCCGATGCAGGATCCGAGCGCGTAGGTGCTGAGCACGGCGTTCCGATTGTTGGACACGGCCATGTCGCCCACGCCGATGACGACGCGCTGGGCAAAAACCGCGGCAATGGTCGGGGCTCCGCTCATGGCTGAAGGTGGGCGGCGGTTTCCATACCGCCGCCTGTCGTCGCCGTGGCGAGCGACGCCCACTCCACAACTAAACCTGCGGCCCGGGATGCCGATATAAGGACGAGTGCAGGTTTCATGTTAGTGTTGTGTGTGCGAAAGCCCGCCGGTTTACGGCGGGCTTTCCCTTTTTCAGGGGAAGCGGATCAGGTGTAGACGAGGAGGCGCTGGCTGATGGGCGTGATTTGGTTGTGGTCGCGGATCTTCGCGATCGTCGCGGGCCCGAGAAGCTGGCCCTCGCCGATCAGGAGCAGCCCGTGGGGGCTGTAGATGCCGCTGGCGAGCACCATGCCGGGCTCGAGTTCGTCGAGCAGGATCTCGCGCACGCTGCGCGGCAGGTTGACCAGGTTGGAAACCTTGAGGAAGAGCCGCACGGCCTCCGGGTCGTATTGCGAGCCGGACTTGGCGAGGAGCTGGTCGATGGCCGCCTGCTTGGGCAGGCCGGATTCGACGTAGCCGACCGCCACGGCGAGGCAGCGCGCGGCCCAGGGGATGTTCTTGCCGGCCAGGCCGTCAGGATAGCCGGTGCCGTCGAAGCGCTCGTGGTGGGCGCGGATGATGGCGCCGAGGTCGGGCCGCGGGTCGACGAGCGAGGCGAGGGTCTGGCTGTAAACCGGGTGGTTCTGCAGGGCGCCGCGCTCGCGTTCGGTGAGGCTGTTGGGGGCGGTCCGGAACGTGCGCAGCAATTCGCGCGAGATGCCGATGAGGCCGAGGTCGCAAAGCCACGCGGCGGAATGCAGGGCCTGCCGCTCGGGCGGCGAGAAATGCTCCGTCTCGCCCATCTTGTTGGCGAACTCGACCAGCACCTTGGCCTGGCCGCCGAGGATGGGGTCATAGGCGGTCAGGATGCGGCGGCAGAGTTCGAGGGAGCTTTCGTACCGGGTGGAGAGCTCCGCGTTGGCGGCGTCGAGCTTCTGGCGCTCGCTCTCGAGGACCTTGACCTGCGCCTCGAGCTGGCCGTTGGCGGTGATCAGGCGCGCGTTCAGCTCCTGCGAGCGGGCCTGGAGCATTTCGTTGCGGACGATCAGGTCGTGGCGCTGGATGGCGTTGCGCACGGTGGCGAGCAACTCCTCCCGCAGCCAGGGCTTGGCCACGAAGCGGAAGATTTCGCCCTTGTTGATGGCCTCGACGATGGTGGGCAGGGCGAGGACGGCGGTGATGAGGATGCGCGAGGCGTTGGGGTGGGACTTGCGGCTCTCGACGAGGAAATCCAGGCCAAGCATCTCGGGCATGCGCTGGTCGGAAATGATCACGGCGAACTGGCGCTCGGCCAGCATGGCGAGGGCCTTGATCGGGCTGGAGCAGGCGACGACATGGTAGCCTTCACGCTCCAAGGTCTCCTTGAGGGCGCCGAGGACGACCGGTTCGTCATCGACGATCAGGATGGGGTGGGTATCGGGATTATTCATGGCGGGGGGCGGGGGTGCCCATGGGCGGGGTGGTGCCGACGGACATGGGGGGACGGGAGTGCGAAAGGGGGGCGAGGAAACGCGCGACCAGGTATGGGGCGACGCGGTCGAGCGGCAGCTGGCGTTGGGCGCCGCCGTTCTCGAAGGCGACGCGCGGCATGCCGTACACGACGGAGCTCGCCTCGTCCTGGGCGAAGGTGGTGGCGCCCTTCTCGCGCAGGCCCAGCAGGCCGGCGGCACCATCCTGGCCCATGCCGGTCAGGACGCCCGCGACGCAATGCGCCGCGGTGCCGCCATCGGCGGCGGACTTGAACAGCAGGTCCGCGGCGGGACGCTGGTGCCAGATCTGCGGGCCGCCGGTCACGCGCACGCGGTACTGGCCGCCGACCCATTTGAGCATGAGGTGAAAATTGCCGGGCGCAATCAGCGCGTTGCCGGGTTGGAGCGGTTCATCGTCCACGGCCTCGCGCACGCGGAACGCACACAGGCCGTTCAACCGGTCGGCGTAAGCCTTGGAGAAACCCGCGGGAATGTGCTGCACGATTGCAATGCCGGGCAGTCCCGGCGGCAGCGCGGTGAGCACCTCGCGGAGCGCCTCGGTGCCGCCGGTGGACGCGGCGAGCAGGATGCAGGCGCGCGGGTCGTAGCGGAAGGGCCCCGGCACGGGCAGCTGGGCGCGCGGGGCGGCGGGGGCGGGAAGGGGAGTGCGGCGCAGCCGGGCCACGGCCGCCGTCTTGATCATCGCGCAAAGCGCGGGGCCGAGGTTGCCGAAGGAACCGGAGCCGCTCGGCTTGCCGAGGACATCCACCGCGCCGAGGCGCAGCGCCTCGAGCGCGAAGTCGGAACCGCGCTGCGTGAGGGAGCTGAGCACGATCACGGGCATCGGCTTGTGCTCCATGAGCAGGCGCAGGAAAGTCAGGCCGTCCATCCGCGGCATTTCCAGGTCGAGCGTGAGGACATCGGGGTTCAGCTCGCGGATGCGATCCCGCGCCTCGTAGGGATTGGCGGCGGTGCCGACCACCTCGATGGAGGGGTCGGCCTCGAGGGCGTCACTGGCGAGGCGGCGCACGAAGGCCGAATCGTCGACGATCAGCACGCGGATTTTGGGGGAGGCGGCCATGGCTCAGGAGACGGGCGGGCGCCGGTAGGTGGCGGGTTGCACCGGTTGCAGGGAATGGCGGATACCGGTGAGGCTCTCGGAATGGCCGACCAGCAGGTAGCCGCCCGGCAGCAGCCGGCGGGTGAGGCGATTGACCAGCTCCTCCTGCGTCGGGCGGTCGAAATAGATCATGACGTTGCGGCAGAAGATCACATGGAAGAGCTCGTTGAGCGGCGAGTCGCCCTCCAGCAGGTTGAGCTGGTGGAAGGCGAGGTGGGAACAGAGCTCGGGGCGAACCCGGTAGTTGCCCTGCTGGGGACCGACGCCCTTCTGGAAATAAGTGCGGATCATTCCGGGCGTCATCTTGCCCACCACGTCGTCGCGGTAGATGGCCTGGCTCGCGCGCGCGAGGATCCGGTGAGAAATGTCGGTGCACTGGATGTGCCAGTCCCAGGCTTGGCCGAGGGCCTCCTGGAGCGTGATCGCCAGCGAATAGGGCTCCTCGCCCGAGGAGCACGCGGCGCTCCACGCCAGGAAACGCGGCCAGCGCTCCGCCGGCCGGCGCTGCTGCATCTCCGGCACGATGCGGTTGCGCACGAAGTCGAAATGCGCCTGCTCCCGGAAGAAGAACGTGTGGTTCGTCGAGATCGCGTCGATCAGGTGCGCGAGTTCCTCGCTGGCCTGCGGCGACTGGAGCAGCTGGCAATACTCCGTGACGGAGCCCAGGCTCGTGGCCTTCAGGCGTTTGGTCAGGCGCGCAGAGACCATCTCGCGCTTGCCGGCATCGAGACAGATGCGGCTGCGCTGATAGACCAGTTTACGAATGAAATCGAACTCGCTTTGCCTCATATGGTTTCGGCCCCATTCCCATCGGACAAAACTCCCGCCAATTAAGGCTTTGCCGCAAAATATCGGGTCCAACGCGAAACCGGACCCGGCAATATTTTCCCAGGTTTTCGCAATGGGCGCCCGCCGGTCGCGCCGCGCCGCCGTAAACTTTTTATCACCCTGAAAACCACAGGCTTCAGCAGGACCGGCCGCGGCTGGCACGCAGCGTGGTAATACGCGGGGCCATGATCGACCCAATCTTTCAGTCCGACAACTACCAGTTGGCCCGGAAGCTCCTCGACGCGACCGCGCTGCGCTCGGAAGCCATCGCTTCCAACATCGCAAATGCGGAAACGCCCGGCTATCGTCGTCTCGACGTATCCGGCGACTTCGCGGAGCAGCTGAAAGCCCGTTGCCGCGCCGGCGATCTCGCCCACGAATCCGACTCCCTCCGGCCGACCCTGGTCCAGGATCCCCACGCCCGCAGCGTGCGCCCCGACGGCAATTCGGTCGAGATCGAGAAGGAGCTCCTCGCCATGAACCGGAACGCCGTCGAGCACGAGTTCCTGTCGGATGTCATCACCGGCAACATCAAGCAGCTCAAGATGGCCATCACCGGCCACAGCCTTTGACCTGACCCATGAACCTGATTTCCGGCATCGAGACCACCTCCCGCGCCCTCGCCGCCCAAAAAGTGCGCCTCGACATCGTCGCGCAGAACATCGCCAACGCCCAGACCACCCGCACGCCCGAAGGCGGTCCCTACCGGCGCAAGATCATCTCCTTCGAGAACGAGCTGGTGAAGCGCGCCGGCGGCATGTCCCTCCAAACGGTCAACGTTGCCGGCATCACCGACGACAAGAGCCCGGGGCAGGCGGTTTACAATCCCCAGCACCCCGACGCGGGACCCGACGGCACGGTGATCATGCCCAACGTCAACCTCGCCTTTGAAATGGTCGACCTCATCACCGCGTCCCGCGCCTACGAGGCCAATCTTTCCGTCGTCAAGAACGCCCGGCAGCTCGCCATGAAGACGCTGCAAATCGGGAAATAATCCGAAGTTCATGGCCGAGAGTTGAGAGCTGAGAGACCGAGCCAACACCCCTACACAAACCAAACGACTCGCCCGTCTTTCAGCTCTCAACCCTCCGCCCTGCGCCTCGCAACTCTCAGCCCGCAACTCTCAACTCTCAACTCCGTCGTGTCGCCCATCGGTTCCGTTCAATCCGCCTATTCCGGTCTCCCGGTCAACCCGCTCGAGGGCGCGACCAAGCCGCGCGTCGGGGCGATGCCCGACGGCGTGCGCCTGGCGCAGCCGACCGGCAACTTTGGGACGATGCTCGACGGGCTGGTTTCCACCGTTTCCGGCAAGCAGGCCGAGGCTTCCGAGCTCACCAAGCGCGTCCTGCTCGGCGAGAACGACCAGCTCCACCAGAGTGTTGTCGCGATGCAGGAAGCTTCCGTGGCCTTCACGCTGATGGTCGAGGTGCGCAACAAACTCGTCGAGTCCTACCAGGAACTCATGCGCATGCAGGTGTAACGAATCCTTCTCGCCCTCTTGATCATTCCCTTTCTCCCGCGATAGCCGCCTCATGAAGAAATTTGCCCAATCCCTCGTCGATCTCTGGTCGCAACTCGGCCTCAACCAGCGGGTCTCGCTGATCGTGGCCGCGCTCGCCGTGGCCGGCGGCATGGTCGCCGTCGTCATGTGGTCGCGCCGCCCGGACTACCAGCTGCTGTACGCCCGCCTAGGGGACAAGGACTCCGCGGCCGTCATCAGCTACCTGCAGTCCCAGAACATTCCCCACCAGATTTCCGCCGGCGGCGGCACGGTGTCCGTGCCCGCCGAGCGGGTCTACAAGCTGCGCATGGACCTCGCCGCCAAGGGCCTGCCGAGCGGCGAGGGCGTGGGCTTTGAAATTTTCGACAAGGGACAGTTCGGCCTCAGCGATTTCGTCCAGCGCACGAATTACCTCCGCGCACTGCAGGGCGAGCTCGCCCGCACCATCAGCCAGCTGGCCGGCGTGCGCGCCGCGCGCGTGATGATCGTCCAGCCGGAAAACCGCCTCCTGCTCACCGACAACGGCATCAAGCCCACCGCCTCGGTGTTCGTCGACATGGGCGGCGGCCGCCTCGAGGTCGACCAGGTCAACGCCATCCGCCACCTCGTGGCCAATGCCGTGCAGGGACTCAATCCCGACCAGGTCGCCGTCGTCGATAATCGCGGCCGCGTGCTTTCCGAGGAACTCAAGCAGGATCCCACGCTCGGCACCGCCTCCTCGCAGATGCGTTACAAGCAGCAGGTCGAGGATTACCTTTCCCGCAAGGTCGAGTCCATGCTCGCGCAGGTCATCGGGCCCGGCCAGGCCGTCGTCCGCGTTTCCGCCGAGATCGAGACCGAGGCCACGTCCATCACCGCCGAAAAGTTCGACCCGGATGGGCAGGTCGTCCGGTCCCAGACTTCCACCGAGGATACGAACAACACGACCGAGACGCGCGCCTCCGCGGGTGCGGTCGGGGTCAGCGCCAATGTCCCCGAAAAGGCCGCCGTCAGCGGCGCCGAGCCCGCGGCCGCGCGTCCGACTTCCAACAGCGAGCAGAGCCGCAAGAACCGCACCACGACTTACGAGATCAACCGCACCCTCACCAACACCACCCGCAACCCGGGCACGGTGAAGCACGTGAGTGCCGCGGTCATGGTCGCGCAGCGCCCGCCGCTCCCGGCCGGGCCGGTCGCGGAAGGCCAGCCCGCCCCGCAGCCCCAGCCGCGCCCGCGCACCGCCGAGGAAATCAACGCGCTGCGCCTGGTCGTGATCAATGCCCTGGGCCTCAAGGCCGAACCCGGCCAGTCCCTGGACACGCTCGTCACCCTCCAGGAAGTCGCCTTTGCCGCCGAGCCCGTCTCGGAGCAGATCCAGGCCATCCAGGCCGAGAACAAGTGGCAGGGCTGGATTGCCGCCGCGAGCCGCTGGTCCGCCGTGGCCGGCGCCGTGGTCGTGCTCCTCGTCTTCCTCCGCCTCCTTTCCCGCCAGAAGCCCGAGCCCGTGCCGGTCGAAGTGCTGGCCATGCCGCCCGAACTGGCCGCCCGTTCGCTCCAGATCGGCAGCGCGGTCACCCCGGAGATGCTCAACGACCTCATCAAGCAGAAGCCGGTCAATATCGGCACGGCGCTGCGTGATTGGGTCGGCACCCCGCCGGCCTCCACCGCCAAGAACTGATTTTCCCATGAACCCGCGCAAATTCTTGCCAGTCAATGTAGGGTCGGCGCTTGCGCCGACCTCATGCGCGAGGTCGCCGCAAGCAGCGACCCTACCGGCAGACGTCGTCCGGCCTTTGTTCTCCGTCCTCTGACCCATCCCCCCATGGCCGACATCGATTACGCCAAGCTCAACCGCCAGCAGAAGCTGGCGCTTTTCCTTATTTGTATCGGGCCCGAATCAGCCGCCGCCGTGATCAAGCAGTTCGACGACGTGGAGGCCGAGGCCCTCTGTCGCGAGATGGCCGCCTTCCCCATGGTTTCCGAGGCCATCCAAAAGCAGGTGCTCGAGGAATTCTCGGGCGTCGTCGCCGGCAGTGTGCAGTCCGCGTCGGGTGGCCTCGCGTTCGCCCAACAGGCCCTCGGCATGGCCAAGGGCGATCACAAGGCTTCCGCCATCATCGGCCGCGTCGGCCCCGTCGTGGGCACCTCGGTTGAAGTCATCAAGGACATCAGCGAGATGGAGGGGCGGCAGATCTACAACCTGATCAAACACGAGCAGCCCCAGACCATTTCCTTCGTGCTGTCGTACCTCGAGCCGGCGAAATCCGCCGAGGTTTTCCCGCTGCTCAGCCCCGAGCTCCGCGAGGAGGTGCTCGAACGCCTCGGGACCATCGAGTCCACCTCGCTGGACATGGTCGGCAAGATCGTGCGCAGCCTGGGCAAGCATTTCGACAACAAGAACCGTCCCTCCTTTCACCACAGCGGCGGGGTGCGCGCCGTCGCCAGCCTGCTCAACAGCCTGGAGAAGGAACTCAGCAAGACCCTGCTCGGCCGCCTCGAGGAGCGCAACGCCGCCCTCAGCGCCGCCATCCGCAAGAAGCTGTTCAGCTTCGAGGACCTCAACCGCCTGCAACCGGCGGACCTGCAGCGCATCCTCCGCGAGGTGGATTCGAGCAACCTCGCGATCTCGATGAAATCCGCGAGCGAAGCGCTCCGCACGAAGGTTTTCGCCGGCCTGTCCAAGCGCGCCGCCGAGGGCCTCAAGGACGAGATCGAGATGCTCGGGCCCGTGCGCCTCAAGGACGTCGAGGCCGCGCAGGACGTCATCATCCAGGCGGTCCGCCGCCTCGAGGAGGAAGGCCAGATTTCCATCGATTCGGACGCCGCGGCCGTCGTCGCCTGACCATGCACGACTTCATCCGCCACCTCAGTTTCAGCAACCCGGCGCCGTTCGCCGCGGCCCAGTCCGCCGCCGAGCCCATGCGCTGCGTGACGAGCAGTTTCAACGAGGCGCCCACCTCGAACTTTCCCCCGAGCCCTCGGCCGCCCCGCCGCAAGCTGCCGGCCCGGGTGCGGTCTGAAATCGTTAATCGCAGATCATAAATCGTAAATTTCCCCCGTGCCCTTCGCCAAGCTCATCGCCTTCGATCGCCCGCTGAGTGGCGCCGTCCTTCCCGGCGGCCGCGGCCGCAGCTATTCGGAGCTGGAATTGGCCGCCCGCGCCGAGGAGGCCTACCGCAAGGGTGTCGACGCCGCCCGCGAGGCCGTCGACCAGAAGCTGGTCGAAATGCGCGTGGACATGGAGCAGCTCAGCGAAGGGGTCCTGCGCAAGCTTTCCACCGTCGAGAATTCCATGACGACACAGCTGCGCGAGGCGCTGCCCGGCCTGGCGATGGAAATCGCCCGCCGCCTGCTCGCCGGGTACGAACCGCCCGCCGAGGTGGTGGAAAAACTTTGTCACGAGGCGCTCCAGCAGCTCTTTCCCGAGCGCGAGGGCCTCGAACTCTCGCTGTGCCCGCGCGACGCCGCGCTGCTCGACCAGGTCAACCCCGGTTGGATTTCCCGCTACCCCGGGCTCAAGGTCCGGCAGGACGCGGGCCTCGCGCCCGGCGACTGCCAGGTGCGGAGCCGCTTCGGCCTTACCGACGCCCGCCAGCAAACCAAGCTCACCGTGCTCGCCCACGGGCTGACTGGAGAATGAGAACCAACATTACCGCCTCCCATGTAGGGTCGCCGCTTGCGGCGACCTCGCGCGTTAGGTCGGCGCAAGCGCCGACCCTACAGTGGCGGCGTCGGGAGATCGCTCCATGAGCTCCGTCACCGTCGGCCCGCTCGTGGATGTCCTCCGCTCCCAGGTGCGGCATGCTCCGGCGGTGCAGCGCGTCGGCGCCGTCACGGGCATCGCCGGGCTGATCATCGATTCCGAGGGCCCGAACGTCGGCCTCGGCGAAATCTGCGTCATCCGTTCCCCGCGCACCGGCTATTCCGTCCGCGCGGAGGTGGTGGGCTTCCGTGAGCATCGCGTGCTGCTGATGCCGCTCGGCGACACGGCCGGCCTGCACGTGGGTTGCGACGTCACCGCCGCCGACCGCCCGCCGCTGCCCCGGCCGGGCCCCGAGCTGCTGGGCCGCGTCCTCGATGCCCTCGGCCGGCCGATGGACAACCTGGGCCTCCTGCCGGTGGACCGCTCCGAACGCGAGGGCAAGCCGCCGCACCCGCTGCGCCGCCAGCGCATCAGGCATCCGTTGCCCACCGGCGTGCGCGCCATCGACACCTTTGTGCCCCTCGGCCGCGGCCAGCGCCTCGGTCTCTTCGCCGGTTCCGGCGTCGGCAAGTCCACGCTCCTGGGCATGATCGCCCGCGGGTGCAACGCCGACGTGGTGGTCGTCGCGCTCGTGGGCGAGCGCGGCCGCGAAGTCCGCGAATTCATCGAGAAGGACCTCGGGCCCGAGGGCCTGAAGCGCTCCGTGGTCGTCGTGGCCACCTCCGACACCTCGGCACCGCTGCGCCTGCGCGCGGCCTTCACGGCGACCGCCATCGCCGAATCCTACCGCGACGCGGGCAAGAACGTCCTGCTGATGATGGATTCCGTCACCCGTTTCGCCATGGCCCAGCGCGAGATCGGCCTCGCCGTGGGCGAGCCGCCGACCACGCGCGGTTACACGCCATCGGTCTTCGCGTTGCTGCCGCGCCTCTTGGAGCGCACCGGGGCGGGGGAGAACGGCTCCATCACCGCGATCTACACCGTGCTCGTCGAAGGCGACGACATGAACGAACCCGTCGCCGACGCCGTGCGCGGCATCCTCGACGGCCACCTGGTGCTTTCCCGCTCGCTGGCCCATTTCAACCATTACCCGGCCATCGACGTCCTCGAAAGCGTCAGCCGTCTCACCCGCGACATTTGCTCGCCCGACGAGGTGGCCCACGCCGCCCTGGCGCGCGAGCACCTGGCGCTTTACCGGAAGAATGAGGACCTGGTCTCGATCGGCGCCTACACCAAGGGCTCCAGCCCCGCGCTCGACAAGGCCATCGCCCTGCAGGAGCCGCTCAAGCAATTCCTCCGGCAGGGCGTGCATGAGTTCACCGCGCGCAAGGACAGCTACCAGCGCATCAAAACCATCGTCGCCCCATGAAGAAATTCCGCTTTCCGCTCCAGCCCGTCGCCGTGCTCCGCGCCCACCAGGAGTTGCGGGCCCGCGAGGTGTTTGCCGCTGCCGTCCACCACTACGTGCTGGCGGAGGAGCGCCTCGCCGCCCTGCGCAAGCGCGTGGCTGAGCTCGCCGAGGTCCTGTTTCACGGCCGGTCCGAACGATTCCTCGCGGCCGACGCCGCCGCGCTGCTCCGCGTTTACCGCGGCGAGTGCAACGCCGTCATCGTGACCGAGCGCGAGGTCATCGAGGCGCAGGACGCGATGAACGCCCGGCGCAAGGAGTACATCGAGGCCAACCGCCGCCTGAAGACCGTGGAAAAACTCGAGGAGCGCGCCCGCGAGCAGCACCAGCTCGAGGTCCGGCGTGCGGACCAGAACGAACTCGATGAACTGGCCGGCTTCCGCTCCTTCCGGCAAACCGTCCTTTCATGAACAAGCTGCTCACCAATCCTTCCCTGATCGCCGTGCTCGGCGTCCTGTCCGGCACCGCCGTCGGCCTCGGCTGGTTCTGGCGCGCCGCCAATGTGCTGGTCGACCACGCCATCGCCGCGCTGCCCGCACCCGAGGAAGCCGAAGGCAAGGGCCAGGGCTGGGATTTCTGGACCATCGAGATCGATGGCCTGTCCTCCGAACTGAAGGAGGAACGCGCGCGCCTGCGCCAGCAGTCCGACCAGCTCAACCAACGCGCCGCCCGGCTCGCCTCCGAACAACAGGAACTCGCCAAGATCCGCGCGGAAATCGAGGCCATGCGGGCCGAGATCAACAAGAAGGTGATCGAAATCACCGCGGACGAGTCCAAGAACCTCAAATCCCTGGCCCAGACTTACGCCGGCCTGACGCCCAGGGGCGCCGTCGCCATCCTGCGCGAGATGGACGACACCACCGTCGTGAAGATCCTTTCCCTCATGAAGTCCGAATCCGTCGGGCCCATCTTTGAGGAAATGGCCCGGTCCACCGGACCCGATGGCCCGCTCGCGAAGCGCGCCGCGACCCTCTCCGAAAAGCTCCGCCTGATGAAGGCGAACAAACCCACTTAATCTCCAACCCACGGCGTGCCATGGCTGGCACCAAGCCGAGCTCCAAGGATGGAAGCTTCCCATGACATCCTCGTTGCCCGATTTTTCTCCCAGCCCAGCCGCCGCGCCCGCGGTTGACGCCTCCTCCCTGGCGGCGCTTTTGCCCGCCGCCACCGCGGCCGGCGCCGGTTCCGAAGCCGCTCCGACCACCGAGTTTTCCTTGCTGATGGGAACGCCTTCCGCGCCCGCGGTCGCCGCGGCGAGCACGGCAGCGGAACCGCCGGCCGGCGTCGTCGCCTGTGCCAGCACTTCCACCCGCCTGCGGGCGACGCCCGACCTCGTGGCCCCCACCGGGCCGGCCGCCGTCGTCGTCACGAACCTTGCCCCGGCAGGCGTCACAAATTTTGCCCCGGCAGTGGTCACGAACCTTGCCCCGGCAGCTGGCCAGGGATCGGTCGCAGCGGGCGACGCCAGCACGGAAGTGCCGGAATCGGTTGAGCCGGCGGAGCCTGGCACTAGCCGGGAGGTCACCCGCGATACCTTGGAGGAAGCAGCTGCGTTCGTGACCTCGCTCCTGCAGGGCCTGCTGCCCGAGGTGCAATTGCCGGAATTTTCCGTCGTGGCTTACCAACGCGTCCCGTCCACCATGGGAAGCAGCGGCGGCTTGTGGGCCACCGGACCGGCCCGCGCGGCGATTGCGTCCGGCCAGGAATTGCCGCCGGACACTGCGGCAATGCCCGCCCCCAATGGCGCAGCGCCGAAATTGTTCACGCTCACGGCCGATGGCGCGATCGAACTCAATCTCGACCTGGCGCAGTTCAAGCCGACCGGGTCCGATACGCCGTCCGCGGCGGCCACCGCCGCCCTGGAGATTTCCGCTGCCTTGGAGCGGGAAGGGGAAGTGGACCTTCGCCTGGAGGCGGCGGCGATGGTGGCGCCCGGCACCCATCGCCCGGTGGCACTCGCCTCCGCGCTGGGCAGGGAAATATTTGCCGGTAAAAAACCGGTCCGAAACATCGATCCCGAACTGCTCGCGGAGGACGGGGAAAGAAATTTTGTATTTACTGGGGACAAGCAACTTAAGCCTGCATCCCCGGTTGCTGGCATCTCCGTTGCTAAAACGGACATCACCATGCCAGTTGCCCCGATCGAGGAAACCCGCGCCACCCGCAATCCCGAGACCATTTCGGTTTTGCCCCTGCGGCCTGATTTCCAAGTGGCCGCGCCGCCGGCGGAGCGAATCGCCGTTCCGGACAGCGCGCCTGCGGGGCAGAACTTTGCCGAGCGCGCCGTGGAGACCGTGACGAACCTCGTCGACACGCAGTTCACCGCGAGCCTGCAGAAGGCCGGCAGCGTACACCTGCACCTCCGTTTTGGCGGCGAGGACTTGACCGTCCGCGTCGAGATCAAGGACGGAGCCGTCCAAACCGATTTCCGCACCGATTCCGCCGAGTTGCGTTCCGCCCTCGCCCGGGAATGGGAGGCGGTGGCGGCACAATCCCCGGAGCAAATGCGCCGGTACCTTGAGCCGATCTTCGCCCCGAGCACGGCCGCCACGGCCAGCGCCGGCGACTCGCCGTCGTTCTCCAGCCGCCAGCAACAGCAGCACGCGCAGCAGGACCAGTCCTCGCGCGCGGCCCGCGAAGCCTGGTTCGACCCCACCGGTTCGTTCACCCGCCGCTCCCCGCGGAGCGACACCCTTGTTCCCGCCACGGCCGCCGTCCGCGGCCCGTCCCTCCTGCCCACCTCCGTCCGTTTGTCCGTCCTCGCCTGATCCCCATGAGCGTTTCCTCCATTGGTTCCAATCCCGCATCCAGCGTCGCCGCCACCCAGGGTGTCGTGCGGGCGCACAAATCCACCCTCGATTCCGAAGACTTTATGAAACTCCTCGCCGTCCAGTTCCAGAGCCAGGACCCCATGAAACCCATGGAGGATTCTGCGTTTATCGCCCAGATGGCCCAATTCTCCGCCCTCGAGCAGAGCAACTCCCTCGTCAAGGAAATGGGCCTGCTCCGCGCCGACCAGCAAAACATCGCCGCCGCCGGCTTCCTCGGCCGGACGGTAACCGTCGAGGACGCGGACGGCCTGCCCGTCATCGGCCAGGTTTCCGCCGTTGAAACCACCGACCAGGGTCCGGCCCTCGTGATCGACGGCGCCAAGTACCAGCTCAGCTCCGTGCTCCGCGTCGAGCTTGCGCCCGTCACCGTCCAAGACCTGCCCCCGGCCGCCTGATTTTAAAACCACCAACCCAACCCATCCATGTCCCTCATCGGTACCCTCACTTCCGGCGTCAGCGCCCTCCGCACTTTCAGCAAGGGCCTCGAAGTCATCGGCAACAACATCGCGAACATCAACACCACGGGCTACAAGAGCTCGCAGGCGTCGTTCTCCGACAGCTTCAGCAACACGCTCCGCGGCTCGGCTCCCTCTGCCGGCACGACTTCCAGCCAGTCCGCCGTCCAGGTCGGCACGGGCGTGCAACTCGCCGGCATCCAGACCAATTTCACCCAGGGCGCCCTGAACAGCACGGGCAACATCACCGACCTCGGCATCTCCGGCAAGGGCTTCTTCATCGTGCAGGACGCCGGCACCGGCGCCCAGTTCGCGACGCGCGACGGACAGTTTCGCCTTGATGACAACGGCTATCTCGTCACCAACGGCGGCCTGCGCCTCCAGGGCATGGTGGGCGCGGCCATCGCCGACATGCAGGTCGGTGCGGCCATTCCGGTCGGCGCGCAGCTGCAGTCCATCAGCTTCGACCAGGCGGGCAACCTCATCGAATCCTATTCCGACGGCACGTCCGCCACCACCGGCCAGATCCAGTTGCAGAATTTCAGCGACACCTCCGCGTTGATGCGCGAGGGCAGCAACCTCTTCAGCGGCCTTGGCGCCGCGGGCCCGCTTGGCGGCGGTATCCTCGCCGGGTCCAACGACCCGAACTCCAACGGCCTCGGCAGCATCCAGTCGGGCACGCTCGAATCCTCGAACGTCGACCTGACCGACCAGTTCTCCCAGCTCATCACCACGCAGCGCAGCTTCCAGGCGGGTTCCCGCCTGATCACGGTGTCCGACAGCGTGCTCGAGGACATCGTCAACCTGAAGCGCAGCTAAACTTCCACTTCCGTCCGCCATGGCCGAGAAACCCGATCCGAAAGCGAAAGACAAGGATGCCGCCGCGCCCGAAAAGGCCGGCAGCAACCCGGCGCAGGCTGCTGCCGCCGGTCCCGCCAAGGGGGGTGCGCTCAAGGCCTGGCTTCCCGTCGTCCTCGCCGTGATTGTCGCCCCGGCCACTTGCTGGGCCGTCGCCGAGTTCGTCCTGTTGCCCCGGCTGCAGGCCAAGCTTGCCGTCGCCGCCTCACCGGAGGGCGCCGCGCAGGCGGCCGCCGGCGAGAAGGCATCCGCGGCCGGCGGTGAAAAGAAGAAAGGCGGCCACGGGGGCAAGGAAGAGGGCGGCGCCGTCGGGGCGGACACCTACTCCTTCTCCAATGTCGTCGTAAACCTCTCGGGCACCATGGGCACCCGCTACCTCAAGACCAGCTTCGTCGTCACCGGCATCAAGCCCGACACGATCAAGGCGGCCTTTGAGGAGAACAAGGACAAGCTCACGGACGTCACGCTCGGCGTGCTGTCCTCCCTCAGCCTCTCCGACCTCGAGGAGCCCGGTGCCAAGAACGTCCTGCGCGAGAAGTTGGTGACGGCCTACAACCAGGCCCTCGGCAGCCGCGTGGCCGAACAGGTGTACTTCTCCGACTTCGTGGTGCAGTAAGCACCCCGATGAGACCATAGACCAAAAGACCAAGGACCACATGACCAGGGACACACGACCACTGACCATCGACCGCGCTTCGCGATGGTCTCCGGTCCCTGGTCTCTAGTCTCTGGTCACTCTTCTCCACCATGGCCGACGACCCAAAACCCGCGAGCGACTTTCTCGACCAGTCCGAGATCGACAAGCTGCTGGCGCAGGGCGGAGCCGCCGCCGATGCGCCAAAGCGCACGCTGATCCGCGCGAACGGCGTCCGTGCCAAGGGCGCGGATAACGTCAAGGTCGAGTCGTATGACTTCCGCAATCCCGCGTTCCTTTCGGAAGTCGAGCTTCGCCGGCTCCGCCTGGTGCACGAGGATTTCATCCGCTACCTGAGCGCCCGCCTGTCGCTCTTCCTGCGCATGGAGTTCGGCCTCAAGATGGCCAAGCTCACCACGGTCAACTATTCCAAGTTCACGGAGGCGCTGCCGAGCCCGACGCACATCTGCCTGTTCAAGGCCGAGCCGCTCAACGGCGTCAGCATCCTCGACGTCAATCCCCGCCTGGCGCTGACGATCGCCGACCGCCTGCTGGGCGGACGCGGCCATTCGGTCAAGACCGAGCGGTACCTCACCGAGATCGAAATCACGCTGCTCGACGACGTCGTGCACATGATCCTCGAGGAATGGTGCCACCAGTGGAAGGTGGAGCAGGAACTCACCCCGCTGATCGTGGGCCACGAGAACAGCGGCCGCTTTCTCCAGACTTCGCCCAAGGACGCCATCGTCCTGGCCATGACGCTCGAAGCCAGCTTCGGCGACTGCTCCGAGCAGATCCAGATCGGCGTGCCCTATTACACCATCGAGCCGCTGGTCCGCCGGATGCAGGCCCGCCGGCAAAAGGACGCCAATGTCGCCGCCGTCGTCGAGAAGAAGGCAGGCTGGAAGGAGGCCTATTCCAACATCGCCATGCCCGTGCGCGCCGAATGGGACACCTTTGAGGTTTCCCTGCGCGAGATCACCGACCTGCGCGTCGGCGACGTTATCGAGATGCCGGTCGAGCAGCTGCGCCAGACCAACCTGCTCCTGAATGGCGTGCCCAAGTTTGTCGGTACCGTCGGTCTCGACACCGACCACATCGCCGTGCAGCTGACTTCCAAGGTCAGCGCCAATCCAACGACCCCCGTACCCGCTGTTTCCCATGGAAGAAAAAACCCTTGATATCGTCCTCGACGTGAAGGTCAAAGTGACCGTCCAACTCGGCTGCTGCCTGTTGCCGATGCGCGACGTGCTGGAGCTCGCCCCCGGCTCGGTCGTGCAGCTGAACCAGCAGGCGAGCGATCCCGTCGGCCTCTACGTCAACGACAAGCTCGTCGCCTACGGCGAGGTGGTGGTGGTCGAGGACCATTTCGGCATCAAGATCACGGAGCTCGTCGGCAGCAACGGCGCCCGTGCATGAGGCGGACCGCATCCATTTTCCTGTGCCTCCTCGCCTTCGTCCCGGCCCTCCTGGCCCAGCCGAAGGAGGAATTGATCTACCCGCGCGGCTCGGCGGCCGCCGGCGCCCCGGCCTCGCATTCGCCGGACACGTCCAACTCCGGCATCATCCTCGCCGTCGCGCTGCTGGCCGGTGCCGCCGGTTGGTGGCTCTGGCAGAAACGCCGCGGGCCGGCCCGGTCCGGCGTTGACGCCGCCCGCCTCGCCATCCTCGAAAGCCGTTCGCTCGGTTCCCGCCAGTATCTCGTGGTCGCGGACTACGATGGGCGCAAATTCCTGCTCGGTGTCTGCCCCGGCAGCATCGAGATGCTCACGCCGCTCGACGCGGAGAAAACGAAGGAGACATGAGGGCGGTCGCACCCACTTTGTTCCGTCGGGGCGCAGGCTTGCTGCGCCCTTTTGGCTTTAGCCGTGGGCGCAGCACGACGGCGCCCTTGCGGGAAGGCTTTTGGACCCGGATCGCCGTACCGCTCGCCCTGCTGGCCTTGATGGTCGGACTGCTGGTGGTGCCGGCTTCCGCCCAGGATGCCGCCCCGGCCCAGCCCGCGGCGCCGGGCGTGATCCAACCCGCGGCCACCCCGGCCCCGGCGGCGTCCACGCCCAGCCCGGCGCGCACGCCCCTGAAGCTCAACATCGGCCTCGAAGGCGGCGAAAACCAGGGCGACCTCAGCGTGGCCGTGCAGATCGTTTTGCTCATGACCTTGTTGTCGGTGGCGCCCTCGCTGGTGCTGCTGATGACGAGCTTCACGCGCATCGTCATCGTGCTGGGCTTCGTCCGGACCGCACTCGGCGTGCCGAGCGCACCGTCGAACCAGATCATCGTCGGCCTCTCGCTTTTCCTCACGTTCTTCATCATGGGCCCGACGTTTGACCGCATCCATGCGGAGGCGCTCAAGCCCTACCTCGACGGCCAGATGAAGTCGGCCGAGGCGCTCGACAAGGCGACCGCGCCGCTGCGGGATTTCATGCTCAAGCAGACGCGCACGCGCAATCTGGAGTATTTCCTCGAGCTGGGCGGCTTCGGGCCGACCGCCGTCAAGGACCTGCCGATGCGCGTGGTCATCCCGGCGTTCGTGTTGAGCGAACTGCAGTCGGCCTTCCAGATGGGGTTCCTGTTGTTCCTGCCTTTCCTGGTCATCGACTTCCTGGTGTCCTCGGTATTGATGGCCCTGGGCATGATGATGATGCCGCCCAACGTCGTCTCCCTCCCGTTCAAGCTGCTGCTCTTCGTCCTCGTCGACGGCTGGCACCTGATCGTCCAGTCGCTGGTGCAGAGTTTCAATTGATGTTAAAACCGGCTGAGAGCCTGGAGATCAAACCCACTCCCAATTCCGCCCTTCATCTGTTTACGCCCTGGACCCAGAGCACTTGGCTCCAGACTTCATCCGCTTCCCATGAATCCCGAAATCGCCATCGATCTTTTCAAGTCCACCATCATGTTCGCGCTCTACAGCGTGGCGCCGTTTCTCATCACCTTGATGATCGTCGGCTTGGTTTCGAGCCTCTTGCAGTCGGTGACTTCGCTGCAGGAACCCACGCTGACGTTCGCGCCCAAGCTGATCGCGCTGTCCGCCCTGATCCTCTTGCTCACACCCTGGCTCCTGCGGTCGCTGACGGAATTCACGATTTCGGTCATCCACCGCATGCCGGGACTGGCGCATTGACGATAAGCTCCGGAGCCCAGAGCTGAGAGTCCAGAGACCCAAACCGTCGGCTCCCGGGCAGATGCATCTTGCTCCAAGCTCCAGGCTCTTCGCTCAGGACTGTCTTCACTCCTCATGACCGTCGGCGATCTCTTCACCTTCCTGATGGTGTTCCTGCGCGGGCTGGGGATTGTGCTGTTGCTGCCCGCGCTGGGCGGGGAGCGAACGATCCCGGTGATGATCAAGCTGGCGATCGCGCTTTGCCTGGCGGTCCTCGTCTCGGGCCTGGTGCCGCCGGGGCACATTCCGGCCAGCTTGTGGAGCCTGGTGTTTGCCGCGGGCGGGGAAGTGCTGCTCGGGCTGGCCATGGGCTTCCTGGTGCGGATGACCTTCTCCGCCGTTGAAATGGCGGGCCGCATGATGGCTTCGGAAATCGGCCTCGCGGGCAGCCCGGGATTCGGCACTCCGGAGGTTTCGGCCGAGCCGTTGGCGGGCATGGTCATGGCGTTGGCTGTGCTGCTGTTTTTTCTCTTCGGGGCTCATCTCATGGTGTTGACCGCCTTTGCCCGCAGCTTCGACCTGGCGGCGCCGGGCGTGCCTGCGCTCGGCCATGGGGCGGGGGAGCAAATCATCGCCGCCACCGGCCGGGTCATCGAGTTGGGCCTGCGCATCGCGGCGCCGTTCATTGCGCTGAACTTCCTGGTCACGCTGGCGTTTTCCGTGCTGGGCCGCGCGGTGTCGCGCATGAATGTGTTCATCATGAGCTTTTCCGTGCGCGCCCTGCTCGGCCTGAGCCTCCTGGGCACCGCCGGCGCCCTGATCGCCCGCTATGTGTACGTCGAGTTTGGCGAGATCCCAACCCAGCTGCTGCTGCTGGTGTCGCGGCGGTAGGCGGTGTGGGCGCCGAGCTTGCCCGGTCCGGTTCGGATCCGATCGGCAGGGGCGCAGTCTTGCCCGTTCGACCCGCTCAGGGCCTTG
>DASZPS010000092.1:0-9968 GCA_035549955.1 Lacunisphaera sp. | reverse complement strand
ATTTCACAGTCTTGGGCGATCCAATCAGCAAAATGTCCGTCCGCCCTCCGGGCGGAGCGACTTTGTCGCGGCGCGCCCCGACAAGGTCGGCCCGACAGGGCGCATGTTTCACACCTCTGGGTGTGAAATATGCGGGCTAGCCGCGCCGGGGCCAGGATCCGTTCACAATCTTATTGGTCGAGCCATCGTTGGTCTCGGGAAGCGAAAGGTGGCGCGCCGCCAACTCGTCGACGGACAGGATCTCGCCTCGTTCGATGCGGAGCCGGAGTTCGTCGAAATTCCGCAGACGAAGGGCAAAGTGAACCGTTGCTCGGCCTCCAATTCAGACGGCGTCAGGGTCTGTCGGGTGATTTCCCCCGGCAATCCAGACAGGCTCCGACCGAACGTCGGGACGACCGATTTTATGCGGCGGTGCGCGACGGGTCCGCGGCCAGCGTGCCGACGGCGCACCCGAGATTGAACAGTTCAAATGTGAGCTTCCCAAGGGATAAACGGAGGGCATGCATGGCCCCCTCGAAAGAATGCGTTGGCCGCGAAACCCATAAGGAAGAAATCTCACCGCGTCGTTTAGCAAAACCTGCGCAATCAAACCGGGAAAACCGTACCGCCCGGAGGGCCACCCTTGGGCGGGTCTTTAAAATCAGCTACACACACCCCTGTCGGGCATCCCTCTTCATCCGGAACTATTCATCCTCAAGCCGCAAAACACGTTTTGCTCTGGTGATGAAGAAACAGTTGTAGCCGGGGTCGGTGACCCCGGACCGGCCTCAGCGAGGCCGGCTACAGCGTCGCTGCCTCCTGGGAGGTGGGCGTCGGTTTCTCCATTCGACAAGCTCAGGACCCCGAGCCGGTCGAGGGGCACACCGACGCCAGGTTCGCACGTCTCGTGAATCCTTGTCGGCGATATGTCCTGTTGTTCGCTTCCTGATGTGGCGTGCTCGCCACCAAGGATCAGTCGCGCAGCCTACGCTGCGACTGGGAAATCGCCGACCACCAAATGGTGGAGCGAGTTGCCCCTCAACGCACTTGGCGTGCCCGCGAGGAAAATAGCGCCCTGAGGAGCAGGTCGCTCCACCATCAATTGCCTGGATGCGGATGGAGAGGGCTGGAGCGCCGCGACGGGTGGGTGGAAAGTTCGCGATTTCTCCACCGAATCGGATTTTGAAGACCCGCCCTAACCTTTCTTTCCGCCAGGATACGGCCAGTTCGGCATCGTGAACGCAGCGCCATCCACGTAGATGGTCTGGCCGGTGACGAAATCGGCCGCGTCGGTGGCGAGGTAGTGAACGACCTTCGCCACGTCGGTCGTGGTTCCCACCCGGCCGAGCGGCGTGATGGCAGCCCAGGTCGCAGCGTAATCGGGCGCCTCCAGCTTGGTGCGTTCATGCTCGATCGCACCGGGGGCCACACAATTGACCCGGATGCCATGGGGCCCGAGTTCGGTCGCCGACACCTTGGTAAACTGCTCGATGCCGCCCTTCGATGCCGTGTAGTCCACCAGGCGGGGGAAGGCCACTTTGTTGCAGGCCGACCCAAGGTTGACGATCGAACCGCGGATCTGGTGCTCGACCATCAACTGCGCCGCCCGCTGGGTGTTGAGGAAAGTTCCCTTCAAGTTGGTGCGGATGACACGGTCCCAGTCGGATTCGGCCAGTTCCAACAGCGACGCCCAGGTCTGGACCCCGGCGTTGTTGACCAGCAGATCGGGCGCCCGGCCGAAGGTCTTCAGGACCTCGGCGTAGAAAGCCCAGACTTCGTCCTTCAGCCCCACGTCGCAGCGCCGGCCGAGTGCCTTGCGCCCGGTCGCTTCGATCAAGGCCGTGGTTTCGGCCACCTCCGCGGCATCACCGAGGTGCGAAAAGGCGATGTCCCAGCCGTGCCGGGCCAGCGTCGCGGCAATCTCGCGGCCGATGCCGCGGCTCGCTCCCGTCACCACCGCCAGGTTGGTCGCTTTCGTCATAGGCTTATTTCCATGGCATTCCGGCCGGCGGCGAACAATCACTTTCCCGCCGGGCCCGCCAGCCGCCGGTCGCACCAGGCCATTTCCTGCCGGGCCTCGGCGAAGTCGCCGGCCACCCGCAACGCCGCGGCGAAATGTGCGCGCGCCGTGAGCCAGTCCTGCCGGCCTTGGGCCGATTTTCCGTGCAGGTAGTGGAGCATGGCCAGCGGCGCCAGCGTGCGGCCTGGCCAGTTTTGTCGCATGAATTCCTCGTGCTGGCGGATGAGCCCCGCGTATTCCTTTCGCACGTCCGCCGCCGACCAGCCCGGTGCCATTGATTCCGCCCGGTCGAGTTGTGGGCTGATCATGCTGAAGCGCCCCTCCAAGAAAAGCACACTGGCTGGAATCGTCCCCAGATAGTATCCCGCCCACGCATTCCGCGGCAGACTTTGCTCGAGACGCTCGTGCAGGCTCGCTTGGTTGCGCCAAACCCCGACCAAAGTGTGGGCGGCGCAGGCCTCCGCGCCGATCAAAAGGAGCGCGGCACACGCCATCCCGGTCCGGGCTGCGTGCGACTTGATCCCCTGCAGCCAACCCGCCCCGGCGACCAGCCAGACGGGATGCAAGAGCGTCGCGTAGCGGTCATGCGCGATCCATGGATGCTCCAGCAGGCCCAGAAACGGCAGCGCCATGACCGAGTAGACCAGCACGGGCCCAAGTGACAGTCTGCGCCGCCAGGCGAGCCAGCCGGCCAGCCCGAGCAGGCTCACCGTGAGCAAAATTGTCGGCCCCACGCCACGCCCCAACGGGTGCAAGGAGTAAAGGTCGGTGTAGGCCGGACTCAGGCTGGCCGGCCAGGCCAGTTGCACAAGATACCGCCCCCAGACATACAAGGCCTGTTCGACCCGCTCCAGCAGGCCAAAGTCACTCAGCGTCGCCGTGGCGGCAAAGGTCGCGGCATTTTCCCCGCGGGCCGCCAGGTTGACGGCCAGGTCCGCGCCGGCCACCAACACCAACCCTGCGAGCCCCGGGCTGATGTGATACCGCGCGAGTGGTGAGGCCGGCTGCGACGCAGCCGGCTTACCCTTCGCGGCGGCGAAATCCAACAGCCAGCAAGCCACCGGCAGGCCTAACGCGATGGGATACGTCAGCAATGACGCAGCCAGCCCGGCGCAACTGCCGGCGGCAAGCCAGCCGGACTTCGACGGGAAATCCCAGCGCAAGGTCCACAACCACACCGACGCCAGGGCAAACGCGGAAGCCTGGGTGTAGAGCAGGCCCGAGGCCCACGCCACGGCTTCGGTCCGCATCGGGTGCAAAGCCCAGGCCGCGGCCGCGAGCGCGGCGCAACCGGTCGTCCAGGCGGGGCGAAGGGGGTCCGCGCTCAAGCGCAGGATATTGCGAGCAACGCCAAAGAGCAGTACGGTCGCCAGCAGGTGCCAGCCCACGCTGGCGGCATGATAGCCCGCCGGTGCCAGCCCCGCCCAGGTAAACACGGCGGAAAACCCGAGCCAGCCCAAGGGCAGGTAGCGGCGGGCCGATCCCAGATCCTTGAAAGCCCAGGCCACGCGTTCCCCTGACCAACCGCCCAACTGCTCGTTGAGGAAGATGTTATTGCCGTCATCGAGTCCGATAAAATCGCCGTCCACCGCCGTTCCAAAGGTCACCATCACCACCAGCACCAAACCCGTGATCGCCAGCATCGGCCACCAGCGGCTTGGGAGGATGTGCGCCATGAGGATAGACCTAAGAAGGGCGGATAAAGGGAGTCGAGGACATCCACCCCGGAGGGCGGCCTATGCCCGTCGTTTTGCCGGCTTCGCCGTGGGTTCGTCCCGCGCCAGCTTGTTCCGCGGATGGTGCTTCGCGTGCTGGTCAAGCAGCCGCGACGACTCCACCGCCGTGTAGATCTGGGTCGTGCCGATGCTGGCGTGGCCCAGCATTTCCTGGATGGCGCGGAGGTCGGCCCCGCCGCCCAGCAGGTGCGTGGCGAACGAGTGGCGCAGCAAGTGCGGCTTGACGGGCTTCTCGAGTCCGGCGCGCTGGGCGCTCTTCTTCACGATGACCCAGAGCGTCTTTCGGGAGATGGCCTGCCCTCGCTCGCTGAGGAAGAGTTCACTGCCCGTCTTGGGCTTGACCAGCCGCGGCCGCCCGGCCGTGAGGTAGGCGGCCACGGCCTCACGGGCCTTGCCGCCGAGCGGCACGACGCGCTCCTTGGATCCCTTGCCAAACACGCGCACGAAGCCGTTCTCCAAATCCACCTGCTGGAGGCTCAGGCCGCAGAGCTCCGAAATACGGAGTCCGCTCGAATAGAAAAGTTCGAGCATGGCCCGATCACGAATCGCATAGGCGTCGCCGCCAGAAGGGGCGGCGAGGAGCCGGTCCATTTCGCCCGTGGTCAGGATCTGCGGCAGCTTGCGCCGGAACTTCGGGCCGCTGAGCAAGGCCGAGGGATCGTCCTCGCGCTTCCGTTCGCGCACCAGGTAACGGCAAAGCATGCGCACCGCTGCCAGCTTCCGCGCCTGGCTGGCGGCGCTGAAATCCTGGTCGCTCAATCGGTGCAGCCAACCGGTAAGTTGTTTGGCAGTGACTTTGGCCCAACCCGCGGCGCCGAGGCGTTTCAGCGCGTGCGCCGCCTGTTTCAAATCGGTCTCGTAGGATTTCGCGGTGTTCCGGGCGAGGCCCTTTTCCAATTCGATGTAGGCGAGGAAATCATCGATCGCATCGGCGAACCCGGCCGGGACGGGCGTGGTCGACAGCGCCTCCGTTTGGTGGGTGGTGCGCACGGTCTTCATGGCGCGCCCCAAGGCAGGACTCAGCGACGGAACTGGCGGCGCTGGCCACCGCCCGGGGGCGGGGGCGCCGCCGCCGTGGTGTCGCGGAGACGGAAAGTGATGCGCGCCTTGTCGAGGTCGTAGGGGCTCATCTCCATTTTGACGGAGTCCCCGGCGGCAATCTTGATGAAGTGTTTGCGCAGCTTGCCCGAGATGTGCGCCAGCACGACGTGCCCGTTGGTCAACTGGACCCGAAACATCGTTCCCGGAAGGACGGCGATAATCTTGCCTTCGACTTCAATCGCTTTGCCGTCAGACATGGTGCGGGATGGTGGGAACGGAAGGGTGCTGCATGCTCGTAAAAGGGCATTGTAAGACTGGTTTACCGCTCGTAAGTCAAGGCTGTCGTTTCCGTCCACCTCGCATGGTCCAATCCACCCGCAACGCTCCTCCCTGCCCGTTCGCCAAGGTCTTCCCGTCCCAACTGGTGCGAAACGATGAGTTTTACATGTGGCTGGCCTACAACCAGGCGATCGAGGCGTGGAAGGCCGATGAGGTACCAATCGGCGCGGTGATCGAACTGGGCGGCGAATTGATCGCCTCGGCGCACAACCAGCGCGACAGCACCCGCGATCCCACGGCCCACGCCGAAATCCTCGCCCTGGGCCAGGCGGCCCAAGCGATCGGCGATTGGCGCCTCAACGAGGCAACGCTGTATGTCACGAAGGAACCCTGCCCCATGTGTTCCGGCGCAACCTTGATGTCGCGGGTGAAGCGCGTGGTCTTCGCCGTCTCGGATCCCAAAATGGGCTGCCTGGGTGGCGCGACCGACCTGAATGCGCTGCCCCAAGTGAACCATCACCTTGAAATCACGCGAGGCGTCCTGGACAAGTCCTGCCTCGAGCTGTTGCAGGCTTATTTCAAGCTCAAGCGGGTGGAGGAATGAAGGTGGCGGCGGTTTCCACACCGCCGCCTTTCGCCGATGTGGAAAGCGGCAACCGCCTCATGACAAGACCCGCAGTTGACGCTGTCCGCAACCCGTGCCAGCTTGCCCACTCAGTCGAAATTTCAACCCACGAACATTATGGCTTACGAACTCCCTAAACTGCCCTACGCGCCCAACGCGCTCGAGCCGCACATCGATGCCAAGACGATGGAAATCCATCACGGCAAGCATCACCAGGCGTACATCACGAACGCCAACAACCTCCTGAAGGACCATGCCGCGCTCGCGGCGCTCGACGTCAACGCGCTCATCGCCGACCTTTCGAAGGTGCCCGAGGCCATTCGGGGTGGCGTGCGCAACAACGCGGGTGGCCACAGCAATCACTCTTTCTTCTGGACCATCATGGGGCCGGGCAAAGGCGGCGCCCCCAAGGGCAAGCTCGCGGCGGCGATCGACGCCGAACTCGGCGGCTTCGCCAAGTTCAAGGAAGACTTCGAAAAGGCCGGCGCCACCCGCTTCGGCTCCGGCTGGGCCTGGCTCGTCGTCAACAACGGCAAGCTCGCCATCGGCTCGACCGCCAACCAGGACAGCCCACTCATGGGCAAGGCCGTCGCCGGCATCGAAGGCAAACCCGTCATCGGACTCGATGTCTGGGAACACGCCTACTACCTCAACTACCAGAATCGCCGCCCGGACTACCTGAAGGCCTTCTGGAACGTCGTCGATTGGGACGCCGCCGAGGCAAACTACGTCGCCGCGCTGAAATAACGCGCGATTGCCGCACCGGCCTCCGCGAGGCCGGCTAACGCGATCAATTCATCCCAGCCGCGCCGCGAGGCGCGGCTTTTCGTTGGATTCTGTCTGAATGAGGGAGGGGCTTTACGCCCTGACTTTGGACCTTCGTGGCGCATGTCGTGTCGGGGCATAAAGCCCCTCCCACATTCGGCCCGTTCGGTCGCACAAAAAAAAGCCGCCCGTTTCCGGGCGGCTTGGAAAGGATGCGCCAGATTGCGCAACGCGCTTACTTGATCGGTACGCTCTGGATCGTCTTGAGGATCCGGCCGGCGACCAGGTACGGGTCGGCGGCGGAATTCGGACGGCGATCCTCGAGGTAGCCCTTGTAGCCGTTGTTGATGAAGCTGTGCGGAACGCGGACGGAGGCGCCGCGGTCGGCGACACCGTAGCTGAACTTGTCGATCGACTGCGTCTCGTGCAGGCCGGTGAGGCGGAGGTGGTTCTCCGGGCCGTAGACGGCAATGTGCTCGTTGCAGTTCTTGCTGAAGGCGTCCATGAGCTTCTCGAAGTACTCCTTGCCGCCGACTTCGCGCATATACTTGGTCGAGAAGTTGGAGTGCATGCCGGAGCCGTTCCAGTCGAGGGGCGCGTTGAAGGGCCCGAGGATGGGCTTGCAGCGCCACTCGATGTCGATGCCGTAGCTTTCGCACAAGCGGGCCATGATGTATCGGGCAACCCAGAGCTGGTCGGCGGCGTTCTTGGAGCCCTTGCCGAAGATCTGGAATTCCCACTGGCCCTTCGCGACCTCGGCGTTGATGCCTTCGAGGTTGATCCCGGCGTCAAGGCAGATGTCGATGTGCTTCTCGACGATTTCGCGGGCCACGCAGCCAACGTTCTTGTAGCCAACGCCGGTGTAGTAGGGCCCTTGCGGAGCGGGGAAACCGCCGCCGGCCGGGAAGCCGAGGGGCGCGCCGTCCTTCCAGAAGAAATACTCCTGCTCGAAACCAAACCACGTGTCTGGATCGTCCGGGATCGTTGCGCGGGTGTTCGAGGGGCTCGGCTGGCCGGTGTGCTGGTAGCATTCGCACATCACGAGCACGCCGTTCTTGCGGGTGCTGTCCGGATAGCATGCGACCGGCTTGAGCACGATGTCCGAGCTCTTGCCCTCCGCCTGCTGCGTCGAGCTGCCGTCAAAACCCCAGATGGGCAGATCGGCGAGCGTCGGAGCGCTGGCGAATTCCTTGATTTGAGTCTTGCTGCGCAGGCTTGCCAGGGGCGTGTAGCCGTCGAGCCAGATGTATTCCAGTTTGTATTTGGCCATATTGGATTGTGTTGGATTTGGGGTTGGGCGCCATGCGCCGGGGCGCAGAGACGTTATACCCGGAAACTAAAAAGCACCTAACATGCCAGAGGGAAGTGCAATTTCCGGTTATGCCAAGGCCCGCGGCCGGTGCAGACCAATCCCCCTTGCTTACCGCTCGACTCTGGCAAATCCTAGGGCTTCACCATCATGCACGAGGTCAAGGATACCAAGCGCGCGTTGGTCCGCATCGGTTACGATGGCCGCGTCTATAAGACTTTTCGCGGCCATCAGGCCTATGCCCGGTACGCCAACGAGGTCCGGGTGCTGCGCTACCTGGAGGCCCGGCACTGCGAATTCGTGCCCCGGCTTCTGGAGGCCGACGATGCGGAGATGAAAATCGTCACCACCAACTGCGGGGCGCGGGTGGACCAGATCAGTCCCGACCGCTTGAAGGAGTTGTTTGCCGAATTGGAGACCTACGGGGTCCGTCATGACGATCCGGAAATCCGCAATCTCACCTATCGGCCGATGGACGGACGCTTCTGCATCATCGACTTTGAGTTTGCCGAGCTGATCGCGGAAATTGGTCATGCGCTGCCCCCCGACTTGCGGTGGTCGGGCCTCACCCACCGCGGCCATGTGCGGACCAACAATGAGGACACCTTCCTCGCCCTCCGCTTCGACGGGCAGGAAGTCCATTATCTCGGCAAAACCGGCGAAGCCTCCTCGCTTCGATCCGACTTCGTTTTCGCGGTCAGCGATGGCATGGGTGGGGCGAGCTCCGGGGAATTCGCCAGCCGCATTACCGTCGACAAAATCACCAAGCTGATGCCACGCGGGTTCCGGCCGGCCGCACCCGGGCCGGCCAGCGGCTACGACGTCACGCTACGCGAACTCTTCACCGCCATCCACCATGACCTGCTGAAGCTCGGGCAGTCGTACGAGGAATGCCGGGGCATGGGCACAACCCTCAGCCTGTGCTGGCTCACTCCCGGCTGGCTTTATTTCGGCCACATCGGCGACAGCCGCATCTATCACCTGCCGCAGGCGGGCGGCATCGTGCAGCTTTCGCACGATCACAGCCATGTCGGTTGGCTCCGCCGCAACCAGGGATTGACTGAGCGCGAGGCGCGTACCCACCCCCGGCGCAATGTCCTGCACCAGGCCTTGGGCGCCGAGCACCAGTTCATTGATCCGCAGTTCGGCGTGATCCCGTGCCCGCCCGGCGACCGCTTCCTCATCTGCTCGGACGGGCTGACCGATGGAATCTGGGACAACCGCCTGGAGGCGATCATACGCGCAACCGGCGAAGCGCCCATCGCGCAACGCCTCGTCGCCGCGGCCCTGGAAGGCCCGGCGAAGGACAATATCACCGCCCTGGTGGTGGAGGCCTTGGTCCCATGACCACCGTTTTTGTCTACGGCACGCTCAAGCGCGGCGGATCGAATCATCTTTTCCTCCAGGACCAGCGATTCCTCGGGGAAGCGCGCACGGCCTCTGGTTACACCCTATATTCCCTCGGGGACTATCCCGGAATGGTACGCGCGCCGGGCGACACGATTGGCGTCACCGGCGAGCTTTGGGTCGTGGACGATGGCTGCCTCGCGGAACTCGATTGCCTCGAAGGCTTGGACGAAGGCCTTTACGAACGGGTGGAAGTGCTGCTCGCTCCGAATCACCTGGCCGATTCCGCGCAGACCTACCTGTATCTCCGGCCGCATCACGGCCTCGAGCCGGTCGGCGACACCTGGCCGGTCGGTGGAAACGCGTAACCTAATACGTTACACATTTCCGGAAATCATTTCAGCGCCCATTGCGGAATGCGCTTCACGGTGACGAATTTCGCCCGGAACAGCTCTTCCATCAGGTCGCGCGCGGGCGCCGGGATGCGCTGGATCAAGTCCTCCATCGGAGGGAGGTCGCCCTTGTCCTCCGCCGGGCTTTCGACATGCATCAGTTGCGGCGTCACAATGCCCATCTCGCGCTCCTGGGCGAGAAGCGCAGCCTCCTCCTCCGAAGATGGACCGACTGGCGCATCGGCTGCAATGGCCGCCGCCGGTGCGCTTTCCTCCTCTGCTTTCTGACCTTTGTCTTCCGACCTCCCGCCGTCAGCCGCCGGCGTCAGCCGTTTTTTTTTGAGCCGTCGTCGGGCAGGCCCTCGGCCAGCGTGGCGATTTCCTTGATCAGGCTGTCGATCGCCCGGGAGCGGCTGGCTTCGACCGCCTTGAGCAGCGCCACCTCGAAATTGATCTTCTCGGACAGGCCGTGCTT
>DASZPS010000091.1:0-16609 GCA_035549955.1 Lacunisphaera sp. | reverse complement strand
AAGCGCCGTTTCGCTCGGTAGCGAACCGACCGAAAGGTGGTCGTCGATTTCCATATCGACGACAAGGACTCACGAGGCGTGCGAACCTGGCGTCGGTGTGGAAACCGACGCCCACCAACTGCATGATCCTGGCTGAGCCCGACGAACGGGCAAGGTCCGACCCTGCAGTGGGCAGCTGGTCGCGGTGTGCCGTTCAAACCGTCACCGCAATGTCACCGCGGCGCCGCCGGCCGTGTTACGTTTCGGCGCAGAAAATGAAAAGTCTGGCCCGCGTCCGCGCGCGCGCCGATGAAGTGACCGCAGTAGGTAAGTGTGTTCATCCGGTCGTTAGGGGTAACAACCGGAACCTTGCCGCCGGGAATCCGCCACGGGTCCCGGCGGTTTCGTTGGTTGAAGGCGGGATCTGCGTTGGCTTGCGCAAGGCAATGGTAGCCGGGGTCGCTGACCCCGGACAGGGCATGGAACGCGACCACCGGGATCAGCGACCCCGGCGACAGCGGTCGCGGCCGGCAAAAGCAAAGGCGGAGCCGGTTCGGCTCCGCCGGGGGAACAAGTGGTCGCCGATTTCCAGATCGGCGACAAGGCGTCGGTAGGGAAAGCGACGCCCACCAGGGATCGAGTTCGCTTAGTTGCGGAAATCGTTCCACTCGCGCTGGACGTCATCCACCAAGGCGTCGAAGCGGGCCTTGTTGAACTGGTGCTGAAGCTCGTCCTTGCGGTCCTCGAGGGCCTTCACGCGGCGCTTGACGGCATCGCGGTCGGGGCCGCGGGGCATCTTGTCGGCGCGGTCGTCGAGTTCATCGATCTTTTGGTCAAGGGCCTTGAGCGCGGCCTTGGCTTCGTCCTTGTTGGTATCGGTGGGCCGCATCTTGTATGCGTTCAAATCGATCGCGGCACCCACGGAGTTGGCATACGCGTAGGCGTTGTCGCCGGCCTTTTTCGCGGCCTTCTCGGCATCGCGGGCGGCGTCACGGACGTCATCGGCGGCCTTTTCCGCCGGGTCGCGGGTGAATTTGCTCTTCGTCCAGGCGCTGGCCTTGTTGGCCTCGGCGCGGACGTCGGCCTTGAGTTCCTCATAGCGGGACTTGACGTAGGTCTTGCGCAGTTCGCTGCGGCGTTCCTTGAGGACATCGAGGCGGGCCTTGGCGGCGTCCTTGTCGGCGGAGGTGGGGGCGTTGTCGATCATGGCCTCGACGTGGTCGATTTCGGCGTCGAGTTCCTTGAGGGCGAGTTTGGCGGCGTCGCCCTGGGCCTCGGCAATATTGGCTTCGGCCTTGGCGGTAACTTGGTCAGCCACCGCCGGCGAGGCGAAGCCGATGGCCAGGGCGGGGAGGAGGGTCAGTAGGATTTTGTTTTTCATTGGATTATGGATGGTTGTGGGCACGCAGGCCGCGGGGTTGTGCGATCTGCATATGATAGTGGCCCCAGCCGTACCCGGGGTTCCGGGTAAAGCACCCCACCTGCGTGGGGTTCGTAACCCACCAGCGACTCAGGCAATTTCCGACTGGGTGGTGACGCTGCGCGTTTTTCGTCCAAAAGCCTGAGCTGGGGTCGCGGCCCCCGGTGGCCGGAAAGGGGCGAATGCCCCCGGGGGCAACGACTCCGGCTACAGGCCTCAAACCGCGCGCAGTGCGAGCCAGCCGTACGCGACGGCGTAGATGACGCATTCAGCGAACAGCAGCGCGTAGCCCGCGCGCAACCATCCGCTCGTCAGGGCGGGTTTCACGCCGAGCCAGGGTAGCACGGCGGCCCGTCCGCCCCAGAAGAGCGCGGTCGCCCCGCACATTGCCCGCGCCAGCGGGCTGCCGGCCACCAGTTCCGGCGCCAGACAGAGCGAGAACAGTCCCAGCACGGCGATTATCGCGCCGATGGAGACATTCTGCGCGATGGCAAACCGGCGGTGAATCGGCGGCAGGGCTGCCAGGTTCCTTTCCCAATCCGGCGGGATGGACGTGAAGCACGCCAGCGTGAGCGTGACAAAATGCAATCCGCCCGCCACCCGTACGCCCAGGACCAACAGCGAATCGTCCATGCCGGCTATTTTTTCAGCTGGCGCTGGAAAACGAGGGGTTCGTCGAGCAGCTTCGGGTTCGCTGCATTGGCCTTGACCGCCGCCTGCAGGGCCGCGGTGGTCTTTGCGGCATCCGGGACCACCTCGGTGCGGACCCGCCGCAGGGTGAGTTGCGCGCCATCGGGCGAAAGCGCCCAGGTATAGAGGCAGAATTTGCGCTCGTCCGAATTGAGGTCCTGCGCGCTGACCAGCGCCAGGCCGGCGCAGTCCGAGTGCCAGGTGCGATAGATGTCATTCTCGATGGCGATGGCATAAGTGTTGTCATCCCAGCGCCGCACGTGCATCGGGGAGTCCTTTTCCTCCTCCTTCCCGGCCGGAATCCAGTCGCCGACCAGGCGGGCATCGATGGGATGAGTGGCGGTCGCGGTAAGCGGCGCGTCGTAGTCGCAGCCCGAGAGGAAAAGGACCGCGGCGAAACCAACGAACGACAGCTTTGTTTTCATGGGAACAGGCTGGCAGAAAAAACGGACCGCACAAGCCCCGGACCGGAGAGGGCGGAGCGGCCAAAAAAAGACCGCGGCGGTTCGCCGCGGTCGATGCTCAGGATGGAGGGGATGAGGCTAAAACTTGAAGTCCAGCCCGGCGGTGAGGGCAAGGTCGTCGCCGACTTCGACCTTCGCGAAGCTGAATACGGTCGCGTCCCCAACGTGGATGTACTTCACGCCGGCGCGCAGGCTGGCGTTGGCCGTAAGTTTGTAGGTTACGCCGCCGAAAGCCTGATACGAAAAAGCATTGTCGCTGTCCCAAACGTTCGGGACCCCCGCACCGGGCAGCCGGTAGCTGACTCGCGTTTGCCCCACGCCGGCACCGAAGTAGAAGCCGAGCTTGTCGGCGGCGCTGGTTTCGGCGCGGTAGTTTAGCGTGACGGGCATGAGCTTGGTCTTGAAGTGGTAGGGACTGCCCGGCGCCAGCCCCTCCGTGTGTTCCGTGTGCCCGATTTCGAGCTCAACCTGGTGCGACAGGTTGACGGTCGAGGCGAATTGCCAGCCAATCCGGCCGGACCAGATGGCGTCCTTGTTGTCCGTGAGATAGCCGACTTCGAGGCCGGCGGTGACGGCTGCGGGGGCGGCCGAGGCGAGCCCGGCGGCAAGCAGGGCGAGGAGGAGGATTCTTTTCATGATGGCGCAGCAGTTGATTTGGGCCCGTTGGGTCGAATAGACCGCCGGCGAACTGGCATGGCAAGCCTGTTGCCCTTCCCGGTGACTCCTGGAAAAGCAAAAGGCCGCGGCGGATGCCGCGGCCTCGGAGAAGCGGTGAGAGCCGGTCAGGCTTTTTCCTCGGGAATCCGCATGCTGTAGAAGCTGCGGTACGCGAACACGAGGGCGATCGCGAAGAAGACCGCGCCGATGGTGTGCTTGGCGGTGACGTTGGTCATCGTGACCGCGATTTCCACGGCCAGGAGGCCGAAGAGCGTGGTGAACTTGATGACCGGGTTCATCGCGACGGAGGAGGTGTCCTTGAACGGATCGCCCACGGTGTCGCCGACCACGGTGGCGGCGTGCAGGTCCGTGCCCTTCTGGCGGAGCTCCACCTCGACGATCTTCTTGGCGTTGTCCCACGCGCCGCCGGCGTTGGCCATGAAGATGGCTTGGAAGAGGCCGAAGAACGCAATGCCGATCAGGTAGCCGATGAAGAAGTAGGCGTTGAAGAACGGCAGCGCGAGCGCGAAGCAGAACACGACGATGAAGATGTTCCACATGCCCTTCTGCGCGTAAACCGTGCAGATGCGGACGACCTCCTTCGAGTCCTTCTCGGAAGCGGTGGTGGCGTCGAGCTTCATGTGCTCCTTGATGTAGACGACCGCGCTGTAGGCGCCGGTGACGACCGCCTGGCAGGACGCGCCGGTGAACCAGTAGATGACGGAGCCGCCCATGATCAGGCCGAGGATGATCTCGGGCTGCACGACGGAGAGGGCGCCGACGACCTCCTTGAACGGGCCGGCGAGGCCCGAGGTGACCTGGAGCTCATAGAGCTTCTGCAGGAGCATGATGATGCCGAACACCATGGTGGTGGCGCCGACGACCGCCGTGCCGATGAGCACGGGCTTGGCGGTGGCCTTGAAGGTATTGCCGGCGCCGTCGCCCTTCTCGAGCTGGTACTTCGCGTTCTCGAAGTCGGGCTTGAACTTGAAGTCGCGCTCGATCTCGGCAGCGATGGCCGGGCGGGCCTCGATCTGCGAGAGCTCGTAGACGGACTGCGCGTTGTCGGTGACGGGGCCGTAGCTGTCGACCGCGATCGTGACCGGGCCCATGCCGAGGAAGCCGAAGGCCACGAGGCCAAAGGCGAAGATCGGCGCGGCGTAGGCGAACTTGGCCGGCATCAGGGCGAGCAGGGCCGGGTTCTGCGAGAAGTAGTAGGACGCGGCCATGAGCAGCATGATCACGAGACCCATCCAGAACGCGGAGAAGTTGCCCGCGACCAGGCCGGAGAGGATGTTAAGCGAGGCGCCGCCGTGCTTGGAGCAGTTGGTTACTTCCTTCACGTGGCGGGAATTCGTGCTGACGAAGATCTTGGTGAACTCCGGGATCAGGGCGCCGGCGATCGTGCCGCAGCTGATGATGACCGAGAGCACCCACCACAGCGCGGGAGCCACGCCGGGCTGATGGGCGAGCAGGAAGTAGGAGGCGAGGAAGGTGATGCCGATGGAGACTGCCGAAGTGAGCCAGACGAGGTGCGTCAGCGGGGCCTCGAAATCGAAGTCCTTCAGGCTGCCGTACTTGGCCTTGGAAATGGCCGAGTTGATGAAATACGAGGCGAGCGAGGTGACGATCATCAGGGCGCGCATCACGAAGAGCCAGATGATGAGCATCGCGCAGAGCGCGGGGCTGTCGACGAGGGCGAGGGCGAGGAAGGAGATGAGCGCCACGCCGGTCACGCCATAGGTCTCGAAGCCGTCGGCGGTCGGCCCGACGGAGTCGCCGGCGTTGTCGCCGGTGCAGTCGGCGATGACGCCGGGGTTCTTGGGATCGTCCTCAGGCAGCTTGAAGACGATCTTCATGAGGTCCGAGCCGATGTCCGCGATCTTGGTGAAGATGCCGCCGCAGATGCGGAGGACGGAGGCGCCCAGGGACTCGCCGATGGCGAAGCCGATGAAGCATGGTCCCACCAGTTCGCGGGGCAGGAACACCAGGATGCAGATCATGAAGAACAGCTCCACGGCCACGAGGAGCAGGCCGACGCTCATGCCCGAGCGGAGCGGGATGAAGAGGGTGGCCAGCGGGTTGCCCTGCAGCGCCGAGAAGGCGGCGCGGCTGTTGGCGACGGTGTTGATGCGGATGCCGAACCACGCGACGCCATAACTCCCCAGGATGCCGAGGATGGAGGCGAGCAGGATGACCACCACGTGGCCCGCGCCCATGTGGCCGAGAAAGCCGAAGTAGTAGATCATGCAGGCGCCGATGAGGACCCAGAGGATGGCGAGGAACTTGCCCTGCGTGTTCAGGTACGTTTTGCACGTTTCCCAGATGGTGTGGGAAACACTGCCCATGGAGGCATGCACGGGCAGGGCCTTGGTTTGCTGGTACTGGACCAGCCCGAAGGCCGCGCCGACGAGGCAGATGGCGATGCCCAGGTACATGAGGGTCACGCCGCCCATGCCGCCGAGGCCGTCGAACGTTACCTGCGTCAGGTCGGGGATCTTGATGTCAGCCTCGCTCGCGAACGCGGGGACGGAGATTGCAGCCAATGCAGCGGCCATGACGACCGCCCGTTTCCAAGGGTGTGTGTGTAACATGGGGGTAGGGTAGGAATCAGTTGGGCGGGAATGTGTCATATGAGATTGCGGTGGCCAGTTAAAAGTCCCCGATGAGGGCGACCTTGACGTTTTACGTAGCCCGCGGCTCGTTGTATATTCCCAATTGCTCGCCGATGTTGCTTCTTGCTGTGCATGATTTGGCCAAGTCCTCCGCCCGACCGGGCGGGGCGCCCATCGGGTTGTGGAGGTTACGGAATTTTCCCTGGCGGCGGGCGCGCAGCTGGCCCTGCGCGGCGCCATGAACCACCCCGTGCGACGCGGGGCCTGTCCGGGGCCGACAATGGGGTATCCACGTGCGGTTGGACCCCGGGTGCCGGCAATTTCTCCCAAATGATTGGCAACCTCATCTATCGATCGCTCCGCCAGCATGCGCTCTCCGCGCTCCAGCGGTGAAGGCTTATCGCGTGCCCGTGGCGGAGACGATTGCGCCGGTGTCGTGAGGAATTTATGATTTACGATGTTCGATTTATGATCGGGTGTTTGCGGCTACGGCTTTGAAAAATCGTAAGTCGCAAATCATAAATCGTAAATCGAATGCCTTTGCTCCGCCAACTCCACCCCGACCTCTGGGTCCACGCCATTCCTTACCGGGGGTTGGGCCGGCAGATCGTGGTGGTGCGCCTGCCGCGCGGCGGACTGTGGATCCATTCGCCGATTCCCGTGACCGCGGAGTTGCGTGCCGAGCTGGCGGCGCTGGGCGATATCCGCCACGTGATCGGGCCGAACTGTTTTCACGACGAATGCCTGCGGGAATTCCAGGCAGAATATCCCGCCGCGCTGTTCCATGCCGCGCCGGGGCTCGCGGCGCAGAAGCGCGACGTGCGATTCGGCGCCGAGCTTTCCGACGCGCCGCACCCCGACTGGACCGGCGTGCTGGAGCAACACTTGATCAAGGGCATGCCGAAGTTGAACGAGGTGGTGTTCTTCCATCCCGCGTCGCGCACGCTGATCATCGCGGACATCGCCTTCAACCTCGGGCCAGATGGAAACTGGCTCTTTGCGCTCCTGATGCGGCTCAACGGGGCGTGGGGTCATTTCGGGCCCTCCCGCTTCTGCCGGATGTTCATGAAGGACAAGGCGGCGGTGCGGGCGTCGATCGACTTCATCCTCCGCTGGGATTTCGACCGCGTGATCGTCGGCCACGGCCACAACCTCGACGCCAACGCGAAGCCGGTCTTCCGCGCGGCGTTCGCGTTCCTCGGTGAGGCCGGTCTGTGACCGGCCCGGTGCGCGCGTTGCTCCTCAGCGCGCTTGCATCGATGCCGTCCAATCCAGCGCACTGGGGAGCAGTGCGCTCCACCGGGCTTCGGGCAATCTTGCGCCTCGGACTTCCCGAAACGGCGGGCGGACTTGGATTCAAGGTGTTTCTGACGGGCTGAATTTCACCACCTCGCAACCGGTCCCTTGAAACGCTCGGCTGGTTCGGTTCGTCTTCGTTGGCACCCAACCCCTCCCCCCATGCCTCCCGTCGCCTTGTCGCGCACCGCGTTCTGTTCCGTTTTCCTGCTGGTCGCCACCCTGGTGGTCGCCGGGCCCATCGACCGGCAGGCGGTCGTGGAGCGCCACACCATCCGGCTCAACCGCGTCGACGTCGAGAGCCCGCTCAGCGTCGGCAACGGCGACTTTGCGTTCACGGTGGACCCGACGGGGCTGCAGACGTTCGAGTATTTCCACGACGAGGGCATCCCGCTCGAGACGAGTTCGACGCTGCCGTGGGCATGGCACGAGTTCCCCAACCCGCAGGGCCTCAAGCTCGAGGATGCGATGATGCCGCACGATTTTCACGGGCGCACGGTGATGTTTGCCGGGCGACAAAACAGTCCCGCCGGCACCTATTTCCGGGAAAACCCGCACCCGATCCCCCTCGGGCAGATCAGCCTGTGGCTCGACGGGCGCGTGGTGGAGGCGGCCGAGCTGACAAAGATCGACCAGACGTTGAATCCGTGGAGCGGCATCATCCGGAGCGCCTACACCCTCGGTGGCGAGCCGGTGGTCGTGGAAACCGTGGCCCACGCGACCGCGGCGGCGGCCGGGATCAGGATCGAGTCGCCGCTCGTGCGGGCCGGGCGGCTCGCCGTGCATTTCCGGTTTCCCTATTCCTACAAGCTCAACTCCCGCAACAAACCGCCCTTCGCCTGGGATCACCCGGACAAGCACCGCACCACGATCATCCGGAGCGGGGACGGTTACGCCGAATTGGGCCGGGAGCTGGACGCAAGCCGCTACTTCGCCCTGGTCAAATGGGACGGACCCGCGAGCTTTGCGGAGGTCGCGCCGCATCATTTCAAACTCGAGGCCCGCGATACCGGCGTGCTGGGCTTCGCATGCGAATTCGCGCCGCTGGCCCCCGACGCGGGGAAATGGCTCACGTTCGACCAGGTGCGCGCCTCGAGTGTCGCCGGTTGGCGGGACTACTGGACGCGCGGCGGGATCATCGATCTCGCCGGCAGCACCGACCCGCGCGCGAAGGAACTGGAGCGACGCATCATCCTGTCGCTCTACCTCGTGAAGGTTAACTATGCGGGCAGCTTTCCACCCTCGGAGGACGGTCTCACCAACATCACCTGGTTCGGGAAGCACCACTCCGAGATGTACTATTGGCACGCGGCGCACTTCTCCGCCTGGGGCCGGACCGAGCTGCTGGAGAAAAGCCTCGCCTGGTACAAGGATGTGCTGCTGCCGGCCGGCTTGAAGGACGCCCAGGCCCAGGGCTTCGAAGGCGTGCGGTGGGCGAAGATGTCGGGCATCGACGGTCGCACCGGTCCCGGCACGATCAATCCGTACATCATTTGGAACCAACCGAACCCGATCGCGCTGAGTGAACTGGTCTACCGCGCGAAACCGACGCGGGAAACGCTGGAGAAATACCAGGATGTGGTCTTCGAATCGGCCAGGTTCCTGGCGTCGTTTGCCTACCTCGACCCGAAGACCGATCGCTACGTGCTGGGCCCGCCGATCAAGAACGTCAGCGAAAGCTCCGGCGCCAACCTCACGCAAAACCCCACCTTTGAGCTGGCCTACTGGTACTACGGCCTGAAGGTCGCGCAGCGCTGGCGCGAGCGGCTCGGCCTCGCGCCGGATCCGAAGTGGGCGGACGTGCTGGCCAAGCTTTCCAAGCTGCCGGTGAGCCCCGAAGGATACTATGTCGAGATCGAGACGTTCCCCGACATCTACTCGAAGGAGGGCGGGGCGCCGACGTCGATGCTGATGGCGCTCGGGTTCATGCCGCCGACCGAGATGGTCGACGTGGAGACGATGCGAAAAACCTTCCACGAAGTCACCCGGCGCAATGGCGGGGTCGATTCGTGGGTGAGCTGGGCCTATGGGCAGGGAGCGCTGACGGCCGCGCGCCTGAACGAACCGCAGACCGCCATCGACATCCTCTGCAATCCCCGGCCCGCCGCGCGTTTCATGACCAACGGCCATGTGCGGCGGCCCAAGGAGCCGGACAACTGTCCCGCTTATCTTCCCGTCAACTCGGCGTTCCTGCTCGCCGTGGCCACGATGGCCGGCGGGTGGGACGGCGCGCCGGAAGGAAATGCGCCCGGTTTCCCGCGGGATGGCAAATGGGTCGTGCGGAGCGAGGGGTTGAGCCGGATGCCATAAGAGCAGAATTTCCGGGGGTTGGGGTAGGGGCGCAGTCTTGCTGCGCCCAATCCCGCGGCGCGGGATTCCTCCATCGCTACGAACGATCAGGATTCCGCGCCGCGCGCGGAATGGGCTGGGAAATGTCCGGGTTAGCGCACCCGCAGCGTCGGCCCGTCGACCCACCGGGATGGCACGGTGGTGTTGGAAGGCAGTTCCGGGATGCCGTAAGTGTTCTGGTGGATCTGGGAGATTACGAGTTCCACCGCGCGCACCCCGACATGGTATGGCCGCTGGTCGAGTCCCGCACAGGTCTGGGCGTTGAGCGCGAGGTTGAGGCAGCAGAAGCCATGGGATTCGGGAATCCGGGCGCCGCAGGCCTTCATCCATCCGATCATTTCCATGCGATGTCCGACCACGACGTCGGGCCGGATTTTCCGGAACCATTTCTTGAAGGATTCTGGCGTCACCTCAGGCTGGATGAGCGGCGGGAGCGAAATCATGCCCGGGTGCTGGTGCAGGTACGCCAGGAAGGAAGCGAGCCAGCGGTGTTCGAGGCGGGTGCTTTCCTGCTGGAGCAGAACGAGGCCGGGCCGACGGTAGCCCATTTCCTGCAGCCGGGCCATCGCGAGGCCCATGCTGCGCGGGTGGTCGGGGCAGACGGACGACAAGCCGGGCTGGTCCATCAGGTAGTCGGCGTAAACCCCGCTGAAGTGGGCCCAGCTGAGCTGGCTGAAATCCGGCCGGTTCCACGCCGGCATGATGAGCACGCCCCGGATGCCGCGGGAGCGCAGGATCGTGTCGAGGCGAGCGACCGTGAGGCCGCGTTGCCCGACCACGAAATGCTCCAGCTTGAAGCCCAGTTCGGCGCTGCGCTCGCGGGCGCCCTGCAGCAAGTCGCGCCAGTAGGAACCGGGAAACGGCACCCGCGCCGGTTCCTGCAGGCCGACCGCCGCTAGCACGCCCTTGAAAGTCGATAGCCGCGTGCGCCGCACCTCGCTCAGGAGGGAGCTGGCGAGGGGGTTAAAGCGATAGCCCGCAGCCTTGGCGCAGGCCGCCACGCGTTCCCGGGTCGCGCGATTCACCCGCGCCTGGCCGCGCAGGGCCTCGGACACGGTGGTGCGCGACAGGCCCAGGGACAGGGCGAGACTGCGGATGGTGGGGCGATGAGTGGGATTCACAGGGGCCGGGGTCCCGATGATTGGGCGCCGGCGCCCGGCGACAACGATAATTCAGACGGAACGAATTCAGGTCGTTGGACGCATGGATAGGACACCCTATATTCGCCAAACAGCTCACCCTGCCCCGCAGGGCCGGCCTCCGGTCCTGCTCTTTCCCGCCTCCCGCCCGTTCTGTTTGACCCCCGTCGCACCGGCCGCCCGCCGGGCGTTACGGAAACCGCAAGAACTCACCATGAAACCCAATCTATTCACCCTTGGAACCAGCCCATTGCGGGCATTATTGCTCGGAGCCATGATCCTGGGCGGCCTCGAGGGCCGCGCCCAAACGACCACCCCGCCGGCCACGACGGCTTCCGAAGCGGACACCCAATCCCTCCCGGTGGGATCCAACCGGGAGGCCAAGCCCGACGACAAGGTGCTGGAACTCTCGCCGTTCCAAGTCACCGCCTCGGGCTCCGATGGCTATCGCGCCACGGCCACGATGTCGGGCACCCGGCTCAAGACGAACCTCAACGACCTCGCGGCATCGATCTCCGTCGTGACCAAGCAGCAGCTCGACGACACGGCCTCCGTCGACATCAATGATATCTTCAAGTATGAGCTGAGCACGGAAGGCACGTCGCAGTGGACGGATTTCCTCGTCGATCGCCAGAACGTGACCGACAACGTTTCCAAGGAACCCAGCACCGCCAACCGCATCCGTGGCCTCACGTCGGCGAACCAGGCGCAGAACGGGTTCACGGTCTCCCTGCCGCTCGACACCTACAACGTCGACGCGGTGGAAATCTCCCGCGGCCCGAATTCCACGGTGTTCGGCCTGGGCAACACCGGTGGCGGCGTGAACATCATCCGCGGCCGCGCCAACACCCAGGACGATTTCTACAGCTTCACCACGCGGGCGGACAGCTACGACGGTTATCGGGGCAGTTTCGATCTGAACAAGGTCATCGCGGACGAGAAACTGGCGTTCCGCCTCTTTGGTTTGTACGAGAACAAGGGCTACGTCCGCAAACCGTCCACGGATCTCACCCGTCGCCTGAACGCGGTCATGACGCTCCGGCCGTTCAAGAACACTTCGATCTACGCCAGCTTCGAGTCGTATCGAAACGAGAACAACCGCCCGAATTCGCTCACCCCGCGCGACACGGTCACGGACTGGGTCAACAGCGGCAAGCCGACCTGGGATCCCATCACCCAGATGGTCCATTTCGCGAACGGCACGAGCCAGGGCCCGGTAGTCCCGGGGACCACCACCGAGGCCGCGCTGCCGTACGGGTTGGCGGTGAGCGATTCGAACTTCCAGAACAGCCCGAGCGCTTACGTCAATCCCGACGGCAGCATCGGCCTGCTCATGATCAGCCGCCTGCCCAACTCCACCAGCACCGGGCCGAATAATGTCTCGGGCACGGGCCGCCTGCTCCAGAGCGGCAATTACTACGTGCGCAACACCAACCAATTCCCCCTCTTCAATCCCAAGCAGATCACGGACCAGAGCCTCTACGACTGGACGTCGGTCAACCTCGTCGCGCCGAACATCGCGCGGCGCAAGGGCGAGACCACCAGCTTCCAGCTGGAACAGGTGATCCTCAACACGCCCCGGCAGTCGCTGGCGGCCGAAGCGGCGTGGCTGAAGGAGAGGGTGTTCACCTACGACCGCCGTTTCCTCGGCACGGGTGGGGCCAGCCTCCAGCCATTCATCGATATCAACGAGCGGTTGCTCGACGGCACGGCGAACCCGTACTTCCTCCGGCCCTACGTCGGCGGCGCCTCGCCGCGCACGAGCTTCGCCCGCGACAATTCCGACAGCTATCGCAGCACGCTCGCCTATGAGCTGAATCTCACGCAGGAAAACAACTTCCTGCGCTGGTTCGGGCGCAACCGGTTCACCGCCTATGGGGAGTACCGCGCGTTCCAAGGCGGCAGCATCGGCTTCCCCGATGCGATTTCCTCGACCAACGCCTGGATGGGCACGGTTACGTCGCGCAACAACACGCCGTTCCGCACATACCCGCGCTATTATGTTGGCGACGCCACCGGCCAGAACGTCGACTATGCGCCAGCGGGATCGCCCACGCCGCCTTACACCGTCCCGTTGCGTTACTTCAACGGCGTGACGAGCCAGTGGATCAACGATCCCACCACCTACGACCTCTACTACAATGCCGGCCGTTACAATAAACGCATCCTGGGTACCTACGGCGGCGTGTGGCAGGGCTTCTTCTGGGATGGCCGCATCGTGCCGCTGTATGGCGTCCGGCAGGATTCCAATCGCAGCCGCGAGGCCAACAACGCGATCAACCCGACGGCCGCGAACAACGGGTATTTCGATTACTCGCCGGTGTTCGAATATGGCACCAACGACTGGGTGTTGAACAAGGGCCGCACCGACAACTATGGCATCGTGGTGAAACCCCTGAAGAACAAGGAGTGGCTGGCGCTGAGTTACAATCAGTCCAACGCCTTCAATCCTGGCTCGACGATCTATGACGTCTGGGGCCTGCCGCTGCCCGATCCGCGGGGTGAGTCAAAGGACTACGGCTTCGCCTTTCTCCTGTTCGACGGGAAGCTCGAAATCCGGGCGAAGCAGTTCGAGACCGTCGACATCGGCCGCAGCACCAGCGACCTCAACACGATTGTGCAGCGCACCGTGCGCATGGACCGCCGCAGCTCCTCCGGCGATCCGGGCTTGACCGACTGGTACGTCCTGCGCCTGCAGACGCAGAATCCCGCCCTGGATACTGCGACCGCCATCCAGCAGACGCTGGCGGCCACGGGCGCCGACTACGATTACATCCGCAGCCACATCAACCGGACGCACGGCGACGCCAGCAACTCCTACTCCCGGGGCAAGGAGGTGGAGGTCACCTACAACCCGAACAAGTTCTGGCGCATGAAACTCACGGTGTCGCAGTCGACGCCGCTCAACGGCATCATGTCGCCGGCGGTGCAGGACTACATCAACGCGCGCATGCCGGTTTGGACCACCATCAAGGACCCGATCACGGGCAACCTCTGGTGGACGAATCCCGCGGACAACGGCACGGTGCCGCAGACGTTCTACATCAACAACGTCCTCGCGCCCCTGAAGCTGGCCGTCGCCCTCCAAGGCAAGCGCCGCACCCAGACGGCCGAATATCAGGCGTCATTCCTGACCAACTACGACCTCGCCGGTATCACGAGCAACCGCTGGCTCAGCAAGATGGGCGTCGGCGGTTCGCTGCGCTGGCGCGACAAGCAGTCCATCGGCTTCCTCGCGGCTGCCGCGGATTCGGACGGCATCGTTCGCGAATACGACCCGAACAAGCCGGTCTGGGAGGACGGAGAATACACGGTCGACCTGAACGCGCGGTACTCGCTGCGGTTGTTCAACGACAAGGTGCGCTGCCGCCTGCAGCTCAACGTGAACAACGTGTTCGAAAGCGGCCGGCTCAAGCCCGTGGCGGTCAACCCCGACGGCACGCCCTGGGCGTTCCGCATCATCGACCCGCGCCAGTTCATCCTCTCGGCGAGCTTCGACCTGTAACGCGATCTCGCTTCGTTTCCAGCCGCCCCGTCGCACCAGCGCGGGGCGGCTTTTGATTTTTGGAGCCGGGCCGATCCGTCCCGCGAGGCGCTGGCCGGGACATTTCACAGTCCGCCATGCGCACCTCCACACCCCGGCGTTTCGCGCCACCCCTCTTGATCCGGAACCAAGCAATGGAAGGTGGAGCGACTTGACCCCAAGGCGCTGGCTCGGAGCGGCTTCACCGCAACGCGATGAGGTCAGCGCGTTCCACCTTTTGGTGGTCGGCGATTTCCCAGCCGCAGCGCAGGCTGCGCGACTGGTCCCGGGTTCGCAGCTCAGCCGCAGCGTAGGCTGCGCGACTGATCCTTGGTGGCGAGCACGCCACATCAGGAAGCGAACAACAGGACATATCGCCGACAAGGACTCACGAGGCAGGCGAACCTGGCGTCGGTTTCCACACCGACGCTCTGTCGTGAATCAGGAAATCGACGATCACCTGGTGGAGCGCGTTGCTCCCCAACGCGCTGAGGACGTCCGCTGCGAAGAAAGCGCCCTGGGGAGCAGGTCGCTCCACCTCCGATTGCATAGTTCCGGACGAAGAGAGGTGCCCGACGGGCCGGGGTGGGTAGCTGATTTTGAAGACACGCGGTTGTCCCGCCTGCATTCCCTTGACCGCCACAAGCGGGCTTGACGACTTTGCCAGGGTGGGGCCGCCTATACCGCCCTCCGCATGGACCTGCCCGCCTTCCTGACCCTCGCCGCCACCGGGCTCGCCGTCGCATTCATCCACGCGGCAATCCCGACGCACTGGTTGCCCTTCGTGGTCGTGGCACGCGCGCAGGGCTGGTCGCGGGGCCGGGCGCTGCTGATGGTCACGCTTTGCTCTGGCGGGCACGTGCTGATGACGACCGCGTTGGGCGTGGCCCTTGCCTGGTTCGGCCTGCAGATCAACGAGCGTTGGGGCCAATGGTATCCGATCGTTGCCGGCCTCGCCCTGGTGGTCCTCGGCTTGATGATCCTCGTGCGCCACTGGCGGGGCTGGACGCATGGGCATAGCGAGTTGCTGGGCGACCACTGCCATCACCATGACCACGGCCAGCTGATTCCCCCCGTCCCGCACGCGGCGCCGGCCCGTACCAGTGACTGGGCGGCGGTGGGCGGCTTGTTCGCCATGCTGACCTTTTCGCCGTGCGAGGGATTCCTCCCCGTCTACCTCTCGGCCGTGCAATTCGGCTGGGGCGGCGTGACGATCCTGAGCCTGATCCTCGCGACGGGCACCTGGGCGGCGATGTTGATCTTCACCTGGCTGACCCTGCTCGGCGTGGAGAAGGCGCGGTTCAAATGGCTCGAGCGCTGCGAGGCCCCCGTCCTCGGCACCCTGCTCGTGGTGTGCGGCGTTGTGTTTATCGTCGTGGAGCGGATCCATGGCTAGGAGCGGTCAGCCATCGAACTGACAGGGAGTTCCGCACTTTCGCCCCGCGGATTCGCCACCCCAGGCCAAGTGCCTGTTTGACAGGCATTCATCCTGCTCTTTCTTCGCTGTGGTGTCCCGCCGCGCAGAACATCCACTCTTTCGGGCCACGGCCTTGGTGGCCGTGTTGTGCGTGCTCGTGCTGGGGATATTGGCGGTCAGCCCCGACTGGCACGCGGGACTGCATGAACGCCATGCGGTGGCGCATCAGGCCGCGCCGGTCGGAAGCGGCGACCACGTTTGTGCCGTGACTCTTTTCGCCAGCGGCGTGACCGCGCTGCTGGTTTTCTGCCTGCTGGCGCTGGGGCTGCTGCCCGCCGCCGGCTTTGCCTGGCGCGCGATGGACTTTATCGCGGCCGCGCAGCCCCGCTACCGGCTGGTGCCGTCGCACGCGCCGCCCGCGGCTTGAGTTGAACCGTTGCTGTTCCGCCTCCCGCGCGTTCGCGGCGGGCGTTTTTCGTTCGCTCTGTCCGGCTGCGGCCCACCCGCGCCCCCACGCATCACTCCAATCCGTCTTATCATGTCCCTTCGTTCCTTTTCCTCCTTCATCCTTCTCACCTCGGCGGCGTCAATCGCGCTGGCCCAAGTGTTACCAACCCCTCCCGGGGCCAAACCAGGCGAGGTCCTGGCCCTGGAAACCGTCGTGATCAGCGCCGGCGCGGACGCCAAAAGCGCGTTCGACCTCGCGCAGGGTGCGTCATTGCTCGAGGCCGACACGCTGCACCGCAGCCTCCAGTCCACGCTGGGCGAAACCCTCGCCTCCGTCCCCGGCGTCAATGCCACCTACTATGGGCCCGGGGCCAGCCGGCCGGTCATTCGCGGCCTCGGTGGCGACCGCGTGCGCATGCTCGACAACGGCGTCGGCTCGCTCGACGCGTCGAACGTCAGTCCCGACCACAACGTCAGCGTCGAGCCGCTCCTCGTGAACCGCATCGAGGTGTTGCGCGGCCCGGCCACGCTGCTCTACGGGAGTTCCGCGGTGGGTGGCGTGGTCAATGTCATCGACAACCGCATCCCGTCGCGCGCGCCCCACCCGCCGCGG
>DASZPS010000090.1:0-33556 GCA_035549955.1 Lacunisphaera sp. | reverse complement strand
GCGCTCCTACGGCCGCATTGGCACCATCCTCGAGAAAAAAGGCGACAAGGCCGGCGCCAGGGCCGCCTACGAAGCCGCGCTCGCGCTCGATCCCAAATTCACCCCCGCCCTTGAGTCACTGCGGAAATTGTAGCCCGTCCTCACCCAAGAAATAGCCGAGCGGTTGACCGGAACTATTCAATAGGTGGGCGTCGGTTTCTCCATTCGGCAAGCTCAGGACCCCGAGTCGGTCGAGAGGCACACCGACGCCAGGTTCGCCCGCTTCGAGAGCCCTTGTCGGCGATAGGTCCTGTTGTTCACTTCCTGATTTGGCATGCTCGCCACCAAGGTTCAGTCGCGCAGCCTGCGCTGTGGCTGGGAAATCGCCGACCACCAAAAGGTGTAACGCGCCGACACCCGCGCGTTGCGGCGCAACCGCTCCGAGCCAGCGCCTTGGGGTCAAGTTGCTCCACCAACAGCGGCGCTGTAGCCGGCCTCGCTGAGGCCGGTCCGGGGTCACCGACCCCGCCTACAACCACACCGTTTCTTCCTGACCGGAGCAAAACGCGTTTTGCGGTTGGGGTTGCATAGTTCCGGCCAAGCAGTACGAGGCAGAGCTCGCCCGCATCCCGGCCAATTAGCCCTCCACCAGGCTTTCGCCGGTCATTTCCGCCGGCTTGGGCAGGCCCATGAGGTGCAGGACTGTCGGAGCGATGTCGGCCAGGCGGCCGCCGGAGCGCATCCGGGTCTTGCCGGCGACGAGGCCTTCCCCGACGGCGAAAACCTCGACGAGGTTCAACGTGTGCGCGGTGTGGGGGCCATTCAACTCGGGATCCCACATCTGCTCGGCGTTGCCATGGTCAGCCAGGATGACGGCCTTGCCGTTTTTCGTGGCCAGCGCGGAAAGCAATTCGCCCAAACCCTGGTCAGTCGCCTCACACGCCTTGATGGCCGCGGGCAGCGAGCCGGTGTGGCCGACCATGTCCGGGTTGGCGTAATTGACGACGATCAGGCCATACTTGCCCGAGAGGATCGCTTCCTTGGTCTTGGCCGTGACTTCGGCCGCGGACATTTCGGGCTGCAAGTCGTAGGTGGCGACCTTCGGACTGGCCGGACAGGCACTGTCCTCGCCGGGAAACGGCTCGTTGCGGTAGTTGTTGAAGAAAAACGTCACGTGCGGGTTCTTCTCTGTCTCGGCGCAGCGGAATTGGGCGATGCCCGCCTTGCTCACCACTTCGCCGAGGATGTTCTTCAGCGGCGCAGGCTTACCGGAAATGACGTTCACCGGCAGGCCGGCCTCGTACTCGGTCATCGTCGCGTAATAGAGATCCAGCTTCGGACCCCGATCGAAACCCTTGAAGCCGTCGATCACAAACGCCTTGGTGATCTCGCGCGGGCGGTCGCCGCGGTAGTTGTAGAACAACACGGCGTCGCCGTCGGCAAACGCGGCGACCCGCTTGCCGTCCGGACCGACAATTGCCGTGGCCGAGACGAATTCATCGCCCTTTTGGGTCTCGCTGAGCGGCTGGTCGTAATACTGCTGCACCGCCTGTTCCGCGCTGGTGGCGGTGGCAACGGCGGATTTTCCCGTGAGGAGATCGTAGGCCTTCTGCACGCGCTCCCAACGATTGTCCCGGTCCATCGCCCAAAAACGCCCGCAGACGGTCGCGATCCGGCCCACGCCGATTTCCTTTACCTTGGCTTCGATCTGGCGGATGTAGCCCAAGCCGCTTTGGGGCGGCGTGTCGCGCCCATCCATGAATGAGTGGATGTACACCCGGCCTGCGGTGTGCCCGTCGAATCCGCCGGCCAATCCGTCCTCCTTCGCCTGCTGCAGGATGCCGTAAAGGTGCTCGAGCATGCCATGCACGCCCCCGTCGGACGCGATGCCCATGACATGCAGCTTCGCGGCCGGATTCGCCTTCAAGCGGGCGACAATGGCATGCCACACCGGATTCCTCGCCAGCTGCTTCTCGGAGAAAAGCTTGTTCAGCCGGACCAGCTCCTGGTCCACGATCCGGCCGGCGCCGATGTTCTCGTGGCCGACCTCGCTGTTGCCCATCTGCCCGTCCGGCAGGCCGACATCCAGGCCGCTCGCCTTGACCAGCGTGACGGGATATTTCGCATGCAGCATGTCATCTGCCGGCTTTTTTGCCAGGTAGACGGCATTGAACGCGTTTTGCTCGGGGTGCGGATTGGCACCCCAGCCATCACGGATGACGAGGAGGACTGGCGGACGGATTGAAGACATGGGAGAAAGTGACGATGTAGGAAGACAGGCAACCCGCCCGGCACCCACTTATCCAGCGAAAAACCCGCCATTGATGGCATCACTTCTGCAGAAAAGGATTTCTGCCATGACGCTCCTCATCCGTGACCAGCTGACCTGTCCGCCGACTTGGTTCACCTCGTACCGGGACCTGACCCTGTACTGCGCGGTGCTCCTCAAGCTCGACATCGTGTTGGAGTCCGACGACGCCGATACCTATTACCGCTGGATCAAGCCGCGCGGCGGCATGGACTTCGTCGAGGACATCATTCGCCCGGGCTCCGAGCGTGGCGTGCACCTGGATTTCGCGGCCCATTTTCCCGGCACGATTGTCACCGACCGGATCGCGCCGGAAAATGTGCACCGCCTGATCGCCTCGATCCGCGCCCGGGCGGCGTGATCGGACGGCAATCCTGCCTTACGGGTGGGCGGCGCCCAGCGCGCCGGGGTTGCGCGGCCGTTGCGGGAATCGTGCCCGGACAAAAACGGCCCTCCTCCATCGCGCACGCGGGGTGCCTGGGTTGCGTCGCCGCCGTCCTCACCCTTGCGGCAGCACCTCCCGCAACACGCGGGAAAGCTCGTCGACTTCATATGGCTTCGCCATGACGGCGGCAAAGCCGTGCGCCCGGTAATTCGCCAGCACCGGGTCGCTGGAGTAACCGCTGGAGACAATCGCCTTCACTTGGGGATCGATCTGCCGGAGGTGACCGAGCGCCACCAATCCGCCCATGCCGCCCGGCACCGTGAGATCCATGATCACGAGATCGTAGCGCATCCCCCGGTCCATCGCCCCGCGGTATTTTCTGACCGCTTCGTCGCCGTCCACGGCGCAATCGACGTTCAGGCCGAATCGCTGAAGCAGGCTGACGGCCATGTCGCGGATGATCTGCTCATCGTCCATGAACAACACCCGCCCCTTTATCAGGGCCGGTTTGTCCCACGGGGTGCGGCTGTCGAGCTTGGCCAGCTCCTGGCGCAGCGCTGGCAGCCAGATCCGGAAGGTCGTGCCTTGTCCCAACTGCGACTCCACCTCGATGTGACCATTGTGCTTTTTCACGATGGAATACACCGCCGCCAGGCCCAGGCCGGTGCCGGTCTGTTTCGTGGTGAAATAGGGATCGAAGATGCGGGTGAGATGCTCCTGTTTGATGCCCTCACCCGTGTCGCTGATGGCAATCTGGATGTAGTCGCCGCGCGTCAGGCTGGGATGGCTCAGGCCGTCGTGCGGATCGTTGCGGGCCATGATCCGCAGCGTGCCGCCCTTCGGCATGGCTTGGACGGCATTGATCACGAGATTCTGCACCACGCGCCCGATCTGGCCCTTGTCGGCGTCCGCCGGCCACAGGTTGGGTGCCATGTCGTAATGCGCCTTGACGTGTGATCCGTGGAGCGCGAACGCCGCCATCTCGCGGACAATCGCCTCCAGCTGCACCGCCGCGCGGACCGGTTCGCCGCCCTTGGCAAACGTGAGCAACTGCTGGGTGAGGTCGCGCGCGCGCAACGCGGCCTTCTCCGCCGAGCGCAGGCTGGCCCCGGCGGGACTGTCCGGGGGAATATCGAGCTGGGCGAGCGCCAGGTTGCCCATGACGGCGGTGAGGATGTTGTTAAAATCATGCGCGATGCCGCCCGCCAGCACACCCACGGATTCCAACCGTGTCGCCCGCACCAATTCCTGCTCAAGCTGCTCCTGCTCCGTCACGTCGCGGAAGACGATCACGGTGCCCACCACCTTGCTGTCCGCCGCGTGAATGGGTGCGCAGCAGCCCTCGATCTGGCGGTTCGCGCCACCCCGCGTGATCAGCCGGGTGTGCGCCGGCAGATCCGCGACCCGGTCGCCGCGGGCCACCAGCGAGATGGGCATCTCCACCGGTTGTTCGGTGCGGCTGCTTTCCAGCCGGCAGATTTCCCCCACCTCGCGGCCCTGCACCTCGTCCGCGCGCCAACCGGTGAGGATGGCCGCCGCGGGATTCATGTATTGGATCAGCCCGGTCACGTCGGTGGTGATGACGCATTCGTTCATGGCGCGCAGCGTGACGGCCAGCCGCTCCTTCTCCGCGGCCAGGGCTTCCTCGGCGCCGCGCACCGGCGTGATGTCCACCGCCACTCCCACCAGGGAATATTCCCCTTGGCCAATCTCGCGGATCGTCACGCTCTCGCTGATCCAAATGACACTGTCGTCGCTCCGGATGATCCGGAAGACCTGTTCGTAGCCGCCCCGGCCCTCCCGCATGGCCAGCCGGCACCGCTCATCCATCTCGACCCGTTCCGGAACGTTGAATTCCCGCCAAAGCTTCACTTGGTCTCCCTCGGCCTGGATGTCGCCAAACAGCCGCTGACTGAGCGCAGATGGCTGCATCCGGTTCTCCCACTTCCATTCATTGAGCCGCACCCGGGCCTCCCAGAGCAGGCAGTCCGCGCGCGAGAGGAGTTCCTGCAGGCGGGCCTCGCTGGTCGCCCGCGCGGCTTCCGCGGCGTGCTGGGCCGTGATATCGGTGATGATGCCCACCAGTTCCCATCGGTCCGGGCCCAGCGATTTGATGCTGACCGTCTCGTTGAGCCAGATGTCGCCCGACGGCATCCGGTAGTGAAACACCTGCTCATAGCCCCCCTGGCCGGTGGCAAGCGCCTGTTTCCAGCGGAGGGTCATTTCCGTGAATTCGGGCACCGTTTCGGGCGTCCAGGCAAATCCGCTGTCCCCGACCGGTTCCCGCCCAAACAAGCGCCGGTACAGCTGGGAGTTCGGCGTGAAGATCTTCCAGTCGTATCTTTCGGCGTGGCTCCGCCGCACCTCACCCTGCCAGATCATGCAGTCCGCCTGTTCCAACAAGGCCGACAGCTGCAGTTCGCTTTCGCGCTGGGCATCCTCCGCGAGGCGCTGGGCGGTGATGTCGCTGATGATGCCCACCAGATCCCATTGCTTCGGGCCGGAGGCGACGATCGTGGTCTTTTCGCGCAGCCAGATGTCGCCGGTCGGTCCCGGCACATGAAAAACCTGCTCATAAGCGGGCACGCCGCTCGTGATCGAGTGGTAGGCACGATGCGCCATCTCGACATGTTCGGGCACGCCGTGCTCCTCCCACGCGAAGCCGGCCTGCCCGATCGGTTCCGCGAAGAAGATGCGCCGATAAAGTTGCGACTGCGGGATGTACATCGTCCAGGCCAGCGTGCCATCGGGCCGCCCCTGCACCTGGGCCTGCCAGATCATGGTGTCGGCTCGTTCCAGCAGGAGCGACAACCGCGTTTCGCTCTGCCGTCGCTCTTCCTCCGCCTCGTGCTGCGCCGTGATGTCCGTGACCACCCCCACCAGGCTCCACGTGGCCTCCGTGACGCGGGTGATGGATACGCGTTCGTGCAGCCAGAAAACCCGTCCCGACGAATTGATGGCGCGGAATTGCTGCACGTAGCCCGGCGCGTCGCCCAGGATCGCCTTCGTGCTGCGATCATTCATTTCCGCCTGTTCGGGAATGTTCAGGGTGTCCCAAAAGCCGCGGCTCGCGGAAAAGATCCGATCGCCAAACAACAGCTCGGAGAATTGCGATCGCGGGATGTCGAAATGGGGCCAATGCAACACCCCGTCCTGGAGCACCACCGTGGCGCGCCAGAGCAGGCACTGGGCGTGCGCCAAAATGCGATCCACCGTGAGCTCGCTCTGTCGCCGCGCCGCCTCCGCTTCGCGCTGCGCGGTGATGTCTGTCACCAATCCCACCAGCCAGTACCTGTTCTTCCCCAGCGGCCGGATGGAGACATTCTCATGTAACCAATAACCCTGGCCGTCGCGTACCCCGCGGAATTCGTGCACGTAACCGGATTCCCCCTTTTCCAACGCCGCCCTGCAGCGCCGGTCCATCTCGGCCCGGTCATCAATCCGGAACTGCTCCCAAAGGTCGACCCCGGGCTTCGGGACATAGCCATTGAAAAGCTTCCGGCAAAACGCGGAGTTGTGCAGCGTCATGCGCCAGAGCCAGTCATTGGGCCCCAGCTCCACTTCGGCCTCCCAGAGCAGGCCGTCGGCATGCTCAATCAGTGCGGTCATCTCCCGGATGCGCCGCTCCGTATGCTGTTCCAGCAGTTTTCGATTTCGCCGGTGAATCGACCACGCCGTGACGCCTGCGGCCAGGAATGCCCCGGCCACCAAGGAAACTTCAAGAACCCAGTCCACTTGTCGTGCCGACCCATCCGCCGCCAGCGCCTGCGCCGGGGCAAACGCCAGCCACAGCCCCGCGAACAAGGCCGCTGACGCGCCGCGCGCAGTCCGGAGACTCACAGGAGAACGGTTCATGAAGGCACGCCCGTGAAGCGGGGGTACCGAAATAAGGGGTGGGATGGCTAATAATCGACCAACTCCCCGCCAGTTTGAGCGATAAAGAGTTGTTGCCCAGCAAAGATTGCAAATTTCCCCTCCCTCGGTGTGCTTGTTCGCCCATGCCCAATCCCGCCGTCCTCCTGCTGAATCTCGGCTCCCCTGACTCGCCGTCGGTACCGGATGTAAAACGCTACCTGCACGAATTCCTCGGCGACGAACGGGTGATCGACAAGCCGGATAATTCCATCCTCCGGTCCATCTTGGTGCACGGCATCATCATCCCCTTCCGGGCCAAGAACTCGGCGCATGCCTATTCGACCATCTGGACCGCCGACGGCTCGCCCCTGATCGTGACCAGCCGGAACACCCAAACCAAGCTCCAGGCCCGCACGTCCCTGCCGGTCGAGCTGGCCATGAATTACGGCAATCCTTCCATCCCCGACGTCCTGTCCAAGCTGGCCGCGCGCGGCGTCGACCGACTGCTGCTTTTCCCGCAATATCCGCACTATGCGATGTCGAGCTGGGAAACGGTCGTGGCCAAGGTCCATCGCGAGGCGGCCCGCCATGCCCCGGCGATGAAGATCGAGAGCGTTCAACCCTACTTCCAGGACGACGACTATATCGCCGCGCTGGTTGCCAGCGCGCGGCCCTGGCTCGACCGGCCCTACGACCATCTCCTGTTCAGCTATCACAGCATCCCGGCCCGGCACCTGACCAAGGCGGATTCGTCGCACGCGCACTGCCAGGTCGTGGCCGACTGCTGCAACACGTGCAGCCCGGCCCACGCCACGTGCTACAAGGCCCAGGTGACGCGCACCACGCAGGCCTTCGCACGGGTCGCAGGCCTCGCGCCGGATCGCTGGTCCATCGCCTTCCAGTCACGGCTCGCCAATGAACCCTGGCTCAAGCCTTACACGGATTTCGAATACAAGCGCCTCGCCGCGGAGGGTAAAAAAAACCTGCTGGTGATCACCCCGGCGTTCGTCACCGACTGCCTCGAGACCCTCGAGGAAATCCGGGTGCGTGGCGCCGAGGAATTTGCCGCCGCCGGCGGCACCACCTTTACCCACATCCCCTGCCTCAACGACCAGGCGGTCTGGATCGACTTCCTCGCCGGCCGCGTGGCGCGCTGGCAACAGACGGGCGCACTGGCCGCGTAGCGCGGGCGATCGTCGGGCCCGGTCTCTGGCCGGAGCAGGGAAATTCACTTGCGGCGCGCGCCCGGCGGCTTCCCATCCTGTCTGTTACGCAAATTTCACCAGCCGGCCGTAAAACCGGTTGGAAAAGAGCACGCGACTTGCTGCCAATCTGATCTTGGCTCGCGACCCGCTGAACTTCCCGCCAAACAATTGCCCTCGCCGTGAACCCCACCTCTTCCCAACAGGTCGGCTCGAGTACCATCCTGGCCGGGGCCGTCTTGGTCCTTGGCCCCGATGGACGAGTGCAACTGGCGAGCGCGGCGGCCTGTACCATCTGGCAGGCCCGCGCGGAGGAACTCGTCGGCGACTATTTTCCCAACCTTTTCGCCTTCGACGTCATCTCGCATGAATCGGGCTGGGTGCAGTCCCAATGGGAAGTCCTGCTGGCCGCAGGCCGCGATCATCCGATCAGCCTGAAATTGCAGCCGAAGGAAGCCGCGGAATTCGATGTGCTGGTCCGCCTTGAACCCGCCGGCACGGACCAGGCCGGGTATTTTGCCTTCATCGCCTCCGTCGCGGCCGGCCCCGGCGTGTCCACGCCGACCTCGGCATCACCACCCGACAATTTCCTTGGCGCGCTCAATGAACGCAGCCCCCTCGGCTTCTTCGACCTCAATTTCCAGCGCAATGAAGTGTATTACTCGCCGGTCTGGAAGCGCCAGTTGGGTTATGCCGATGCCGCCCTGCCCAACACCTACGAAACCTGGCTGAAGCTGATCCATCCGGAGGATTCCGCCGCCGCCCCCGACCGCGCGGGTCGCGTCGCCTCCACCGGGACACGACCCTTTTCCCACGAGTTCCGGATGAAGCACGCCGATGGCCACTACCTTTGGGTGCAGTGCGTCGGCGTGCAGCAATACGGCCCAAACGGCGCCCTGCTCCGGGTCCTCGGCGCCCATCTGGACGTCAGCGACCGCAAGGAGTTCGAGGAACTCGCCCTGCGCGCGGACGAGCGGGTCCGCCAGTTGGGCGACCGCGGCCGGGTGGCCATGTTCGACCTGGATTTCGGCAACGGCCTTTACTGGCTCTCGCCGGGGTTCAAGTCGCTCCTGGGCTATGCCGAGGGCGAGCTGCCCGACTCGCTCGAGTCGGTGCTGCGGAGCCTGCCGATGGACGAAACGACCGGCGGGGTGCAGGCTTACTTCCTGGCCCAGCACCCGGACCAGCTCTCGTACTTTGACCTCCTGCGCCTTCGCCACCGCGAGGAACGTGATGTCCTGGTTTACGCGGGCATCGTGCGGCAAATCTCCCGGCGCAAGGAATTGCAGCGCATCATCGGCTTTGCCGTGCCCCTGCCAAAAGGCCCGGGCGCATCGGAATCGTCCTCGCCCTTCCCCGGCCCTCACCTGGGCATCATGCTCTCCGAGTTGCATGAAGGCGTGCTCCTGGCCGATGCCGCGGGAAAGATCATCCACGTCAACGCCAAGGCCGAAACCCTCCTCGGCCATCCCCTCGCGCACGTGCTGGGCCAGGACGCCGGCGAGGTTTTCCGTCTCGTGCACCTGCAGAATGGCCAGCCCGGCGAGAATCCCGTGGCCCGCGTCCTCAGCACCGGCGATTCGATGAAGCTCAACAGCGAGTTCGCCCTCGACAACGGCGCGCCGACGGCGCAACCGGTGGTCTTCAGCGCCCGCCCGGTGCTCGATGTTTCCGGCCGGCCCGCCGGCGCGGTCGTCGTATTTCGCCAACCCGGGGAAATGCATCTCACCCCGGAGGAACTGGTCCGGGCCAACCGCTTCGATTCCCTTGGCCAGCTCGCGGGCGGCATCGCCCACGATTTCAACAATCTCCTCACGACGATCCTCGGCGGGGTCTCCCTCGCCAAGGAACAGCGCAACTATTCCGGCTTGGAGAACAGCGAGCGCGCCTGCCTCGCCGCCAAGGCTCTCAGCAAGCAACTCCTCACCTACTCCCGGGGCGGCGGCGCCGTGCGCCAGGTCGTGAAGCCCGCCGACATCCTGGCCGACGCCGTTCGCCTGGCCGCCGCCGGTTCCACCGTCAAGGTCGAGGTCCAGGTCCCGGCCGACACGGGCACCATCTGCGTGGACCGCGCCCAGTTGCTGCAGGTTTTCCAGAATCTCGTCATCAATGCGATCCAGGCCATGACGACCGGCCAGGGTCAGATCTGGATCACCGCGACCAACGTCCAGCTCGCCGCCGGTGAGGTCATCGGGCTGGTCGCGGGACCGTACGTCGCGATCGAGGTCCGCGACAACGGCAGCGGCATCAAGCCCGAGCACCTGGAGAAAATCTTCGAATCCTTCTTCACGACCAAGAAGACCGGCACCGGCCTCGGCCTCGCCACCGTCCTGTCCATCGTCAAGCGCCATGGCGGCCAGATGGGCGTCGAGTCCGAGCCGGGCGTCGGCACGGCCTTTACGGTCTTCCTGCCCGTCGCCGACCAGCCCGAGGAAGTCGAGGCCCGCCGCGCGCCTTCGTTCAACTATGCCAACCGCACGGGCCGGATCCTCTTCATGGATGACGATCGCGACATTTGCACGCTGACCCAGGGCATGCTCGAAAGCCTCGAATACAAATGCGACGTCGCCCACACCGGCGAGGAGGCGATCAAGTTCTATAAGCGTTACCTCAACATCGGCCGGCCCTACGACGCGGTGATCATGGATCTCACCATCATCGGCGGCATGGGCGGCGAGCAAACCTTCCGGGCGCTGCGCGACCTGCACCCCGAGGTGCGGGCCATCATCGCCAGCGGCTACGACAACGACGAAATGGCTCGCCAGTTTCTCGACCAGGGCTTCTGCGGCTACCTGACCAAGCCCTACCGCGTCGGCGACCTCGCCCGCGTGATCAAGAAGGTGCTCGGTAACTGAGGGTGGCTGGGAATAAGGGAAGAGACTTACGTCCCGACATTGCTTGTGCGGGCCGCTTTCAGCCGTCCCCAAACGCTGAGCCGGGATCATGCAGTTGGTGGGCGTCGGTTTCCACATCGACGCGGCGTGCGCACACCTCTTGAGTCCTTGTCGTCGATATGGAAATCGACGACCACCTTTTGATTTCGCCCGTTTCAGAGCGAAACGGATATTCGATTGCGTGATCACGGCTGAGCCAAACTTATGCAGTTGAGGTGAAGCGACCTGCTCCCCAGGGCGCTTCTTTCGCAGCGGACGTCATCAGCGCGTTGGGGAGGCGTCTCGGCCTGCCCGAGGCCCTGAGCTCGTCGAACGGGCAACGCGCTCCACCAGTTGGAGCGATCGGTCCCAGCCTGAAAATGGACCTCAACTCCTGGGAAACAGCGGCGCTGTAGCCGGCCTCGCTGAGGCCGGTCCGGGGTCACCGACCCCGGCTACAACCACACAGTTTTTTCCTGACCGGAGCAAATCGTGTTTTACGGCTTGGGCCTGCATGATTCCGGCTGCTGTGCCGGCCGATTCGCGAACCTCCGCTTACCTGTCCTTCCGCTTCTTCCGGGTCTCCTCCCACATCAGGCCGATCATGAAGTCCTGGGAGATGAAATCCAGGAAGTCGCGGGCCGAGATCTCCAGCACGCTGCAGGTCTTGCTCACGACCACGACGTTCGCCGTCGCGAGGCCGGTGCCCAGCAGGCTGAGTTCGCCGAAACTGTCGCCCGACCTCAGCCGGCGCAGCTCCCGATCCTTGACCCGGATCGAAACTTCGCCGCGGTGCACCAGGTAGAAACAGTGGTTCGCCCGGCCCTCCTCGAGGATCAGGGCATTCTCGGGCGCTTCGAGGATCTTGGACCGTCGGGCAAACGCCGACATCGTCGCATGGCTCCAGTTGCGCGTCAGCTCCGCGCGCTGCAGGAAACTCACCTTTTGCACCGCGTCTGCCACGGCCTGCCGGGAGATCTTCGACAGCACCAGCCGTTCGAAATCCGCCTTGTGCAGGGAGAGCAGGATGCTGGGGCTGAGCGCCCGCACGGAACGGGTGCGCGGGATCGAGTGCAGCAACGCGATCTCGCCAAAGATGTCGCCCACTTCCACGCCCGCCACCGGTTCCGAGCGGCCCGGCGCGTAGTCGCGGCGCACTTCGAGGCGGCCCGAAAGCACGATGTAGAGGTGATCGCCCGGCTCGCCCTCGCGCACGACGAAGCTGCCTTTCTTGTGCTCCTCGGGTTTGACTACCGCGGCCACGGCGGCGATGTCCTCTTTCGGGAGTTCACGGAACAAGACCGATTTGCCCAGCCATTCGGCAATGGTGTCCGGCGAAACCAACACGGCGGCCGGCTTGATTTGCCGCTCGGCTTCCTCCTTCCATCGCGCCTGCATGTGGCGAAAGGCACTCCAGGCCGCAAAGCCGATGGCGCCCAAGACCGCCGCGCCGCACAGGCCGAGCACGCCAAGGAGGGTGTAGTTGACCACGTTTCCCGCCGCGCGGATCCGATCCAGGACCATGAACGCATGAATGTTCAACAGGCCGCCGGCGAGCAGGACCACCAGGGCCAGCCAGGCCACGGTTGCGCCCAGGCACCGCAGCAAATATTTCCGGTCCTCGATCTGCTGCCGCGCCAGGGTCGCGAGCCGGAACAGCCGGTCGCGCGGCAGCACGAAGTCCGAACCCGTGGACAGGTGGGGCGTGCGATACAGCGCGCCCAGGAGGTCCAGCAAGGGCGACCGCCACAACGGCGACAGGGCGATCAAGGTCCCACCCAGCACGGCCAGGACCATGCCGGGTGCAAACCAAGCCGTGACGGCGAGCGCGATGAAATGCGGGGCCAGCCGCGCGGCCGCCGCGTTGGCCTCCGCGATGCGCCCAACCATCAAGGTGTCGCTCAGCCCGACGCGGAAATGCGGCACCAGCGACTGCCAGACGAAGCGCATGCGATAAATGTCCCCGCCGGCGGCCTTCACCACGCACGCGGCGAGGATGGAGCCGATCGTGGCCGAGACGCATGCCACCAGCCAGCCCAGCACCAGCCAGAGTGGTTCCTTGGGCACCTGCGGCGGTCGCAAAAACAAGCTCGCGACCGCCGCGAGCAGCGAAATTCCCGTCACCCACCGCATGACCATCCCGTTGATGCGGATGGGCCAGTTCAACAGCAGTTCGGCTGGCGGCACCGGCCAGGGCGGCGTCTGCAGGATGCCCGCCTGGGTGGCCTTGATCACCAACTCGTAGAGGTCGCGGAGCGAGGGGTTTTTCTGGCTCGAGATCAGGCCGCAAAGGACGGACGTCACGCGTTGACCGCCCTTGAATTCCTGGAGGGTGGCCCATTGCTGGGGCGTCACGACCAGATACCGCCGGCCGGGCTGGTACTTGAGGACGAAGCGCTCGGTCCCGGTGCGGAACACGCGGATGTCGGGGCTCAGGATCAGCACCGACTGGTTCAGCAGCGCGCCCAATTCGGCCGTGGTGGGTTTCTGCCCGGGTAAGGTGACGGTCATCGGAACACGTGGGAAAGCCTAGATAAACGTATTTCAGCGCCCGAGTTCAAGCGCACTCTTGCCCCACCCCGTTCAAGCCGCGGGCGGCCGCTCCGGACGCTCGTCGAGCCGGTCGAGCAGGCGCAGCAGGCCGTCGAGAATCGTCAGCGGATGCGGGGGGCAGCCCGGAATAAACAAATCGACCGGTACGACCGAGGCTGCACCCGCCCGGTGCTCGGGGTTGCCCACGAAAGGTCCCCCGGCGATCGCGCAGGCGCCCACGGCGATGACGATCTTCGGCTCGGGCACCGCGTCCCATGTTTTCCGGAGCGCCAGCTCCATGTTATTCGTCACCGGTCCGGTGATGAGCAACCCGTCCGCGTGGCGCGGTGACGCCACAAACTGGATGCCAAATCGGCCGAGATCCCAACCGATCGTGCCCAGCACATTGACGTCGGCTTCGCAGGCATTGCACCCTCCGGCGCTCACCTGCCGCAAGCGCAACGAGCGGCCAAACATCCGCCGCAACTTCTCATCCAACGCTCCGGCCAGGCGCAGCTGTTCCCGCCCCGGCTCGCCGAGGACGAGATCCTCGCGCCGGCGCACGGCCATCCGGTGGTCGCCCGTCTGCGTGATGGCGCCGGCGGGGCAGGCCTCGACGCACGCGGTGCAAAAGATGCAGCGGCCCAGGTCGAGTGCCACCGGCCGGCCGGGCGGCCGGGTAATGGCCTCGGTCGGACACACCGCCACGCAGGCGTCGCACTGGTCGGCGCACCTGGCTGCATCCACCCGCAGCGCCCCGCCATGCCGGTCGGGCAGCGCGGGGGCCGGACCCTGCGGATAGGCCATGGTCTCGCAGCCGCGTTTGAGCCGGTTGGTGAGGATGTCGGGAACGAGCATGGCGGTGGGGGCGGCGTCAGAGGTCAAATCCGCAGTAGGAGAGGTTGAAGCTCTTGTTGCAGAGCGGAAAATCCGAGACCGCCTGTCCGCGCAGGGCCAGCGCCAGCCCGGTCCAATTGTGGAACGATGGATCGGTGATCTTGTAGCGCCGGAAGCGTCCGGCCGCGTCGGTCAGCGCCGCGTGGCAGACTTCTCCCCGCCAACCCTCGACCAATGCGACCGCAAACGTGTCGGGTACCGCCGCGGGCAGCGCGCTCACGATTTCGCCCTCCGGCGCCGCCGCGATTTGTTCGCGCAGGAACTGGCCCGAACGCTGCACTTCGAGCCAGCGCACCCGCGCGCGCGCCTGCACGTCGCCGCCCGGCCATACCGCCACCGGGGCCTGCGCAAACCGGTGCCAGCCCGCCGGGTGGTCGTAGCGCACGTCGCGCACGATCCCGCTGGCGCGCGCCGCCGGCCCGACCAGGCCGATCTCCGCGGCCTGCTGCGGGAAGACCGGACCGGTGTTTTCAAAGCGGTTGCGGACCGAGGCCGATTCCCAGAGCCATCCGGCCGCCTGCTCGATCTCGGCCAGCGCCGGCGCCAGCCGCTCCAGCAATTGCGCGGCGCGGGCCGGCTCCAGGTCGTGGCGACAGCCACCCGGTCGCACCAGGCCGCGGCCGAATCGGTTGCCGCACATCAACGCGGTGAGGTTGAGGAAATCGCCGCGGATCTTCCCGCAGGCTGCCGCGGTGGGCAGGAAGGCCACGTCGTTGGCCAGGGCGCCGAGGTCGCCGGTGTGGTTGGCCAGCCGCTCCAGCTCAAGCGCGATCGCCCGCAACCACTGCGCCCGCAGCGGTGCTTCCGTGCCAGCGAGCGCCTCGAGCACCGAGGCGTAGGCCGTGGCGTGGGCGATCGTCGTGTCACCGGCGACGGTTTCGATCTGGGCGGGCGTCGCGCGATGCGGCCCGCCCGCCAGTGCCGTTTCCACGCCGCGGTGCTGGTAACCGAGGGCAATCTCCAGGTGCCACACCTCCTCGCCCGCACATTGGAAGCGAAAATGCCCCGGCTCGATGATGCCCGCATGCACGGGACCGACGGCCACCTCATGAACTTCCCGCCCACCCACGCGGAAGAATTCGCCGTTCGCCGGCGCAGCCATCTCACCGGTCCGGCGCACGGGCTTCAGCCACGGATGACCCTCGGGTACGAGACCGTGCTGCTCCCACACCTCGCGCTCGAAGAGGTGCGCCTGCGCCTCCCGCACTGTCAGGGAGGGGTAGCCGCCCGCCACGGGGCCGCTCCGGGCCACCGCCAGCGTGTTGTCGGAATCGAAAGCCACGACGGCGACCAGGTGCGTGCCGGACGCGCCGGGCACGCCGAACCACGCGCACAACCTGGCCCCGCGCGCCAGTTCCTCCGCGGTCACGCGCACCAGCTCCGCCACCGGCCATTCCGGCACCTCCGTCCACGGCAGGCCGGTGGCGTTGGCCAGCAGGGCAAAGGTCGTCGAGGCGCTCATGGGGTCGGATAAAGTTGGGCCACCGCCGTGGACCAGGCCTCGCGCAGGACTTCCGGCGTGGATACGCCCAGCCACAGAGCGCACGCCAGGAGGAGGAGTTGCGGCACGACCAGCGCCGCCGTCTCCGGAAAACGCCGCGCCCCGGCCCGCGCCGCCGGCCGCGGCCGGCCGTCCACCACCCCGAAAACCACCCGCGTGAGACCAAAAAAGGCGAACACCAGGCAGCCGAGGAACAGCGTCGCCACGCCCCAACGCCCCGCCCCGAACGCGGCCCGCACGACCCCGAGTTCGCTGAAAAACGGCCCGAACGGCGGCAACGCCGTCACCACGAACATGCCGGTCAGGAAAATCCCCGACGACCACGGCATGACCGAGGACATCCCCCGTACTTCGTCCAGGGTATGCGCGCCGGCGCTCCGGCGCAGGTTGCCGGCACTCATGAACAGGGCTCCCTTGGTCAGGCTGTTGCCCCACACATGAAACAGGGCCGCCCAGGCGCCCGCCCCGCCGAGGGCCGCGCCAATGCTGAGGATGCCCATGTGCTCGACGCTGGAATAGGCCAGCATGCGCTTGAAATCGCGGGTGCCGAGGAGGAACAGGGCCGCGACCATCATGGAGAAAAGGCCGATGGCCAGCAGGCTGCGATCGGCTGCCGCGCCCTCGCCCGCCGCGCTGATCACCGCCCGGATGCGCAGGATCGCGGTGAACGCCACGGTCGTGACGCCGCCCGCCAGCAAAGCTCCCACGGTACCCGACGCCTCGCCATACGCGTCAGGCTTCCAGGTGTGCATCGGCGCGAGACCCATTTTGGTACCGTAGCCGGCGAGCAGCAGCACCCACGCCGCCAGCACCCAGGGGCGCGACAGGCCCGCGCCCTGCGCCGTCAGCGCGGAAAAGGTCAGGTCACCTCCTCCGCCGCCGTGCAGCGAGGCGTATCCGAGGCAGAACGAGCCGAGCAGGGACAACGCGATGCCGGTGCCGCCGACCAGCAGGTATTTCCACGTCGCCTCGAACGCGCGCGCCGTGCCGTTGAAATGCAACAGCGGTACCGCCGCGAGCGTGACCGCCTCGATCGCGATCCAGAGCAGACCCAGGTGCCGCGACTGGTGCCCGGCGCTGAGCAGGCCCAGGATTGTCAGCAACAGGGCAACGAAAACGCGGTTGGGCCGCTCTGTGCGCACCGCCAGGTAGGGCACGGCATAGGCCGCGCAAAGCAGAAACAGCAGCGAGACCGCCGGCAGCACCGCCCGCGCGAGCGGGTCGAAGGCCAGCCAGGCTCCCGCCTCCACCTCCGGCGGGGCGAGGAGCAGCCAGATTGACAGCACCGTATGCACGAGCCCGACCGCGGGCAGCAGCCACGGTCGGGTGCGCTTGTCCGGCCAAAGCATCGCGAGGACCGCGCCCGCGAGAGGCACGACGATGAGGAGCATGGCTTTCATTCGCGGAGCACGGTCAGTTTGCGGGTGTCGAGCGAATCGAACGCCCGCTGGATGCGGTCCACGATGATGCCGATGACGAAGATTCCCACCGTCAGATCCAGCAGGATGCCCGCCTCGACCAGCAGCGGGGTGGACTTGATGAGCAGCAGGCCGAAAAGATAGATGCCGTTCTCGAGGATCAGGTAGCCGCAGACCTGCGAAATGGCCTTGGCGCGGCCGATCAGCAGGATGAAACCGGTCAATACTGACGCCCCCGCGCCGGACACCAGCAGCGTGCCGGCGTGTTCCTGCAGCAGCGGCAGCGCCTGCGCCAGCGCCACGGCGGCGATCGTTCCCGCGGCTCCGAGCAGGAGGGACGGGACGAAACCGACGAATGGTTCCACCTCGCGGTCGATGCGCGCGGCGCGCATCGCGCGCCGCAGCAGGTGCGGAATCAGGATGCCCTTGCCCGCGACGGTGCCCAGCGCGACCAGCGTCACCAGCCAGGCAAAATGGGACTCCATCACCAGCGGCATCACGCCGAGCACCATGCCCTGCACGGACACCGCCGCGATCAGCGCCGGCAGCCGGCTGCTGCCCAGCGCAACCAGGTTCAGGCCCATCGCCAGGCCGACCAGCAGGTTAAGCGTGCCGTGGCTGTCGCTCATCCCACGCCTCCCTTCCACGCCACCAACAGGGCGAACAGACAAAGCAGGAACGCGGTCGTGAGCAGCAACGGCACCCGCCGGAAGGCCAGCCGCGCCATCAGCGATTCCACCAGGCCCACGCCCACGGTAACGACCAACACCCCGCCGGCCAGCACCGCGGCGCCGGCGGCCACACCGAGTCTGCCCAACGGCAGCACCGCCTCGGTCAGCAGCACGGCGAACAGCAACAGCTTCACCGCCGCCCCGTGCAGGATGACGGCCAGCGGCGGTCCGCTGTGATCGAGCACCATCACCTCATGGATCATCGTCAGCTCGAGGTGAGTGTTCGGATCGTCGAAAGGAACGCGGCAGTTCTCCGCCAACAGCACGGTGAACAGGCCCGCCGCCAGCAACACCCCGCCGGCGCCCACCGCCGGGGCCAGCATCGAGGCCAGCGCCAGGCTTCCGCTCTGCACGCTCAGGGCCAGCACCGCGGCAATCAACGCCGCCTCTGCCAGCACGGCGTAGCTCACCTCGCGGGCCGCGCCCATGCCCTCGAACGCCGAGCCCGTCTCCATCGCCGCCCAGGTCGTGGCGAACCGGGCCAGCGCCAGCAGGTAGATGAGCAGGATCACGTCGCCGCGAAAGCCGAACACCGCGCCCGCCGGCCCCAGCGGCAGCAGCATCGCCGCGCCGATCACCGCCACCCACGCCACCGCCGGTCCGGCGACGAACCCCGGCGATGCCAGCGTGCTCAGCACCACGCCCTTCCGCCACAATCGCCCGAGGTCGTAATAAAGCTGCAACACCGGCGGACCGCGCCGGCCCGCCACCCAGGCCTTTACCTTGTTGATGATGCCGGGGAGGAGCGGCGCCAGCACCAGCCATAGCCCGAGCCGGGCGACGAAATCGAGGAGCACGCTCATGGCCGCCCTCCCGTCAGCACGAGCACGCCCAGCGCCGCAAGTCCCGCCACGATGTAGAGCACGTAAAACTGCAGCCGGCCGTGCTGCAGCCGCCGCACCGCCAGGGACGCCTGCATCACCACGCCACCGACGGGATAAATCACCTGCTCCAGCACCGTTTCCGGCACGCGCTCCACCCGGCACGCGACCGCGGGCAATGGGCCGCGCGGCCGCCGCAGCCGCCGCTCGGGGCGCAGGATCCATGCGAACCAGCCGACCGCAATGCCGCTGAAGGATCCGCCGGTGTACTGCATGCGCGCGGCCGGCGCCGCGAAACCGCAGTCCCAAGTCGGAGCGCGCTGCTGTCCGTTGGCGTGCGCACGCCGCCACAGCCACGCCACCGCCCCCAGCGCCAGCCCCGCCAGGGCGAGTTGCGCCAGGCCCAGCGGACGCAGCGCGGCGGGCGCGGCCGCGCCGCTCCAAGCCGGATGCCACGAACCCACCGCCCGCGAGATCGCGGTCCAAAACAAACCCGGCGCCAGCCCGATCGCGACGCACCCGCCCGCCAGCGTCAGCATCGGCGCGCGCATCCCCGCGCCGCACTCGTGCGCCCGGGCCGCCGCCGCCGAACGAGCGGAGCCGAGGAACACCACCGCGCCCGCCTTGACAAAAGCGGCCAGCGCCATCGCCCCGGCCGAGGCCAGCAGGATCACCGCCGGCAACGCCGCCCACGCCGCCGGTCCGCGCCCGGTCACCGCCTCGAACAGGCCCAGGTACACGAGCCATTCGCTGACAAATCCGTTCAGGGGCGGCAGGCCCGCCACGGCAAGCGCGCCCAGCGCGAACAGTCCTGCGGTCCAGGGCATCGTGCGCCACAGGCCGCCGAGCCGGCTCATCTCCCGCGTGCCCGTGGCGTGCAGCACCGAGCCGGCGCCGAGAAACAGCAGCGACTTGAACGCACCGTGGTTCCAGACGTGCAAGAGCGCGCCCGCCAACAGCAACGGACCCCAGCCAGGCATCGACGGTTCAGAACGCGCCGCGATCATCGCCCCACCCAAGCCGACGAGGATGATGCCGACGTTCTCGACCGTACAATAGGCCAGCAATCGTTTCAGATCGTTCTGCGCCAGCGCAAAGGCAATGCCCAGCAGCGCGCCGACCGCGCCCAACCCGAGGACCACCCAGCCCCCCGCCGCCGGCAGCGGCAGCCAGCCGCTGAAGCGAACGAGGCCATAGAGACCCATCTTGACCGCCACGCCGGACAGGATCGCGGACACGTGACTCGGGGCGTTGGCGTGCGCGGACGGCAGCCAGACATGCAGCGGGAACAGGCCGGCCTTCACGCCGAACCCGGCCAGGACCAGCCAGAACAACGGCGCCAGTCCCGCCTGACCGTGCATCGGGCCAAGCTCCCAGCTCCCCGTGCGGGCCGCCAGCGTGCCGAAGAACGCGAACAGGCAGACCGTGCCGACATGCGATGCCGCCAGAAAGAGCCAGCCGGCCGCGCGCACCTCGCTCCGCGTGCGATCCAGCGTCACCAGGAAATACGCGCTGAGGGTGAAGAGTTCCCAGGCGATGAGAAAATGGAGGCCGTTGGCCGACACCAACACCCCGCCGAGACTTAGCAGCAGTACGCTCCACCAAGCCCGGCCGCGCGGCGCCGAGTCCGGGTAGTGGCGATCCGGCCAGTATTCCTGGGCATAGACCGCCCCGGCCCCGCCGACCACGGCCACCAGGGCGAGGAAAAGCGCGCTCAAGCCATCGAGCCGGCCATGCCAGGCCTCACCGCCCACCGTCAGCGCGCTCCTCGAGTCCCAATCCGGCGCGCCGAGCAAAACGAGCAACGCCGCTCCCAACCCCGCCAGCGACCCGGCCAGGGTGAAGGCGAGCCAGCTCCGCGGCCACCGGGGGCCGCAGACGACGCCCGCCGCCTGCCCCACGGCTGCGAGCAACAGTAGAGCACCCGGACTCATGGCGCCCCTTCCCCCTTGCCCGAGCCTTCGTCGCTCGTCGCGGCGGCCAAAAACAGCTCGGGATCGCCCACGAACTGCAACACGGCTTCGCGCAGCGGGCCGCGGCGCAACGCGCGGCTGAGCCGGCCGAGCAGGTCGAGGTGCGCGCGCGGCGAGGGAGCGATGAAGAAGAACAGCCGGCTGACCGGCACACCGTCCGGCGCCCCGGCATCGGGCAGCGCATCCCGCAACAAAATCAACGCCAGCGTGCCGGAATCGCGACCGAGCGCGATGCGCGTGCTCGGATGGGGCAGCGCGATGCCGTCCCCCACGGGGGCGATCGTCACCCCGCCCTTCGCCGCCAGCCGCTGGGCGAGCATCTGGCGGACGGGCGGCGTCGCACCCGGCAGCGCCGCCACGATCTGGGCAAAAACCTGCTGAAGGTCGGCGGCCGGCACGTCGCGCCAGATGCCACCCACGCGCAGCAAAGGTTCCAGCCGGATGCCGGTCGAGAAAGGCGCGCGCGTCTCGGGGGCGAGAAAGCCAGCCTGCTTCGTCAGGCCGCGCGCGGCGGCCCATTCCGTCACCTGCGCCCGGTCGAACATCGGCCGGCCGCGGTCGAACGTGTGCGGCAGGCCTTCGGCGCGGATCCAGTCCTCGATCACCTTCTCGGCGACGCCGAAGGTCTCCGCGAGTTGGACGAGGTTCAAGTACATGGCTGCCTCCCATAGATAGGCCGCAGGGCGGAGTCAGTCACCCCAATTGTTTTCCGCTGCTCCGACACCTGGCGGATCCCATCAGTCGGACCACAAACTCCCGACCCGCAAGCGTGGCTGCCGGTTTCCCTACCGGTGGCACGGGATCCGCGCGCGCGCCCAATTCGGGACAAATCCATTAAACCACAAATGGACACGAAGGAGCACGAATGAAAAGGAAGCCCCAAGGCATCTGGGAACGCATCCCCCGCTCGTGTTTCACTCTCGAACAAACAACCCGGTGATCGCTGCCTCCAGCTATTCGTGTGGATTCGTGTCCATTCGAGGTTTCCTGCCGCATCGCTCCCAAGCGTCGGTCGGAAAACCGGCGCCCATCTGAATTCTTCGGTCCGGCTCAAGCAGGGCGCATTCATTGCCGTTCCCCTCCCGTCAGGACGATGCTGGCCAGCGCCGCAATCCCGACCACCAGATAAAGCAGGTAGGATTGCAGCCGCCCATGTTGCAACCGCCGGGTGACGTTCGCGAGATGCAGGACCAGCCCGCCCGCCGGTTCCACCACCTGCTCGAGCACGGTTTCGGGCGTGTGCTCGGCAAAGCTGGCGGCGGCGGGAAACAGCTCCGCCGGACGTTGCTCGTGTCGCACGGGCCGCAAAATCCACGCGAACCACTCGGTGATGATCGCGGCAAAGGATCCCGCCGTGTATTGCATGCGGGACGTCGGCGCCGCATAGCCGCAGTCCCAGGTCAGGGCGCGGGAGGTGCTCCCCAACCGGACGCGCCACCAAAGCCACCCCGCCGAGGTGACCGCCGCGACTGCCAGCACCCCGTGAAGCATGCCGAGGACGGCCAGCGAATCCGGCACCGGCGTCCCCGCCCAGCCCGGGCTCCACGCGCCCACCGCCCGGGCCAGGGCCGGCCAAAACAGCACCGGGGCGAGACCGATCGCCACGCACGCCGCCGCCAGCACGGCCATCGCACCGCGCATCGCGGGCCCGCTCTCGTGCGCATGTGCCGCGGGCGCCGAGCGCGGGGCGCCGAGGAAGACCACGCCGCACACCTTCACGAAGCAGGCCAGCGCCAGTGCCCCCGTGACGCCCAGCAGGATTGCCGCCGGGATCGCCGCCCACGCCGCCGGCCCGCGGTCGGTGACGGCCTCGAACAGGCCCAGATACACGAGCCACTCGCTGACAAATCCATTCAGCGGCGGCAGTCCGGCGATGGCCGCCGCGCCAAGCGCGAACAACCCGGCCGTCCACGGCATCGCCCGCCAAAGGCCGCCGAGCCGGCTCATCTCCCGCGTGCCCGTGGCGTGCAGCACCGAGCCGGCGCCAAGGAACAGCAGCGCCTTGAAGAGGCCGTGATTCCACACATGCAGCAGCCCGCCCGCCAGCGCCACCGCACCCCAGGCGGGCTGGCCGTGCTCGGCGGCCACGATCGCGAAACCCAACCCGATGAGGATGATTCCGATGTTTTCCACACTGTGGTAGGCCAGCAGGCGCTTCAGGTCGTGCTGGCCGAGCGCAAAGGCCACCCCGAGCACCGCGCTCGCCACACCGAGCACCGCGATTGTCGCGCCCGCACCCGCGGGCAGCGGCAGCCACCCGCTGAAGCGCACCAGGCCGTAAATGCCCAGCTTGATTGTGACGCCGGACAAAATGGCGGAGACGTGGCTCGGGGCGTTGGCGTGGGCCGAGGGCAGCCAGATGTGCAGGGGAAACAGGCCGGCCTTCAACCCGAAGCCAAACAGCGCCAGCCAGAACAGGGGCGCCAGTTCGGTCCGCCCGGTGAGCGGACCGAGCTCCCAGGAGCCCGTGCGCACGGCCAGCGTCGTGAAGAAGGCGAACAGCGCCAGCACCGCCGCGTGCGACGCGCCAAGATAGAGCCAGCCCGCCGCGCGCACCTCCGCGCGCGAGCGGTCGAGGGTGACCAGGAAGTAAGCGGCGAGGGTGAACAATTCCCACGCGATGAGAAAATGCAGGCCGTTGGCCGCGACCAGCACCAGCCCAAGGCTGCCCAGCAGCAGACTCCACCACAGGCGCCCGAGCCCGGCCGTGCGCGGGTGCCCGGCGTCGGTCCAGTATTCGCCGGAATAGACCGTGGCGGCCCCTCCGACCACCCCGAGCAGCACGAGGAAAAAGGCGCTGAGCGCATCGAGCCTCAGGTGCACGACCTCCCTGCCCAGCAACAACGAGCTGGACCAGTCCCAATCACCGGCGCCCACCAGCACGAGAATCCCCGCCGCCAACGCCGCTGCCAGACCGGTCAAGGTTCCCGCCAGCCAGACCCGCGGCGCAAGCCAGCAGCTCAGGGCGCCCGCCAGCGTCCCCACCAAGCTGACCAGCAGCAGGGGTCCGGGAGTCATGGCGATCGGGCGGGTGGATTCGCGACGGGGGATCGCCCGAGGATCCCGCGTGAACGCACCAACGCGCCCGAAAGGCCGCCGGTTTGCGCCCGCGAACCGTCCAGCGCCGCCATGATGCCGCCGACGACGATCGCCGTGGACAGCCCCAGCTGTGACCGGACACCCGACGCGATGGCGAAGGCGATGGAAAGCGGCAAGGCGAGCACCATCCCATTCAGTTCGGCGCCGAAATCGCGCCGGAACTGGTCGCGGGAGCGATCCCCCCGGGAATCCAGGAGACCCGGGCGGAATTGGAATCCGCGCAGTGCCGCTGAAGACTCCGACTGACGCATGCCGGGATGATGCATGGTTGCACCACCGGTTCAAGCCGTCTGCCAATTCCGAACCGATTATCAGCGGCGGACCAGCACCCAATAAGTGAAAAGACTTAGCCGATACGAAATCATGCAGCCCCAAGCCGAAAAAACACGTTTTGCGCCGGTCAGGAAGAAACGGTGTGGTTGTAGCCGGGGGTCGGTGACCCCGGACCGGCCTCAGCGAGGCCGGCTACAGCGCCGCGGTTTCCCGGGAGTTGATGGTGGAGCGACTTGACCCCAAGGCGCTGGTTCGAAGCGGCTTCGCCGCAACGCGCCGGGGTCAACGCGCTCCACCTTTTGGTGTGCTCATTCTTTCCCCGAAAGTCGGTTTCAACTGCATGCGGTCGGCTTAGCCCCGCCAGGTGTAGGCATGGCATAGCGCCACGCCGGCCGCGTCGGCCTCATCGAAGGCCAGCGCCCGGCCGTGCCCCAGCATGGCCATGACCGTGCGGGCCATCTGTTCCTTGCTGGCGCGGCCGCGACCCGTGACCGCCTGCTTCACGCGCAACGGCGCGTATTCGAAAATGTCCGTGCCGCGCAATGAAGCTGCGGTGATCGCCGCGCCGCGCGCCGCGCCGAGGATCTGTGCGGTCTGGAAATTCTGCACGTAGATGGTCTGCTCCAGCGCGACGTGCCGCGGTTCGAATTCCACCATGAACGCGGCCACCGCGCGGTGGATCTCGGCCAGGCAGTGGGCCATGGAGTGCCTGGCCGCCACCTTCACCGTCAGGCACCGCAGCAGCACGGGCGCGCGGCCCGGCGCAAATTCGATCAGCGCCAGGCCCGTCCCCCGCAGGCTCGGATCGATGCCGAGCACCCGTCCATGGAAAGCCGCCCGCGACACCAGCCCCGGCACGGCCACCGGGCCGGGCGCGACCAAACGGCCCTCCAGCTTCGCCTTCCACATTTGTCTGACGGACAGTCTCGGCATCTTGCTCGTTCTCGTAATCTTTCTCGTTCTCTCCAACCCTTAAAAAAACAGCAGCTTCACCGCGGCGGCCGCCGTGAGCGCCAGCGCGGCGTTTTCGAAGGCCTGCTGGTTCACCCGTTCCACGATCGGTCGGCCCAGCAGCGCGCCCAACGCGACGGCCGGCAGCAGCCAGAGGTTGAGCGTGAGGCTGGAAGCGTTGATCAACCCGAGCTGGGCGATGAACGGGACCTTGATCCAGTTGATCAGCAGGAAAAACGCCGCGCCGGTCCCGAGGAACTCCAGCTTCGGCAGCCGCATCGCCAGCAGGTAAAGCGTCATCACCGGGCCCGCCGCGTTGGCAACCATCGTGGTGACCCCGGCGAGCAAGCCCATCAGCGGCCCGAACCACGGTGGGGCGTGCGCCGCGGCGTCATCCGGGCTCTTCCAGCGCCGCGCCAGGTGCAGGCCGAGCATGGCCGCGATGATCACGCCGACCAGCCGCGCGGCCTGCCGGTCGTCGACGTGACCGAGCGCCGCCCACCCCAGCACCAATCCGGCCAGGGCCCACGGCAGCAGCCGCCCGACCCGCCGCCATTCCAAGTTCTTTCGGTAGACGAAATACGCGAAAATATCGGCGAAGATCAGCATCGGCAGCACTACCCCCGTCGCGACCCGCGCCGGCAGGACATTCGCGTAAACGCCCACGGCGAGGATCGAAATGCCGGGAATCCCGGTCTTCGAGAATCCGGAAATGACCGCCGCGCCGTAAAGCAGCGCCCACTGCCAGGGTTCAAAGTGCATCGTGCGAAAACCTCGAACGCCAGATTCCAAACGCCAGTGAAATCCCGGGCACCTGAATCCCGAACAGCCATAAAGCTCGCGCCTTAATGCGGAACTTGTTCTTCGCGGTTTTCAACCTGAGTGCTTGGTTGGGAGATTGGAGTTTGGCATTTGGCTCTCAGGCGGCGGCACTCACCGTTCCGTTCGCAACCTTGAGCAGTTGCCAATCCCCCCCTTCGGGCAAGGCGGTGCCCGTCGCGATGACCTGGGGTTCACCTTCGAGCGCCGCCCAGAATCGCGCCCGTCGCGACGGGTCGAGTTCCCCCAGCACGTCGTCGCACAACAACACCGGCGTCACCCCGCCCTGGGCACGGAAATACGCCGCTTGCGCCAGGCGGAGCGCGATGACGAGGCACCGCTGCTGCCCTTCCGAGGCGAATTGCCGCGCCGGCCGGCCGTTGAGCAGCACTTCGACGTCGTCGCGATGGGGTCCGCGTTCCGTGGATTTAAGCAGGGTGTCGCGCGGCCGGTTCTTCGCCTGCAGGGCGGCATGTTCTTCCGCCGTGACCGCGCCGGTGTCAGGCGCGTAGATCAAACCGGCCGATTCCCCCTCCGGCACCAACTGCGCATGGCTCGCCCGAAACAGGTCGCCCAACGCCACAATGCCCGCCGCGCGGGCCGCCACGAGCGCAGCGGCATGGATCGCCAACTCGTGTTCAAACGCCTCGATCGCACCCGCGTCGCCCCGGCCCTGGGCCTGCCGAAGGGGTTGCTTGAGGAGGATATTCCGCTCGGCCACCGCCCGCGTGTAGCGCTGCAACGCGGTCAGGTAGGCGGGCGCCATCGCGGCCAGCGTCAGGTCCAGCCACCGGCGGCGCAATCCGGGCGACCCGCGCAGGAACTGGTTGTCCTGGGACGTGAACGCGACCGTGGGGAACCGACCGATAAAATCCGCCAACCGGGTCACCTTTCCCTGCTCCCACGTCACCTCCCGCCCCTCGGGCGTGAGCACGATCGAGACCCGGCTGCCGCCGAAAGTCTCGTGCTCGAGCGTGCAGGCTATTCCCGCCTGCGGCTGGCCCAAGCCGATCAGGGCCCGCGTTTCCGCGCTCCGGAACGACCGCAGGGCCGTCACGTAACCCAGCGCCTCGAGGAGATTCGTCTTTCCCTGCGCGTTGGCCCCGGCCAGGAAGGTTCGCCCGCCCCGGAACACGATCTCGGCCAGGGACAGGTTGCGGAAGCCTTGGAGGGTGACTTGGACAAATCGCATGCGAACGCGGCACGCTTGGCGCCGGCGGCATGGGTGGCAAGCCGGGCGTGACCTGCGACGGCGAAGCCAGCCCGGACATTTCACAGTCGTCCATGCTCAACCCACACACCCCGGCGCTGCGCGCCAACCCTCTCATAGAGGGGAATCCAATGCAGCGCAGCCGAAGTCCCCTCTATGAAGAGGGGTGCCCGTCAGGGCGGGGTGTGTCAGTTCGTTTTCAGGTGTGACTTATTCAGGCCAGCGCAGAATCGCCCGGCCCTGTCCGCGTGTCCGTCGCGAGGAGCTTGAGGAAATTCACGTCGGCTCCCAGCACGCCCAAGGGCCGGCCGCCGGCATCGCAAATGACGCCGGAGATCGTGAAGCAATATTCCCCGGTGGCGGCCGATCGGTATATATCGGTTGCCACCGGCCGATCCGGATGGCGCAACGCGTCCCTGAACCAGGCCCGTTCCCGCCAGTCCCGCCCGAGCGCGGTGGCATCCGACCAGACCCCACCGTCCTTCCAACCCACGTTGGCCGAAATCTGCCGGCCGTGCGGGTCGGTGACGTAAAGCAGGTCGAAATCCGGATGTTGGTGCAGGCTGCTCTGCAAAAGCTCCTCCAGGTGGCGGGCGTCGCCGGCCACTGGCGCCAGATCCGCAAGCATGGCTCGAACGTCCTCTTCCGCCCGGCGGTGGGCGGCGAGACGAAAGGTACCCACCGCCAGCAGGAGTTCCTCGGTGAGGCGATTCGCCTGGTCGCCGAATGAACGCAGGGAACGCGCCCCGGCCTGCTGCTTTTCGGCGGTGCCGGCCATGACCTGCACGTCCCGATTCACCGATTGCAGCGTGGGGGCTGCAGACTGCGTTCCCCCGGATCCCGCCGGCGAAGGCGCCACCGACGCCGCGACTTCGCTAACACTGCCTTGGATCGCCTGCACCCGGGCCTCGATCAGGTCGGTGGAGCTGCGGGTTTGATCCGCCAGCTGTTGGACCTCGCGGGCCACGATGCTGAAGGTCCGGCCGTGTTCGCCCGCCCGCGCGGCCTCGATGCTGGCATTGATGGAAAGGATGCGGGTCTGGTCGGCGATGCGCGCGATCTCACCCATCGCCTCGTGCACATTGCCGGAGGCGGCTTGCAGCCCCCCGATCAGGATGCCCAGCCGCTCCGTCAACTCCCGCGTCGCACCGGCAATCCGCTCGGCTTGGTGCGCCTGCGCATCGGCCTGTTCCTCCATGCGCACCGCCAGCGCCGCAAGTTGGGGCCCAAGGGCCGCCAGGCGGACCGCCGCCAGGGCCATCACCTCGATTTGCTGTTGTTGTCCGGCTGGTTTGTCCTCGCCGGACACCGGCCCCGCGGCGGGCGGACTCCGTTTGGGCAGGGCAAAGGCACGACGGGCGGGCGGCGGCGCGGCGTTGAGGGTCGGAGTGGCGGGAACAACCGGTGGCTTCGACATGGCGCGCTCCCGCAAGCAGGTAGCATGCAAATAGTTCACCAAGGATGTGAAATTTTTTGAAACAGGGGCCTCAGGCCGGCCGGGCCGGTGTCGACTCCTCCCGCTTTATCCTTGCGACGAGCCGCGTGACCGTCTTCTTCGTTGACCTTTACATGAGCAACACCGCCCCCTCCTCCGAAGTCGCCGTGCTGAAAACCAGCTACGGCGAGATGACCATCGCCTTCTGGCCCGACGTCGCGCCGAAGACCGTCGAAAATTTCAAAAAACTCGCCCGCGAGGGATTCTATGACGGCACGGCGTTCCACCGCATCATCAAGGGCTTCATGATCCAGGGCGGCTGCCCCAATACCAAGGCGGGCGAGACCGGCATGCCCGGCACCGGTGGTCCCGGCTACAAGATCAAGGCCGAGTTCAATCCCAAGTCCCACGTCCGCGGCGTCATCTCGATGGCCCGCTCGCAGCATCCCGATTCGGCCGGCTCGCAGTTCTTCATCTGCCATGGTGACGCCAAATTTCTCGACCGCCAGTACACCGCCTTCGGCCAGGTCATCCAGGGCGACGAGGTGCTCGAGCAAATCGCCAACGTCCCGACCAAGGCCAGCGGCGGCGGCGAAAAGAGCACGCCCATCGACCGCATTGCGCTCGAGAGCGTGAAAATCGTGACGAAGGCCTGAGACAAGCCCCCGCGACCGTCCATCGGCCCGCGCCATCGGCGCGGGTTTTTTTTTGCCAACGGGAGCTGCCGATCTTGCTCGGTCCGGCATCGAACGCGCCAATGGGTCGGGCGAGCGCTGCCCCCACCCAGACTTTGGGTCCCCGACCATGGCAAGTGCGTTTTCGACTTACGCCACCGCGCTCACGCCCCTGCCCACCAGTTCAGCCGTCACGGTCTGGCAGAGGCCGACAAAGGTTTCTTCTCCGAGCGACAGCCGCCGGCCGTTCAGGTGGCCCACGCCCCACTGGCGGCGCAGCTTGCGCTTCCCGAGCGGCAGCGAGACCAGGGCGCCGGCGGAAATCTCCGTCACGGCCACCCAGGGCGCGAGCACGCCCACCCCGAGGCCGATTTTCACCAGTTCCTTGATCGCCTCCATGCTGCCGAGCTCGAGAATGTTGTTCAGCGGCAGTTCCTCGGCGCGGAAATACTCCTGCACGAGGCGGAAGGTGTAGCTGGTGTGGTTATAGAGGATGAGCGTCTGCTCCTCGAATTTCTCGCGCTGCACCTTGCCGGCCCGCGCCCACGGATGGCCGGGGGCGGCGAGGAATCGCAGCTCGTCGGCGAAGAGCGGCACGAAGTTCAGTTCCTTCTGGCCCTGCGGCTCCAGCATCAGGGCCAGGTCGATCTGGTTGTTCAGCAGCTGCTCCACCTGGCGCGCGTGGTCGCCGGGATCGATCGTGATGACGCACTTGGGGAAGCTCTGCTTGAATTCCCGCAGCACCGTCGGGAGAATATACTGGCACGCGGTCGTGCTCGCCCCGAGCCGCAGGCGCCCGTGACCCCAGCGCGACAATTCGTCGAGACCGCGCCGCGCGGCCTTCATCTCGCCGAGGATCTTGTCGACGTGTCGCAGGAACTGCTCGCCCGATTGCGTCAGCGCCACGCGCCGGCCCGCGCGTTCAAAAAGCCGGCAGCCCGCCTGCTCCTCGAGCGCCTTGATGGCGTGGCTGATCGCGCTCTGGGTAAGATAGAGTTCCTGCGCGGCACGGGTGAAACTGCCGAGGCGCGCCAAGGCGGCGAACGCCAGCAACTGCCGGGTATCGAAGGTGTTGTTCTTCATCCGGCGGAATTCGCGGCGCGTGCATGAATGTATCTCATTTCCTCCATGAATTCTTTAAGAGCAGTAATCAGGCCAATTTCGCCGGCTGGCACGTCATGCGCTTATCGGGCGGTCAACCATGCCTGCCATCCCTGCCACTCCCGCCCTCGGTGCCCGCCGTCCCCTGCGCATCGGCTTCCTGGCGCTGACTGACGCGGCGCCGCTCATCGTGGCGCAGGAACGCGGCTATTTCGCCCGGCGTGGCCTGGAGGTCGAGCTGCGCCGCGAGGTCGGCTGGGCCACGATCCGCGACAAGGTGACCTTTGGCGAGCTCGACGCCGCCCACGCGCCGGCGCCGATGCTCTGGGCCGCGCATTTGGGCCTGGGCTGCGCGCCGTCGGATGTCTGCACCGGTTTCATCTTCAACCTCCATGGCAACGCGCTCACGCTTTCCACCCGCCTCTGGGCGGCCGGTGTGCGCGACGGCGACAGCCTGCGCGCGGAGGCGCTCCGGCGGCGCGGGGAAAGCCGGCTCACCTTCGGCATCGTCTTCCCCTATTCGATGCACCAGGTGCTCCTGCAGCAGTGGCTGCGCGCGGCCCGCCTCGAGCCCGAGCGGGACGTGCGCATCGCCGTCGTGCCGCCCGCCCAGATGTTTCGCAACCTCGCCGCCGGCACCCTCGATGGCTACTGCGCGGGCGAGCCTTGGAACACCCTCGCGGTCCAGCAGGGCGAGGGCTGGTGTCCCGCCTGGAGCGCTGCGCTGGCGCCGGGCCATGTCGAGAAGGTGCTGATGGTCCGCACGAGTTTCGCCGAACGGCAGCCCGCGGAACACGGCAGCCTGGTGGCCGCCCTCACCGAGGCCGCCGCCTGGTGTGACGAGCCCGCCAACCGCGCCGAGGTCGCGGAGATCCTCGCGGCTCCCGCCTATCTCGACCTGCCGGTCGCGGTCATCGCGCCGACGTTGCTCGGTTGCTTTGCCACCCGGCCCGACGTCACGGAAACCGTCCCGGACTTCCATGTCTTCCACCGCGGCGGGGCCAATGCGCCAACCCCGGCGCGCGCCGCGACGCTGCAGAACGACCTGGTCGCCGCGGGCCTCCTGCCGCGCGCGCAACTTCACCCCCATTTACCCCGCCGTCTTTTTCGCGAGGACCTGTATCGCGAAGCCATCGTCAACCTCGACACCACCCATGCACCACCATCAACCAAGCTCCACGGCGGGGCGTTCGTCCCCGCTTAGCCGCCGGCAATTCCTCTCGCGGGGCGCGACCCTCGCCGGCACCGCCGCGCTCTGGGCCGCCCTCGGCAACCGCAGCTGGGCCGCGACCGCCGGGTCCGCGTCCGACGCCCCGGAAGTAACCGACCTCAACTTCGGGATGATCGCGCTGACCGACTGTTCGCCCATCGTGATCGCCCACGAGAAGGGCTTCTTCAAAAAGTACGGCATCAATTCGACCGTCACGAAGGGGGCGAACTGGGCCGCCATCCGCGACAACCTTTCGACCGGTTCCATCCAGGCCACCCACATGCTGATCGGCATGCCGCTGGCGTCCACCATGGGCCTCGCCGGCTCCCCGAAGAAGCCGATGGTCATCCCGTGGATGATGAACCGGAATGGCCAGGCCATTTCCCTCAAGGCCGAATGGCGGGGCAAGGTCGGGGCCGACCCCAAGGCGCTCAAGCCCTTCGTCGACCAGGCCAACAAGCTCGGCGAACCGCTGACGTTCGCCCAGACCTTCCCCCCGGGCACCCACGCAATGTGGATGCGGTACTACCTGGCCGCCGGCGGCATCAATCCCGACAAGGACGTGAGCCTTATCGTCGTCCCGCCCGCCCAGATGGTCGCCAACATGAAGATCGGCAAGATGGACGGCTTCTGTGTCGGCGAACCCTGGAACGCCCGCGCCATCGCCGACGGCATCGGCTTCACCTCGGTGTCCACCCAGGACATCTGGAAGGACCACCCGGAAAAAGTGTGCGCCTTTACCGAGGAATTTGCCCTCAAGAATCCGAAGACCGTGAAGGCCGTCCTCAAGGGCTTGCACGAGGCCAGCGTCTGGCTCGACAACCTCGACAACCGCCCCGAGCAGTGCGACCTCGTCTCGAAGGCCACCTACATCAACTGCCAGAAGGAGGTCATCCTCGGCCGGCTGCAGGGTCACTACGATTACGGCGATGGCCGCAAGAAGGAGGACGACCACTATATGCATTTCAGCATGCGGAACTGCAATTATCCGCAGGCCAAGTATGCCAAGTGGTTCCTCTCGCAATACCGCCGCTGGGGAATGGTCGCCGGCGCGCCCGACTATGAAGGCGTCGTCAAGCGGGTCATGCGCGCGGACCTGTACGAGGAGGCCATGAAGGAAATCGGCTACGCCCATGGCGGCGCGGACACCGCTCCCGAAACCCTCTTCGACGGCGCCGTCTTCGATCCCGCCAACCCGGAGGCGTACGCCACCGGCTTCGCGGTGAAAAACCTCAAGGGCTGACCGGCCCAATCTGCGCCCGCGATACCCGTGCCGAATTCGTCCACCGCTCCAACCGGACATTTCCGAACGGCCTGCCGTCACCCGGCGGTGTGGGCCCGCGCCGCCAAGCTCGGACTCGCGGTGGGACTCGTGCAGGTCTCCCTCAACCAGGGCGACCACTGGCTCACCGGACAGGTTACGACCGGCGTCATCCTCAAGTCCATCCTCTCCCCGCTCCTGTCCTTTGCCATTGCGTTCGCCTCCGCGGCCGCGACCCACGCCGAAACCCTTGCCCGTTCCGACACATGAAATCCTTCAAACTCGACTGGTTGGTGCTGCCGCTCCTCGGCTTTGCGGTTGTCCTCGTGCTCTGGTCCATTTCCAGCGCGACGTGGGCGTCCAATCTGCCCTCGCCGGGCAAAACCTGGGAGGCCAGCCGCGACTACGTGCTGCAGCCCTTTGCCAAGCGGGGCGAGATGGACCAGGGCATCCTGCGGTTCACGTGGTATTCCCTGGTCCTCGTCGCGCAGGGCTATGCCATCGCGCTCCTGGTCGGGACGCCGCTCGGCTTCTGCCTCGGACTCTCGCAGACGTTCACCAAGACCATGGATCCCATCATCCAGATCCTGCGGCCGGTGTCGCCCCTCGCCTGGCTGCCGCTGGGCCTGATCCTGTTCATGAACGCCGGCAAGGAGGCGGGCACCTACGGCGCACTGTTCACCATCGCCGTCTGCGCAATGTGGCCGACCGTGCTCAACACCGCGGTGGGCGTGCGCGCCGTCCCGCAGGATTTTCTCAACGTGGGCCGGGTCCTGAAGCTCTCGCGCTGGAAGACGCTCACGCGGATCCTCATCCCGGCCACGCTGCCGTACATGTTCACGGGCTTCCGCCTCTCCCTCGGCATCGCCTGGCTCGCGATCGTCGCCGCCGAGATGCTCACCGGCCGGCCCGGCGCGGGCGGCTTCCTTTGGCAGGAATACAACGCGCTGATCTACGAGCACATCATCCTGTCGATCATCACCATCGGCCTCGTCGGCTTCATCCTCGACCGCCTGATGAGCCTGCTGGAACGGCGATTCAAGAGTGC
>DASZPS010000089.1:0-29901 GCA_035549955.1 Lacunisphaera sp. | reverse complement strand
TGCCACTTTTCCACGGCCTGTTGCTTGTACTCCTCACTGTAGGGGGTCCTGCCCGCTACCGGTTTCGTGATCTGCGTCTTCATGTGGACTCCTTGGGTTTTGATCCCCAGTCCACTGTCCGTCAAATCAGGGCAACCTCATTGTGCTGTTTTCTGGAATAGCAGGCGCTGGCATTTACTTAGCTACCCACGGCTTCCCGTCGGTTCAACCATCGAAGTGCGCTCCTAGCAGCTTATAGGCTGACCACTGGCTAGTATCACCCCAAAGATTGATGTCCTCGATGGTTTTGGCATCAATTGCCTTATGAAGTCCGTCTACCATAGTTGGATCGCTTTCGTGGATATTCTCGGGTTCGGTCAATTCTGCGAAAAGAACCCACCCGAGGAATTAGGACGGCTCCTGGATCAAACACTGTTCAAGGTGCCCGGCGAAATCAGGGAGGTGATGACTTCGATCGACGGGGCCTTCTCCAAAAAGACCTTCGATGCGGTCCTCTGTCCCCGACACATGGTCATTTCCGATAGCATCCTCTTCTTCCAAACTCCCCTGCTCGATGACGAGGAAGCAGTCCGCAGTGCGAAGCTTGCCATTTTCTGCCTCTATGTCGCCCAGTTCGCCAACCTCATGATGGCCGCCGGACTGCCCGTCCGTGGATCGATTTCGCATGGGTCGTTTTTCCTTGGCCCAGGGATCGCAGCCGGAACCCCCATCATCGATGCGTATAAGGAAGGAAACGATTTGCAGTTCGCCGGCATCACATTCGCGGCGAGTTGCGAAGCGACCCTGCTGGCCAATGACAAGAACCGAAAACCAGAGGAAACGGATTTGCTGCGCCTGAAAGGAATCCCGATTGCGCGAAAATCGGACGTTCCTTGTGCCAGCGGTACTCGGTCGCGTTTTCTGCTCTTCACGTATGACGCCAACGACTACCAAGACTGTCATGGGCACTTCGCCTACCCAGCTTTCAAAGGCGACGAAAATCTCTGCCGTTCTTTGTTCGATTCATTTGCGGCCTACAACAAAGGTTGCGATGACTCGGTACTCCTCAAGCTGGAGAACACCGCCCGCTTGATTGCCCTGATGGAGGCCTGAAGTATTCCAGTCGGGCGGCTCCATCAAACTCGCGTCACCGTTTCACTCAAATCGCGTAAGCAAACGACTCCATTTCTTCACTGGCTTTTTCGTCCAGCGCTAACACCCATGAAAACCGCCCTCTTCCTCGGCGCCGGCGCTTCCAAGGCCTTTGGCTATCCACTCACCTCGGAACTGCTGCCGCGAATCCTCCAACGACTGAAGGACGGCATTCTCTTCAACGGCGCCAACACCAGGGGGCAAAACGAGGAGGACCGGGAATGGTTTCGCACCAGCCTGTTTTGGTTTTTTCCCGGCTTGGCGGACAGCGTCAAAGCGCAGCAAACGCCGGACGCTGTCCTGGGGGTTGGCATTACTGATTTGCTCACGCTGGTGGATCGGGCACTACTTTATGGGGAATCCCGCGCGGGGATGTCGCCGGAAGAAATTGGCCGTTTCCGCGATTTGCTCGAACGGGCGATCTACGAGGCATTGTTGCGGCAAAACCAGCGGGAAAACCCCAAGTCCTTGGCCCTGCTCAGGAAATTCATGGCTTGGTTGAGATCGCTGGAAGGATCCACCGGTATCATCACCACCAACTACGATCGCGCGGTCGACCTCCAGCTCTTTCGCCAGGTTGCGGGCAAAGGAAAAGACCGGCAGCGGCCCGTGGAGCAACGGGTGGATTTCGGCTTTCCCTGGAGACGGGTGCGCGGTGGTGCCTTGGTGCCCCGCCCCGCCAAGCCGAAATGCCAATTGCTCAAGCTGCACGGGTCCGTGAACTGGCTGAAATGCAGCCTGTGCGGGCAGATCTACCTCAACGTCACGGAAACCGCCGGCCCGACTGCCTTCGCCCGCCGGCTCGATAAATGGAACACCTGCCACTGCAATGGCTGGACCCGGCTTCGCCTTCACCTGGTGACTCCGTCTTTTGTGCGGCAGACCAACGATGCCCATTTGCTGGGGATTTGGCAGGCGGCGTTGGAGCGATTGCGCACCGCCGACCATTGGGTGATCATGGGCTATTCCCTACCGCCGGAGGATGTGGCGATTCGCTCGTTGTTTTTGCGGGCTTGGGACGGCCACCGACACAAGAGCAAACTCAAGATCACCGTGGTCCAGACGGCAACTCCCTGGACGGAGAAGATTTACCGGGCGTTTTTTCCGACCGAAAACCTCATCTATCGCAACGATGAGGTGAAAGGTTTTGTCGAACAGCCGGAGGCACCACCAGGACAGGATTGAAGTGCGCCATCAAAGCGAGCCCAAGGCCAGACAGTCGCCCACGAGGGGCCCGGTGATGACGCGGTAAGGCTCACGCTCCACGGCGACGAACAGCCCCTTGTCCGGCAGCAGCACGATGACCTTGGAACGGTCTGCATTCATGCCAAGGTAGGTGAAGGAGGGGAAGGAGTGAGGAGCTGCGGTGAAGGCTTCCTCGGGGACAAAGAGCCGGTGCTTTTCGATGTAGGCGATGACACGCATGGCATGGCCCGCGAACGAAGATGGTCTGCTATCGCAGCCAGAAAAGAGGTTTCGCGTAATTTTTCCGTAAGCGGCGCGACGATTAGCTGAAATCCCACTCCACTTTGTAACTGCGGCGCCGCGCTGTTCTGGTATAATGCCAAGCAGATTTCACCCCATGTTCAGTTCACCCCCCATCGTCCTCGCCGTTTTCACGGGCCTCCTGCTGGCCTTGCTCGCCGGGCTGCAGGTGGTGGGATCCGATTTTCTTCGTCAGGTATTCAACGACACGGTGCGGCGGTCCGAAGGCCGCCGGCAAAGGCGGGCCTTTGAATGGTGCCTCCGGGGTCTGATCGGCAGCGTGAATTACCTCTTCGCCCTCCAGCATCTGCGTGACCTCCCGCTGCAGTATGTCCCGGAGGCGTCGACCTGGTTGACGGTCGGACAGTGCGGGCTGGGAGTTGTCGGTGTTGCGTTTGCCGTCGCGGCGGGAATGAGGCTGAAGCTCCAACTCGGCTATTGAGGATGAGTGCCGGTCCTATTGCGCCATGACCGGGATCGAAATCCGGGAGACCGGAGATGGATGATGGGGAATGGATCAGCTGGGCCTACCTCAATCCGCTCATTCAGGAGCAGCTCGAGGAACCCGAGAAGTTCGTGCTCTGCGAAGACTTGAAGTTTGAGCCGGGCGTGGAGGTTTCGTTGCTGTTGGTGGAAGCGATCAGGGAGGGCCCACTCTCCCCGCTTTGGGGTCCGCTGGGGGAGGCCTATGCGGCCGAGCGGCTGGGGCTGAAACTCAGCCGCACTCATGCGCAGGGGCACGACGGACATTGGGGCAACGAGTTGGTGGAGGTGAAGACGATCACCCGGGAGAAGCGAAACCCGATGGTGCGGGTGAAGACGCGCGGGAATTTCAGCGTGCTGATGGTGGTGAGGGTTACGGATAACTATGAGCCGATGATCCGAAGCATCAGCCGGAAGGAGCTGAGTGCACCGCCAGGGGCGGAATACTACTGGGTGGATTGGGATGAGTTGCAAGTTCCGGGCGTTGGCCTTCCGATCCGGCCGGCACCAGGTCGCTCCTCCACCGCTGGGCTCTACCACCGTTACGTGACGCGGGGTGCCACGGGGGCGGAATTCTCGATCAACCAGAGAACGTAATTCGCGCCGGCGAGCTGGGCAAAGGCTTCGTCATGGCTGAGCGGAATCGAGGTTTGGTGTCCATGAAGATTGCGTACCAGGCCAAACCATCCCCGCATCAGCAAATACGCGTTGTCCTCCGGATTGCCCGCTAGGGCCAACGGCGGCGTCAGCACCCCGGGATTCTTGAATGCATGAAGGACGAGGTCGGCGCCGGTGAGCAGGGTGCCGGCCCCGTTGAGCTTCGTCCGCAGCCGGTCTTCGATGAAAACCACCGCCGCGGAAAGCGCCGCGGGGTGATTGCCGTCCCGGAGCGAACCCTTGATGTGGCCGAAGAGCGCGGGAGAGAGGGAGGCCTCCGCCTTCTGGACAAATTCGGCCAGCTGGGTCGCGGCGGTTTTGCGCAGCGCCAGTCGCTCGATGCAGAGGTTCAGGCAGGGGCGGAACCAGTCGTAGTCCCCTTGACAACGCACGCGGGCGGTCTTCTTCGTGAATTCCAGATCCACCGAAGCCCAGCCACCGACGTCCTCGTTGCCGGGTTTGTAGAGAAAATCGAGGTCGAGCTTGGCGAGTTCCGGCAGCTCCTTCCGCAGGCTGTCTCCGCTGATGTTACCCACCTTGCGTTGGAAATCCCGAAAATGCCGCACCAGCCTGAGCGGTTCGGTTTTCGTGGACGCCAATTCGCTCACAAACACGACCAGCTGCTCGTAATCGGGTTCATAATCGAACGACATGGTCACGGAGGGACTGCGCGGGAGGATGGGCATTTCCGCGAAAGGCAACCGGGGGAGCACCGTGATCGGAGTAGGCAGGCCCGACGGGTAGGCGCGCCGGTCCGCCATAATTACCGGTTCATTCGGATCGTAATGCCGGAGGGCGACGTGAGCGGCAAAGTCCAGCCGGTCCGGCCATCGACCAAGCTCATCAACCTCGTCGAATACCCCGGTCTTCCATTGACCGTCCGGGCCGCAACTGCCGCCGCCGCGTCCCAAGAGATACCCGGCCAAGATCAGCTTGTAGAGCCGGCGTGACTCCTCAACGGCTAACGACAAGGCGGCGGCTACCTCCGCCGAGTCGACCGTGTTCCGTTCCGGTTTCTTTCGCACTTCGCTTTCGACGTAGCCGGCGAAACGGGCCAGCAGGTCCTGATAGGTGGGGCCCTTCGAACTCAGCAGCATCCCCAGCAGTTTGGGTTCGTAGCGGTTGCCGTGCTGATAGTCCTCCACCTCGAACAGGGCGCTGCCCCCGACCGCCTTCAGCGCGGCAACCACCTTCTCTTTGTCATGCCGCATGTGCAACACCCGGGCGACCGGTCCTTTGTCGGTGGCGAGAAATGTCTCAACGATCTCGTCCAGCAACTCCTGCTGGAAGGGATTTAGGCTGGCGCGAAGTTGTTCAAGGGTGGGCATCGACGGGTGGTTAGATGGGATGACCCGCCTACGCCGGGCCGCAAGCAAGTACGAGTTCGACCGGCTTCGCGTAGCTCTGGACATGGCGCTCAAGTCCATCCACCGCGGGGTGGTCGCGAAATCCTCTTTTGCGGAGCGCACGGTAGACCCTTTCGTTTGTGGCCACCGCCTTGATGCGTTTGATTTCGCAGGAACTCGCGAGGTCCCTGATGCCTGCCAGACTCTTGTCCAACAGCCCTTGGCCTCCGAACTGCCCGTTCCGCTTGGCACTCAGGTCTTCCAACAGGATTACCTGGTCCAGGACGATGAGACGGCACGTGCAGTAATTCTCGGGATCGAAGTGTTTTGAGGGACTGACGTGCACCCACAAAAAGAAGCGCCAGGCCGCGTATGCTTTCTGCATCAGCAGCTGGCGCGCTTCGTCATCATCCGGCATGAAGGAAAGGTGCTTGGTAAACACCTGCCGAACCGCCGGATCGACTTCGCTCAGGTGGTTCAACGTATTGGTCCAGCAGCGCGCCCCCCATTCCCCCACCGATGCCATGGGGATGTGGGCGAAATCGAAGCCGACAGAGGCGGCGCCGTCCAGCCAGCCAAACTGTTGCAGGAGATAAATGCTGAGTTGGTGCACTTCGACGGGAGCCATCCGGCTCGCGAACAACACCCCGCCGGTTTCGGGTGCCCCGACCATGGCGGTGATTTTGCGCAGCTCCCTCGCCGCGTCGTCGGCGCCGGAACGGGAGGAGTCGCCTGGGATGCTCATGTCCGAGGGCGCACTAGTCAATCTTCTCCAAGGGCACCTTTGCTTCCGCGAACAGTTCGAAAACCCGTTTCACGGTGATCCTGGACTGGGCCCGGACGAAGCCCTTGTAATCCAGGCGGCTCCGGCAGAACGTAAAGAGACACCCTTCCTTGGCGCGGGATAGCGCGACGAACAACCCGCAGGTTTCTTCCTCGGACTGCTTCTCGTAATTCCACAAAGCACCGTCCTCCAATCCCAGGAAAATGACGGTGTCGAATTCCAAGCCCTTGCTCTTGTGCATCGTCATCACGGAAATCGCCCCGATGCCGCGGACCGAGTCCACCACCCCGCCCCAATTGGCCTCGGTCAAATCAGTGGAAATCAGCGTGGCGAGGTCCCCGACCACGGTGGTCAAATACTCCCCCTGGGCGTATTGCGGGTGAATGGCGGCGAAGTGGACCTGGCCGACAAAATCGAGCAGGACCTTGAGGAAGGCGGCAATCGCTTCCGTCGACGCCGGGATTTGGGGCAGGTTTTCCCGGGCTTTCGCCAGAAATTCGATCAACTCAAGGCGGGTCTTGATCTCGGCTTCGTCGGTGAGATCGCCGCGAACCTCGCCCATCACCGCGGTGACGTGCTCCCAGGCGTCCGGCGCGGCATCCGAAACGATCAACTCAAGCATCCCGAGCAACAAGGTGCTCACCGGTTCGGCGATGGTATCCCGGCGACTGACTTCGACGCTGACCTTGATGCCAGTGGCGAGCAGGCTGGCGATCAACTTCGCGGCAAATGAGTCGGGGCGGGCCCGGCAGAGGACACAGATTTCCTCGGCGGGAATCTTGCGGACCGCGAGGAGTTCTTGAATCAGCTTGGCCAGATAGACGCCTTCGGTGTCGGCACTGGCAAATTCGAGCAACCGGCATTCGCCCGGTTCCTGGCCGGGGCGGGCCGTGACCGCTTCCACCGATTCGTCATCGAGTTCCTGGGCGAACACGGACTGCACCTTGACGAGCCGCGAGCGGGAGCGGTGGTTTTGGGTCAACCGAACCACCGAGGCGTCGAAAGTATCCTCAAAGCGCTTGAACACGCCGGAGAGCGCGCCAGCCCAGCCCATGATGCGTTGCTTGGTGTCTCCCACCGCGGTCAGCACCGCCGCGCTGCCCAGAAAGCAGGTTTCGGTGAGCACGCATTGGCCTGTGGTGGTGTCCTGAAATTCGTCCAGGAACACGTAGCGATAGGTGTCCTGGAGCGCGGCCTTGATCGGCGGGTTGCTGCGGACGATGAATTCGGCCAGCCGGTTGATCATCGCGAACTGAAGGCGGGAGGGGGTGGCGGCCGTCATCGCCCGCCAGATTCCGGCCGCGGCTTGGGTCAGCTGGTTTGGGGGCCAGGTATCGAACGGCAGGGGGCGCACGAACATCTCGCTGCGCAGGCTGCGTCCTTGGATGGACTGGCGGGCCGGGCCGGTGAGCGGGCACAGACCCAGCGGAGCCTTCAGCAATTCCTGCCGCAGGCTCTCATCACTGGCGGCGGGGCCGGTTTGGATTTGATAGTCGGCGGACGGGCAAAGCGCGGCGGGCAACGCGAGGCGGAAGCGATCCAGCAGGTCCTTCCCAAACGCATCGTACGTCTGCGAATCCAGCCGGCGGGCGAGATCATAGCCCGTGCGGAGGATGACCCGCTGCTTGAGGTTCTCCGCCGCTTCCCGTTTGAAGCTGATGGCGAGGATGCGATAGGGCGGCGGGCATAACCCGGTCTGCAGGAGGAAGCAGGCGCGTTGGGCCAGCAATTCGGTCTTCCCGGCCCCGGGCCCGGCCACCACGAGCGCGTTGCTGAGCGCCGTGGCGGCTTCCAAGGCGGCAGGTTCCAAAGTGATGCCACTCGGCTGCCACTTATCGATCGAAACGAGCGCCTGGACTATTCCTCCCACGGAAAGTCTTCCTCCTTTTTTGCCGGTTGCACCAACTCCACGAGCTTCGCGATGAGGCGTTTCAGCTCGGGCGGAGCTTTCTGGACCAGTTCCGCGTCGGTCAGCCGAAGCAGGGCGGCGGCGTGGGTGGCGGGTTTCCCGCGCCCGAGGAAGAGGTAACGGTACCAGGACAACAGGTCATCGCCCAGCAGCAGGTAGTAGCCTTGGGCGGGTGATTTGTCCGCCAGCACCGCGCTCACCAGCGCGGCATCGTCCGCGGCATTCGGCCCCTTCTGACCGGTCTCGATCTTCTGGTAGGCTTTCGGAAAGGCAAACAGCATGGAATAGTCGAGATCCAGGGGATAGGCAAAATAGACGCCGTGGGTTTCGAGGAGGTCGATCCACGACTGGAGGGTCTTGTCGGGTTCGATGTTGTGCACGTCGCTCATCGTGGCGACCCCAGCTCCTTGGGCTTTGAAGAGTTCCTTGGCGGGCGCCTCGAATTCAAAAAGCTGTTCCATGGCGTACTTGATGCGGAGCCAACCGGCGCCATTCCGGCCAAAATCCAGGTCGAGCAAGGTCAGGTGCGGGATGCCGAGTCCCTTCAAGAGCCGCCAGAAATGATTCACGTGGCGACCGCCCAGAGGGACAAAGGAGATGAGATTGGGGTCGAGGTCCACCCCGCCGAGTGCCTTGGCCAGGCGCGGAATGAGGATCTGCTCGCTGTCGCCTTCGCCCAGAACCACGAGGCGGGCGAAATAGAGCTCCGGGTAGGCCCGGACCGCTTCGCGCACGAATTTCTCCTGGTCGCCGGTGGGCATGATGATGCGACGGATGGTCGAAACCCGGGTGCCGTGGTCGAGCAGCAGGTGGCGGACGCTCTCTGGCTCAATCCGGGACATGATCGCGGCGGAGTGGCTGGTCAGCACGACCTGCCCGGCGGGATCGCCGGCGATGCGTTTGAGCAGGGTGACGATCCGACCGAGATAGTGGGGAGAGACGTGATTCTCCGGCTCCTCCACGGCCAGGATCGTCAGGACGGGAGAACGCACCTTGGCTTTCAAGAGGCCGTGTTTGTCGTCCTTCCGCAGCCGGGCCTGGACGTCGAAGGACATGGCGACGAGAGCAATGTAGAAAAGGGAGCGCTGGCCGTCACTCAAGCGATCCACCCCTTCTTCTTCGTTGCTGGCGGTGGGCTGGAACACCGTGTCGACCTGTGAAATGAGGTCCTCGATGCGCTTGGCTACCGGTTGGATGAGGACCTTGGAATGGGTGCCCTCCTTGTAGAGTTCCTGCCAGCAGGTTTCGACCAGGGAGCTGACCGTCTTCATGCCGACCTCGCCGCCCATGGCGTTGCGGATGTCAGTCGAGGCTTTCCCGACAATCTCCTTGGTCTCGGGGGTCCAGCTGATCGCCTGGAGGAAGCCGTGGAGAATCGAGCCGGCTGATTGGCGGATGTGCCGGATCGGGTCGCGGGTCGCCGGGATGTAGTGGACGACGACGGAGGCCCGGTCGGCGGAACCGATCGACTTGGTTTTCTCCGGTTTGCCCTTTTCGCTGGCGAGGATCCAATCGAGGGACTGCTCGATGTCGCCTTCGGCCAGGGTGGACGAGGACCAGGTGGCTTGGAGGCGGGCGATGCAGGCGGGTGGTTTGCCGGCTTCGTAAACCGCAAGGTGTTTGAACATGGCGGCTGGCGCGGCGGTTTTCTCCCCCGTGGCGAGCTCGGGCAGTTCGAAGTGCAGTTCGATGGTCATCTGGACCGAGCCAACCGTGTCCCAAGTCTTGCCCACCGGCAGGTGAAAGTCACTGCGATGCAGGGTCCGGTCCGCGGAGGATAACCCAAATACCTTGCTGAGGGCGGCCAAGGCGGCGGATTTGCCGGACCCATTGCTGCCCAGCAACGCCGAGATCCCCGGCTCCAGCGTTATCACCTGCGGGGTGGGACCGAAACAGCGGAAGTTGGCCAGCGTGACGGAAGCGAGTTTCATGGGGGTATGTCCTCCGGAATAGTGGGTGAAGCAAACCCGGCCACCGTGCAGAGGGCGCGTCGGCGGGCGGCTCAAGTCGGACTTGAGCGGATTGGGTGCAAGGGAATGATGGCCCGCCTGCGCCAGTAATTGGCCGCGGCGTAAAATAGCCAGTCCGAAAGAAGCCTAGATCGGAGCAGCCGGCCCATTGCCTTTCCCCGGGGGAATCCTACGCTACTCAAGCGATCCGTGAACACCTACCAAGTTGCCAGCCTGCAAGAAGCCGTCGCCCTCGCTACTCGTTTCCAGGCGGAAAAAAAGTATGACTAGTTTCGTGGGCAGAGAAAAAACTGGCCGCCGGTCTCCACCATCTTCCGGCTAAACAAGGAGGAAAGAAAGGAAGCCATCGAACGGGCGAAGTGCTTCGCCCGCTGGATGCTCCAAACACCCGGGCTCGAGGAACTGAAAAAAGACACCGCCTACCCCATGGCAATCGCCCAGCACTACGGCCTGGCGACACCGTTCATGGATTTCACGACCAGTCCGGCGGTCGCGGGTTTTTTTGCGTCCTCGGAGAAACCAGACCCGAATACCACTTCCTGCCTCTGCTGTCTCGATACCGCGGATTTGATGGAAGTGTGGTCCTGGGTGCGAAGCATGCTGCCGCACTATCCGGAAGTGAACCTGATCAAGGTGGAGGTACCCAATCTCTGGCGACTCGAAGCCCAGCACGGTGTTTTTGTGGAATGCCTGTCAAACTGGACCGCGGCCTATCCCCTCGACCGCATTGAGTTTCCAGCCGGTCCGCCCCTGCCCTTTCCCACCCCACAGGAAATCTACCCGGCCAAGAAGAGCCAGCTGGAGATTCTCCTCGATCATCACTTCGCCTCGGAACGCCTGGCGGACGCGGGGGAGTGGCTGCGGGAACAATTTCCGGACGCCGATATGCTGGAGTTACGGGGGCCGGACGGCGGATTCTTCGAGGAGTATTTCGTGCCGGGCGGGTTGCCGGAACGGGAGGAATGGGGCCGGCAGAACCCCTGGCTCGCCGTCCCCACAGAGAAATATGCCGAGACGGTGACCGGGGAAATTGCACTCAAGGTTCACCTGCGGATGCAACCCGATGTCTTGTTCGAGGCAGTCAGGATTGAAATGCAACAGATCCTCGGGATTCGTCCGGATTTGAGGAAAAAGGCCGTGCAGTGGGCTTTAAGGCCGAAGGGCAGAATTCCCCGCCGGCTGCGGGAGGGATTGGAGGCGCTTTGGAATGGCCTGCGGACCCTCCCCTATTCCGACGATCAGCTCGTCGGGGTCGTCGCCTTCTGCTTCCAGCTCTACCGCCTCGGCTATACGCGCGGAGATAAATCGGCCGGTCGCGAAACGGTGGCGCGGGTCTGCCTGGGTCCGGTCCTCGAAGTGGAATTCAGCTCTCGGGAGGGCAATCCCGTGAGGGCATTCGCGTCATGCGAGAACCTGTTGGCCGCGGTGCGACCGGATATTGCGGACTTCCTGCGGGAGGAACACAAGCAGCACGCCGGGCATATCTCTCCTCTGCTGCAACTTTGCCACAATCACCGCCGGTCGTTTCAGTTTGAGAAGTTCACCGACGTTTTCGTGCGCCAAATCGTGCCCCTCCAAGTGCTCGGGGAAAGAGCGAAAGCTTGTCACTACTCCCCGCCGCGATTGCATGGATTCGGTCTCCCTTGAACATGGACCTCGCCCTCAGCCCCGAGGTTTATTTCCTGCGCAAATCGATCGCCTTGGCGGCGACGGTCAATCCCCGCACGGCCATCTATTTCGATACCAAGTTCTGGATCAAATTGCGCGATGTCCGTCTGGGCAAGCCGCAGGACCCGCCCGATGCCGAACTGGAGAAAGTCCTGACCAGCGCCGTGGCCACCGGGCGGGTCATTTGTCCCTTCGCCACGGACATTTTCTCGGAGTTGATGCGGGCGGGCGATCTGGCGGGGAAGCGGGTGCTGGCCAAGCTGGTGGATGAACTATCCCTGGGCCTGACGCTCCGAACCGAACAAGAGCGGGTGTTTACCGAACTGGAGTATTTCCTCCAGGGAAGAAGTAGGAAGAAGCCCACCGTGCCGATGCGGGACAAGATGTGGACCTGCCCCGCGTATGTCGTCGGCTTCACCCTGCCCGAGCATCCCGAATGGGAGCCAGACATTCAGCGGGAGATTCAAAAACGGTTCATGGATCATCTCTATACCCGGGGATTTTCCGAAATGGTGGATTCGTTTGGGGACAAACCGCCCGTGAAGCGAAACGATGGACTGGCCGCCAAGCTCAACCGGCTGAACCGGGAGAATGCGGCCGGCATGACATCCCTGGCCAAGGTCACGCGGGAGGAATTCATCGCGGCGGTCCAGTTTCATTTCCCCACCATCGCGGATATCCTCCGCGCGGTGACCGAAGCCGAAACGGGCCGACCGGCGGACGACGTGGTTCCCGAAGAAATGAAGCGCCACGTGTTGGTCTTTGCCACCGTGATTCTGAAGGAATATGACGATGGCACGCTCGGACCGCAGCTCCCCACCCTGATCATCCGCTCCGGTCTGTGTGCCGCGGTCAGGTGGGACCAGACTCGGCAGTATAAAAAGAACGACTTTCCCGACCACAGCCATGCCGCGGCCGCCCTGCCCTACTTCGATGTGTTTGCGACGGAGAATTCGCTGGCTCACCTGGTGCAGCAGTTGAAGTTTCCCGAACGGTATCAGACGAAAGTAGTCAAAAACTCGCAGGAACTCGTGGCGGTGCTCAATTCGCTTGCCTAACCAAGGTTGCCCCGCAGCTCCGACCGGGCATGGTGCCTCCGTGCCGGCGTACAAAAGCCAACATTTCCTGCCTAAGGTCTACCTGGGGCATTTCGGCCGGCCGCCGGAACGCAAGCTGGAACACCGTCTCGTCTGGCGAGTAAGCGAGACGCAGTATGGGGAGGTCCCGGTCGGAACGCAGTGCCAGAAGGACTATTTCTACTCCAAGGACCGCGCGTCAATCTGTGAAAGCTACTTCGGGGAGTTTGAGTCGGTTTACGGTCTCCTGATGGGGAAGATCGGCCGCCGCGAATCCTTGGACCAAAAACAGCTGTTCTTGTTTTTTCTGTGCGCGGTCGATTTCTACGCCCGGGGCTGCAAGTTCAAGGTGAAGGACAAGGCCGAGGAGTTTGCCCGCTACCTGCACCGGATGGATATCTTCAAACGCAAACTCATCAGTCCCGAGTTGGAGACGGCGACCGACGCCAAGCGACGGGAGTACATTCTGCGGCACTGGCAATTCGCCATCATTCCGTTCCCCGAAACGGCGGTTCTGACCTCCGACTCCCCCGCAATCTGGCTCTCTTCTTCGAAAACCGTCGACCAGTTGCTGGGGGTGCTGATGCCGCTGACCCCGATGGGAGTGTTCGTCGGCGTGCATCGCGGCCACGACGACTTGATTCGCAGGGCGGGAACGGACGCCGACGCGGGCATCATCACGAATGAGGAAATCGACAACTGCGTCGACGCGGTCTATTTCAGCGATCCGTTCGAGGAATCCGAAATCGCGACGATTCGGAAACGCCTGGCCAAGCGGGAGCGGCTGGCGCCGCTGGCGAACGCCTGGAAGTTTGACATGATCGAATACGACCACGGGCCCCACCTGAGCTTCATCAAGCCCCGCTAGCTCCGTTTCCGCGACTCCGCCTTTTTACGGCGCTGCTTCCGCTTGGACTGCCGGGCGAAGTACTCCTCGATGAACCCCGCGCCGAGGAACCGCTGCCGCAGCACCGCCGCGGATTCGGGCAGCCCGAGGAGTTGCCGGGACGCTTCAAGGCGGTGCAGCAAATCGCGCTTTGCCGCCGCCGTGAGGCGGAAAGCGCGGAAGGTGCCCACCGCCATCAACTGCCGGGCGAGAGCGCCACTGTCCGCGCGACGTTCAAATTTGGGGTTTCGGTCGAAATGTTCATCGAACCACAACCAGACGGTCCATTCCTTCATCCCCTGAGTGAGGATTTCTTTGTGCGCCGGCGGCAGCCAGTTGCTTTCCGAGGAGAGAAACCAAGCGATGTAGTCGATTGCCTCGTAAACCTTGACGCCGGTCCCCATGCCGGGGCCCTGCACGAATTCGCAGGCCAGGCTGGCAGCCTCCTGGTTGCCAAACGTCGGATGGCGAAGGGCCACGCTATCATCGCAGGGCGGTGTCTTGCCGTCTGTCGTGACCGCCGTGCCATACGAGTCGTTCCGGGCGAGTCTGGCCGCCCCTTCGCGGACCGATTTCTGATAAATTTCCTCGATAAGCGGTTCGAATCGCCCCCCGAATCCCCGAATGACCAGTTGGGGCGCGACATCCAGCAAATGCCGCGGGGCCATTCGGATCAGGTCTTCCAGGCCGGGCTGCTCGGCGATGAACTGGAGCACCCGCTCCGGCCGGGTGGTCTGGTTGATATGTTGCTCAACCGCGGCTAGGTGCCACCCCTGCTGCAGCGCCAGCCAACCGAGCCGCTCTCCCCGGCTGGTATCAGGGGGCAGGACCGACCAGAGCGGTAGCCGCCAACGTCGGTCCTGCTCGATCGCGTTGCTTTCCTCAATAATATCCAGCCACCAATCGTCCGTAACGACCGGTGGTTCCGCGCCCTTGGAAAGCACAAAGTCCCGCGCGATGATCAGGGTCGATCCTTCCGGCCGCAGCCTTTTGAGGATGCCAGTAACTACCGCCGTCAAACCGGAGGCGGTGTTCACCGCCACCATATCGGCGAGCGGGGGTGAGACTGCCGCGACCTCTTTGCTACCCAACTGGTGCCAGACCGGGATGATCACCTGCTTCGACCCGGAGAGATGCCGTTGCACGAGCCCGTTCAGTTCCCATTCCGGCCACCTCTTTCGAAAAAACGCCGGACTGAGGATGACGATGCCGTAGCGGGACTTCGCGAGGCCGTGATTGATCGATCCGTTCAGGCTGTCACCGGGCTTCAGGCTAAATTCGTCATACCATATTTCCAGCCGCTCCTTTTTAAGTGCCTCGACTAAAGGGCGGACAAAACCCGCCCGATCTTCACTGGCATAGGAAATGAATGCGTCGTAGAGCATCATAGCATACCCGATTCAACCAAGCCACAACAGTAACCGACAAATCTGGAGCAGCTAACCATTGCGCGAATGAAGTGAGGAAACCCGGCTTGCCTGTTTGGGCGAACCTCGACCAACCAACCGATCACTATTTGCCGGCTTCAGTGAAATCCCATGTTCTGATGCCGCTTTGTAGACCGATCGTTCGGACCGTCCCAATTTAAATCCGATCACTCGGGTGGGAGTGTTTTGTTCGACAAAGTGGGCGAGCTTTTTCACGTCCGAGGCAACCCAGGGTCGCTCGGACTTGGTAGGTTTTCCGGCGGCGGGACTTTTGGCTTCGGCCCACCAATGACCATGGTGGGCGGTCACAATGATATCCGCGAAGGACGAAAGCGCATCGGCGAGCCGCCGGGATTCTCCCAGGGTGAATTCCGTGCCGCGCTTGAGCTTGGTCGCAAGGGTTTGGCCGGGAATGCCCGCCAGTTCGGCCAAGCGCGATACTTTGACGACGTCCGCCAGTGCGGAGAGCTGGACGACGGAGAACGGCAGCTCCGGATTGGGCACCGGCAACTCCAGACCCTCTTCCTGATAAGTCTCCTTGAGCACGGCGAAGGTCTCTTGGAGATTAGCCAGGGCTTCGCCTTGGGTGGGACCATCCGCCGCGCAGGTGGGGATTTCGGGGATTTCGGCCACGAAATAGCCCGCGCGTTCATCCCAATAGAGGGTCACGGCATAATCCTTGATCGTCGTTTTCACAGTCGTCTCCTTGTTCTTTCGTTTCGGGTGTTTAATGTTCGAGGGTGGAGGGGAAATAGGCGGCTACAGGTTGAACTGCTGGAGCACCCGGCGCACCTGCCTGATCTGGTAAGCCTTGGCTTTGCCGCTTTTCTCCACCTGCAGATTGAGGGGGTAAAGCACCCCCGTGCGGGTGAAGATATGGTGGCTACCCTTGGTGCGCATCTTCCAACCGGTGGCCCCGAGGAAATGTACCACGTCCGCGAAGCGGTGGCTGTAGTCCTTGGTGGAATCCAGCAACGCAGCCTTGGTTTTCTCCGGGTCCGGCATAATGGAAGGGAATCAGTTGTTTTTATGCAGTCAAGCTAGTGTGCGTAATTCTTTATTCACACCCCGGCGACTCTTTAAGGATGAAGGAAACACCTTCTTCCTCTCTGTAGACGGTGCGCCGGGTGTCCGGACCGGACTACGGCGCAATCAGCAGACGATCTTCGGTCTCCGCTGCTACCAACTTTCCGCCGGGAGGGCGACCCGCCAACAGGTGCGCAGTAACCGCCTCCCGCAAGAAGCGCTCTACCGCGCCGCGCATGGGCCGGGCGCCCAGCGTCCGGTGGTAGCCGCGCCGCACCAGAAATTCGAGTACCGCCGGCGTCATCTGTAGAGGATGGCCCAATGCAGCGAGCCGGGCGATCTCCGTCGCGATCATGCTTTCACAGATCGCGCGCTGAGTGACATAGTCCAGCCGCGCAAAGACGACCAGATCGGTCACCCGCCCGACGAGTTCGGGCCGCAGCCGTTCCCGCACCCGCATCAATACCGTCCTTTCGACACTGGCAAATGGGGCGGATTGCCACGTCAACTGGCAACCTAGCAGTCCTGAAAAAGGAAGTCCTTCTGGTGAAGAACTTAAGTGGTGCTCCCACGGGGAATCGAACCGGGGAGTCCGCAACAACCTAAAAGCTTCATTGGACGTGCTTTTGAGTTGTTATGAGCGAGTTAGAACAGGAAAGAACTTACATCGAGTGGAAACGAATGCCAGCGAAAAGCTGCTTTCTGGCAAATCCTGTGGCAAATAACTGACTACTCACTGGCTGCCTCTTCGTCGATGGCGACAAGGGCAATCAGCAAGGCGAGAACTAATGTCACGAATATCATAGCGGATTCGGCCTGGGCAGTTTGCCCACGGGGGCCATTCATTCACTCCCCTTCTCCACCGCCTGTAGCTTGGTGAGTCCGACCGCGTCACGTTCGGAAAACAATTTTGAGCGCATGTTTTCGCGGACCTGCCTGATCCGCTGCCTGACGCTCGCGACGGGAATGGAGAGAGCGAGGGATATGTCCTCGCAACCCATTCCTCCTACCACACACAGGAAGAGAATTTCCCAAACCCTTGGGGAAGTTGCGTGATTTCTCGGTCAATCCGGCGCACAAAGTCCCCTCTGTCATCTCGGTCATGGCGGCTGTGGTCGATGACGACATCTCGATACGTGAATCGGTGGAAGCGCTGCTCCATAGCGCCGGGTGGCAAACCGAAATATTCGCGTCGGCCAAAGAGTTCCTCACCCGTCCGCGTCTCCTGACGGCCAGTTGCCTGATCTTGGATGTGAACCTTCCGGGTCTCAATGGCCTCGACCTACAAAAACATATTGCTGCTGATCGGTCAGACATGCCGATTAAGACCGCGAACTTCAGGTTCCCGGGCGCCTCCCCATAGACTCCTCGACCTCGACGTCGTCAAAAGGCCCGTCAAAGGAAGAAACAACCGCGTCTCGATGTACCGTTTCCGAAGGCCAATCATACGACTAGCGTCACTTAGTTTGGGCGTAGACCAGCAGCTTCCATTCGATCGCAGCTGCTTTGCCCCCGGCCAGCGCGGGATGCTGATGATGATTTTGTGGAGGCGCGGGATTGCCTTTATTCAGCGCATATTCGTCGCCGTAACCGGTACAGCGATAGATTCCTGAAAAAGGCACTGCTACGCCAGGCTTGTATATGACATCGAAGGCGCCGGCACCTTCTGTGGCGACGCCGAAATCATCCTTGGTTCTTACGATGGCCATGACGGTAATGGAAGTGGTTGGGATTGTCGTCGTAGTCAGTTTTGTCCGTGATCCGGTGGCCGCGGAAGTTCTGGCCGCTTTAGGTTAGGCCAAATGTGGCGAATCTCGCGCAACGCAGACTGCAACTGGCTTTCGCGGATGCGCGGCAAGGTGTGGGCGAAGATGATATTGCCGGAGTGAACGTCGACTAGGCGGGTCGCGGAGGGATCGAGTTGAAAACCGGGAACTACGAGTTGCTGGCCGTATTTGAACAGGACCAGCAAGATAATTTCAGACGCGTCGCCCGAAACCTTGCTCTGGCTGAAGCGGAATTTGGTAAGCGAAAACAGCCCGGTGCGAGGATCGGTTATGATAAACTCCGGGCGAACGCTTACCGTCACGCCGTCGAGGACAAGGCTGGCACTACGGCGGACCGCGCGGCGGTCGCCTGCGCTCGGCACCAGCTCGCCCTTGATCTTGAGGAAACGAGTGAGCATCTCGATGTTGTTGCCGAGCTTAGCAGCGTGCTGGTCGCTGCGGGGCGCTGTGCGGCGGAGCTTGTCGATCTCCTCAAGGATTTCGGCAGGGTCAAGGCGGTGTCCTTTCAGGGCCCGCACCGTGGCGCAGCTGGCGGATTGATAATAGGGCGCCTTGAAATCGTTTCCGAAGCGCTGGTCGGCTAGGATCTCGACCTTCTTGGCCTCGGTGACAAAGGGAAATTCCCCGAGGGGATTGAGGGAAATGCGGGGAAGATCAACGGGAGGATTGGTAAGTGTGAGCATCGTAGTTCGCGGAAAATGGTTTTCGGTCATTTATAATATACACGATCATCTGGATAGAGGCTGCCCCCCTGATTTTTTCGGCTTCCTTTCCCTCCGGACATGTTTAGCATTTTTGGTGAACTTCGGTTCATGAGCACACCGGCTCGCTACCCGCCACGACAGAAGCCCGCCTGCCTGCACGACTACGTCGTGGCGGCGGCCAACGCCCAGTTTCCGAAGCAGAATGGGAGACGGCTGGCCCGCGTGCTCGAGTTGCTGAGTTCCCGGCGCACCTCCGGCGACGGCTGGGTGCCTCGGTCTGAAATTGCCGCCCTGTGGCCTGGCAACGCCCCGAAGGGCGGACTGGAGGAGCGAAAACGTCAGAGCGGCACCATCACGAATGCCCTTGCCGACTTGAAACAGCAGATCGAGCGCCGTCTGGCTTGGTCGCTCCCCCACTTCACCATCAAACTCGAGGCCGATCCGCCCCGCCGGGCTCACCGTTACCGGCTGAGCATAACTAGACGGGAGGCCCCTTGGGATTTCCTGCGGGACGAGGCCCCGAACACCCTGCCGCTGGCGTTTTCCTACCGGCTCGGCCGCGGACCTGTGCAGACAGTCGCGGTGCGGCCGTGGGCCGTGACCGCGCCGGGGCGGACCTTGGAGATCGAAGCGGTGCGCGAGCCGCCCCAGGCCGAATGGCAGCCCCATTCGCATCGTGCCGCCTACCGGCGCGTGCGGGAGGCCTTTTTTGAGGCCGAAATCGACCGGCACCGGCGGGCGGGGCTGGTCCAGCTTCACCCGAGTGCCCTGTGGGGGATCAAGGATGTCGCCACTATGGACGGCCGACATGGCATGACCGTCCGGGTCGTCACCGAGAAAACCTGCTACCCGGATCTTCACTTCCTGAAGCGCAACCTGGACCGACCCTTCGCCGCCCTGCGCAAATACGGTTCTTTCCGGGACTGGCTCCAATTGGAGTCCGATCCTCGCTCGTCCTTCTGCCCGCCGCGGGATGCACTTTGCGTCGATGCCCTGGTGGTTACCCGCAGGCCAGAACTCACGGCGTTTCTTTCCCGACAGAAGGCACCGGCCGGCCAGGGTCGCTGGGAAGCGTCGGCGGTGGGCGCCGCCTCCGATGCCCATCACAATGTGTCCGACGACCGACCGGACCTGCGCAACCAAGTGACGGGCGTGGTCCATCGCGAAATCGGGCTGAAGGTGGATCCCGATCTTATCCGCTGGCTGGGTTTCGCCCGGGGGCTGACCGCCACGAGTTCCGCGTCGGTGCTGGCGCTGGTCGAGACGAACCTGACCGTCGCGCAGGTGCTGGAGAAGTTTGCCCACCGCCGGGACCGGCACGACGTCGAGGCCCTGTTGCCCGTGAAACTGGCCCGCATGTCCGAGTGGCTGAAAACGATCCCCCCGGGCGAGCGTGGGGAATTTCTGGAACTTTCCCTGGCCTTGGCGGCCATCGACTACCGGCTGGCCGTGACGGCGTGATTTTTGCGGGCCCCGAAGCTGCCGAGGGTGACCGGCGGAAAATTTCGCGGAACGGGCCAAGCAAGAGCCGGATCTCTCATGGCCATCAACCTCGGTCACCCGTGTCAGCGCGCTGTCCATGTTTCACAGCCTGACCATGCTTTTCTCCGCGAATTAAATATCGCGGTCAAAGACTCCCATTCCCTTTCCCTTGCAAAGGAATAGGTCGGCCAGCAGATGCAGGGTATAGCCAGCCGCCGCGCAACGCATGATTCGACGGGTGGAAATCGACCAAGCGCTTGAATGCCGGCCTTCCACCAGCCACCAAACCAAAATGGCCGCACTTAGACTGTGACAAAACCCGCGATGATTCGGGTTGCCCAGAGAAGGCTCCAGCAAATCGGGCAAGGCTCCTGCGACAGCGGCTGCCCCTGTCCCGACTACCAGTCGCCCCCAATCAAACCGCTTCGCGCGGTCCTTCTGCATCTCCAACAACTGACAAACCGTATCAATGGCAGCAACCGTTACCACGTTGATGATTAAATGCTGGCGAAAGCAAGGCATGCTTCAAATTGTATCAGGGACCCTCGTACAAATGCTGTCCTATCCCGGCTCCTTCTGTAGTTGGCCAAAGATGGGCGGTCTCTAAAAGCAGTGGAAACGCACTCCTCAATGCCTGTTCCGCGCCCCACCCCTCGATCCCGGCCACCGCTGGCTCGCATGCTTCGAATCCACGAGATATTGCAGGACGGCGCCGCGACCAATTGCACGAAGCTGGCGGAGCAACTGGAAGTTTCCACCAAAACAATCATGCGGGACCTCGCGTTCATGCGTGATCAACTCGACCTCCCGGCTGAGTACGACAGGCACACCTTCTCATGGTGCTATACCTCGGCGGTGAAGAGTTTTCCTACTGTGCAGATCACGGAACGCGAACTTCTTGCCCTGCTAGTCGCCCAAAAAGCACTGCAACAATATAAGGGAACGCCTTACCACACTCAACTAGCTCACGCATTTGAAAAGCTCTGCGCGGGGCTCGAAGATCGAATCAGCTTCTCTCCCACCGGCACACTGAAAAACGTCTCCTTCCATCACGCTGGCTTAGGCAAGGCGGACTTGAAACTTTTCGAACTCCTTACCCGTGCTGTTAATACTTCGTTGGAAATTGAGTTCTCATATAGAAAACCCGGACAGGCTAAGCAGGAAGTCCGGAGGGTTCGCCCATATCATTTGGCGAACCGCGAGAACTCGTGGTATCTGGTGGGATTCGATCTTGATCGAAATGCGCTTCGAAATTTTGCCGTAGCGCGCATGAAGGGTCTCAGCGCAACGCAGTGCAAGTTTGTGCGTCCCGATGACTTTTCTCCGGAAAAACACTTCGGAAAAGCCTTCGGGGCCTTCGTCGGCACGGGTGACTACCGGATTGTCATTCATTTTTCAGCAAGTGCCGCCGACCAAGTGCGTGAACGCTTCTGGCATGAATCTCAGGAGACAAGAGACCTTTCGGATAGTCGCCTGGAATTCACCGTTCAACTTGGCGGGCTCGACGAAATCCTCAAGTGGGTGCTCGGTTGGGGCGACAAAGCCGAGGTGATTGCGCCGGAGGAATTCCGGAGACTGGTCGCCGAACAGGCTGAAACCACAGCCAAACTTTACCGGGTTAGGCGGCGGTGACCACGTTCGCGAGGACGCCTTCCAGTAGCTCGGTCGAGAGGCGGCGGTAGGCGACCTGTCTGCGACGGAGCGGCTGTGGACGCGGGCCCACAGAGTCGTTCAGCCGTTGCATGAGACAGCGAACGCGATCGGCAGAGAAAGACCAAGTGACCGCGCCCGGGTGCAGCCACTCGAATTCGAAAGTGATCTGGCCACGGCCAATGCCATAGGCAACGACCGGGTGACCCTCACCGGCCAATTCATTGAACAACTCGAGGCCCCGGCCCAGGAGACGTTCTTCCTCCAGTGAAATGGAACAGCGGACCAGTTGCCCTAGCTCTTGGCGACAGAGACTCAGGCGACAGTGGCCTTGATCGCTATCATGCACCAACTCATCATAATCTTCGCGTGTGCGAAAACCCAAGATCGCCAGAGCGGAACGGATTTCGTGGATGGGAGTACGGGGGATGCGGTAATTCGTTTTCATGAGTAAAGAAATGATGAGGTGAGTATCGCAGGCCTGCTAAGACATGGGCTGTCCTAGCCCCGCTGAGGCCAGACACGCCTAGGACCGCAATTGTCCTATCCTATCGGGTAAGATTGGGGCATCAAAACTGCCTCTTATTCTCCCGATGAACTATTTTGGCCTCCTTAGTCCAAAGCAGCTTGCGCTGCCCGGCCAAGCGCAGCCACACTACTCCCGTAGCGAACCGGGGCCGCGGGACGTTTAAGTCGCATGCCTACGCTCTGTTTCATCATCCACGGGATCGGCAACCAGAACCAGGACTTTGCCGAGCCTTTGACGGCGGGAGTCGACCAACGACTCCAAAAGCTGATTGCTGTACAGAAGAAGAACTTTCCGAGGGACTGGACGGATGTGGAGTCCACCCACCTCGTGTCATATCATTCACTGTATTGGGCGAACATCGGCACGGACGCCCAAGCCAATCTCTACCGTACGCTGTATCCCGAACTTTTCGCCGAACAATCTAGGTGGAAGACGCTGATCAACGCAGTGGCGAAGTACACGCCTTTTCGCAACCTGTCCGTAAATCTGCTCGGGGATGTCTTCGGCTACTTGGGGCAGTTCCAGGAGCAAATTAAGCAGTCCGTATTTAACCAGATCCGCGATGCTCTTTCCAAGGCCTACGCCACCCGCGAGCCGGTATCGATCATCGTCGTCGGCCACAGTCTAGGTACCGTTATTCTCCACGACTTGATCGGCGGCTTTCTCCGTTACCGCTATGCGGACTTCAATGCTCTGGTCGGGCATACATCCGTGTTCACGATGGGTTCGCCGTTGTCGCTGTTCACGTTGGTAGCCGACGGCGCGAGACCCGATAATTTCCGACGCTGGGTAAATATTATTCATGAACGTGATCTCGTCGCGTTTCCCATGCAGAAGTTGAAGAATTACCGCAAGGTAGAGGACAAGCCGATCAGAAGCGGATTGAGCATGAACCCGCTCGCGTTGCATGCAGATTACTGGGCGAACCCCGAAGTTCACGAATGCATAGCCCAGGAAATTATCGCCCACCGGCAACAACGGATCGGCTTAGTACCCAGTATGTCGGCAGCCGGGCTGGTGCCGCCGGAGATCTTTCAGCCTCTCAGCGGCGGGATGAACATCGCCGGATTAGCAGAGGGCTACATTGATTTCCGGGACGTGAAGTTTAAAGAACTGATTCGTTCGTCCCGTGAGATTGATTTCTGCAACATTTACGGCGGCCTGTGGCTTTCCACCTACCACCAGGATTTTGCACGGGCCTTGGAGCGCCCCGAGCTGAAGTTGCGGGCATGCATCACAGCAGACGATAGCCCCGCGTTGTCGGCGCTATCGCACCATTTCGAGGACAAGCCGATTACAGAGCTGAAGCAGAAGATCGCGGAAGGGACTAATGCCCTGCGATCCGCCGCCGCTGAGGCGAAGAAGAAGAGCAAGACCCCGGGCCGCGCACTCGTCTACCATAGCCGAAACATGATCAACCACAGCTTCTACCGGTTCGATGATTTGCTGTATTATACGCCGCGGCCACTCTCAAGTTCCAAGAATGCAGCGACACCCATTCCATGTTTCTCGTTCCGCCGCACCGGCAAGCCATCAGGCGGGCACGATTGGTTCATGCGGGACTTCGAGGAACTCCTCAAGACCGAGCGGGATACCAAGCTAGTTTTTGATTCCACCGCATGAGCACTCCTCAACCATTTCAGCAGCCCGTCCTGGTCGTTGACGTCGAAACCTCTGGCTTCGATCCGCAGCGGAACGCCTGCCTTGAGTTGGGCGCGATTCTGTTGGATACGACGTTAAAGCCGGTGGCGCAGTTTTCGTCGCTGATCGCACCCTGGAAAGGCGCGGAGTTGGTTCCGCAAGCGATGGCGGTGAATCGGATTTCAGCTGAAGAGTTGAAAACGGCACCGACAGCGGCTCAGGCACTCGAACGGTTTCACGCCGAAATGGTGGGTTCGAAAGCAGCGCCGCTCCTAGCCGGTTGGAATATCTGGTTCGATGCAGGCTTCCTTCGGAACCTCTATGAGCGTGCCGAGCGTCCGTGGCCGTTTCGGCACCGACTGTTGGATGTCCAATCGATCGCGCTGTTTCATTCGCGATTCGGCGCGGGTTCGCAGGAAGTCGCCATCAAAGAACACTTGGATGATCAGCAGAAGCACCGGGCCCTACCGGATGCGCTGCACACCGCGCGACTGCTACAACAATTTGCGGAACGACACCTCAGCAAAGCTTCCGGGCCATGAGAAAAGACAAGCACACAGGAAAGATGGTTTATTCGGCCACCGACCTTATTCGGTTCATGGAGTCACCTTTTGCGAGTTGGATGGAACGCCTAAGCAAAGAGCAACCGGACCTAGTCAAGCCAGATGCTGAAACCGAGGAATTGCAGCTAATTGCTGCCACCGGCGACAAGCACGAGGCGGAGTTTCTAGCATCATTGAAGAAGGAGCGTCGCGATATCGTCGAAATCGATAGCAAGGATCCGGACGCTTTTGCAAAGACGGTGGCAGCAATGACGGCGGGACGGGAAATCATCTACCAGGGCTGTCTGCAGGCCGGTGAATTTATCGGATTTACCGACTTTTTGGTGAGAGACACTTCGACGCCGAATGGCGAGATTCGCTACGAAATCTGGGACACCAAGCTCGCGCGAAAGCCGAAGCCCTATTACTTGGTGCAGCTCTGCTGCTACGCGGAAATGATGGAGACCATTGTTGGCACGCGCCCGCAAAAACTCCGGGTGGTGCTCGGCAACCTCGAAATCCCGGCCTTCAATACGGCAGACTTCTTCTACTACTACCGTGGGCTTAAGCAGGCATTCCTGGAACAGATGGCTACGTTTGATCCGGGAAGTCCGCCGGAACCCGACCCGCGGGCGGATCACGGACGTTGGGCGAGCTACGCCGATAAACGACTGAGAGACTTGGATCACCTTGTTCGAGTCGCCAACATTACGGTCGGGCAAATCAAGAAGCTACAGGCGGCAGGGATTTCGACGGTTAGCCAATTGGCCGGCTTCACAGGACAGGGCGTAGACGGTCTAGCTGCGGATGCGTTGAGCGGGCTGGTTGAGCAGGCGCAGTTGCAGATTGCGACCGAGAAGAGAAGGCAAGTCGCCAAACCTGACGAAGTGGTTCCTGCCGAGTATCGGATTCTGACCCCTGATGGTCAGAACCGGCGGGGGTTCGCTTTGCTGCCGCCGGCCTCATCAGGAGATGCGTACTTCGACATGGAGGGCTATCCCCTCCTCGGCCAGGGTCTCGAATACCTTTTCGGTGCCGTATACATGAAGGACGGTAAGCCTATCTTTTGCGACTGGTGGGCGCATGATGCCGAGGAGGAGAAACTGGCCTTCGAGCAATTTGTGGACTGGGCCTATGCGCGTTGGATAGCCCATCCGAACATGCACATCTACCACTATGCCAACTACGAGGTGGCAGCACTCCGAAAGTTGATGGGGCGTCACGGAACGCGCGAGGATCAGGTGGATGACCTGCTGCGCGGCAACGTGTTCGTCGACCTCTATCAAGTGGTGAAGCAGGGCCTGCGCGTCGGCGAGGAGAGCTACTCGATCAAGTACATCGAGCATCTCTACCGACCGGCGCGGCAGGGGGCGGTGGCGACCGCCGGCCAGTCCATCGTGGAATACGCCCGCTGGATGGAAAGCGGCGAACCGCGCAACTGGGAAAAATCCACGATCCTTCAGGGCATCCGGGATTACAACTGCGACGACTGCATCTCGACTGTGCAGCTGGCTGAATGGCTGCGGATAAAGCAGAAAGAAGCGGGGCTGAAGTACGTGCCAGCGGCCTCCCGGGCCGAGGCGAAGGCGGATCCGGTAAAGGACGCAGAGAAGGCGGCGGCGTTCGCTGAGTTGCAGCGCCTGGTCAAGAGCCTCGACCAAAAGGCGCTGGCTGCGAGAGAGGTCGACAAACGGGCCGTGCATGTCATCTGCAGCGACTTGGTCGGGTTCCACCGGCGGGAGGAGAAACCGGTGTGGTGGCGGATGTTTGACCGCGCCGCGATGACCCATCAAGAACTCAAGGACGACATCGCGTGCATCGGAGAGGCCGTACTGGCTTCGACGACGGGAGTGAAGGTCGACAAGTCACTGGCTTTCGACTACCAGTTTGACCCGACGCAAGACACCAAGCTGGCAGTCGAGAAGAAGATCATGCCGGTAGAGAATCTCGATGTGAAGTTCGAGATCCTGACCCTCGATGAAACCGGCTTCCTCCGCGTCAAGGTGGGCGGGCCGACGTTGAAGAAGCTCGGTGGGGCGATGCCCGCGCTGACCTCGTTCCTGCCGGTGGAGGTAATTTCGTCGGAGGCATTGCGCGATGCGCTGCACGCAGTGATCACCACGTGGGAGCAAAAGGAAACGCTGCCCCCCGCCCTCGCCCAGTTCCTGCGCCGGCAGCCGCCGTCAGTCGCCGGCGTGAAGCCCGGCGAACCGTTAAGAAAGTCGGGCGAGGACGCGGTCGCCGCCGCGGTGCGGATCGTCTCGGCGATGGATGCCGCGACGCTCTGCCTGCAGGGGCCGCCGGGCACCGGCAAGACCTACACTGCCTCGTGCATGATCCAAGCTCTGCTCGGACAGGGCAAGCGGGTCGGGGTTACGTCAAACAGCCACAAGGCCATCCTGCACCTGCTCCGCAGTTGCAACGAGCGCATGAACGGCAAGCTGGCGGGCATCAAGGTCGGCGAGAGCGGCGAGGACCCGTTCTTTGCCGAAGTGCCGGGCGTCAAGCACGTCGAAAGCTCCACCACGGCCCTCGGGAGTTACCAGGGGGGCGTCGTGGCCGGGACGGCTTGGCTGTTCACGCGCCCGGAGTGGGTCGGCCAGCTGGACTACCTTTTCGTGGACGAGGCCGGGCAGGTGTCGCTGGCCAACCTCACTGGCATGTCCCGGGCGACGAAAAACATCGTCCTGCTGGGCGACCAAATGCAGCTCGAGCAACCGATCCAGGGAACCCATCCCGGCGAGAGCGGTTCGTCCGCGCTCAATTATTTCCTGGCCGGGCACGCCACGATTCCCGAATCGCTGGGGCTGTTCTTGCCCGAATCGCGGCGGATGCACCCGGAAATTTGCCGGTTCATCTCCGATCTCGCGTACGAGGGGCGCTTGCGGGCGGCGACGGGCAACGAGCAGCAACGCCTGCTGCCGGTGGCCGGCGGAAAGCACCCGCTCGACCAGCTGGAGGCTGGGGTCATGTTCGAGCCGGTCGTGCACGACGGGAATGTCCAGGCCAGCGACGAGGAAGTGGCCCACACAGTGGAACTTGCCAGCCGCCTCATCGGCCGCGGGTGCGTGGACCGCGACGGGAAGACGCGGAAGCTCGGCTGGGGCGACATCCTCTTCGTCGCGCCCTACAACCTACAGGTGCGCAAGCTTCGGGAAAAACTCCCGCCCGAAGCCCGTGTGGGCTCGGTGGACAAGTTTCAGGGCCAGGAAGCACCGGTGGTCTTCGCCTCGATGTGTTCCAGCTACGGAGAATACGGCAGCCGCGGCATCGAGTTCATCCTCGACGAAAACCGGATGAACGTGGCCATCTCGCGAGCGCAGGTGCTCGCGATTGTAGTGGGCGATCCGCGCATTGCGCTCACCCCTGTGGTTACGATTGATGGCATGCGTCGTCTGAATCTCTATTGTCGGCTGGTCCAGGAATGCCGACGCAGCTGAGACATCGCCATGAAGTATACCAAACGCCTTAGGTCCGTGGAACGGATTTTGTCTACGGCGAACCAGGATGCGGTGGCAAATGCAGTTATGCGGTAGCGGGAGTCGGACTGGTCCACCAAAGTGGATTTTGAAAGACGGATCCGCGACTCGGGATCCAGCGGTAGCACGGCACGCACCTTTCAAGCCCAGCCAAGCACGGTCGCTAATTTGCCTTTATTTGGTTCAATGCGCGCCTGACCTTGCGATTGACCACGCGATCCCCATAAAAGCGGATCAATGCCTCGTAGAGCGTCGATTCAATGCTCCAGAGCTTCGCACCCGCAGCGCTGCGACCCTCGACCACGACGGCCACATCTCCGTAAGAACGCATGTCATCGGTAAGATAGTCCAGTGCCGAACGAACGGGCCCCTGATTGCGACGCAAGGTCCACGGGTTATCCGCAAATGTATCATCGAGGATGTTGAAACGCACGCTCGTGGTCCGAGGTGGCGCGCCTTCAACGCCCAAGTATATACAGTATTCCGGGAGTTTTCCTCTCCCGACTTTGCAAAGGTCGCCGTCTTCGTCCACCTGGAACTTGGCGATCAGCTTCGGGGCCAAGGGCTTTCGCCTACCACGCGGTCGACGCGGCTGTGGAGCGTCCAGATCACCCAATTCGCGTTTCAATACACTCGCCGCGCGCTTGAGTGCTTGCAGGCTGCTCAGATTTCGTACGCGGCGTAATAGATCGGCAATATCCCACGTATCGATCCTGGGTTTGCGATGCGCGTGGACAAGTGCCTTGGGTAAATGTGGCTTTTTTTCTAGGAGAAAGAAGATGAGCAGACGATCGTATTCGGAAGCAAGATTGTGTCGGAGGAACTTCTTAACCGTCCCCGTGATTTTGGACCCACGATCTTGGTTCGTTACCTGGATGGCTAGTCGCCGCTTCGTGTCCGCGAGATCCACCGCTTGATAATTACGCTTTGTCTCGTTGAGGTTCTTCAGTTTCCAGCCAAATAGCGCATTGAAGAGGTGCTCAACGATAGTCTCGAGCACGACATTTGCCGACGTATCTTCAGCTCGAGTACGCGCCTTGATGATCACAGCAAGGATGCTGAGGCGATCCGAAATGTATCTGGAGTAGTATTCGCGCGGCAGGATCATGGGAACGGCAGGGGGTTATGCATATTCGATGATGCCGTTGCGGCCCCGCAGGCGGTTGAGGCATAGCGGTAGCAAAGCGGCTGTCAACCGAGGCCCCGTCAAACGGAGACATATCCCCGTCAACCGCGCCGTCACCACGTGCCAACAAGCGGACTTCGGGTCCGCTCATCTCGATTCTCGCTGATCAGGCCGGCCATGCTGAAGGATCGAGCTCGGGGCGGCATCTGCAACGACTCGCCGCCTCCGGGCGTGCATGTCATCGGCGACGGAGCTAGTGAGTCAGTGGTGGCGCACCGTCATTGGTGCTCACCCAGAAGAAATACCGTTCTACTGCTTTTGCGAGATGCTGATAATGAGCCGGTTGCATTCGCGCACGGATAGCGATCAAGCCTCTCCTCCTGGCACATTGGCAATAGCCACCAAACTTTCTCGTTCCCATACCCGCTGCCGGATTCGCCGGTCTCGATGGTGTCTCCGGTGCCAGGGATTCTGTCGTCGTGCTGAGAGTTCCGGCCGGACCCGCTCGCAAGACATGTTCGGCCGATCCTGCTCGAACAGTGGGCTTTCCGCTCCCACCATTGTCACTTATTTTGTAATCAACCGGTCTTCGTTCGCCAAGCCTCCGAGTGTATGCTACTTACTTAACACCCTCGGCAGCACCCGCCAAATGAGTACGCCCACTCTTGGTTTAACCTCAGGGCCCGCATTGAGTCGCTTCGCGAAGCACATCGATGCGGTAGTGCCGTCGTCGCCATTGCTGTACGGTACGCACACCTGCGATGTGTACAGCGCCAGGCCCGCACTCGAGCAGCGTGAACTCCGTCCCTTTCACTGTTCGAAGTTCGTCGAGGAACTGCTCTACGTCTTCTACGGCAAAGCCGCCTACCGACCAAGAACAGCACAAGATGGCAATCGCTTCATCCAAAACTACCCCGTGTGCTTTCTCATCAAGCTGGATGACAGCATACCTCTCAAGCGAGTCTATCCTTTTGCCGGAATGGGCTCGGCTGCATTATGCCGCCGAGACCAAGATACGCCGGCATCTCAAAATCCAAGCGAAGGCGAATCCGTTCGATCCCGAGTGGAACGGATATTTTGCGGCGCGACAGCACCTCAAACAACACCGCCTCG